>NZ_JBNTJT010000009.1:0-539 GCF_051194995.1 Halorussus sp. AFM4 | reverse complement strand
GGCTACCTCACGGTGCAGAAGCCGTGGCCGGGGATGCTCCGGACGCTCTACAGGAACGACGAACGGTACATCGACGAGTACTGGGCCGAGTACTCCGACACCGAGAGCGACGACCCCGACGACTGGGTGTACTTCCCCGAAGACGGCGCCAAGATCGACGACGACGGTTACATCACCGTCCTCGGCCGTGTCGACGACGTCATCAACGTCTCGGGCCACCGCCTGGGCACCATGGAGATCGAGAGCGCCATCGTCGGCGTCGAGGGCGTCGCCGAGGCCGCCGTCGTCGGCGGTGACCACGACGTGAAGGGCGAAGCAGTCTACGCCTACGTGATCACGGAGGACGGCTACGAGGGCGACGACGAGATGCGCGACCGCATCGTCGAAGGCGTCGAGGACGCCATCGGCCCCATCGCCCGCCCCGAAGCGGTCGTGTTCACGCCCGAACTCCCGAAGACCCGGTCGGGCAAGATCATGCGCCGGCTCCTGGAGGACATCGCCAACGGCGACGAGCTCGGCAACACCTCCACCCTCCGGAA
>NZ_JBNTJT010000008.1:3537-5134 GCF_051194995.1 Halorussus sp. AFM4 | reverse complement strand
TTGCTTCCGCCAGAGACCCACCGAGCTCTTCGGAGCTCGGCAACCATTCCGGTTGATCCTGCCGGAGGCCATTGCTATCGGAGTCCGATTTAGCCATGCTAGTCGCACGGGTTTAGACCCGTGGCAGATAGCTCAGTAACACGTGGCCAAACTGTCCTATGGATCGAGACAACCTCGGGAAACTGAGGCTAATCTCGAATACGGTTTCCACTCTGGAGTGAGGGAAACTAGAAACGCCCCGGCGCCATAGGATGTGGCTGCGGCCGATTAGGTAGACGGTGGGGTAACGGCCCACCGTGCCGATAATCGGTACGGGTTGTGAGAGCAAGAGCCCGGAGACGGAATCTGAGACAAGATTCCGGGCCCTACGGGGCGCAGCAGGCGCGAAAACTTTACACTGCACGACAGTGCGATAAGGGGACTCCGAGTGCGAGGGCATATAGTCCTCGCTTTTGTACACCGTAGGGAGGTGTACGAATAAGGGCTGGGCAAGACCGGTGCCAGCCGCCGCGGTAATACCGGCAGCCCGAGTGATGGCCGCTATTATTGGGCCTAAAGCGTCCGTAGCCAGCCAGACAGGTCCGTCGGGAAATCCAGTCGCTCAACGACTGGGCGTCCGGCGGAAACCAGCTGGCTTGGGGCCGGAAGATCCGAGGGGTACGTCCGGGGTAGGAGTGAAATCCCGTAATCCTGGACGGACCACCGGTGGCGAAAGCGCCTCGGAAAGACGGACCCGACGGTGAGGGACGAAAGCTAGGGTCACGAACCGGATTAGATACCCGGGTAGTCCTAGCTGTAAACGATGCCCGCTAAGTATGGCACACACTACGAGTGTGTGCTGTGCTGTAGTGAAGACGAGAAGCGGGCCGCCTGGGAAGTACGTCCGCAAGGATGAAACTTAAAGGAATTGGCGGGGGAGCACTACAACCGGAGGAGCCTGCGGTTTAATTGGACTCAACGCCGGACATCTCACCAGCTCCGACAGTAGGAGTGACGGTCAGTGTGATGAGCTTACCAGACCTACTGAGAGGAGGTGCATGGCCGCCGTCAGCTCGTACCGTGAGGCATCCTGTTAAGTCAGGCAACGAGCGAGACCCGCATCCCTAATTGCCAGCAATACCCTCGTGGTAGTTGGGTACATTAGGGAGACCGCCACGGCTAACGTGGAGGAAGGAACGGGCAACGGTAGGTCAGCATGCCCCGAATGAGCTGGGCTACACGCGGGCTACAATGGCCAGGACAACGGGTTCCAACACCGAAAGGTGGCGGTAATCTCTCAAACCTGGTCGTAGTTCGGATTGAGGGCTGAAATTCGCCCTCATGAAGCTGGATTCGGTAGTAATCGCGCTTCAGAAGAGCGCGGTGAATACGTCCCTGCTCCTTGCACACACCGCCCGTCAAAGCACCCGAGTGAGGTCCGGATGAGGCCGCCTACGGCGGTCGAATCTGGGCTTCGCAAGGGGGCTTAAGTCGTAACAAGGTAGCCGTAGGGGAATCTGCGGCTGGATCACCTCCTAACGCACGGGATCAGGCCGACGCGCCTGACCCACACACCCGTCTGTCGCCTTGCGACAGACACGGAGGGTCCTCGACGACC
>NZ_JBNTJT010000008.1:1665-3314 GCF_051194995.1 Halorussus sp. AFM4 | reverse complement strand
CCGTGAGAGCGCGGGTGGGAAGGGTTCGATGCACGCTCCCCATGACACCCATGGGGCGTGGCGATGACGACCGTATGTACGTGCAATCCAGGCGTCCACTGGACCCGAGTTCAACCCGGGTCAGTGCGATGTATCATTCCAACAGCGTGGCTACTGTGCCAGCTGGTGGATGGCTCGGCTCGAGCGCCGACGACGGACGTGCCAAGCTGCGATAAGCCTGAGGGAGCCGCACGGAGGCGAAGAACTCAGGATCTCCGAATGGGAATCCCCACCGCAATTGCCTCGCGCAATGGGGAACGCCGGGAATTGAAACATCTCAGTACCGGCAGGAAAAGAAACCGCAAGAGATGTCGTCAGTAACCGCGAGTGAAAGCGACACAGTCCAAACCGAAGCCCTCACGGGCAATGTGGTGTTCGGACTGACCCTCAGCAGCGGAAACCCTCTCTGAAGTCTTCTGGAACGGAGCGCGACACAGGGTGAAAGCCCCGTAAGAGAGAGGAGTACGGTGTGCGTCAGCTCCAGAGTATCGGGGGTTGGATATCCCTCGTGAATACCGCGGGCATCGACCGCGAAGACTAAACACGTCTCGAGACCGATAGCGAACAAGTAGCGTGAGCGAACGCTGAAAAGCACCCCACAAAGGGAGGTGCAATAGGGCCTGAAATCAGCTGGCGATCGAGCGACGGAGCTCACAAGGTCCCGTGAAAAACGAACCGGACGCAAGTCCGCAGTAGGAATCACGGGAAGCCGGTGTTCCGTCGTACGTTTTGAAAAACGAACCAGGGAGTGTGTTGGTTTGGCGAGTCTAACCCGAGCATCGGGGAAGGCACAGCGAAAGCAACACGGCCGCAGTCTTACGACCAGGGCCGCCGTCTTCAAGGGCGGGGAGTCAAACCGACACGACCCGAAACCGGATGATCTACGCGTGGGCAAGGCGAAGCGTGCCGAAAGGCACGTGGAGGCCTGTTAGAGTTGGTGTCCTACAATACCCTCTCGTGACCCACGTGTAGGGGTGAAAGGCCCATCGAATCCGGCAACAGCTGGTTCCGACCGAAACATGTCGAAGCATGACCTCTGTCGAGGTAGTCCGTGGGGTAGAGCGACCGATTAGGGGCGCCGACTCCGAGAGGAGTCGGCCCCCTTGTCGAACTCCAAACCTACGGACGCCGTCGACGCAGGGAATCCGGTGTGCGGGGTAAGCCTGTGCACCGTGAGGGAGACAACCCAGAGCCGGGTTAAGGTCCCCAAGTGCGGACTAAGTGCGATCGAAGGTGGTCTCAAGCCCTAGACAGCCGGGAGGTGAGCTTAGAAGCAGCTACCCTCTAAGAAAAGCGTAACAGCTTACCGGCCGAGGTTTGAGGCGCCCAAAATGATCGGGGCTCAAGTCCGCCACCGAGACCTGGCCGTGCGGGTAACACCGCAATCGAGTAGACTGGCATTCTGCGCGGATGGAAGCTCGGGCGAGAGCTCGCGTGGACCGCGTAGGAACGAAAATCCTGGTCATAGTAGCAGCGTTAGTCGGGTGAGAACCCCGACGGCCTTACGAGCAAGGGTTCCTCGACAATGCTGATCAGTCGAGGGTTAGCCGGTCCTAAGTCCCACCGTAACTCGAATGGGACAAATGGGCAACGGGTTAATATTCCCGTGC
>NZ_JBNTJT010000008.1:0-1506 GCF_051194995.1 Halorussus sp. AFM4 | reverse complement strand
TCCGTACCGAGATCCGACACAGGTGCTCAGGCGGAGAAAGCCAAGGCCTGTCGGGAGCAACCGACGTTAGGGAATTCGGCAAGTTAGTCCCGTAAGTTCGCGATAAGGGATGCCTGCTCCGGATAGGAGCAGGTCGCAGTGACTCGGACGCTCCGACTGTCTAGTAACAACATAGGTGACCGCAAATCCGCAAGGACTCGTACGGTCACTGAATCCTGCCCAGTGCGGGTATCTGAACACCCAGTACAATGGGGCGAAGGACCCGTTAACGGCGGGGGTAACTATGACCCTCTTAAGGTAGCGTAGTACCTTGCCGCTTCAGTAGCGGCTTGCATGAATGGATCAACGAGAGCGTCACTGTCCCAACGTTGGGCCCGGTGAACTGTACGTTCCAGTGCGGAGTCTGGAGACCCCCAAGGGGAAGCGAAGACCCTATAGAGCTTTACTGCAGGCTGTCGCTGGGACACGGTCGCTGATGTGCAGCATAGGTAGGAGCCGCTACACAGGTACCCGCGCTAGCGGGCCACCGAGGCATCAGTGAAATACTACCCGTCAGTGACTGTGACCCTCACTCCGGGAGGAGGACACCGGTAGCCGGGCAGTTTGACTGGGGCGGTACACGCTCGAAAAGATATCGAGCGTGCCCCAAGATTTCCTCATCCGGGTCGGGAACCCGGAACAGAGCGCAAGAGCAAAAGGAAGTCTGACAGTGTCCTGCACAACAAGGGACGCTGACGCGAAAGCGTGGTCTAGCGAACCAATCAGCCTGCTTGATGCGGGCGATTGATGACAGAAAAGCTACCTTAGGGATAACAGAGTCGTCACTCGCAAGAGCACATATCGACCGAGTGGCTTGCTACCTCGATGTCGGTTCCCTCCATCCTGCCCGTGCAGAAGCGGGCAAGGGTGAGGTTGTTCGCCTATTAAAGGAGGTCGTGAGCTGGGTTTAGACCGTCGTGAGACAGGTCGGCTGCTATCTATTGGGGGTGTCAAAGTGCCTGACGGGAACGCTCGTATAGTACGAGAGGAACTCCGAGTGGTCACCACTGGTTTACCGGTCGTCCGAGAGGGCGCGTGCCGGGCAGCCACGTGACACGGGGTAAGAGCTGAACGCATCTAAGCTCGAAACCCACCTGGAAAAGAGGCACTACTACGACCGCTCCTACAAGAGGAGTTCGATAGACTCGGGGTGTACGCGCCAAGGCAACGAGGCGTTCAGCCCGCGAGCACTAACAGGTCAGCCACACATTCATACTGATCCGCACTTGTACCCGGACCGAATTCGGGTCCAGGCGCAATCTGGATTGCACGTACATACGGTCGTCGCTGTATCGGACTACCGACGTTGGACGAGATCGCGGTTCGATTCCGCGAGTCGGCGTTAAGGCGGCCATAGCGGCGGGGTCTACACCCGTACCCATCCCGAACACGGAAGTTAAGCCCGCCTGCGTTCCGGCAAGTACTGGAGTGCGCGAGCCTCTGGAAACCCCGGTTCGCCGCCTCCCA
>NZ_JBNTJT010000007.1:0-128131 GCF_051194995.1 Halorussus sp. AFM4 | reverse complement strand
GACTTCGGCGTCGCGATGCTCGACTTCGCGGGGGACGAACCCTGTCCGGAGGACGCGAGCATCAGTTATCACAGATACCCGTATCAGGACGATGGTACTTAACTTAGCGGGCTCGTTTCCGGAAATTCCAGAAGCGGTCTCAATGGGAAACCGATCTATTCTCTATTGGACGGAGATAGTCTGTAGAGATTGTAGGCTGCTTTTCCCAATCTGTATGATAGAATTGCGTCTTCTGCTGGGTTCTTGTTTAGGGTTTGCTGCCGTGCACGACCTAATTTCGACTTAAGAGTGAGGTTACGACAATAAAGTACGCTCAAATCCCTGTCGAGAATCGTCGGGACGCTCTTGACCGTATGGGCTGAAACTACCGAAAGTGACCGAACCAATGAGCGAATCTGCATTCAAGACGACGGCTGGTGTCCCCGTCCCTGCGGTTACCGCGGACGAGATGCGTGAAATCGACCGCGTTGGCGTCAATGACATCGGTCTAAAACTGCTCCAGATGATGGAAAACGCCGGTCGGAACCTCGCAGGACGCATTCGTAAGCGCAATCCTGACCACGTAGCTGTCCTCGCGGGAAACGGCGGAAACGGTGGAGGAGGGTTAGCCTGTGTACGGCACCTATTGACATCCTCCTCCGCCTGAAGGCGGAGGAATCCCGAAGTTGGGATATTACGGTTTGCAGTCTACCACCTCTGTCTGCGGTTGGAATCCGCAGGAGAGGTCGTATAGGTGGACTGCTGGCTGTGCCAACCAGCCGGTACCCCTATCCCCGGACAACTGCCCGGAAGACTTGGAGTTACTTTTATCGTTGATGTTGAGACGGATGTTCTCCGCCCCGTTCACGTCAGCGTTGAATGCCGCATCACACGACTTACATACATACAAGCCGCGTTCGACACGTTGGCTGTCGTCTTTCCGACCGCACACGCAACACGTCTTGCTCGTGTCACGCTCGGATACTTCCACGACCTCGATGCCCCCAACTTTCGCCTTGTATTCGAGAATGTTGGTGAACCGGTCGAACGCCCACCCGTGCAAGTCGAGATTTCCGTGCCGACCCCAGTTCTTCGACTCTCCTTCTTCGTCCTCGCGGACGCCTTCCAAGTTACCGACGTGAACCTGGCCAACACCCTTCTCGACACATCGTTGGACGATGTGTTTGGCGAGATTGTGGAAGAAGTGGGTACGGCGCTCCGCCCACTTGTGATGTAGTCGTGTAGCCCTATTGCCACCCGAGTCGTCGCACTTGGCGATTTCCTTCGGGAAGTAGTACCCGTCCTGTTTCAAGCGGTTGCCGGGGTACAAGTCGGCGTCCTCGGTGCTGTAGGCGACGGCGGCAAAGTTGCTGATGCCGAGGTCGATGCCCGCCGTTTTGTTGCCGGGGTCGTTGGGTGTCTCAACGTCATCCTTACAGACGAGGTGCAACTCCCACTGCTCCTTCGATTGGTCGTAGACAGCACGAACCTGTTGCAGATTTTCGACGGTGACGCCGGGGCGTGTCTCGTACTCGACAAGGATGTACTCCCACGCTTTCGGATGTTCCTTGTGGTTCGCACCCTTCGAGAGGCGGACACGGTTGTTCTTGGCGTCATGGCGGATGCCGTTCTGTTTCCACGTTACCGTCGAACGGGGGTGTTCTTCGTGGACGCGGCGACCCTCTTCGTCGTAGTAGTTGCGTTTGCGGTAGCCGGGCGGATTGTCTCGTTCATCGTCGGAGCCATACCACGAGTTGAAGGCTTCAGCGAGTTCCTCAAGAACCCGCTGACTGGACTGACTGTGTAGTCCCTTGTACTTTGGGTGTGTCTTTAACTCGTTCCGAAAGTAGTTCACGACCCCGTTCATCGAGCCTAACAACGAACCTCGTCGTATATTCAGTACCGTCTATTTCGGTTGGGACGTCCGTTCTATCGTCCGGCTCGCAAGACCAGGGGACGACTCGCCAGGGGATTTCCTCACCGTATCTGTTCGCTTGCTCCCGGTCGAATTTAAAGTGGTACTTGCCAGAGTGGATCTCAACACAATGGCTGATCTCGAATATAGATTTGAAACCGACGCCGATGAATCCGATGTGGTCCCGTGGGTGTTTCGGTGAAACGCCAGCTGCACATAGTCCTGTGACGTCGTCCTTGACGTTTTCTCTTCCTCTTTTTCTCTGTCCATCAAGCGTGCTATCAGTGAATTCTCTCCCGTCATTGAGAATCTCCAAGCACCAATCATCGCCAATTTGACGTACTCTAAAACGAACAGCCTTTGCTCCTTCGTCATCGGCGTTCTGGATGAATTCCAGCGGGAAATACGTCGATGCGAAGTTCATCTGAACGACGTTTGAATGGCCGTGTAGACTAGTCCGGACTAGGTCTGGCGACTCATCCAAGTACTGCTCTCGTATCTTCTGTATTAATTCGCCTGGGCTATTGGCATTCATGTATTGACGTAATACCTATCAGACAGTACTTATGTATCCCAAGGATGAAGACTAATTTCACCGAACTCGAACTAATTGACTTAGAACGGGCGGTTCGTTATCGGAGTTGCATGAGACGGGTTCTAGAATGGGGTTACATTAACTGACTCTGAGACCAGTTTCGCAGAGACTCATAGAGGGAAATATTCACAAAGGCAGAACACCCTCTACAAGTATGTCCGAAACAATAGAGGATCTCCTCGCAGACATCAACTCCGATGTCTACCTTCCGGGCCTCCAGCGAGAATTCGTCTGGTCACCCAATCAGATAGAAACGCTTTTCGACTCGCTTATTCGTGGCTATCCAATCGGAGTCCTTCTAAAATGGGACATCCGTCGTGCCAGAGACGACTACTACGCGTACAAGTTCATCCCCAATTACATCGCTGACGATGGACGTGTTCCTCGGCCGATTACCGACCAAGGATTCACGCGGAACAACGAAGGCGTTGATGATGCTGATGCCGATTCGTTAATTATCGACGGACAGCAACGCCTGAATTCGCTCTATATCGGGTTATATGGAAGTATTGCAACGTACACTGGTGGTAGCGGAAGGACAAGAGACGAATCCCGCTACTGGGACGAGAAGAAACTCTGCGTGAACCTCTTCGGCCATCCTCAGCATGATCAGGATGGACTATCTGGTGACTACGAATTTAGCTTCAAGACTTCGAGTCTGTTCGGTGACGAAAACGAATTCGGTTACAAAAACCGAGGAGGCACACATCGCTACTGGTTCCCGCTTCCTGACGCAATCGCGAGCGATGGCCTCCTCTTGGAACAATCCGACCTGCGAGCAGTAGCGCGGGAACGAGTTCGGTCAACAACCATCGAGGCAGATGAAGAGACACGTGAGGCGCTGAAGGACTCCGCCTCGTTGATTATGGACGAATTCTATCATAATGTGATGAAGAGCGAACTCCCCGTGGAGACGATAAAGAAAGACAACCATCACATCAAGGAGATTTTCCAGCGTATCAACATCCAAGGAGAAGAGCCCCGACCGTATCAGCTCATGCTGTCTAAGCTGATGAGCACGTGGCCGTATATGGAGGACCGACCGTTCAATCCGCGTCAGAAGGTCGAAAACTGGATTGAGGACTTCAAACGGGAGTTCACGGGGTACGAGACCGAAATCGACCGAGACCTCTTTATGCGGTATTCGTATATGCTCCTCGACGACGATCTAGCCGGAAAATCGTCTGTCAATAATCTCTCCGACTCAGACTTGGAGACATTGCGGACTAAGTGGATGGACGGTCCCGACGCGTATTCCTTTGCACCCTTTGAGTGGTTCCCCAGGGCAATGGAACTCTCGCTTCAGAGCCTTTTGGATATCGGACTCTCCGAGTATACGATGGACTCAAAGAGCCACATTGCACTTCTCGCGAAGTTCTTCTACGAGAACCCATCCGTCGATCACACGGCAGCAGAGATCCGCAATGATATCTTCAAGTTCTTCGCGATTCTCCTGCTGCTGAACGAGAGTCACGGACTGCTTCGGCGAACAAAGGCCCGTACCACTATGTCCGTACTGACTGAAAACAAGGGAGAACTCTCGTCCTTCCCTGCGCTTGAGCTCTTCGACACGCTTGGAGTCAGCCCCGCTCGGGAAGACATCGAACGCGTAGTCGATCACGCGAAGTACAATCCCAATGCTGCTGGGACGGTCACGTTTACCAGTCGGAATGTTGCCGCAGTTCTCGGTCTCCTTGATGGAGTATACGGGGACAGGAATATAAGCGACTACGAGGTGGACCATATCTTCCCGGCTAGTCGTGCTGACGCAGTCGAAGCCGCCGTTGGAGACGATATAGATATCCACAGACTTGGGAATCTCCAACTACTACATCATAGAGTGAACAACAGCGAAAAGGATACGCAGTGGCCTCTACAATGGCTTGATGATCTATCCGACGGAGAACAGCGACGCTACCGTGATGACAATCTCTATCCGGAAGATGTGGAGATGTCGCCCGAGAACTATACGGAATTCACCGAGAAACGCGAGGAACTGATCAGGAAAACCCTCATCGATCGGTACGTCAGTAGTAGCGAAGAGGAATAGAGTCTGGCGAATTACTAGAAATCAGAGAAATGGACCTACCCATAGATCCTACGAAGAACGACGCATCACCACAGGAACTCATCCGAAATCTACCCTCACAGGCTGCCCGCCGCCGCGTGCTCCAAGCAGCAGATATCTCTATAGACGTCGAGGACAGCAACTTCGTTGAGATACTCGACGAACTCTCCCGGATCGAACTCCGACGAGCCGCGTCACAGCTTCGTTTTGCGGGTGCCCGTACGGTCTACTATTACCATGTCGACGGTTTGCGCCATGTCTCTCCTGACGGAGCGACCGGTCGAGTCGATGATGTAGGTTCTCCTGGCGCGTATGGACCCGAGGTCCAGACCGCCGTCAGGGACCACGACCGCATCTACGTCGTCTGCAATGTTCCCGACACCGGGTCACAGACGCAACTGACGATCTCGAAGGAAAACCGGCCGACGACCGTCGCGACGTTCAAGCCGAGAACACAGCTTCTTGCCGTTCGGGCATCCGACGACGGCACCGCAGACGTGACCGTGCAGGCCGTGCTGAGTTATCTCGAACTGGATGATGCTACCCGAATTTCCTTCCATGACACCGGATTCCGGGGACGGTTTGAGGACACCTGCGTCGATGGGTATTCGACGCTCCGCCTGAGGAATACGAACCCTCGAGACAATTCTCGAGAAATCGAGATCCGGTCAAAAGAATCAGAAACTGACACCGTAGCCGACGTTCGTACCGATGCAATCGTGGAGGACCTACTCCGGCGTGGTGATACGGAACTCGAGACGGCGACGGGACTCGTCACCGTCCCGACTGACGTCCGTTCGATAGAACATGGCGAACCCCTGCATCCGCGAGTGACAATTGGATTCCCGGATGGGTGGGTGACCTTCGAACAGTTTGTCCCCGAACAGATATTGATCGAGTTCGACGATTTAGTCCGAGATTCGCTCTGAGAACACACTCGAAATCATATCCCTGCTTTACTCGTTGGGAATCAAATTTGAGTCGTAGTCGCTTACCCAACCCCTGAGCCAAACACCAACCTAAAATCCGGTGTCGTAAACCACGAAGTTCACGAATTTTCCCTTCGGTGTGAAATCACTCAAAGTTGGGACAAGGGCCGCCTTCGAATTCGAGAATGGAATCGAGGTTATCCTAGAAGGCGATGCCGACTACTGGGTCGAGGGCGGGAAAATCTCTCAATCCTGGGAGACAACGTCGGCAGAGAGTTAGACAAGTTAACCAACAATTATCTACTCTACAACTACCTTGTTGGTTAATTATCTGTGGCCGAGAATCCCTTCCAGTCTCAACTAAGAGCGAGAATCACGCTAATCAATCTATTTGGAACGAATTAATCCTCTGTATCGTTGAGTTCCTTGTATTCAACGTCGCCAGCGAGAACCTGTTCGCCAAAATCAGTGAGGCGGTACGCGGGGTCCTCCTCATGACGCTCAGCAAGATTATGATCAACAAACACCGGGCAGCGCTGGGAAATCCACTGTCGGCTGAAGTCAGTGTTGATTTCAAGATTCTTTGCCGTGTGCCAGCCCTCATACTTTCCTAGTTCTTCGAGAATGTATGGGTCAGCAGGTACTGCCCAATTAACTTCTCGATACATATGGATATTTTCACCCTCATCCGAACAGATGTATATAACTTCCGATTAGTTCCCTAAACATTCTATCGGACGCTAGAAAATACAATCAGACACCAAAAAATACGTTCGTATGTTCAAATTCATATACCTGGTCTGTCTGTGGTAGAACTGAACGCTGATTCCACGTCCCCGCGACATCCCCGCAATCGATCGGGTGGTGGAACAGCCAACCACAGTTACGTATGCAAGAATCAGATACCAACTCCCCACAAGAAAAGTCGAAAATCACGATACAGAGTACTGCTGGGCTAAAATTCCCCTTCACCATTGCAATACTCTCACTCATGGCAGTTGAGCCAGCGCTAGCTCAACAGACGTCACAGAGCGCAGTTTGCAGCGCAGACAAACTCCCTGGAATGATTGAGGGGTTCTTCCAGCTAACAACCGGGCTGGGAATTGTTGGTCTCGCCGTCGTTTGGCAGGCGGACTCTCTAATCGAGATGTTCACCCTCAATCCCGAGCAGAAGAAGGGGCTCAAGCGTCATAAGCGCTCAGCGATGAAGTCCACCATCGTCCTCGTTGTCCTCGGCCCGCTGTACACAGTCGCCGGATCGATGATGGGCCTCCCGCTGGCACAGTGTGTCGACCTCGTCCCCTGGTAAGCCACTTCACGATCCCCGTTGCGAGCCCTCATGGAACAACGAGAACGCTCCGTGCTCATGGCCGTCCTGTTCGTGACAAGCTTAGTCACAGGTATCGTCACAGCAAGCCCACCGCGGCCGGGGACAGAAGGAAATGGACTCACCGAGAACGAGTCGGCGACGCTCTGGTCGCGTGACGCAGACAATTACATCAGCCAAGAAGAGTACCGTCAGCGCTACGGTGACGAGCGGACGTCGATCCACCAGCTTGCGAACGGGACGGATATTACGTTCAAGCGGCCGCCCGCGACTGCCGCAACGTGGACTCGAAATGACTTCGAGGACCTCAAAGCCGGAGGTTCAGATACGTCTGTGCATCCACCTCACGCGTCGCTTGACGACGGTGTGTTCATCAAGGATGCCCATGCGACTATGTTTGCCCTTCAGCCGTCGACCCGTGGCCACCTCGAATCCGGTGACACCCCACTCTATATCGCCCCGAATGGGACGATGCGCGGACTTGTCGATTATCGCGTCCGCGTGCCAAACGGGAGTTCCTCCGGGAACAGGACCGTCGAGTGGTCGCTCACGGAACACGAGATCAAGGAAGTACGCCTGAAGAAAGACGAGGAGACTATTGCGAGGACCAAGGGGTCGCACACGCCGGTCATCGACTACCAGCTGGACGATGACTGGAGCGCTAACCTCACACTCGAAGCGGAGATCCACGTTCGATTGAAAAAGACGATACGGAACGATGTAGTCAACGGAACCGACGTCGACGTCGTCTACCGTGAGGAGACGCGAAACGTCTCGGACTCAATCGACGTCGAGATCTACGACCTCTCTGCGTCCTCCTATTACGCCGAGTATCCGAACGGTGATTCCGGCGTTGCCATCTTCCAGTCTCGGCCTTGGCAAGGGTATACTCTCACTGAGGAAGGTGATGCAAACGTTCGTGGTGTCTGGCGATTCTACACTGCCCGAGACACCAGCTGGGATGCACTCGTTCGGTCCAACCGTACAGCTAGCACCGAAGTTGAGTCCGACGCCATCCCTGTGTACGTCCACGCATATCCATCCCGGATCGGACCGCGTGCAGAACCTGTCCGAGACGGCCCGGAGATTGTCGACACGTGGGGAACTGACCGACCCTCCCCAGTGGAAACCATCGGTGACAACGTCAACATCGAGGTCGTAAACCAGTCCTACGAGACGACGTACGGTGTTGCCGTTCGAGCCGAGGCTGTTGATCGGGATGCTCTCCACGTTGCAGGTATCGTTCGAGGAGTCAACGCTTCGATCGTTGAGCCTGCCGCGGGTTCTGAACGACAGCTTCGTCGTAGTACCCTTACGGCGGAGGCTCTGAAACAGAACCAGTCACAGGCCACACTCAGAATTGAACTCCGTGACAACGAAACTGGCGCACCTATCATCCTCGACGATAGCAGTCGCTGGTATCCCATTGGGGGAACCACCCGCAACGGATACATCACCATTGCCGGCCAGCAGGTCGAGACCAATGCGTCCGGGGTAGCCATTGTAACCGTCGACGACCCGGGGATCTACACAGCTCGATATCACCCCGGATCGTGGCTCGGACATAATCCAGCATACGTGAGTGATACGGCGACTGCCCGTTGGCATCCACTCGGGACCATCGACGGCTGGTTCGCGTTCCTCTTCGAGATCTTCTGGCAGTTTATCCCGTTCTTCGTGATGTTCTACGCTGGACATCGTCTCCTCAGAATGCTCGGTCCAGAAGACCTCTTCCAACGAAACCCATGACAAGAAATAACCCGCACATCAGTAGACGAAACGTCCTCCGAACAGCCACAGGTGCCGCGCTTGTAAGCGTTGCAGGTTGTCTGAACACCGATGGAGACTCTGACACGTCCGGTGACGGAACTGGCTCTCCAGACGGTCAAGGACCGCTACAACAAGTCGCTGTTGAAGCGACCACGCTCGTTGTCGAACTTTCGCCTAACGCTGATGTCGATCAGGTCAACCTCATCCAGCCGAACGGAGAGCTTTTCGGAACACGTGACGTGGCCGCAGGGGCTCAACAGGTCTCGTTCGAGATTGGAACCGCATACGAGCCTGGTGAGTACCGCGTAATCGCACTGAAAGGCGAGGAAACAGTCACAGAGAGCACCACGGATATTGTACCGGAGGTTCAGATTCAGGATGTTGGACTCTATCGGAATAATCCTGACAAGCCGTGGGACGAGGTCTACGGTGACACTGAGACGGACCGCTTAAAGAACGGTGAAGCGTTCGTTACTGTAACAAATACTGGGACAGGCCCGAATTCGATTGTTGAACTAGTATTCTCTGGAGATGTCCCCAATCCCATTGAAGATCCCCGAGGGAGCGGAATGTTCGAAACAGAGCAAGTGGCTGTTGCACCAGGAGAAACAGTAGATCTCTTCAGCAACTCGTTCCCCTTTGGCTCAGAGTCTGAGAAAGGAATGGGGTGCTCTCCTGAGGGCAACAGCGGACAATTCACAGCCCACGTTGAGACAAGGGTTGGAGGGAACGTAGTTACGAAAGAGTTCGATGTTGAGTATTCTGGATCTGATAAGATGAGTGATTGTGAGGTCACGATCACGGGGGCCTGACGATGGTTGATCTGATAGATGTCGTATTGGAAGGATTCAAAGATATCATTGAGTGGGTTATCGGTTTATTCATGGATGGGCTCCGGTCAGGGTATCGAACCCTGACTGAGGGGATGTTTGGAACACCCACGCCAGAGACGAATGGTACATTTATTTTTGGTGAGCCGAGCAACGCGCCTTGGCCAGCTATTCGAGACGGACTGGTTGGTGGCGAAATCATGCTCATATCTCTCTTATTGCTCGTAATGAGCGCACAAGGACGCCACACAATTCGAATATTCAATGTGGGAAGTGCCTACGAAGCCCGAAAAACCAAGAAGACTGCATGGGTCGGTGCATTCCTAATAATCACATGGTACTGGATTGGCACTATCACGCTGTTTCTAGTTGATGGGTTCACTATCGCCCTGATGCCTGACCTCTCCTCAGTATCTGCGGCAATGTTACGGTTCATAGGTGTCTCCATTACCAATCCTGGACTGGGACTATTGTTCGCCTTCTTCGGAGGTGTCTCAATGTGGGCTTTGGAGGCTCTCTTCTACATTCGCATGATTTTACTCTACGTCTACCTGTACGGGATGCCGATTGCGTTCGCCCTCGCCTATGGAAATCTGCCCGTCATTTCCGATATCTCAATGGGATTTGCCAAACGGTTCGTCCCTTTAGCTGTCCTGCCACTTCCAGCAGCAATGGTGTTCAAAGGATATGATCTGATATACGGCGGGGGAACCCTCACACCACAGACTGCATTCCTCAAGTTCCTCGTCGCTGCTTCCCTCCCGCTGGTTGCCCTCTACATCACCTGGAAGACGTTCAAGTACGCGACGCCGCTGACAGCCAGAGTTGTCGGAGGTGCAACCAAAGGTGCTGCTCTCATCGGTGGGGTCGCGGCTGGCGCCTACGTTGGCGGTGCTGGTGTCGCGACGACAGCAGCACGGTGGGGACCGAAAGCAGCAGCCGGCCAAGCCATAGCACAGAAAGCTGCTGCTCGAGGCGGGCACGGAACTGAGGACAGAACCCCCTCGTACCGCCGAACCGAGAATGACCCCGGTGGGGCCACAGCAGACGCATCGAGTGACAAACGCGGAATGGAGTACGATCGAGGTATTCACTAATGTCTATAGATCCAGACGCGGCAGCGCGGCGTATCATGAACCAATTTGGCGAGGAGAGTCGCATCCCCTACCTCAACATCGAGGAAGGGGACGTCGGCGTGCTCATCGCCTTCCCGATCATTGGGCTCTTCATCGCGAGCCTCACCGGCATCGAATCGCTTGCCCTCCCGTTCGTAGCTGGTGGACTCGGATTCGGTGTTGCAGTCATCTACGTCTCTCCCGACCACCTGAACGCGTGGACGTGGACGAAGGACGTCTATCGATACGTCAAGCGCCCGCGAGTCACGTTCAGTGCCCCAGAGGAAGCAGATAGTACCACGAACGAGACAGAGCGAAACGAGGGCGGGCTCGCAAACTACACGCCATTCAAGCCCGACGAGCGAACGCAGGACCTCACGAATATCGAGCGAGCGTGGCCCGGTGCTGGCGCGATCCAACGGACGGACGGCACGATGGAGGCGTTCATTGAGATCGACCCGGGGAACATGGACTTCGCGATGTCCAACGACTGGGCCCAGCTCCAGAACGCGGGCGAAGAGTTCGCCAACAAGGAACTCGACTCGAAGCTCAAATTCCACGCGACAACCCGCTCATTCCCGGTCGAGCAGATCACCGAGACTATCGAGGACCGACTTGGCGACGAAGACGTCACGCAGAACCCGATCTTCCGGGAACTCCTTGAGGAGTATCGCGAGACGCGTCCCAAAGAGATGCGTGACCGAGGTATCCAGCAAGTTCGCTACTACATCGGCGTCGAGGTGACCCCGCTTGACGTCTATGACCGATACCGAGACGAAGGGACACCTGCTGAGAAACTCACACAGTTCCCCGTCATCGGATTCCTGTTCAACCCGTTCGTGACACGTCGTGAGGACCTCACCGATGTCGAGCGCCGTGGGCAGATGTTCGAGAAGCTCGACAGTCGCATCAACGACGTTCGCGCCGAGTTCATCCAACAAGCATCCGGCTGGTCCGCTCGCCGGCTCAGCACGGTCGAACTGTTCGTCCTGAACATGGACTTCTGGAACGGACGGGAGCACGACTACGACGACGCAGAGCGCGTCATTCGAGAGCAACCGATCATCGGCCACTCGCGCCGGGAGGATGAGACCAATGCATAAGGTCGTTCTACAGGCGGGTGGTGGGACCTTCACTCAGCTCACAGAGTGGCTACTGAACCCAACATCATCCGAAGGTGCAGCGATTTACCTCCTGTTGGTTGTGATCCTCGGGATTGCCGGTAAACTCCTCTGGGACCGGCACACCGCCGACGACGAACCCAAAGTCGATTTCTCGGACGTCCTCGACGAGGAGACACTTGAGCAGGGTCACGCAGAAGGCCAACTTCTCGACGACATCTCCGAGTCCCACAAGACGGTGACTGCGCCAGCAGCCGTCGAATGGGGGACACGAGCTGCACGCGTTGGCGAGCAGTGGACGACGACGCTCCACATCGCAGACTACGCCGACTACCCCAACGACGGCTATCTGAGCGACCTCTTCGAGCTGACCGACGTCGAATTTGACCTCACAGCCCACATCACGCCGAAGAACCAGCAGCGAGCGCGGAATGAACTGCAGGACATAGCTGACGACCTCCAGGTCGACGCCGATCTGGAACAAAGCGTCCGCAGTGCGTACCTCCAGGAGCGAGCAAACGAAGCCGCTGCGACCTACAAGGCCGTCGAGAGCGGCGCGAACGTCTTCGACCAGGGAATGTTCGTCACGGTTCGCGCCGACGACAAGGACGACCTCAGGGACTCGGTTCAGAAGGTCAAGAGCGCACTTCGTGACGACCCTGCGAATCTCACTCCAAAGACCGCAATCTGTCGGCAGGACCTCGCGTTGCAGTCGGCTGCTCCCATCGGAGACAACGTGTTTGGTCGCGAATCCATCGCCCTCGGTGGAGCCGTTGGCGCACTTCTCTCGTCACCGCACAATGCCACCATCCTCGAAGAGGGCGGGGTCGAGTTCGGGATTCACAAGGACAACCAGAGTCCTGTCGTCATCGACCCGTTTGCCCGTGACAACGGGTACGCGATGTTCACCGTCGGCGACACCGGCTCGGGGAAGTCGTTCAGCTCGAAGCAGAACTTCATCCGCTCGATCGAACAGAGCAAGGACCGCATCGGCATCATCCTCGAACCGCTCAACAACTGGGCAGGCGTCTCCGAAGCCCTCAATGCGAAACGCATCACTGTCGGCGGGACGCTCGGTCTGAATCCCCTGGAGATTCGCCAGACACCCGAACACGTCCAGCGGGCGATGGGCGAGGACGCGAGCCCGTTCAACGAGAAGCTCGACGACGCGATGAGCTTCCTGACGAACTTCTTTGCTCTGCGCGGTATCTCGCTCGGTGACCGTCGGACGACGCTCGAACTCGGCCTGAAGCGCGCCTACAGGCGCAACGATATCACCGACGACATCTCGACGCACAGCAACCCCAGCCCGACCATCCGTGACATGATGGACGTCTTCGAGGACATGGTCGACGACCCCGAGGAATTCGTCGTTCGTTCTGACGAGGAGGCCGAAAAGATCCGCGAGGACGCGACGTGGCTTTTGGACCAGCTTCGCCCCTTCGAGGACGATGGTCGCCACGCCAATCTCGGGAAGTCCTCGGAGTTCGACATCCGCGACGAGAAGGTCATCTACCTCGATCTCGCCCAGCAGGAAGGCAGCGTCGACAGCAGTACGGCACTGACGATGCAGTTGCTCATCTCGCTCGTGTACGAACGGGCGAAAGAGACCGAAAAGGAAGTCGTATTCTATATCGACGAGGCGCGGTACATCATGCAGGACGCCGCGAGCCTGTCGTTCCTCGAGACGGTGTTCCGGCACCACCGGCATCACGATCTCTCGATTCGACTGGTCACTCAGACTGTCGACGAATTCTTCGAACACGCCGAAGCCGAAGCCATCCTCGATCAGTGTGCCGTCAAGCAGTTCCATCGGCTCGACGGGATGGACGAGGAGTGGGCCGACGAGTTCGGCCTGAATTACGCACAGATGCGCTATGTGCAGGATGCGGTTCCCGGTAACGAGGACGCTGGATTCTCCGAGGCGCTCGTCGGCGTCGACGGCGAATGGCGCGGCATCAAGGTACAAGCAATGGACAAAGAAAAACAGGTTATCGACTTCAACCCGACCGAGCAACGACGGTCCTCCCTCCCCGGCGCTGGTGAGGAAGCAGTCGATACAGACGTACAGCAGTTCCGTGAGGAACTAGAACAGCAGGCGACAAACGGACAGTCAAAAGGAGCCGACCCTGTCTCTGCGAAACCTGACGGTGGCTCAGTGGAGGGAGAGGACGATGTGTGAGTATCTCCGCGTCACGCCAACATCCGAAGAGCTTGAACCCGAAGGAATCCCCCGGGTCCTCGAAAGCCTGCACAAACTGACGACAGCAGGGTCGACCGGAATCGCGCAGAAGCTGAACCCACTCCATAGTGACACACCTCTCCAATTCGAATTCCTCGCCCTGAGTGAGGGAGCGGACGACCCTGTCGAGTTCTTCTACGGTGCCGACGAGCATCTCGACACACTCGAAAAACGCCTCCGTTCGATCTATCCCGAGACGTTCGACATCGAACGCGTCAACGTTGATGTCATCTCTCGGCTCATCCAGCCAGTCGAGTTCACTCGTTCAGAATTCATCGAACACTACGAAGCAGGGCAACTGCAGTACGAATTTAATCAGGACGAGCAGCACGAGCTTGCGAGCGAGAGCCGTGACCAGGACCAGACGTCATCGACGGAGGCTTCCCCATTTACAGATGGTGGTGCCATAGCCGATTCATCCTTTGGTCACTTCGTCGAGGTCGGGGATACCGCCCTTGAGCTTGCACCACCGAGCGCAATACCGGACGAAAAGCCACTTACAACACTCGAAAAGCCGACCGGGACGACCGAGGAGACGATACTAGCACGGCCAACCATCGACGCAGTCTCGCCGGTTGGCGTACGCTGGTCCGGTTCAGCGACCCGAAAGAAAGACTGGATGACGTCGTTGACACCCTTCGTCTCCGGGGATGGTGACGATGCCTTAGTGGCTGTCGATCAGCCCGGCGCACCTCTGGCGTCACTCGTCGACCACCTGACGGACGCGGCGTCACCCGTTGCGTTTCAGGTTGTGTTCCAGCGGCGGGCGAACTGGCAGTCCGACGCTGAACTCCGGAAAGAGGACCTCGTCGACGGGCGAGACACCTTCTTCCAGGAAATCATTGGCTCTCTCCTCGAGGTCGAAGACCAGCAGAGCGATCAGAACGAGAAACAGCTCAGCGAGTCCGTCGCAAAGCGCATCCAATACATCGATGCAAAGAATCCCAAGCGGTCGTTCACTGCCAATATCAGAGCAGTAGGGGTTCCCACCGATGACGAGGCCCGTGACGAGCTCGCGGCCCAGATGAACTCACTTCGCCCCGTGTTCGACCCGGTCGACGGCCCCTACTACGAGGTCGAGGGTGACCGACTCCGTGCTGACGGCTTTCGAGAAAAGACAAAGGAGAAGAACGCCCAGACTGCCCTCCAGCGATTACTTGATCGAGAGATTACGACTGGCCGAGGCAAGACCCGGCCGGATTTCGTTCTCAGTGGAACGGAACTCGCGAACTTCGTGCTCGTCCCATCATCCGAGCAGCTCACAGTAGAGGGAACACGCGGCACCCGCGCTGAACAGCAAAGCCGAAACCCGCTTCCGTGGCCTAATCCAGACCTGGTTCAACAGTTCCAGGAGGGGATGGCGATTGGATACGCGCTCGACGAGAACGGTGAGCCGCGACCGGACCCGATTCGCATTCCGCCGAAACTGTTGACGACGCACTACGGTCGATTCGCATCGACCGGCGGCGGGAAGTCGAAGGCGATCCTCAACGACGCGCTGTCTCTCCGAGAGACGACCGGCGGACCCGTCGTCATCGTCGATCCGAAAGGCGACGGCATGTGCGAGAACTACCTTCGCTGCCACTACGAACGCTTCAACGGGTTAGACGACGTCTATCAGTTCCGCGTCCCAGAGACCCTCCCTGCGTTCTCCTTCTTCGATATCCGGCCTGCGCTCGAAGGTGGGCGTAACCGCGAGGATGCGATTCAAGACAAGATCGACCACTTCCACGACATCATGCGGATGATCATGGGCCGCGGGCAGTACGGGCAGGCGTTCGTCGCGAACGAGATTCTCAGCTACCTGATCAAGGCACTCTTCGACGAGGAGTACGGAAGCGACGTGTTCGGGCTGGACGACCTCTTCGACGCCGCCCTCCGGATGCAACGCGACCAGACGATTCCCCCCGTCTCAGCCGACAACCAGAGCATCGAGGAATCGTTGACCCGCCACTTCGCCAAGGACGACCACCAGTTCCAGGTGTCGATGGACGCAGTCGGAAACCGTCTCGACAAACTCAGAGAAGACGCGCATCTTCGGCAGATCTTCAGTCATACCCCCGAGCAAAACGAGGCTGGCGAGTACGTGGACAATCACTTCGACTTCCGCGAGTTCCTCGATGAAGACGCCACCATCCTGTTCGACCTCGGAGACCTCCGCCCGGAGGCACAGCGAGCACTCACGCTGCTCCTCTTGAGTAACCTCTGGGACGCCGTCCAAGTACGCCGGCGTGACGGCCAAACCGACTACGAGAAGCTAACGAATCTCATCATCGAGGAGGCCGCCCCGGTCGCTTCCACGAAGCTAGTCTCCGAACAACTGCTTCCACAGGGGCGGTCGTTCGGCCTGAGCATGGGGCTCGTGATGCAGTTCCCCGGGCAGGTGCGGAATCGAAGCGAGCGGGCCTACGACGAGGTCCTTAACAACATCAAGACGAAGCTCATTGGCAACATCTCGATTGAGCGCGACCTCGCTGAGTCGCTCGCTCACGAAGACCTTAGCCCAACTGAGCTCCGAAACCGAATTAACACGCTCCCGAGCGGGGAGTGGATCGCCCAGCTCCCGAGCCCGACGTTTGGGGAAACCGGCCCCGCCCCATTTTCGCTGAAGCCCCTTCCGATTGCGCCGGGGCATCCAGAAAGCGACCAGCCGCTCACAGAGCCCCAAGAAGACCATTTCGAGTCCGTGGCCCAACCACGGATGGTCGAACGCACACAGGCCCAGTACGGACTGACAGAGCCGGCTGAATCGAGAACTGCTCCGGAGAAGACTGGCTGGGGTAGTACGGGAGCCGACACGACGGGCTCGGCTGCCGACGGCGATACAGCGACTGATCCGACGCAATCCGCGTTCATCAGCGAATCGACGACCAGGGACGCGTCGACGGCGACTACACAGCCCGCGACGGACAGCGACCCAGACGCAGACGAGACAGAGATGATCCCCCTGTTCGGGCAGGCCCCCGAGACGGACGAGGAACCAGCTACCGACCAAGCAGCGCAACCGGAGAACGGGCCAACGCCTATCCAGGAAAGCAACGTGCCCGTCCCCGATGACGAACTCCGACAACGCGGGCTCAGCCGAGACGACGTCCGCTTCCTGAGTCGCGTCCTCGACGTGATGAACAGGGACGACGGCGAGTATACGCTTCTTGACTCGATGCGTGCGCTTCGAGACGAGTTCGAGGAGCTGAATCTCCAACGCCTTATCGACCAGAACCTCGTTGAGGAAGCCTCGGCCTGTGGTCGCAAATACTACACTGTCCTTCCAGCGGGGCGCGACCTCCTCGGCGAAAAGCTACAGGTGGGTCCCGGACTGGGGGATATTGGAGAGAAAACGCCGCACAAGGTGGGGGTCCGGCTCCTTGAGTTATGGCTTCAGCAGCAGGACGACGTCGCCCGCGTCGAGCCGTACTACGAACACGATGACGACACCGTGTTCGACGTCGCCGGCTTTGACGCGGGTGGTGAACTCGTCTGGGTAGGGGAAGCAGAACTCCCGAGCAACAACACCCACGCGCCAGTCGACGATTACGATAAGCTGCGTTCGGCAGACGCAGACGCGATCTGGGCATTCAACAACCGCGAGACGGCCGTTGAAGTGCTGGACCGTCTGGCCGACGGGGAGCGGATTGAGGAGAGCGTCAGCGGACGTGACGCACGGTCATTCTCGACAATCCGAGATGCTGTTGCGGACTTCGATGTAGCAGGCATGGCCACTGTTCGGAGCTTCAAAAATCTTGACCAGGAGGTCAACCGATGACGTGGCGACAGGCGACTCGTGAGGAGATTTACGCCTACTACGCCGATGAGTTTCCGCGATATATCGATACCCTTCCCGAGTTCATCACAGCGACCGGCCCGAAACAGTACGCCATCGCTTTTCGAGATCCGCATCCGGTTCGCAAAGACGACGTCCCTGACAAGGACTTCATCCGGCGGGATACGTGGCAAACAGATGCGTCGGGGGACCGAACGACGCCCGAGTTCGACGACTTCGAGGATGTCGTTGAGTTCATTCGTCACCCGGCTCGCAACGACCCGCTCGGTCGAAACAAGTTCGCACTCGCTGACCCGGAGGTGCTGGAGCAGCCGGACCCACGGCCCGACGCCGTCTACTACGCGCTGGATCACTGGGAACGGCCCTGGGTCCTCCTGGTCGACATCGATGCGAAAGAGATCGCCCGAGACCGAGCGGACGAGATGGTCTCGAAGGAGGTCGACGATCGGGACGACGATATACTACTCGATGCCGCAGGAATCCTCGAGGCCGCTCCTGAGGGGTATCCGTACGCCTTCGAAGACGTCGACCGCGCCATTGAGTACGGGTTCGAGGTGCGCGACATCTTCGAGGACGATTTCGACGCCGAGGAGACGATGGTCGTGTACAGCGGGCAAGGTGTCCATGTCTACCTGCTGGATACTGATCCGGCGCACCGATACGACGAGCAGAGCCGTGAGGTGTTGAACGACCTCCTCCTCGACACGTACGACATCCCGCTCGACCCCGTCGTGACCGCCGACCGCCGACGTGTCGCCCGCTTGCCCTACTCGCTGCACGCCGATGTCTGTAGTATCGTCCAACCTATCGAGAGTCCGGCGTTCGACGTTCGGTCGGCAACTCCCGAGGTGATCGACGAATGAGTCCGAATACCCCCACCGACGACGAGGACATGGCGTATCGAATTGCGGCACTCCCGCTGGAGTACGGTGAGACCCGCATCAACCAGCTGTTTACGCGTGGCTACAACCGATACGTCGTCGACGGCGAGGACCAACCCGAGGACCTCGTGAACGACATCGAGCGGTTCGGGACGGCGGCGTTCAAAGAGCAGGTTCGTGCCGACGCCGCCGAAGAGCCGTTCGTCGACGAGCCGGGAACACTCGCTGTGCTCGCGACTCTGAGTGCTATCTGTGTAAAAGAGCACTCGAAGTTCGAACACGCGTCGCCCCGGAACATCCAGGTGCTCTACGACATCCGAGAGCTGTACGTCAACAATCTCGCCTCCCTCATCCGCGCCCACGGCGATGGGTCACTCCAGCAGGACATCGCCGACGTGCTGTACAGCAAGGAACCCGGTGAGGATGGCCCACATCCCGGACGAGTTTGTACGGGCATCACAGAGATGCCGGAGTTCGGGGATGGCCTCTACCTCGAAATCCCGATGGTGGCGGCGTCACGAAAATGCCTCGTTCGGGAGGACGAGGCGGCGGCAGGGGCTGACAACGGCAGGGATATACTGACGCGAGTGAAAGATAACAACCTGTACGTTCCGGTCGGTGATTTCGACAACAAGTATCGCGACTACGCCGAGCGGGCGTTCAAGAAACTCTTGCGGGTGCAAGAAGACGGGCTCTCCGACGACCAGCTAACGTGGCTGACCACGAACGAGTCAGCGATCACGGAGCGGATCGACCGCTTCCTCGAGACCGGCCATCACGAGCGTATCTGGCGGAACTGGGACCGTGGGGAGCGGACGATCCGCGTCCTCCGGCGGGCCCTGAGTGACGCGCCCGAGGACGTCGCACAAAAGGGTGAGTTCCACACGGCGAAGGAACTCTTTCGAGCGGTCGAGTCGTATGAGGCCGAGGATGAGTGGGAATCCTCTATGACGGATTGGGTCTCGAGTCCGAGTAGTCTCGCGAAGACGCTGGCCGACCACGAGTCCCACTCGGCTGTCACGATCGACCGAGACGGACGCGTCAATACGTATCGAATCGGGCGAGCCGGAGCCGGCGCCGAACAGATCGAGGTGCGGGAGATCGAGGACCTCTTCGAACTCCCGTGTATGGCGAATATGGAGGAGCGGCTACACGAGAAGAAGCCCGTCCGGAAGGACCTTTACAACTTCGCGCGGATGGTGATGTGGCTGCCGCAGTACCAGGACAGCAGCCTCGACGAAATCGTCGCGGACCTCAAGGACGTTTTCTCCCGGTGGCCGTGGTACGACGAGCAAGAGACCGAGTACCAGGTCCGCTACGAGTTCTCGAACACCATCGACGGCGACACGCCGTTGCCAATGAACTGCGACAATGACGATCTGCAGCGCTACTGCATCGGCCAAGACCAGTGTCCCTACTCAATCTGGGGCAGTCTTCCGTTCCCGGATGAGATGTACGAGCAGGTTGACGAGGAGTCAGCTGGGCCCACTGAGCAGTTCTGAACTACAGATTTTTTATCGTTTTTTCGTTCTTGACCTACATCACTGGCTGAAAGACCGGCTTCCATTCCTGTGACTGACTCAAGCTATCTGAACCTGCGTGGAGTCCTGGAGACGTTTCTTCACCCCGGCACGGTGAAGAGCACCGATAACAAGCAATGCATCCTCAACAGAGTTCTCCTCGCTGTACTCCTTAATGTCGTAGGCCATCCTCATGTCTCTGGCAGCCATCGTCCCAGCGGCGAAAGCACCGAATATCAGAACAGCAGCGGCGACAAAGACAGAGGGGACAAGCGCAGGGATTGGCACCCACTGAAACGTCACGATGACCTTCGGCAAAGCGAATATCGCCAACATCACGATGCCATGGTGAACCAGCATCCACAGCAGCCGGTACTCATCGATTACATCAAAAAGATCCATGTCCACCTCCACGATCTCTGCGTCGTATTCCTCCGCCAAGTCGTATACGAGATGAGAATCATGGAAGCCTGCGATCTTGAACAATTTCTGGCCCAGCAGCATTAGGTAGAGAGCTGCGACCAGTAGAGGGACCATGATCAGGTTCGCCAGGTGCTCAAATTTTCCGGGCCTCTTCGCCAAGGGTGCCTCGACAAAGATGACATCAAGCCGGGTGAGATCATTTGCATCCGAGTCTTTTCTTCGAGAAGGGAGAGTGATATGATTCCCGCCGGAGATATGGAGCTCTGTTGCCGTTCCAGCCATCACCTGAGTATGTTTACGGGAAATGGTTTATAAGTCCATCCTCGGTCTATTCGAGTATGCCAATCGACGTAGATTCTGAAGAGTGGAAGGAGGGCCGCCGACTGGATCCGCTTGAAGTCCACGTCACTGACTTTCTACGTCACAATGACGAGCAGGCCTTCACACTGGAAGAAATAACAGACCACATTATCGAGGGCGAGGCGGATGCCCTGTTCCTGTTAGACGGCGTCGACGAAGAGCAGGCACTCGAAGAAGTGGACGAGGAGACGTACGGATTGATCAAGTCCCGTATTGCGATGAAGCTGGAAGATCTCGGTTGGAGAAATTTCATCGAATGGAAGGTCATAGGGTACGAGGACGCCGATATCGGCACGGTCTACTTTACGAACTCGGACAAGGAACCGGTTTCCCCCCTCGCCAAGATTCAGGACGTCTATCCACGCAAATTCAGTAGCATAGAAGAAGACATTGAGGATCTCGCTGACGATGTCGAGGAACTGCAGTACGCGGTCAACAATCTCCGCAGAGAGAACTATTAACCCAGAGAATGAACGAATCCGATCGGAAAATCCGTAGAGAGATCCTGAAGTACATCTACGACAAGTTCGAGGAATCGGTCCTCGACAGGGCAGGTACAGAAGGCCTCTACGGAAAACTGGACGAGGTTGACCAGAACGAGATCAATTACAATGTTGTCCGCTTGAGAGATGAGAGACAGATCGACTTCGATATCTCAACGGGCGGAATATACGGTTTGGAAATAACTGCGGATGGAATCGAGAAGCTGGATCAAGACGGCTACGAGACTGTCTTAGAGGACGAGATCCGGTACGACATACTTGGGCTGCTGTACGAGTCTGACCGCGAACATCCGTTCCGGTCGGTCAAGCTCTCCAGCGAGGAGATAGCTGAAGAATTGGATGTCGATGAGGACCGAATCCTTCCCGCAATTGGATACTTGGATATGAAGGAGCTCGTTGATGCAGCTGTAGGATCTAGGCCTGAGGCCACGTACCGTGGAGTCGAAATCACGGGGAGAGGTCGGAATAAGTACGAACTACACGTTGAAGATGGAACTTCCATTCCGAACACGCAGCCGCTGACACGGTGGACACAGCATTCGGTAGGGCCAAATGAACCCGAGAAGGCCCAAAACCTGTTCCAGAGCGTAGTCGAGGTCGCCCAAGAGAAGATTACTATCGTCGATTGGTACTTCAAAGAACCTGCCTACGATCTTTTGGAGGGAGTTCCGGACACGGTCAATATTGAAATTCTTACATCGGAGAGAGCGTTCGATGATGAAAGCGAGTACCGCGACTTGGTAGCTGACTTTTCGGAAGACAGATCCGGCGAGGTCGATGTCCGGTATGTCGAGTACTACGACTTCGAAGCCCGACTGTTCCATGCCAGGTATCTCGTGAGGGATGAGATCGAGGGATGGACGTGGGATCAGTCGTTCAAAGATGCAGGAGAGACTCAGCATACGGTCAGCGAGGTCAGGCCTGTGAACTTGGAGTCGACGATGGAGACCTTCCAGGCGGCCTGGGAGCAAGGTGAGCAAGTCAATGGTTAGTAAGCCGATCACACTCGCCTTGCCGAGAAGTGAGGATGGAATGACGGGGCGTCAATGCCCTCGCTGTGAAGGAAAATTCAGGGTTCATCTCCCGACTGTTGAGGACCAATGTTACCTGAATCTGCGGTGTCCGTACTGCAGGTTCATCGATCGCTTGGACCGTTTCTTGACTGGTGAGCAACGGGCATACTGGGAGGCTATTGGACGTGATGAAACCCTCCAATTAGCATCTGATGTCACGGAGGAGGTCTTCTCAGAGGCCTTTGATGATCTGGATGGCGGCGGCCTACTCGATTTCGAGGTAGAGACAGGAAGTGTAGATTTTGGCGGTACTCATATCCCATCCTGGCAGCTGGATGTGATGACTGAGGAGGTTATCTGCGGTGAATGTTCCTTCCGCTTTGCAGTGGAGGAGGATCGGGATGGCGTTTGTCCAATCTGTCGCTGAGTTACTTGTTTGGCTATTCGATAATGGTTTCGAGGATTGCGAGAAGGTTACTTTCGAAGGCTTCTCGTTCATCCTAAGGTCTCTGTACCGACCGATTCGATTCATCTATTCCGAGGGGGTCTTCTGCGGGGGTGCGTCTTTTATTCAGCATGTCATCTGCAATTCACCACAACCAATGAATTGTAACGATTCCGTTAAATAGTAGAATCTGATCCTACTGAATCCCCGTCGCGCAATTTTCAGCTGCTAACACGCCCGGGATCGGGGGAAACAGGGGTGTTTCTGATTCGAAGTGCTGCACTGGGAGTACCTCGAGGGGCTCAGAACAGGTGAAGGAGCAACCCAGAGAAATTCAGATACGTCCGATATTATCCCCGTTACCCCGCCGTCGAGCAATTTTAGCAGTCGAAGAGCAATTCTCGAACTCGTCGAGGTATTTTCTACGGCCTCAAATCGGCCCGACGGGATTCTTCTGCGATTTGAGCACGTGATTTCGCCTTGCATATCGCGGTTTTCGTCCAAAGAAAGAGGCGATATGCAATGTGCGAAGGCCGCCGGCTCTCTCAGGCCGAGGGGCCATCACAGGAGTAGCGGAACTACAGAAGTATCAGATTTAGCGCATAGGTTGACGGGGTGCGTTTCGGTGGTGTTTGTCGCCCCCGCGAGGGGGTGGCGGGGCGCATCACGTGCCCCCGATAGACGATGGCTACGGAACGACGCAGCAAGACACGAGCAGCGGATCACGCAGGAACTACCACCGACGGTGAGGCGCCGTGGGCGGACCTCGAGATGACGGTTCCGACCGACCGGGATCACGCGTCGGTCGTCGCCCTCGTGGAGTGTGCTCTCGTCGAGCTCACGCACGAGGCCGTGGGCGCGGTTTTCGTCGCCCACCAGGTCGGGCGGTCGTCGCGGACGCAGTACGTCGCGGCCGACGACGTCGGCGAGCAGTTTCAGAAGCGGCACTTCGACGACCGGCTGGGCTGGCACGAGACCACCGTCCCTCGCCGAACCGTTCGCGACGAGCTCATCACCCAGCTCACGCGGTCGCCTTCGACGTCGGCGGAGCGGTCAGGTGAGAGAGCAGCCAGCGAGCCAGATACCTTCATCGTGAAGCCAGTTCGAGAGCTCCGAACGCCGTAGCAGCTATCATTAACCAACATTCTGAATCGATACCGACACGGTGTTGGTTAACGCTGGGGTTGGATCCACTCCCTTGCTCCTACCCACCGCCGACTCCTCGAGTGAGTGAGTCCTGGCGTCGGTCGTCTCGAATGGCCGTCGCGACGGGTTTTATCGGGCCGCTACTCCTCGAGAGCGAGTATGGTCATCGTCGAGGAGGTCACCAAACTGAGCGAGCGCCGCACCCAAACTTCGTCCGAAACGTTTCCGGACGATGCGCTGGCGTCGATTCGGTCGGCCGTCGAGGCCGTCCCAGCAAGCGTCTTCAACGGCTCGACGAAGCACACGGAGGTCGGCGGGTTCGATGCCGCGATCGCCGACTGCCTCTCGCAGTACGAGTACGAAGGGGACGCCGCCGGCGGCTACAACCCGAACTGCAAGCTCTGGTCACATCAGGGGTTTAACTACAGCGTCGACCTCTACGACGGCGACGCCCGCATCGCCATCGAGGTCGAGAAGAGCGAGCGGAAGAACGTCAGTGACGACCTCCTCAAGTTCCAGAAGGGGTACCGCACCCAGAAAGACGGCCGGCCGAAGATCGAGTTCGGCTGTCTGGTGGTGCCAGTAAACTATCTCGGCCGGCATAACCTGTACCAGCATAGCCTGACCAAGCTCGACTTCATGAAGGGCGTCCTGTTCATCGACGACGTCGCCGTCATCGGCTATCGCGATCCGCGACCGGACTGAGGCTGTCCGCCCTGACTGTTTGTCGGCGCCGGGAGGCGTACAGCGCGCGACAGCGTGCGCTGCGTGACTCACCATGCCTGGTCCCGATCCGCACGACGACACGAGTGCCGACTACGAACAGTTCGAGAAGGAACAGCTCGCCCAGGACCGTGACGCCGCCCGGGTTGATACGGCGGACATCGACGACGCGACGGCCCAACGCCTGGTCAACGACCTCGTCGACGCGGATGTCGTCACTCCGGTTCCGGAGGACCAAATTCTGGTTCACGAGCCGAGCGGCACCGCGTTCGACTCATCGACGCAGCTGGCCGTCTTCCATCGTGGCTGGACGGCCGGCCGCGACGCCGACGCGGAGGCCGAGTGATGCAGCAGACCCTCGTGGGTTGTGCGTTCTGCGATGCCCCGCCCGGCACCGAAACTGGTGAGGCCCACACCTGGGGACAGGACGAACGGGTCACCCACCCGATCTGCGTCGACTGTGCCATCCAGACCGAGCCGGATCCCGACGAGCGCGATCACGTCACCTGTGACGGCTGTGGGCTGGTCGTCGACACGCTCGCAGCTCTCACCCGGTTCCGGGTCGAACTGGGGCACCTGGAAGGCCCGTTACAGCTGTGCGCTCGCTGCAGTCCGGGCGGCCTAGCCACCTACTGGACGCGCGACCTCGAAGAGCATCTCGTCGCGACGCCGGCAGAGTGACCCAAACACTCTTTACTGGTTCTCTGTAAACTGTAACCAAGAACGCCCGTGTCACGCACCTCAAATCGCGCCGACGGCGACATCGTCCAGGACTTCCTCTCTGTCGCCGATCTCCTCGAAGAGCCACAGCTCGCCCAGCTGTACGCGTACCTCGCTCGGGAGGGAGAGGCGACCGTCCAGGACGTGATGGACGACCTCGAGCTCGCACAGGGGACCGCCTACAGCTACGTCAATCGGCTCGTCGACGCCGGCGTCGTCGACGTCACCGACGACGAGCAGCCACGCCGGTACGCCGCTCGGGAGATCGACCTGACCGTGACGACGGCTGCCGACGACCGCGAGTACACGATCACGCCGGCGCTGATCGACGCCGTCGGCCGCCGCGAGACGGACGCCGACATCGACACCTACATCGGCCAGCACGGTGTCGCCGGCCTCGCAACGGCGCTCACCTACGCGGTCGCCCGCGAACGGGGCGAGGTGACCCACCGGCTGATGGCGGAGGACCTGAACATTTCCCCCCTGGCTGCGGAGATGATTCTGCAGGCGCTCCGCCCCATCGTCCACGAACATTACGACATCGAGGAAGCTGGGGCAGGGCTCGAGGAGTTGGATATCGACGACGGCGACGCGACTGACGACGCGTGAGCGCGCTCCACATCGCCGACACCGGCCTGTTCGTTGCGATGGGGCAGCCGTCGAACAGTCGCTATCAGGCCGTTCGGCGGTTCGCTCGCCGGAACAACGTCACCTTCGTCCTGCCCGAACGGGTGTACGAGGAGCTGACCGTCGACGATCCGGATGTCGAAAATCCGCCCATCGACGCCGCAATCGACGAGGGCTGGGCAACAGTTGCGGGGCCGCTCGAGTTCTCCGAGCCTGTCGTCTCCCGGGCGATGGACGGCGTCCAGCGGTACATCGCGAACGCCGACAACCGCCCTGCCGACGAAGTCAAGCGTGCCGATGCCGCTCTCACCGCCCTCGCTGCCCAGTATCTCAGCGCGGGTACGGCGACCGAGGTGTACATCTACACGACCGATATCGCGGCCGGCGAGGGGGCCGAAACCGTGCTCGCGAGCGAGGGCTACGGGGACTCGGTGACGTTCGTGATCTATGATGTGATGGAAGTGTAAACTTCCTTTCAGTCGAGGACGGCAATAGCGAGGGCGAGCGCGTGACTATCGCCGACATCCACAATCTTCACCCGCACGGACTGACCCCTGTATAATGAGAAATTTGCGGGAATTACGAACGTCGTCACCTGCTCGATAGTCGTCTTCGCGTTCCCAGAGTTGCTTTCACATGGTTCTTCTTCGATGACGACATTATACTGGGCGGCTCGTTGGAGTCGTTCCCGAGCGTCGTGCTTCTTGCGGCGACGGTGCGCCTCAATTTTGTTCGCTGTAGGTGCGCTCATAGTTGGTTAGATGAGGTCAGCTTCCTTGCGGAGGTCGTAAGTGAAGTTCTTCGGCGAAGAGGGTATGAGCCCATGCTGGCGAAGTTGGGAGTTCACATGCTCCTGTATCGTCGTGGACTTCTCGGGTTTGGAAACGTCGATCGTTACCGACTCGTCGTCCTCAAATTTGAATCGTGAGCCGCCGATATGGTCGAACTGTCCAGGGGTGACTGTCACCGTGGCGACCAGCTGGTCCGGCGGTCGTCGCCCCTCAAGCTCGTAGAGCTTGGTGTTGATATCCTCCTGATCCTCTAGAACCGGGCGGTAAAGCGCGACAGTCCCGACCTCGGCATCTCCGGATCCATGGTGCTTGATGAGCCCCTTCGATTCGAACTTCTCGAGCCAGTTGCGTGCAGTTTCGAGTGAGCATCCTGAATATCGGGCGACATCGCCGGCGTGCACGAACACCTTGTCAGGGTGACCAACTTCCTGTTTTCTGAGGAGTTCGTTCGGACCGATGTCGGTCTCGTCAAGGAGCACGTCAGGACGGGCGACACTAATGGTCATTCGCTCAACAGGGGAGTCAAGATCCTCAGCGGACTCGACGTAGATGACCGGGGCATTATGTTCATCGGAGGCGGCGCGGACGGCTTGGTACATCTCAAAGGCGTTTCGCGTCATCTCTACTTGCCTATGAGACGCACAGAGACTAAAACCTTTCTCCTATATTACCGTGAGGAAGGTTATTTTCTTACTCGGGGCCAATAGCAGTCCCTTAAGACCTTCTTGGTTGTTCCATATCGATGGCGAGCGTATCAGAATGACAGCCAGCTGCTCCCTACGGGAGTTGAACGCTGATCCCTGACACCCGAAAGCCCTCGGCCGCTCGACGCCCCGCGACCGCCGCTGCGCGCCTCGTGCCTGCGGTGCTTGCGGGGTCGGGGGACGGCCAAGGCGGCCTCGCCCTTTCTGAGTCCACCAGGACGGTGAATGGCTCACCGAGCGACATAGCCGGCTGGACAGGTGTGTACGTACCGGCCCGCCCCGCTCGCCGCTGCCGCCCTCCGCGTCGCTCGCGACCGACCATTCCGGGCGTGCGGGCGCTCTCCGCACCGCCCGCGCCCGTTCCGGGCTAAAATGAATCTGGTCTCGACGCCAGCGGGTAAGCGCGAGGGGTTGCGCGGCGTAGCTGCTCACCCCCACGCTTACTCCGCTGGCCGCTCGCTCCGGGCGGGTCGGCGCGCGGTGCTGGTTGGGGCCACCTGATGCAGGCGCGCTCTCGCTCGCGCCCGGTAGGGCGCTCGCGAAGGCGCGAGCGAGAGCGCGCAGATGGTTCTGTCGGTCGTTGTCGTCGGAAAACCGCGATGTAGGAGCATCGCGGTGTCGGGCGCGTGAGCGCCTTCGGAACTAGGTTGAGTTCCAATGTCTAGTAACAACGCAAGCGGCAAGGTCGTTTCGGTCGATGAACAGGCACTCAAACAGGCGGAGGAGCAAGCAGTCGATGAGGATGGCTTCGAGGTCGTCGAAGAAATACCCGAACTCAGAGCGACGGTCGAGCAGGAGACCCAAGCGAAGGTGGATGCAAACCATCCAGACGGAATCAAAGAGACGAGCAAAGAGCGGATTCAGGGTGTGACACTCGAACAGGAGGAACGCATTCGGGCGCGGGAAGCTGAACTGAAGCGCATCAGCATCCGAGCCGAAGTCAGTCGACAAGATGGCCGAGCGAAGCGGGCGCGAGACATTGCGGCAGAGCGGAGCGCGGAGCGGCGTCTGGAGTTCCAGAAGCGGGCGGCGAGCGTAGATCCAATGGCAGACCCGGAGCGTCCAGACCCACGCGAAGAGCTATCCCAAGACGAGCTAGCGAGCGTGAACGAGCAGTCGAAGCGGTTGAGCGAGAAGTTGGACGGGTGGACGAGAGCGGCGATCAGTCGGCGACTGGCCGAGCGCGTGGTTGAAGGGGCAAGCATGATGAGTGCGGTCGTCGGCGTTCACGAAGAGTTGCAGACGGCGCCGGGACAGGTAATCCCCATCGGCAGGCTCGAAGACGTGAATCGCAAGGAGGTGAGCATCTCCGGGCGTGTCGAGACGTTGTGGGAGCCATCGCATCCGAGTATCGCACAGGTTGGCCTGATTGAAGACGAAAGCGGACAAACCCGAGTCACGGTCTGGAAAAACTCGAACGCGCCGTGGATGGAGGAAGGCGAGCAGGTAACCATTCGCGGAGCGGCCCGGAACTGGTACGAGGGACGTGTCTCACTCGCCGTAACCGGGTGGACGACCATCCTATTCCCCGAGCGCGATCGCTGGTGGGAATAGCCAGAGCACGCCCTTTTTTGCTGGTGTGGTGCGGTCACCGCCACCTCCCACCACCTCCACGGTCCGGGCTGCTCACGGCCGACTGGCCGTTCGCGGCCGGGCTTTCGCCACAGCAGTCAACTCTGCTGTTGTCCTACCGCGACGTGTTTATTTTGCCCTCAATGGGTGAGGGCCTCTTCGAGAGACCGGTTCACGGAGTCCCTCGTGAGTATCATGGCAACGAGCGAGATCTACGAGAAGGCATTCGACGAGGACGTACAGAACGATGCAACGAACCGATGCCCGGAATGTGACGGACGGGTCGTCACGAACGTCACAGAGACCGTCTGTGAGGAGTGTGGGCTAGTTCTTGAGGACGAACGCATCGACCACGGGCCGGAGTGGCGGTCGTTCAGTGACGACGAGCAGAACCGAGCGCGTACAGGTGCGCCGCTGACGGCCGCCCGTCACGACCGCGGCCTCTCGACCGAAATCGGGCGTGGAACCGACGCGAACGGAAATGACCTGTCCAGGCGAAAGCGACGACAACTCGGTCGGCTCCGCCGGGAACAGTCCCGCGGGCGCTTCCAGTCGAAAGCCGAGCGCAACCTCGCCCACGGCCTCAGTGAAGTCCGTCGCATCAGTAGCGCGCTCGACCTCGGCGAGACGATTCGTGACCAAGCATGTCGGCTCTTCCGGAGCGCCCAGAATGAAGACCTGTTTCGGGGTCAGTCAATCGAGGCGATGGCGGCGGCAAGCGTCCACGGCGCATGTCGATGTAACGGCCTCTCGCGAACATTCGATAACGTTGTTGAGCCAGCTCGTGTCGAGCAGGCCCGAGTGAGGACTGCGTATCAGACGCTGAATACGGAGCTCGGCCTTCCAGCCCAACCGGTGAGGCCGAGTGGATTCATTCCCCAGTTAGCCTCCGAACTCGACATCCCCGACCGAATCAGGAATCGTGCCCGGCAGTTAGCAGAACAGGCAGAATCAGCAGGTGCCGTTTCAGGCGTTAATCCGACAGGATTCGCCGCCGCATGTTTATACAAAGCAGGCTGTGACGCAGGCCGCTTGATGGTCCAATCAGACGTCGCACGGGCCGCGAATGTCTCGACGGTGACCATCCGCACTCACCGCGACACATTGAACGAACTCGGTGTGTGAACACGTGTACGCTGCCAATTTAGGTTTCTATAATAGAAGTTAGCCTCGTAGGTTCGTTAATTAGAATTGACTCTGTCATCATCGCTTAATACAGAGCGCGTATTTATCGTTGAGAAGTTACAAAAGGGAGGCATCGGTCGTCCGAATGAATACAGGAACGTCACAGGAGTACTTCTCACCCACCAGTTCAATGGTTGTCTGGACACTTTGTGGAGTCACAGCAACGAGATCATCGAAGTCGATATTCGGCGTGCTCTTTACTGCCCGTTCCCATGTTTGCGTCCAGACAGTATACTTGACTACAATCCTCGCACCGGAGTCGCCATCATCATCGAATTGCACTTCGGTGTTGACATTCTTGACGGGCGAGTCAAACCGGTCTTCGATTGTCGGGAGTACCGCCTCGGCCCCCGCTTTCACACATTCTTGATGAGCGTACTGCGCAATCGGTTCAGTCGCCCATTCGACCGGGCCTTCCGCATCCTGAGTGACGATGTGTCTAACTTCGCGTTCGTCCGGCAAGTACTCGGACTCCCCGAGTGTAACCGTCTTACAGCTCGTTATGGGGGCACCCTTACCCCGGACTACCATATGAGGGCCTACTATTGATGAGAGTATAAGATTGCGGAACGTACGAACGGTTCTTGAGCATTACTGTCGAGCCAATTACGAGCTGCAATCTGGATAAAGAAGTCTCATAGTAGTTCCCAATAGAGAATTGACGTACGGCCATCGTTTAAATACGAAGACGAAGCAGTGCTACATTACTTGATGACTCAGCGGGACTCGGACCACCAAGAACTTCGGCCACTCGGCGAAGCAACGCATGTTCCCGACGACAAACTCTCCAATAGTAGCGACGAGGAGTCGAGCCAACAGCGACTAGATGCAGTCACTACAAGATATCCAAACGAGACGATAGCAACGGAGAGCGAGTGTTCTTCCTGTGGAGCAACTATTCCTTCGAGTCGGACCAAATGTCGGTTCTGTCTGGTGAACCACCTCGATAGCTCCGAGGAGGAACAGTCGAGGTCTGATACCGAATGGACACTGCTTCACGTCGTTCATTTCGTCGTGGAAGCATCGACGTTCGACAGCGCCATCGCGAAGGGTACTGCGGCGGCGGGCCTCCTCATGAAGGCCGACAGAGACTCCGCGGTCGACGACTGCCAACTAATCTCCGAGTTCGACGAGGAGCCTGCATCACAACTTGCAGACAAGTGGCCTTCGCTTCCCGAAGCAGTACAGATTACGTCCAACTCGGGTAGACAGCTAGTCGAGACTGCCCGTGAACTGACAGAGTGGCAGGACACAACGCAGTCCCGTCACGACGGCGAACATACGACGTTCCTCTACGACGAAAGCGGACGTAGGATTCAGAACAAAGACCATTTTGAGACTCTTCTTGAGGACGCAGACGACGTGTGGCTAGTCCCCGCAGTTGCACTCCAGCAATCTGTCGAAGAGACCATGGCTGACAGCCACCAACGCGAGCGACCAAACAGGAGGCACCTCAAGTGTCGTGAATGCGACCGCGATACGAGGCACCGATTCCTCGACTTCGAGACCGTCCCCGACGACGAATGGAGTGGTCAACCAATGTGGGAATGCGACATCTGCAGTACACCCCGATACGGACCGAACCCTGAAGCAGATCAATAGATGGATATCACTCTTAACCAACAGGCGAGCGCGTATTTTGGCGTTTGTTGGTTAACAAAGGACTGGTTCTCTCGGTTGGTCGATTAACTGTCGAGCGTGGCTCTGTTGAAAACCCCAGTAGATGATAATATACCACATACGGAGGGTAATGCACCAAATGGTCGTCCTTTGGTTCTACGTCTCAGCAGTTACAAGTGCTGATAGACCGAGAGTGTGAATGTGACGGCTATGTACTGAGCGGAAGTCGAAAGCCCCACGAGTGGCGTTGTTCGCTTTCCATATCTGGATCGCGAAGCCCCACTCACTCTCAAACCGATACATTCCGGTTGGAAGATACTCCTCTTTGTTTGGGCCGTTCAATATCGAATACGTGTTTGAGACTTCGCCTCCAGGAGCAAAATGGTTCGGCTATCCATTCATACTGCGACTCGACTTGTACTGCTGTTCTTCATCCTGTTCGTTTTCTGAGTGTTCTCGTCGTCGCCTGGTTGGCTCAATCGGTTTGATAGCCGATCATCGGTCGCAGAGATGTATGTCAGGGATTCTCCCGTACTGCTCAAATCCTAAGATAGAACCGAGAGAAAGATTCCCTACGAGATCTCGAGAATATTCAACTAGTCTCAGAGTCTTTTGGTCTCCACCAGCATCCTGATAGAGAAGTCGAATTCGAACCCAACGCCCCCCGAGTGCATCGTGATCAGTAGACGCTAAACCATCCTCAAACCCCATTTCACGCAAACCTTCTTCTGTTGGTACTGTCAGTGACACGTCAAAGTTGAATTCCTCCTCGTCGTCAGGTAAAATGAGGTTAGACGATTCACCGCTAGAGAAAGTCGGGTAGGATACACAGGTTATGTATTCGTCATCAACAGGATCGGATCTAAACGCCTCTATAGCAGCCTCTATTCGTATATTTGTCGCAATACCTGCTCCGGCGTTTGTGAGGGTTAGTTTCAAATTATCTCCATCAGTATACATGTGAGTATAGTCAAGGTTAGGCGAATACTGCTGTTCCATCATTTTCCGCTGATAATCAAGTATCTCTAACTGTTGGTCTTGAATATCAGATAGGTCAGTAATTGCCTTTGCTTGAGTCTCGAGATTATTGGATTGGGCTTCCAGAGCCGACAACTGGTCTTGTTGAGTTTGGCCAGATGAGTAATACAAATAGACCAACGAGAGTGTCAATATAGAGTTAATTACTAGATTTGCAGTTTGATAGCTAATATCTGAAAGAGGGTATTTACCTGATAAAATCGCAAGTATTTGTATTCCAATTCCAAGAGGGACAAAGACGAGAAAAACAGCGAAAAGGAAAGGAATAGAATTCTGTGATTCCTCTATGATTTTCTGGATATTATATTCAAGCACAAATATCGGCAGGGATTAGAATAGTTTGATTCTATCGGTTTAGAGAGAAATCCGGTTCCTCAATAGTTCTAGGTTTTACCAGTCCACGCTAAGACTCACATTCCAGATGCTGTTACGATCGAAAAGCGGAGAAAGATATGTTGCACCGAGACCTTCCAGTCGGTAGTCATGGTCGTCAGAGACGGGGTGGTGATGATCAAGTTCGCAGTACAGTTCGTCGTAATTGAGTAAGGTTTCGACCGTGCTTTCTGCTTCTTCAGCGCGGACCGAATCAGCAGTACGGTTCCACTCGAGTTGATTCACTAACTCAGGATTCTCCTGAAGAGGGTTCTCGATAATCAGTCCACTCACCCACGGCTCGTCTCGATTCGAGTCGGACTTAGTGACTACATCAACGACGTTTACTTCCGGCGACTCTCCAAAGTGCGTGCCTAAGGATGGAAGCGTAGTATCCCTACCGTTGAATAGTTCGCTGAATTCGAACTGGGAAGCGATCTCGTAGTACCTTCGACCACTTACGGGATGCCCATCAGTAAGGAATCGTAGTGAGAGGTCGGACACTCCACCACTATGTCTCGACAGTTCTGCTCTCGCGACCAAGTATTCCGACTCCCTGGGAAGACTTGCTACGTACATCACAATCCCCGTTTTATACATCGGGAAATCAGCTTGCGAGAACAGTTCTTGGGAGTTGCTCATCGTCTGAGCAAAGTTCTTCATTCCTCTTCCAACCCACGCACCACCTAATTGGTGGACTGTGAACCAATCCTGGGTGATGTAGTCCGTTGATTGTAAAGACGACAGATACGATTTGAATTTCTCAGTAGACACGTTCTGACGTCTCGTCTGGATACAAACAGGCTGTTTTCCTTGATAGATATGAGGGAAGCAGGTCACTACGTTGTTGATGTCGTACGACTCTTCTCCTTGTGTTCGGATTTGTCGATGGCCGAACGGGAACCACTCTTGATCATCTTCGAAGGTTACTGAGTTGGAGGTATTCGGGATGGAAAGCTGCTCAATTCCTTGATTCAGCGTCTCGATGTAAGCCTCTTCTATCGTGATCTCGTTCGCCTCAGCGTATTCTTTGATTTTCCCGTGAATCGACCAGGGGATGTCAATGTTGGGACGCATATATCTCAATATACCATCCACCCTAATAAATATAGGGACCGATAGTATACTGAGTATAGCCAGTATAGGGAGTGGAGTCATCTCAGGAACTCAAATCCGAGAAGGGTTGTGCCTTCCGACTGGTGGATCACCCTTCGAGAAAGCAAGTCTCGCCCAGTCATAGGTAATTTGTTACGAAGCAAAACAGATGTCCTACAGCTCTTCATAGGTGCTTGCTACTCTCGACGACTAGCCCCCCGATAGATAGCCTCCTCGTGGGTCGGCTTGTCCTTGATGAAATCGAGGTCGAGACGTTATATTCCTACGTCGAACTTGGGCATTTTCGAGTGTTCACTCCCTCCAGTGAATTGCGCGCTCGACCACCTCTTGCTCTTCCGGATGGAACTCCGAGAGTTTCACCTGGACCTCTCGGCTCTGTGACCGAACGGTTCGCTCGCGCGAATCGAGCGTCAAGAACGGGTTCGGGACCTGAATCAGTCTCGCGTCACCGCTCTTGCCGGATTCAAGTTCTACGGCGACATACAGATAGTACGCCTCTCTGAGGTCTTCGTTTCGCGCTGACTTCCACTCGTTCCAGCTGATCGACGGACGTCGCGTGTTCGACCCAGACGATTTCAGTTCGATACACCGCTCTGGCTCGCTCGCATCACGAGCCACCACTAAGAAGTCGAACCCTGGGTACGGCTTGGAGATTACGCCCCGATCCTCCAATGCTTCCAGAACTGGGCCAGCGACATCGTCGTTTCTCGCCTCGAGGTAGAGGCCACGCGTGTGCACGTCGTGGACGTACTTCTCCGGTTCCATACAGCCCTCCTCGCGGAGGCGCTGGAGTTCAGCGTTGTACGTTGCCTCCATCCCGAACTCGTCAACTTTGTCGATGTAGTTTGCCGTTACCTTGGTCTGTCGCGATGACGACGCTCCAGAATCACCACCAGTATTTCTGGATGCTTCCGAATGCGAGCTGCCACCAGTATCTGTGTTCCCGACCGCGAGCGTGGAACTATCTCCAATTCGGGTCAACTGTTCGGCTGACGGTACTCGAGACCCGTCTCGCACCGTTGCGCTCGACTCCGAAGTCTCCGATGACGTGTCGCGCAAGGCGGCAGAGCCAGTAGCGGTCGACTCGTCGCCACCTGTCGCGAGTTTCTCACCGTCGAACTCCGTGCTGGCGACCGTCTCGATTTGCCGTTGTTCTGCTCGTCCCTCATATGCTGACCGCCTGGCCTCAAGTTCTCGCTGGCTAGCTGGTGCGCCAGCCGCCTCCAGTTGCGATTGCATCGCCGCTCTGTCTGGCGCTTGCTGCAGGAGCACGTACAGCGACTCCCAGCTTCCCAGGCCGTGATACTCCGCGAACGCCTTCGAGATCGTTTCCACTGGAGCGTCCCGAACCGGGTCGGAACTGTCCGCGACGACGTACACCCGCGTCCGATTCCCGTGCTCGTCTCTCTCGATGAAGTACTCCGCCGGCCGCGTCGATGGGGCCGCTTCCGGACTATCCCGAAGCTCATAAACGACCTTCAGAGAGCCGACAACGACTACTTGATCGACGAACCGGGACAGCCCAGTTGCATCCTCCCGTTGGCTGCTCCGAGTCGCTTTCAACCGACACAGCACATACGGCGCCGCCACGTCTAGCCACTCCTCCCGGAACCGCTCCGTCGCCACAACACGCTCCTCGTCAACCTGCGGCGTCTCATCGACGGCCTCAACCAAGTCTATCATCCCGAAGTGCTTGCCAATCGCCGGCGTATCCTCGCGAGTTAACGCGAAGATTGGAACCGCCAGTTCCTCAAAGCGCGACGCCTCCTCGTGACTCCGCGTAAAATATGCCTCTGAAGCCTCATGGAACTGTAACTCATCACCTGCCATGCAGGGGACTGGCACCGAGCCGAGCCCAGTTTCAGCCGGCTCCCACGCGGACGATTGAATTTGACCTTGGTTGTCGAGTGGCGGCAGGTCCTCGCTCAGATTACTGTACGCCGCTTCGATTTCAGAGATGTAGTATCCTCCCGGTTCGGTCTCGCTCTGCAATTCCGTGACGACTGATTTGATGCGTTCTGCAACCGTTCGGGCGTCGCGCGGCGTGAGCGTTCGTGTCTCTACGCGACGCCGAATCGATAGTGCATCGAGTAGACCAGGGGTGTCCTCGACTAACTCCTGATACACCTCTCTGCGGAGCGTCGGTAAGAGCAGATGTCGACTGTCGTCGATGTCGACCGAGTATCGCTGTAAGTCCTTGTCCTTGAGTAACCACGCGTCTTCAGGGGGGACTTGCCCGAGCATACTCGGCAACCAGGAGGCACGACGGAGCTGCCAGAGCCAAAGATTCGGCAGGACGCCCTCGATCTCATCCTGATTGAACAGGTAGGTCGTCTGGTATCGGAGTCGATTATTGGAGTAGAGCGCGACGGTTGCGTCCGCATGGTCCGAGAGTTTCCCCCACCACGTGTACAGGTGACCCATCAGCAACTTTCCAAACTCCGGGTCCTTCCCGGCCTCAAGTATCGCGTGGTCGTACTCTAGCCCGTTGACTTGCCAGATGTACGGTCGCTCCCCGTCGTCTTCGCTCACCGCATCGTACGCAGCGGACTCTAGTTTGGTCTGGTACGCATTTAGATCGCCTTCGGAGAGCATACTCGGACTGAACTGGCTGTCCGGATCGAGCGTGGAATTCGACCCTGGATCGACGTGTTCCGTGGCGCTGTAGCGGTGGGACTGTGTGGGATGGAAGAACGGTGTGATGCGAATATGCTCGCAGACCCCGATCCACTGGAAGAACTCCCGCCACTTCGACCAGTCGTCGGCGTCGTCGAGCCCGAATGCCCGTGGCGGCGCCAACACCGGCGGCGATACCCCTGCCGTCTGGAGAAGTTGCTCCACTCGGCCTGCGGCGGGCTTGTTACGTTGCCAGCTTGCACCGAAGTATACCTCGTAGGCACGCGCCCACCCACCATCAGCCGTTGGGACTGGAAGCAGGCATAAGTCGTAATAGGGCTCGTTGCTGCGGTACGTATATGGTAGCGGATCCTTCGGGGAGGCTGGCGGTTTCCCCGTTGTGCTACTTGTCGCCAATCGCTGGACGAATTTGAGTACCTCGGGGTCGCGAAGCGAGCTATCGTCGACGTCGCCGGACGATGGCCCTGGAAGAAGCGGAAAGACACCCTTCTCGGCGATATCCTGGAAACCGAACTCATTGATATCCCAGAGTGCATCCAAGACGCTCTCGAACTCGCCGCCGTCGAGGAGCTCGGTCCGGGCATCCGAATCGGCCTGTCGAGAGCCGTCCGTGTAGTAGAGCTCAGTCGGGAACAGACGAATTCCCGCGAGTGCATCCGTTGGAACGCTCTGCTGCGGTGGGAAGAAGCATTCGACCGACTCTGGCGTCGTCTCGTGTCGATAGTACTCGCCGTGCTTGCCAACTTTGGGATCGCCGACAGGGAACACCGCCGCCGCCCGAGCGGCCTCAGCGAGCCGTCGCTTGTCCGTACTGTCAGTGAGCGTCAGCCATGTTTCTGCCAGCGCAAGCACGATGGGGTCGACCGTGAGTCGCTCAGGCGCTTCCTGATACTGGAGGATCGCATTCTCGTCTGGGGCAGCACCGAGAACCGCTGGGGTTTGTTGCGGCTCAAGTCGAGTTGCCCCCAACTCTTCTAGGATTGTAGCGACATCATGTTCGAGTAGTGACGTCGAGGGGAACCAGCCTTCGATGTCAGCGTCACTGTCCCTGAACCTGAGGCGGTCTTGCCCGTACACCATCGCCGTCAGCGGACCTAATCGCTCTGCGTCCGGATGCGTATACGGGAGTACAATCTCGGAAAGTGGCCGAGAATCCAAGTCGGGCCCTGAAACGCCAGACGCAACCTGTTCTAATTGGGGGACAAACGCTACCCCTTCGAACGCATCCCTGAGTGCCTCCACAAAACAACGATTCACCGGATTCGTCCGCGCCGTCTCATCGGCGCGAACCGCCGTAAAGTCGATCGTCCGGAGGAATTCGCCGAGCGTCGTATCTGTCTCTTTTACGAAGGAAAGGACATCGGCGGCGAGTAGGTCGGCCACTCGCTGGAACAGCCAGCCGTTCAACCCCATCACGGTACCTGTTTCCGGGTTCGTCGGCATATTCAGACTCCGTCGAGACGTACTCACCTGGAACGTTCCATTCAGCAACGCCGGGATAGGGCTTCGCTCCTCGGTCGGCAAGAACACGTGGACGAACGGTCGCTCCATTGAGTCGTCGCCGACGAACAACGGTCTAAGCGATGTCTCCTCGTCGTCCTCCAGTCTGAAGGCAACGCTCAACCGTAGCTTTCCGATGTCCTCAAGAATCGCCGAGTCAATTCCCGTGAACGACCGATCCGGGACATCGTACTCACGGGCGAACGAAACGAGTTCCTCCGACGTCCTCGCAGGAGCGTCCGGATCAAGGTCGCCACGCCGTTCGATGCCGATGACAGTTGCGGCAGTCTCCCCTCGCCAGTCCCGTTGGGTCTTCTCCCAGATACGCTGTCGCTCACCAACGACGAACTCGACGCGATCCGTCTTCGGAAGCAACGCAACAGTCTCCTGCGTGACCTGCTCTCTGAACGTCGACTCGATCGTCTCGAAGATCCGTTCTTGGTTCTCGGCTCTGAGCGGCAACCGGAACACCGTCGAATACCTCGCTTCGAGGAGTTCCGACACTCGAGTACTAGGTTCACTCGGGAACGGAATCGGCATCAACGGGACGTTGTCGATAGCGCCATCGATTTCCATGCCCTCCTCGCGCAGTTTCTCCTCGATTACGTCTCGCGTTCGTTCTCGCTCGAACTCTGCGGCCAGCAGTCCGCCCTCGTTTTGTGAGAAAACCCCCGGGTTCGACGTGATATCTAGAATCGATGTGAAGCCCCGTCCCTTGTGTCCAATAGTGGCTTCATCACCGTCGTCGCCTTTTGTGGTCTGCGTGAGCGTCGTGATCGCGTCCAGGTCCGCAGCATCGAACGGCCGGCCGGTATTAGCGACGAGCAGACAGTCTCCGCGCAGTTCGAACCGAATCTTGCGTGACTCGTCACTACTATCCGGCATCTCATCGTCCGCATTCTGCAGGAGTTCGAACACAAACCGTCGACTGTAGTCCGCACTATCCGCCGCCTCCAACTTGAAATCCTTACTCACCAACGGCGGCTCGTTCGCATACGTTTCCAATTTTGTCTCCCGAATGTCCTGCAGGCTATTGATAGCCCGTTGTTCCGTCATTATTCAAATTCAAACACGTCACACGCATAACGGTTGAGGAAGCGGCGAACCGACACCCAAGGGTGCTTTCTTCGAGTGCAGACCGCCGAAGCGACAAATCAGACGCGTTTGCGGTCGACTTCGAAGTCGACTGCGAGTCAGGCGACCTAATCAGTACTGTCGAACGAGCAGCCGAGTCCTGAGAATCGCCCGCCGCACAGAGAGTTTTTCGAGCGCCGGCAATGAGTGCCGGCGCACCAAGCAGTAGCGCGATGTGTAGTCGTGTGCGTCGGCAAATCGAAGTGAGAACCAATGCACATGGTCATTTACTCGCTGGTAGAGGCATCGACACGAGACGACGCACTCGCAACTGGAAAGACAGTGTTCGACCAACTCGTCGGAACCAGCCCACACGCAACTGCAGTGTTCGACTATTACGTGACGTTCGACGAGTCGGGCACGTCAGTCGCTGGGAAGGCCCGATGGGGCGACCTGCCAGTAGCAGCGCCCGTCGAGTCCGACGATGGGCAAGAACTGTTGGAGCGTGGGTGGGATGCGACGAAGAGCGAGTTCGAGCGGAATCTCGATCGGGTACGGGATGCGCTCAAGGAACTGAGCGACGAGGAGATTATGCGTGACGACGGGCTTGCCCGGCATGCGTTCCACCAAGTCGGCGCGTACGATGGCCCCACCATCTTCCTGTATGACGAACACGGCAGCGGTATTCGGCATCGAGACCAACTTGACCGCATCCTCGACGAGGGTGAGAATCTCTGGATTGTGCCAGCAGACGTTCACTACTGAGCGCCCGAGCTAGCCAGGGAACATGACGGAGTGACCGCGGTGAGTTTTTCGTTCTCCCTGAGGGGTGCATGAAGTCCGAGTTACTGTGGAGCAACCTACGAATCGATATTCGAGTGGTGGCGGCTAAAACGAACCCCGAAATCAGGATTTGTAAACTAAAGCCGAAGACTCTTATATACTGGTTTAGTATATCTTACCAGATGATGGGGGAAGCGCATTTGCGAGTCCTCGACGCATTGACCGAGGACCAATCGATTACAACCCTTCACGAGCAAACGGGCTATAGCATGGGCCGCGTCCACGAAGTGGTCGAAGAGTTAGAGCAGAACGGCCTCGTTGTGACGAAACGCAGGAATCGCAATCGAAGAGTGGCTTCAGCCACAGAAACAGCCGTCTTCCGCGCCTACCGGCGACTCCAAAGCCAACACTCCCATATCGATTTCCCGGAACTCCTCTCTCGACGCACCCTCCATGTCTGTTGGTTTCTGGACCAACCCCGGAAAGTGAGCGAGATTGCAGACCGACTTCCGATAACACGCCAGCGGGTCTACCAACTCCTTGCACCACTGCAAGAGCGTGCGATGCTTACCAAAGACGGAACCCAGTACAAGATTGCAGACGATCTCACGAACCTCGTCGAATTCGCTCGCGCATTCGTCGACCACGAACACGCACACCGAGTGCGAGAATACGCCCCGAGTGCAGTCGTTCTGTGGAGTACCCCCGCGGAAGCACTCGTGTCCGTCGAATCGAAACAAGACCGAGAACAGCTAGTGGATACGGATAATGGGGCAGTATCAGGGCTTGCACGGTACGAAGAGTACGGACTCACATTCTTCGGTGCAAACCAACCGCCAGTCTTCTACTCCGAACTCGACACCGAGATTACCGTCGAACAACTCGTCTGTCACACCCTCGTCGCGAAGACCGATAGCCGGCGGACGAGCTACGCACTCCTCCTACTCACGACGACCGCATTTGATGAAGACCGATTACGCGCAACTGCAACAGAGTACGGCGTAACTGGACTCATTGAAGATATGCTTTCGTTCCTTCACGGTGAGCCAACTAGCTCGGAGTATATTCCGAATACACGCGATATCGAGGCGCTCAAACAGCAATACGAGGTGACATCATGAGTCCGTTTAGTGGCCGTGAGGCGATTACCGAATTCCTCCAAGATGTAGATGACCAGCTTGACCAGCGCGTTGAGGTCTATCTTGTCGGCGGCAGTGCGATGACTGCACACCAGCTGAAAGATCAGACAAAAGACATCGACCTCGTGCTCGGCGTTTCCGCAGAATTCGAACTCGTTCGCGATGCTCTCCTCGATATGGAGTTTGTCGTTAAGAATGAGCCGACCTCGGAGTTCGAGGATGTCGGACGGACGCTGGAGTTGTCTGGTGAGACGGGTGTTCAGGTGGATTTGTTCGAGGAACAGATCGTTGGGAAGCTTCGGCTCTCGACGGAGATGCGCGAACGCGCAGAGCAAATATACGGGGGAGAGTCGGTTGCTGGCTTCACGCTCTCAAAAGAGGATATGTTCCTCCTGAAAGGCGTTGCAGGTCGTGGATACGACCCCGAAGATATGCTCGCGCTTGTGCGGTCTGGCCTGCAGTTTAGTGTCGTCGGAGAAGAGCTTGAGGCACAACTCCCGGTCAATACAGGGACTGTCGAGGCTCACCAACTGTACAGCTACTCTCATCCCCTCATGACGTTTGAGCAGACAATTACGCGATTCGATGGGCTTCCCTCGGGGTTCACTAAACAAGTCGAAGTACTCGCAGACCGTGCCTTCACCGAGCGGGCCGTCATCGAACATCTCCAAACGGGCTCTCTCGAAATCGAGGTTCTGTGCCGGGAAGTTGCAGACAACGACAGCTCCATCGACCGGCCAGAAACTGTCCGGAAGGCAGTCACCACTCTTGTTGAGAAGGGGATTGTCAAGCGAGATGGAGCGGATATCTCGCTAGCCGAGGGGATCTCGCTTCCCTGAATTATAGGCCAAGAGTGACCGCGGTGAGTTTTTCGCCCCCGAAAGGGTGCGGGGGACTCGAAGTAGTCCCTCGAAGTGAACCATGAGTGGAACAACCGACTCGCAGTCACTCGAACAGACACGGCCAAACCAGAAACAGGATGTTGTCTACGTCGGCTACCGGCGGCGCGGACGCGCTGTCGTAGAAAAACAACCCGGGCAAGAGCGGGTGACGCCACAGCAGAGTCTCGAACTGGCGAACCACAGTCCCTCGGGCTTCAGTTGGGGATACAGTGGGAGTGGCCCGGCGCAACTCGCGCTTGCGCTCCTGCTGGACTACACCGGCGACGAAGATGTCGCGCTAGCCCACTATACCGAGTTCAAAAACCGGGTTGTGAGCCAGTTAGACTGCTCACATCCGGAGGGGTATTGGCGACTCACCGGCACCGACATCGAAAACGCCCTTCCTGAACTGTCCGACCAAGCCGTCGCACCGGCCAACTGAATACTAGTAATACATCTGCATCATGTCAGAACCCAATTCGCCGTCTCGAACAAGCAACGAATCGAAAGCGACCAATGACGAGTCGTCACTCACGGAGTACGTCGAGCGGAGCGACGTCGGTGTCTCGCTCACGGTGAAACTCAAGCGAGGGACTGGGACGCGGGATGAAGACCAGATCAAGGCAAAGGTGAAAGCGAAAACGCTCGACGACGCCCGAGAAGATATGGACGTACTTCGAGCGTACATTCGTGATCTCGCCGAGGAGGCTCGCCAGATTCAACCGGCGGAGTGAGACGAACGCAAATGAATTAAACGAGGATTCGGGATTCGAATAGAAACGACATTCGGAGTAATTTTTCGACCCCAGAAAGGGTGCGGGGACAGCATTCCCTGCCCGAGAAACATGGCAATACTCCAAGCAGCAACAACGTCGAACGGCGTCACCGTCACCGATGCACAGGCAGTTCGAGAGCTCTGCAAATCGTACTGTTTCGGAACGCTCGAATGGGAGGTTGACGACCACGCTCGACTCTCAATTTGGGGCTACGACGCATTCGAGGTCTACGGGCGTCGAGAAAACGGCCTGCCCGACTACGAAGCAGGACAGCGGACCCATGAGTTCCTTCGAGCACTCGCAGCGTACGTCGAGGAGGGCGACGAACTCGATATTCAGACGGCCGGATTCACGAAGTGTCGGTTCCCGGTGCTTGCCGCTCGATACGTCGTCCGGCGTGGGGACGTCCTGCGAGCAGACCTTCGGACTCTTGAGCCAGTTGAGAACGAATGCTAATACTGAGCTCGTTTGCAGCGAATGTCGACGGAGAGGTTTCGTGAGTGACCCAAACACTAATTCACGTTCGGTGTCAACGTTGTCAACAAGGATGTCGCACCAGGTCCGGCTCAACGACGACCTCTACGAGCGCATCAAAGCAACCAAGCAGGAGGGAGAGTCGTTTAGTGACGCCATCGAGCGCCTCATCAACGACCGTTCGCTTCGTGACCTTCAGGACGTCTTCGATGATGAGCAGGTGGACGAGATGCGGGACGCGATTGAGACAGCAGATGAAGCGGACGTTGCCGAGGTCCGTGAAATCGGCGAACGATTCGAATGATCGTCGACACGAGCTTCGTTCTGGACGTCATCAACGGTGGGGAGGAGGCCGTCGAGAAAGAACGAGAACTCGAAGCCGCGGGTGTCCCCCTCGTCATTCCCGCGATGACCCTGCTCGAGCTCTACATCGGCGTGGGGAAAGTCGCAAACTCGGCACAGGAACGCCAGCAAGTCGAAGCGATTCTCGACACCTACCCGCTCGTGGAGATGACACCGAGTATCTCCCGTCGTGCTGGTCGACTGCTCGGCGAGCAAATGAACGCAGACGATGGCGATGGGCCGGGCATCGGGAAAGGTGATGCCGCAATTGCAGCGACAGCACTCGAACGCGACGAGCCGATTTTGACAGCCGACTCGCATTTCGAAACGGTCGACGGCGTCAAGGTCGAAACGTATCGATGACGCCGGTTGGGTAGCGTTTTCCAGATTGTAGTATCGTAGCTGGGCAAACAAGAGTCTCCTCGGGAGCGTAGATGAGAAGACAAGCAGTATTCCCCATTTCCCGAAGGGGTTCTAAGTAGTATTGATACAGCGGGATTATTTTCTGCCCCCGAAGGGTGCGGGGCACTCGACTTCTCGGTGCCCCACGAACAGTATGACAACGCCACTTGCAAACCTAGAGACGACGAGTAGAGTCCGGAAACGCGCCCAGTACGAAGCCCTTGAATTCGAACTCCAAAACGGTGATGTGCGTGTTCGGAATGGAAGCTACGCCGACCCGGAGAATCACGAGTACACCGTCCGAATCGAGGACGACCTGCCGACCGCGTGTACGTGCCCGGCAGACGCAAAATACAGCGGGGCGTGCAAACACCGAGTCGCTGTTGCGCTCCGCCAACCCATTCTCGACGCCGTCCGTCATCACCAACTTCTCGCCGACGGTGGCGAGGCTGTCCAGACTCCGAGCCACTCTCACGACCACGAGGAGACCTCAGAAGAAGTAGCAGAGACAGACGAACCAGACTGTGACTGTGCGGACCTCTCCAGCGATTTTCCGTGTTGGGGGTGCTACCGAACTGGCCGACGTGACCTCCCCGAATAGCATGCCTCACGTTGAGACGACCTCGCTCCGTTCTGCCACGCTGTATCGAAGTACAATCAACAGCAGATTCCGAACTCTATGACTTCCCCCGAAAACACCAATGACGACGCTTCGCTCGCACGACTAACCATCACAATTACGAACGCCAACCTTCCAGAGGACGAAGCCGAACAGCAGGCACTCTGTGAGTCACTCGAAACGGCCGTCGGCAGCGTCCTCAACGAGACGCTCGGCGACGCCACGGCAGACATTGAAGCGATGCTCGGGCATACGTACACCTCGGTCAGTCCCATCTGTCCAGTGTGCGATAGGGCGCTCACGCTCAACGGCATCCATCTCGGTGAGGGTGCAGGTGCGTACGCGGTCGCACGGTGTTCAGCCGACTGTGGCTGGACCGGTGACGGCGTGTTCAAACTCGTTGATCTCGATAGAAGCGTCGGCGATAACTACGAAAGCGAGGTCCTCACTGGAGGGATTCGGCCGGAGCGCCAGCGGTACACCGACCGCGACTGCTAGTTCGGTCGCGCTCTTTCATCCGCACCTCGAAACACGTCTCATGTAGTCTTCCGGCGTAGAGTCCAAAAATCGCTCTCGGTTGTTTTTTCGTCGCCTCCGACAGGAGCGGAGGCGACAACAAGTGAGCAATGTCAGAGACGGCGAATCGAATGGACTCTCACCAGAACAACGACTTGAGCCGCGAAACATCCGGCTCATCGATCCAAGCATTGCGGCGATAGACGACATGGACACCCTCCGTGTCTGTGTCGCCTACGAAAACACCCACCAGAATCGCATCCAAATCCTCCGACGGCTCAAACGACGTGCAGAAGAAATTCGCGCAGAGCAGGCGTAACCCTCCGTCTCTCGGAGAGTTTTTTCGAGCCTCTGGCGGGTGGAGGCTCGAAGAACATGAGTAATCAACCAGAAATCGAGATTCGGCACCAGACCGCGTTTGGAGACGACGGCCGACTTGAAGTCGTCGAAGAAAACGTCGAGACATCCCTCGAAGATTTCGGCGCTGAGGTCGACCACCGTGAGCGTGATTCCAAACTGGACCGGCCGGAGGCAGACCAGTTCGGCGTTGACGACCGGCCCGAAGTAGCGCGCTCGGCCGAGAGTGACCAAGCGACCCTATTCGCCGATACTGCCGACGACCAACGGACGCTTACAGGCGAGGATGCGGCCACTCGGTGTCTCTTCGAGGATTAACCAACAATAGGGAAAGAGCTACGGACATTGTTGGTTAACGTTGGCGTCTGCGACTGGTTTTTCTGCCCCCGAGGGGTGCGGGGCGACCACTCCCCGTCTTCGAGGTAATTCGAGATGGCGCTCTCAGCACGTCCGACTAGTCGCATCGCAACCGAAATTACAACTGCCCGGCAGGCCGACCACGTAGCGTTCCTTCACCGCGTTCCCTTCGCGCTTGATGCATTCCAACTCGGTTTTCTCACTGGCTTTCGCGAAGACTGTACCTACCAACAGCACCAGTACACAGACTTGGAACTACCAGTCGGGATGCTCGACAATGACTTCCGTAATCCCGACCTCGATCGATACGTCGAGCGCTTTTTCGAGTACGAACCGCAGGTCGGTGTGATCGGTGATGCCTACGACGTCGACGAGGTCAAGGAATACGTTACCGCCGCGCGCGAAATTCAAGGAAGTTACCCAGATGCCGACCTCGTGATCGTCCCGAAGTGCCGTGCCGCGATTCGCGCAGTCCCCGATGATCTCGTCGTCGGGTACTCCCGCGGCTACGCCGATCGACTTGCTCACGAATTCTCTGACCCTGTGGATTGGCGTGGCCGTCGCGTCCACATTCTCGGTGGAAGCCCGCCCAAGCAACTCAGCGTGATTAATCAGCTTACCCGCCCGACGCTGACGGATAACCCACCGGCCGATATCGTCGGCCTTGACTGGAACGGTATCCATCGTGGGGCACAGTTCGGCGAGTTCTGGACGCCCGACGGGTGGGACGACAGCGGTCGCAATGCCGACCATGTGACGATTCGCAAGATAGTGCGCCACGGCCTCGCCCAGATTCGTGCGTTCTGGCAGGCGCAGGGCATCTGGCCCGAGTCGACACCCCAGGAAGACGAGCCCCAAATCGCGTATCAGGGTCCGTCACCGGGCGATATCGAGAGCGCAGCGTGTACCGAGTGTGGCACAAACGTGTGGACGACCGAGCGCGGTCCACACGTCGCAGAGTACGACACGGGAGACATCTGTGGCTACTGCAGCTACGACTGCTACTTCACCCACCGGCACCGGAATCACCTCGAAGAACTTGCCGGTGAGCAGAGCGTCTACCTCCCACCGGCGTGACGCCACGAGTGTTTTTGCGCCCCAAGGGGTGCGGCGCGTCCTACTCCGACGCAGTCGCCGTGAACGCGATTTACTGAAAATCATGGCTACGACCAGTAACTCGTCGGTCTCGTTCGAGGAGACCGACACCCGACGCGACTAGATGCACAGTACCATCGAAGCGTGGATCGACGACCTCGTCGACCACGTCGACGATGCGCAGGCCAGCGAGGAGTTCCAAGACTGGCTGGACGTCCAGAGTCGCTTCCACGACTATTCCCATCGGAACACGCTCCTCATCACGCTCCAATATCCAGAGGCAACGAAGGTCGCAGGCTACAACACGTGGCGGAACGACTTCGATCGGCACGTCCAGGAAGGCGAACAGGCCATCTGGATTTGGGCACCGATCATCACCAAGCGATGTCCCGAGTGTGAGAATTCGCCCAGCTACCACGAGAAAATCGGCTGTGAGTACGACGAGACGCCGCCGGATGAGTGGTCGAGAGGCCTCGTTGGGTTCAAGCCCGCACCAGTGTTCGACGTCTCGCAGACGGACGGAGAACCGCTTCCCGAACTGGAGACAGCAGCGATGGGCGACGCCGGCGGCCTGGTGCCAGCGCTCAAAGGGGCAGCTGATGAACTCGGTGTGACGGTACGCATCGTCGATGCTGACGACTGGGACCATGGCGACGCAAAGGGAGTCTGTAAGTACCGGAGCCTACACGACCTCCAGCCAGTCGTCGAAGCGAAAGCCCGATCGAACCAAGCAGACCTCGCTGTCACGCTGATCCACGAGTACGCCCACGCGTTGCTCCACTTCGATATCGGGGATGAACCCGAACGGGCAAAACGAGAGGTCGAAGCAGAAGCCGTCGCGTACATCGTCGGTCGGTATTTCGGACTCGACACGAGCGGCTCGGCGTTCTATCTCGCTGCATGGCGGGGCGATGACTCGGAGGTGATTCAAGAGCGCCTTGGTCGAATCGGGTCGACCGCTGAAGAGATCATCAAACCCGTCGACGGGTAACGAGACTGTCTCTCTGGAGGATGAATTAGCAGTGTTCTCCGCTGTCGTGCGTCCCAGGAGTTGTTTTTCCCGCCGCCAAGGGTAGCGGCGTGATCGAGTTCGTCACGTCGGATAGATCCAGAAGAATCCATGTCCAAACGAAACGAGACAACCGAGATTGAAGAGACGGACCGAGGCGGAAACGAACGAAATGATATTGCTCCTGATGGCGGCGTTGTCGCTGCTATCTCGACGACCAGTACTACCGGAGAAGCTGTTCAGCAACTATCGGTAGGCGAAGAAGAGCTCCAAGAAAAGAGCGATCCTCGTACCAAGCGTGCTCAAACGGAGGAAATGGACATCTCGTTGCTCAGGAAAGGTGGTGTGTACGAGGTGCAGTCGGCGTCGGGGAACACCTACGAAGTCGACGTCGCGAGCAAGACGTGTACGTGTCCCGATTTCACGAAGCGTCAGCCAAGCGGTGGCTGTAAGCATCTACGACGAGCCGATATTGAGATTCAGAGTGGAAACGTCCCACGCCCCGATGGACGTCTTCCGGAGACAGCAGACGTGGCGGAACGGCTTTCAGAGCGGATTCTCGAATTGGAGCAGGAAATCGAAGAACGAGAAGCCCGACGAAGGGAACTCCAAGCAACCGTAGCGGTCCTTGAAGAGGTCTCAATAAGATAGATAATTGGATTAACTAACGACCGTAAACGAGCGCGGCAGGTTGGTATTTGGGTTGGATGGATGAGATGTGCCTCGCGTGTTCAGGCTATTAACCAACAAAACTTCGCTTCCAACGACGTGTTGGTTAACACGGCCATGGCCTCATGTTCCACTCGCCATCAATCCCACTGCAAGAATTTCCGGACAACGTCGCCAAGTCGCTTGAGACTCATTCACCAGAGGCACTTCGACATATCGCTCGTTACGCCGCGGAACTCGCCGAGTGTCGCGAACGCGAAGGGCGGCTTGCTGAGCAAGACGACAAAGAGGAGATTGAGGAGCGACCGAAGGATCTCTCGGAGAACCAGAGCGGGCAAGGCGCGAGGTCAAAGCGGAAGCCGTCGCGTACATCGTCGGTCGGTATTGTGGGTTCGATACGAGTGGCTCGGCGTTCTATCTCGTTGCATGGTAGGAAGATGATTTGGCGTCGATCCAAAATCGGCTTGACCGGATTGGCAGCACGGCAAAAGAAATCATTGAGGTGATTAATGCATCGACTAGAGAACCAGACGGGAATTAATCTGCTTTCTCAACTTGCTCGAGGGCGGCCCGGAGTAGACTAACTGCAGCCAGTCTGTGCAGCGGTTCGTTCTGATTTCCACATTGGCTACTCATCAAACAAGATGGACATCCCACGTCGCGGCCACAGTCACATCCGTCAATGCGCTCGAGGGTACGTTGAGCGACTGTCTCAAAGTTCTCGTAGACGCTGTGTGAGAACCCGACACCGCCCTCAACTGCATCGTGAATGAACCAAACTGGTGTCCCTACTTCGTGATGGCGAAGTGTCGACAGTCCGCCCATGTCGCTGTTGTCTAGCCGGAGTTCCAACGGTGCCATCTTGATCATTCCGTGTTCGCCACCGTGGAGTCCACCAACGAGGGTGTACTCTTTTTCACCCATAGGGGTAGGTCCTGCGCCCTCACTCGGCTGGATATAAGAGCTCTGGGGGATCTCGCTCAAGACCCGGTTGATGATTTGTTGAGGGAACGAAATCCACATGAGCTGTGTCCGTAGCGAAATGGAATCTAGATCGATAGGAACCATCGGTTCGACAATCTCTCCGGAGTGCATATCGATGACGTTGTATGCGCTGTAATCGATATGCACCGTTCCCATTCCTGCACAGAGTTGATATCCATCTCCAAGGTCGTACGACCGTTCAACCTCTAAGTCAGTAATCTGCTTGTCGTGTATCGCCTGGGTGTAATTCGTTGAATTCGAGCGTTCTACCGTGACGTACGGATTTGGTCGATCCTCGACAACGTCCTGCACTTCGTATTGGACCCCATCATACAGCACCAACGCACCGGGATGGTATTCGCGGTAGACACGCTCTTTGTCCAAGGGTTCCATGTCGATCTCTCCATCTACCTGTCTCACATCGTACTGTTCGTCACTAGTCGCGTACAGCGAAATGTCACTCTGGGGTCGAGCAGTCCCATTATACTGTGCGCCGCGGTCTAAATCACCAACCATCTGTCCCGCAGCGTGCCACATACCAATCGCTTTTTCAAGTCGCTCTCTTGGTCCGAACCACTTGATGTCCTCTTCAGTAAGCGGGCGTTCAGATGCAGCACAGAGAACGTGCTTCGCGTACACCGGATTATTTGAGAGGTCGATTACAGCATCCTCCACGTTATCCTCAAGCACGTAGTCGGGGTTGTTCAGTATGTACTGGTCAATTGCATCGGATTGCGGAACGAATACTGACAGCGAGTCGGTATTCCCCCGGCCTGCACGTCCGATGCGCTGCCAAAAGGATTGCCTCGTTCCGGGATATCCAGCTAGCACCGTTGCATCCATTGACCCAATATCGATTCCCAATTCGAGTGCACTAGTTGAGATTACACCGTCAACCTGTCCGGCATTCAGCTGGTTCTCAACTGCGCGTCGCTTCTTTTTGCTGAGTCCTGCATGATATGGTTCGACGTCAATGTACTTTCCATCGGGATGTTTCCGTGAGGCTTCGATGGCTCGTTTAACGCCAATCTCAGTTCCTTGGCGGGAATCAGTAAACATCAGCGTCTGAATATCGTTCTTTGCGAGATGCACAAGGGTACCTGCAGCCTCATCATCAGCATTCCGCCGCATCGAAGGAAGAACCTCGTCCTCGTCTAATCCGCTAACTACCTCATCGTCTGTCTCCTGTATCGGCGGTTGCCAGAATCCGATCTCACGACGGCCGTGCGGACTACCGTCCTCGTCGATCACCTGGAACTCTGCACCGGTTAGATTCTCCGAATGGTCACGAGGATTCCCTATCGTAGCGGTCGAACAAACTAACTGTGGGTCGGAATCGTAATGGTCGAGAAGTCGGCGGAGTCGCCGGATGACCCACGCGACGTGCATCCCGTGAACGCCTGTGTAAGTATGGCATTCGTCGATGGCCATGAGTTCACAGTTCCGGAAAGCATCACGCCACTTCATGTGGGAGTCAAGGTACTGATTGATCCCTGCGAAGTTCGATATAATCACGTCTACTCGGTCCCTGATGAGCTTCTTCCGGTCCTGCTTCGTGTCGCCATCGTAGGTTTCGGCCCGAGCGTCGATATCGAACTTGTTGAGCAAGTCGTTGACCGCTTTTTCCTGATCGGCGCTCAATGCTTTCGTCGGATACAGGAACAATGCCCTGGCATCTGGGTTCCGCATTTTTTGGAGACAGTAATAGAGCGTGTAGACCCAGGTTTTCCCAGACGCGGTCGAGGTCGCGACGGTGACATTGTTGCCGTCTTTCAGCTCCTGTATTGCCTTGGCCTGATGAGTGTAGAGGTCGTTATCAAGGTGCTCGGCGAGTTCGGGTGGTAAGACATCCTCGGCTGGAACGGTGTCTGCTGGTCGTGGGGGGTCCGCAATTGTGTTGACGAGTTGTTCCTCGTAATCTGGGAAGGTTTCTTCGAGGGTATCGGTATTCAGCACGGCATCGAGCGACGGGGTTGGGTTTTGGGTCATGGATTAGAAATCACTCAGGGTTCCTTGTGACGTGGAGTCTGCCATCGACGAGCGAGAACTCCCACTAGTCGTCATTCGGTTTGTCGATTCCTGGATTCGGTCGTAGATGTACGCTAAGGCTCGAACGTCGTCCTCACAGTATTTTTTGTGTCGCTCCCAATCTAGCTCCGTTGCCGGACAGGGGTTTTCAGCATACCGCTGGAACAGTCGGGCGACTTCAGCCCCGGTCAGGCCAGTATCGAGTGGTTCCCATCCGAGAGCCTGAGCGACATCATCCAATTTATTCGTTAATCCGGGGAGGGTAGCGTTGTTCTTGTTGACTGCCCAGTCGTAGAGGTCGAACCGATACGTATTCTCCCAGAGATCGAGATATCTGGGGCAGTGGTCTGCGATATGTTCGTTGATGACTGGGAAGTCAAAGTTCCAGCCGTTGTAAGCCACGACTGGACGACCACGCCCAAATTCGGCAAGCCACGAGAGAAACGCCTCAAGGGCCACCTCTGGCTGTGACGGGTCCGTCTCGATAAACGGCATATATCGGTCTTCCTCACCGGGGAGTAGAACGCCGATGAGCCAGATAATCGTGGGATTGAGGCCGTCCGTCTCGATGTCGATGAAGATCGGGTCGCCATCGGGGAGACTTGCATTTGGGGCTTTCCGTATCTCACCCTGTTCAATCACTTGTGCAGATTCGATCATCGTCTGCGCGGTTGATTGACCAATCTCAGACAAATTCGAGATTTCATGAACTGACGCTGTCGAAAGGCCCTGTCTCGACTCAATTCCGGCCTTATTCAACGTCTCCGCCCGCGATTCACCAACTTGGTCAACGGCTCGGAGTCCAAATTTACTCAGCTTTCTGGTTTTTCCGCCGACAATGCCGTCTGCCTGTAGTTCGAAGTGTGCAACGCTAGTATGGGTGGTCCCTTGTTGTTCATTAGCTCCAGGCATGACGCCTTGGACATCAACGCCATGCCATTCGGCACGGTAGTCTGGATTTGCTTCGATGGTGAGGTGAGTGAACTCACCCAACGCATCATTTTCAACGAGGGGAGTACGGTACTGTTCGAGACCCTCGAGATTCGCATCTAGATTCACCAAATCGATGGAAACAGCGAGGAGATCGGACAGAAGATACGTATCTGAGTATCCGTATTCTCGGTGTTTCTGTTTATTTGCAATAGCTTTCTCGAGATCTGTGGGGGTTGATATCCAAACCAACCTGATGCCATTATTTTCTATTAGTTCGAGTGGGCGGCCAAGTTGGAGCGGTTGTGTCATCACCTCCGCTGAGTTTCCAATTTGCTGCTTGAGGAAAGGCTCGTGGACCTGTGACGGAGTGAAGAGGATGTCGGAGTCGAAATAGCGAACGATATCTTGGAGCTGTTGGCCTTGACATCGTTGCATCGTGACTTCCGGCAGGACAGTTAGCCCAATCATGAGTCTCCACCGATGCTATTCCTTCTATCAATCAGAAGCGGTTCTAAGGTCGACTGCGTCTGTTGTTTCTTGTTTGCGTTGGCCATGAAAATTTCACCCTCGGTTTTCTCCCTGCGCTAGTGCTAAGTCACAATCCGTTCGGAACCGGCAGCTGGCACATTGCTTCCAGTGACCTGCACCGGAGGGTTCGCCGTTGTCGCGCCAGAAGGCTACATAGTCTCGTAGTTGCTTGCCACGCTGGGTATCTCGTTCGTATTCGAGCGGGTGTTGACGGATATTTGGATGGAGTGTTGAATTCTCGTCAAGTTGGACGGTGATATCGTCGCCGTCCTTGGCTGCAAGTAGCATTTGGGCTCTGCTCACTTCCACCGCATTGAATTTGGACTGGGGATATTTGAGATAGCGGATGGAGAGTTCCGAGACATCGAATCCAATCCGATCAAGTAAGTTCCCGTGGCACCACAAGAGGAATTGCTCATTCGGAAAGAGTTGGTCAAGGTAGCGTTCTTTAGTCACACCTCGAACAAGCGTCAACTGGGTTGGGAGGCCATCTGCAAACCGAATAAAGGTCGGCCGCCCAACCAAGAGCATATTAACGATCTCGTGAGCGAACGGTGGATACAACAAGGAAACGTTCCCTTCTTGTATATCTGACCAGACCTCGGCTAAACCGTAATCATCATCAGTAGCCCCCGTTGTTTTGACCAGTTTGCTGTGTTGGGCCTTTGCGCGAACGAGTCGTTCTGGAAGGCTTTCTTCATCTGGGACTTCAGCGCGTGCAAATTGTGCTTTCTGCTCGCAGTAGTGTTGAGTCTCTAGCGTACTAAGCGGGACGATTCGCTCTATATCATCATCGGATAACCTCTCGAAGAGATCTAACTGGTGACCAGCAATCTCGTTGGTTTGCCTCGACTGTTCCTGTTCGCCAGCCATACAATCAGATACTCACGCAATACCCATAGGGTTCCTGATTTTTCCAAATCGGCCGCCGTCCCCGAACTTAGGTAAAATATACAACTATTCATTTAAGTACCCTCACTTCACCTCCACCAATTGTTGTCGATTTCACTTTTAAATACCGTCAATACGCGGAATCCAAAACACCGCTTCTCGACCTTGCTGAAATTTGTTTTACTCAGAGATTCCCGAGAACTCGTGGGGTTAGCTAACTACGAAGGTGAAGCCGACGATATATGGATGCGAAAGTCTTAGTGGCGAGTTCGTCGTTTAACCAACATTCCTAAGGGTCCAGCGGTAATGTTGGTTAACACACTCAAAGTATGTCCCACGAGCCACCAACACCCCCAGCTGAACTCCCTACCGACATCGTCGACACCCTCAACGAATCCTCGCCCGAACTCCTTCGTCATGTCGCCAGTTACGCTGAGGAACTCGCTGAACACCGTGAGCGTGAAGCTCGTCTTGCCGAGAAAGAGGGAGAAGATGAAATCGAAGAACGGCCGGACGAACTCCCAGATGACGTTCCGTCGAAGGCCACAATCACGATCAAGGAGATCAACGACAACCGTTATTACTATTGGCAGTGGCGGGAAGGTGAGAAGGTAACCTCCAAATATAAAGGTCCAGTCGATCAGGACGAATAACTACGGATATTCATAAGTGATGGCGGTTGCTAATGGTCGGCGAAAGTCTCAGCGCCACTAGAAGCGTAGCAGACCACACTTCTAGAGTGTGAAAGGAACCGGTCTGCCCAACACCCCTCAGTGTGAATGGGTCAAGTCAACCCGGACGAGTGCAACTCAGAGACGGAAGACCCCCACCCTACGTTTCCGACGTATCGGAAAGCAGGTGAAAGATATTCGGTGTGGACTGGCAAACCCACACCCCCCACGTTTCCGTCGTTTCTTCGTAACAACGGAAGGGAGGACACGGACAGCTCTCGAACCAGTTCATTATATGTTTGGACTAATATGGAAGAAACCATAAGCGGAGGACTAAAGCACATAGATTAAAGTAGGCTGAGCGAGAACGGACCATTAAGTAGACTTCGTTTCCGGACGAAACGATAGTTGCTTCGTTTCGTCGGCTGAAACAGAGGCTTTCAGGATCGTATATCCACCTACAGTTTTCTAGTTTTAGGTATCTCTCGTGAGGAACTCTTCTCCGTGAACCATACTTTCGACTGGCGGCCTTCCTCTTCTATGAGTTACGACGGAAACGTGGGGTGTGTGGGTGGGCGACTCCGTCAACATCTATCCCGCCGCCGTCATCCATATTTCTGCCCTACGTCGGAAACTCGGTGCTACTGTCGAATAACTAATTATAGCGTTTCACGTGTTGACGGTTGCGATATCAGCAAAAGAACGTCGGAAACATGGGGTGGTTCAACCCACTAGTTTTATACGGCCACCGCTCACATCATCACCTATTCAATGACGTCCGACCCTTCATCCAACTCTGTTAATGACCCACTCTTTGACTCCGGGCATCACATTTTCGCAAACAAAGACCTCCTAAAAATCGGTCACGTACCAGAAGCCGACCGAATCGTCGGTCGAGACGACGAAATTGCAAAATTGGCGAAACGACTCAACGGCGCCGTCCACGGCTATTCTCCAGAAAACGTCATGATCTATGGCAAAACTGGGACGGGAAAGTCGCTCGTCTCAAGACACGTCTCCCAACGCGCCCAAAACGCAGCCGATGACGGTGTCAACATTGGGACAGCATACCTCGACTGTGCAGAAGACAACACAGAAACCCAAGCCATCTCGTCGCTCGCCGCTAAACTGAACGACGAGTCCGTCACTGGCACCACCGTCCCACATACTGGTCTCAGTACGTCGAAATACTATAAACTCCTCTGGGAAACCCTTGACGCACAGTTTGACTCTATCATCATCATCCTCGACGAGATCGACCTGATGGACGACGATAGCGTTCTAATGAAACTCTCCCGAGCTGAGGAAGCCGGGAAAATCGACTGTAGCGTCGGCATCATCGCGATTAGTAACAAAATCCAGTACGTTGATAATCTGAACGAACGAGTGAAAAGCAGCTTCCAGCATAAGGAATTATTTTTCAAGCCATATGATGCGAACCAACTCCGTGAAATCATGTTCAATAGGGAGGACGCCTTCCACGACGGCGTTCTGTCTGATGACGTAATTCCGCTCTCTGCCGCCTTCGCAGCCCAAGAACATGGCGACGCTCGGAAGGCGATTGACATCCTTCGCCACGCCGGTGAGGTTGCCTACGAAGACGGTGCGGAACAGGTGACAGAACAGCACGTTCGGCAGGCACAGCAACACGCTGAAAAAGACCGCTTCCGAGAACTCGTAAGTGGAGCGCCTACACAGGCAAAGGCGGCATTGCTTGCATTGACCGAACTCAGCGTCAATTCCAACGACGAAGCATTCCTCACAAGCCGTGTGTATGACCAGTACGAACGAATCTGCAACCACCTCGATATGGACGTTCTCTCCGTTCGCCGGTTTCGAGACATCTTGAAGGAACAAGCGTTCCTTGGTGTCGTCGAAATCGAGAAAATCAACAAGGGAAGTGCAGGCGGCATCCACCTTCAGAACCGACTAATCGAAGATCCTCAAGTTGTTCGCGAGACAATCCTGGAGGACAGCCGATTGCAAGACTGGGCCCGCGAGTGAACTGCCTCAAAGTCAAGTGATTTGAGAGACTAAAGACCTCTTGTCACTACGGAAAACACGGTCTTCCGGCGACTCCGGGGCACTCGGTCTGTTCTGCCTGTAGACTACTTTGTTCCGTCGACAGTGCACGAACGACGGAAATCTGGGGTGGGGTGTAGGGACCGACAGATACGACGGAAACGTAGGGGGCCGAATGCTACGTCGGAAACGTGGGGTTCGATAGAGACGACGGAAACATGGGGTTAGAAGCAACGTCGGAAACGATGGAAACGTAGGGGGCCGAATGCTACGTCGGAAACGTGGGGTTCGATAGAGACGATAGAGACGACAGAGACAATGGAAACGACGGAAACGTGGGGGGCACCGTCACTCAACCTGCACTAAGAGAAGGCAATTGAATTCTGCTGGTTCTGTTTTGTCGTACGGAGAACCCACCACTCAACTATCGCTGTCAGTAAGCCGGATCTAGTCGTTCACGATGTAGACGTAGCCATTGTTGAGAAGTTGGTCGAGAGCAGTTTCAATCGTCGCTGGCTCGAACCCTGTAGTGTCTAAGTATTTCTCGGCTTGATCCCGCGGAAGCCCGTTCGCTGTCGCTTCAATCTCGGGTTTTAGGGCTTCGAGGACCTCCTCTGCATACGTCGGTAATGGCCGAGACGATGGCGGGTTCTCCATCACTACCCTCTAGACAGCCAACCACCATGAACATCAGCATTCTTGACATCCATATTATATCTGGAAACGCTCCTCCCCATCGACCCCCAATTTCGATACCACAGTTAGTGGATTCCCATCGATTCGGTCTGTTCTTAATAGCGATTCCGGATCGTGACTTCGGTCACTTGTGCTATGTCGGCCAGTTCCCTAGTTTTGCTTGTCGCTACAGAGGAGTGACGCTGCATAGATTGGTGCCGCCGCAAACCCTGCTGGCGGTTTCTCCGCCAACAGGGTTTGCACTGTAGTCTCGTCGATAATTCGAGAACCGTCAAAATGCTACAACCAATGAGGTTCGCACGATTCGCACGATTCGTACAAATCGTACGAACTGCACGGGCTTCTCATGGTGGTACAACACCGACTACTAGTCAATCTATCCGCGCCGACGAGAACGCGTCATAAAGTTGTTCGCTACGTGTCGTCGTCGATATCGACACCGCGATCTTCGAGAATTACACGGGCGAGTTCTTCGGGATTGTTCTTCGCCACCTGTATCGCGGCGTCTTGAATCTCGCGGCCGGTCTCGTTCCGAACGCCGTGTTCACGGAGAAACGGCTTCGCCTCAAAGTCGACCGCGTCCTCGAACTCGGTCACTATTTCGTCGCGGACGTACCAGCTCTCTCGGAGGTCATCAGAGAACGGAAACGCGGGCTCTACACGGGGATCAGCCTCCTCTTTCTCCGTTTCGTTATTTTCTTCCTCATTATGACTTCCAGCGTCCCCCTCGCGGGTTTCGTCCGTCCCCGTCATCTCTTCGTCTCCGTCTGACTCTGGTTCGTCGTCGGTGGCTGATTCACCGAGATCGAAGCCGGTCATTGCTGGATGCCTCCCTGCTCGATGATCTCTGCCAACGCCTCGAAGTGTTGAATCTGGCTACACTCTGGATTGTAGGCAGTCACTGGCTTGCGCTCCTCGTAGGCATCGCCGAACGCAGCGGAGTGCCGAATCGGTATCTTCGGCGGATCCATCTCGCCTGCATCGATTGCGGCCCATTCATCTGCGGTGACTCGCGCGAACGGCGGGATGTGATTGTCGAGGACCTGTGTGACGTCTAGGTCCTCGGGGAGCGTGCCAGTGTCAGGGTCGACGCCGTCGCGGCCAGCGAGCAGATAGGCGGCGAACTGCTCTTGGGTGTTCATTGCCTCGAGGAGTCGGCGGTCTTTCGTCTGCTGGTCGATACGCGCCCGAAGGTCGTTGGGCACGACCGCTAGGATCTCGAAGTCGATGTGCTGGCGGATCTCACCAACTAGCTTTGTTGCAGTCTCCCGCATTCCATTCAAGGCCTCGGGAACGGGCTTCAACGGCAGAATGGCGTTTGGCGCGGCAACGACCGCGTTGTTCACCAGCTTGTTCCGACTTCCAGGGATGTCGAACAGGATGTATTCGTATTTGTCGCCGAGCAGTGGGTCGACGAGGTCCTGCTTGAGTCGCATATCGCTCGCCATCACACTGTCGCGGGAGAGGTCCTCGGTCACCGTTTCGAGATTCACGCTCGGGATGAAGTCAAACCCGTATCCGGGCTGCTTGATTAGGTCTGCCGGGCTGGTGTCGTCGAGCAGGACGTCACCGAGGTCAAGAGCGTCCTCGTCTTCGCGCGTGTAGTACCCGAGCCCGGTTGAGAGGTGTCCGGCCGGGTCAAGGTCGGCGACGAGGACGTCGCGGCCTCGCAATTCGCCGAGGACGCCGCCGAGTGTGTTTGCGAAGATGCTCTTTCCGAAGCCGCCTTTGAGCATCGGCAGGCATACTGCGCGTGGTTCAGGTTCGGGTTTGGTCTGCGTTTCTGACATAGTGTCTCACCAGGTCGAACTGCACGTACTTCACGAACTGTACGAGTTTTGCGATTCGCACGATTCGTGACGTTCGTAGGGGCTGTGGAGTTCGCTGTCAGTCACCTCGTCTCAACCGGGGATAATAAAAGTTCGCAGGAGGCTTACGAACTCTACGAACTGTACGAATTTTAGAGGCTCTGAAGTTCGCCTGAACTGTATAGCTCTTAAGATTCGCATAATTTCTAACACTCAACGGCCTACAAGATCGAAAGTTCGCACGAATTTCTCGAATCGTACAACCCCTAAGAACCATACGATTCGTAGAGCCTCGGGAAATGACTCTTCCTTCACGCCCGGCACTCTGAGGTCCATAAAGCTCGCACGAACTCTAAGAGCTGTGAAGATTTTACGAGTGGTGAAGTTCGCACGAATTGTGCGAATCTCGAATATCGCACGAACTTCTATTGGTCGACCGCCTGAGAGTCCTAAAGCCCGCACGAACTCTTCGACTCGCACAGCCTCTACAATTCGTATGATTCGAAGGACTCTCAAGACCGATCTCCCTTCAACACCCGGCAATGAGGGACTTGTAAAGCTTACACGAACTTTACGAATTGTGCGAACTTCACGAATCGAGCGACGCTGGATAATGGATCTGTGAGTCGTCCCGTCTATTGTTCCATGCCAGTCATATGCCACAACCGCAGTCACCACAGTCAGAACATAGTGTTCGACTCTACGCTCTGAAAAGACCTACCGGAAACGCCCGACAATCTAGAACTCGTAAAGCCCGCACAAACTCTACAAATCGTGCGAACTTTGCAATTCGCATCGTGCTGCCAATGTCCACGTGATACTCAATTATCGCTCTACACCAATCACATATCGCGACCGTCGATCGCGGCGGTCGGTGCACTGGTTCTGACCCATCGTAGTTGACGCAAAAACTCGGGGTAGACGAAGACCCCTACCACCTATTCTGGTCTGTTCGTAGTCGCGATATTCGTGGTCAATCCACCCTTCTAAATCGAGGAACGTTCACTAAATACATAGTGACCACATGGAACCAGCCTCATAGACCTGTTCAACTGAAAAACTGAAGTTTCACGACTGAGCGAGAACGTCGTTCATGTGCTTCGAGAAGGAGGCGACGAGTTGATGGCCGAATTCCATGGGGGCTATCGCGTGTTTTGTCGGAAGCTCGATGGCAGAAAGTGGCCCTGCGTCCTCTACTTTGTAGGTAGTCGCGGGACCCTCATCTTGTTCTGGATAGACGAGTAAGCCGGGCACATTGTAGGTCGATTGGTAGGCGACGAGTTGATACACGTCACTATTACTCACCTTGCTGGGCGTTTTCCACTTCGCATCGACGACTAACACTACGTCGTTCGTCTCATCCCGAACGAGTACGTCTGGCCGCATCGTAATTGGTGGATCACCGCCAGTAACAATACCCGAAATCGAGGCCTGCGTTTCGACAGTCCACCCCGACCTATCGGTGACCGCCGCAGTGACGACTCGTTCGACCACGTCCTCGAAGACCTCGTTCATATCTACCACCAACGCAAACGAATCACGCGCTCCAGTACGTAGATTCTCGATGAAGACATTGTCAAGGACGAGGCGGGTAAGTCGAAGCAGATCCGCGTAGTGGTCGTTGAGCCGTGTCACCTCAATCTCGTTTAACTCGGCCGCACGAACGTGACGGAGGCTGACCTGCCGCTGGAGTCGCTGACGGTAGCGCGCCAGCTCGTTCTGGACAGTCGTATCATTGACGAACTGCGAGAGCAGAGTCGTAGCGTAGAGTACGGCCTGATTCGTGGTTGTGTCGAAGGTTAGCTCATCGTACTCACACTCGAATTGGGTCGCACCGAGCGCACGTCGCTGGAGTTGGCGTTGGACGTCGAGGCGGCCACGAAGGTAGCGTTCGGTGGCCTGTTTGGACTGGTATTCACGATGAAGGCCGCGACTGAGTACCGTGTCGAGTTCAGTGGTGTAGAGCGTCCCCAGGACGTCGAGGAATGTGTCGCCCGCAGTCAATGTCGTTTGTTGCTCGTAGGTCGTCATTTCCAATCCGTGCGCGTACTGGAACAACGATAGGAGGTTTGGTCCCGCTGCTTTCGGTCGGATTTCGACTGTCGGACCTTCTGGAAGTGAGACTACCCCAACATACTGAGTGCTCTGTAACGTTGGGGTGCCGTCACGCGAGTATGTCACGGATAGCCGCGACGAGCCGAGTTCGTTAGTGAGGAACGCGTGAGCCGCATCTGAGAGGTCCTCATCCAACTGTTCAGAATCGTGTTCTGAGAGAACGACATCCGGACTTTGGTTCAACAGCGTCGGTTGGTCACCGCTCGATAGTTGCTCGTCCGTGACAGTTCGACCCATCGACCCGTCATCGGCTCTGTTGGTATCGGACATCGGTTCTACCCGTGGTGCTCGACAGCTTCGGATTCGTCTAACACCGCTTTCCGCAGTTGGTAGAGGTTCTGGTCGTCATACTCCGGATGCATCCAGTGATCCGCTTGTCCATCCTCGATTTCGCCGTCCGTCAACTCCGTGAGAACTGCTCTCGCCGCCGCTGACACCGAATACATCTCGTCATCGTACTGCCACTGGACCTCCCCAGTCGTGGTCGTGTCCTCGGTAACTTCACATCGCCAGAACGACTCTGGTCGGTCCCTACGGGCCTGGTCGACCGTTTCCGTCTCGATAGTACTCCCGTTCCGAAGCCGTCCTCGATTGAATTCAAGTACGTCACCTGGTTCGAGGACGCCCGCGTTGCTGAGAATATCGACCGTCCGCTCTGAATCCTGCTCTCCAGCGTTCGTAGTAGCTGATTCTCTGATCTCGCCAGCATGGTCTGTTATCGCGGCGAGGGCGCGCCGCAGGTCCTGCTCCTCGAAGTCCGCGATTTGCCGACGGTCGACATCGAGTAACTTGTCGGCCTCGTCCCCGAACACGTCTCGTTGTAGTCGTTCGAATTGGCCGAAGAAGTACTCCTCTAACAGCGGGAGAATTTCATACTTCCACGTGTCGACCAGCGATTGAACGTTGGCTTCGACATCATCAGTCGTGGCGCAATTCCAGAGGTACGAGTGCCCAATTTGTTTGCCCTTCCCGAGGTCGGCGCGGTCAAGAATCCGGGAGTTAATCGTTTCGAGTGCATCGATGGAGAGCGCAAGCAGAACACGGTCTCGCTGTGGTCCGGCCTCGGCGGTGGAATTGACGGCGTCCCAGTCATCAAATCCGTGATGGGTAGCGAGAGCGTTGTAGTCTGGCGGGAAGTACATGAACCGGAAGCGGCGTCTCAGCGCAGCATCCACGAGTGCGATCGAACGGTCCGCGGTGTTCATTGTTCCAATGATGTAGAGGTTCGGCGGAACCTCGAACGGTTTGCCCGAGTGGGCGAGGTGGACTGTGAGTTCGTTGTCGGCGTCGAGTCGTTTGTCGGTTTCAAGCTGAGTAATGGTTTCACCGAATATCTGGGCGAGATTGCCACGATTGATCTCATCTATCACTAAAACGAATCGGGGCGGGTCCTCGCTGTCCGTGTTCTCGTAGGCCTCCGTTGCGTCTTCAGCGATGGCCTTGAAGACGCCAGCATCCATGTCATATTCGACCATTCCCTCGTCTGTGGCGTCGGCTGAGAGGCCTTCGAGGAAGTCCTCGTATGCGAATGACGGATGGAATGTGACTGCGCGGAACTGTTCGACATCGTCGTCTGCGGTCGGCCCCTCGGAGGTCCACCACTTGGCAAATTGCTCGGCAGTGTAGGTTTTCCCGGTACCTGGCGGCCCATAGAAGACAAGTTGTCCATTCTGTTCGAGTTGCCGGACAAGCGTGTCGGCGTCGTTCGGTGGCTTGAAATGGTCTTCCGGTGAGTCTACCGGCTCGGGATCGTCTCGGCGTTCATTAAGAACCATGTACTCGTCCTTGACCGCGTCGAGTTTATCGACCACATCGCCGATGGAGTACGATTCGGATAGTTCGCGCGTTTCAAGGTCTCGGTCCTCCCATTCGTCACCGTCATACAGATTGGTTCCAGCGTAGAGACCGTATCTCAAGTTGGTTGGTCGAATGCCGAGGTAGAGCTGGTACTCGTCTTTGGTGTCCTCGTCGCCCGGATGTAGTGCGATCCACGTGAATTGTGTGAGTTGGTTGCGGGGTTCGACGAAGTTGCACGTGTGACGTGCGTGGTTCTGGATATCGAGTTCGTCGGCGAAATAGGCGGTAAGCCGGTCGAGATACCTATCGATCCGCAGTTTGGCGTAGTCATAGTACAGTTGCCCGAGAATAGAGTACGGTGAGTAACCAGTCAGGATTGCAGTGTCATGTCTTGCATTTTCTTCCTCACAGAGTTCGTGAAACTGACTGACCGAGAGTTCGTTCCCGGATAGAAAGGTGTCTGCAACCCGGTGACGAATTCCCCTAACCTTTGGATGTCCTTCATATTGGGTGTGCTTTGCGTCCAGATACTCCTCTGGAAGGTCCCGAATCCCGTTCAAGAACTCCTGTAGCGGAGCATCGGTGGCAACCTCGTCTTGATCTGGGTCGAACGTAGCCAAGTACTTCGAGTACTCTGTGAGAAATTCAAGCAGAAAATCCGCCAATTCCTCGCTTGTCTCGTCGACGGTTAGCGTCTTAGCGAACCGCTTTACGTCTGCGTCTGTGGCGTCAATATCGTAATCTTCTCGTAGGACGTGAGCAACATCTGCGCAAACGTTCTGGTAGAGGTCTCGCTTCTCATCCTCGTTAAGCGCTGACAGAGAATTCGCAGGGTCGGTATTGAGGGCGGAATACACGTCAGAGGGAGAGTCATATATTCGGGCGGGACTCCAATCACAGAATAGCTCAAGAAGTGTGCTGAGTGCTTGTTCATCGTAATCAGAGATCTCAGAAATAAATGTGGGTTCGAGACGAGTGTAGGCCCGTTTGATGGCCCACGTATCGAAGAAATATCCGTTGACGCGAAGTGTCGCCTGTCGATATTCGCTCATGTACCCCCTTTCTAAACTAACGCTGATTAGTTTTTCTGACATCCTCTAATAGCTGCAGCCATCCGGTTTTCCCGTCAGTCATCTGGTCGCGTGGGGATTGTTCGAATCCTCGCAGGCTATTGGTCGTTTGAGAACGCGGCTCTCAGGTGATTCAAAATATGCAACTTGCCCCCTGTAATCGGTGATTCCCTACACCAATAGCTGAATGCTTTCGAGACAGGCACCAATTGGGTTGTAGCTCGGTTCGCCTACATTCCCGGCAACTTATTTCTGTAACAGTAACAACTATGCCTATTAGCTGTTATCCACGTGGATGTGCGAATATCCTTTCACCACGCTAACCCCCACGCTGGTAACGAGTCTGTGCTCCTCCGTTTCGAACAAGATGACACCGATCACAATTCTTGTCTACTTATCGACGCTGGAACGCGTGTGCAAATAGACGACCTCTTAGAACCAACCGACAAACTCGCCGGTATCTGTCTCACGCACGCTCATCGCGATCACTATGCAACCCTCCCCACCACTCATCGTGATGATGTCCCAATCTACACCTCGGCCGCGACCGCCGATATCCTCCAAGATGTCTTCGACGTTGCGAGCTCAGATTCCGACTTCTCTACGACAGATGCAGTCGCCGATGCAGTCACACCGATCGAGGACTGGACGAGTGTTGCCTCCGATATTGAGGTCCATCCTGTCCCTGCTGGACACGTTCCGGGGGCAGTTGGATTCCTCGTTCGTGCCTTCGACGGCGACGAGACTCACTATCTACTTGCAACAGGTGACTTTACCTGCCGTAGCGCCGGTGGATTCCCAGGATTCGAACCTGACGGATTCGTCGATATCGACGTGCTGTTCCTACCTGCTGCTACGAACGAAACATTCGGTGAATCCCTTACGGAGGCACTCGGAACCACGCTCGAACACGCCCACGGCGGAGCACCGACGCTCGTCACTACCAGTGGTTTAGTCGGCGTTCAATTTGCCTATCTACTGTCTGCATTGGTCGTTAAATACGAACTTAGTGTCCCTATCCGTGTCGTCGGGCAAGTAGCCAAGCTGTACGATCAACTTGATTACGACTGTTCGGGGGTTGAGGAGATTTCGCTGTTCCACGATCCTCAGGCGTGCCTCGACCCAGGAGTGATCACTATCGCCGGCCCAGATATCCCACGAGAACGAAGCAGCGGTCGGCTATTCGGAATCCTCCGTGACAACCCGAACGCGTGTGTTGTCCAGTTAGTTGGGTCCGGCAAAACACCGATGACGGAGGGTCGATGTACGATTCACGATTACGAGTTGGTGAACCATCCTTCACATGGGACACTCGAAGCGGTTCACGATAGTATCGATCCGCAAGAGACGGTTGTCGTTCACTCTCACGACGGTGCAGGCGAGGAGTTCAACCACCTCGACAGCGTCGTATGGGGGACTGGAGATACGAGCGAACATACCTTGTACGATGGACATCGGTGGCAGGTCCCCTCGTGGGTACACGGTGGAACTGTTACGTCTGGCGGAGATCAAAACCTCCAGCGATTCGCTAGTGCTGCCCTCCTCGACTCGTTCTCGGTACCGTCGCTCGACCGGCACGAAGAACCCAATCTCGAAGCGGAGGGAGTCGACGATTCGAAGATCGCTACGTTATTGCACCACGGAGCAGATGCGGCAACGAGTTTAGATGCGCCAAATCAGTTCGACGAACGGAACAAACCGGAGACCACCACCGAACCCATGACCGCTAACGAGAATTTGACAGAGGAAACAGATGAGAAGGCAACGAAGCAGCCGACAGGCTTGATCGATACCACTGGCCCCGATCTTCAGGGACAGACCTGCACGGATCTCTCCGAGAATATAGACAGTTCATCACTCACACCGAATAACATGATCTCTGCTCGTGCTACAAAACGTCTTATGGAGAAGGAGAGCCGCACGACATCTAGTGGCGAAAGTCGTAGTGACAATTCCGAAGAGGAGCAGGGACAAGATACCAACACCGAGGCCGACGGTGCACCGGACAGTGAAGTAGAAACGAGTGACGAAACCGAGCGAGAGGCTACTGTAACCGAAGGCGACGAGAGCGCACAGGAAGACACTCGAGAACCAGAATCCGACGGAGAAAATTCTCCGACCGAAGACACGTCCGATGTCGATACCACTGAACCCGCCGAGAGTCAGAATACCGAACCAGACGAAGTTGGCATAGATGACAATCTCACCGATGAAGAACACTTTACTGTGACTTTGGATCCGCTGACTCTGCTGCTAGCTGAGTCAGCGATCACGATGGATACTCACGATACTGAGTCTGCCCGTACAGTCAGCGAAGTCGTGGCCGAGACCGTCCAACAGTATGCACTATCGTTACTCGCAGGCGAAGCATCAGGCAACGAACCGGAGTCACTCTCCGTCGACTTGGTCGGTACTTCCATAGTGGAGCAAGCGATCGGTGATCTGATCAACCGGAGTGAAGAACTTGATTCGATAGCGGACCTCATCGTCCGAGGGGTGTCAACTGTCTCTGACAGTGATATGAACTGCTCCGTCGAGGTGGAAGAGTCGACCAAAGTTCGGGAATACGTAGAAGCAATCGTACAGAACGAGGCATACGAACATAGTACTCAAGAGGAAGTCGTTCAGACCGCTCTCTTCTGGCGAACGCGCGAATAAGACGGGAGCCGACTACACAAACCGATCCTCAGACGCTCGTGGTAACTAATCGTCCCGACGCTCTATTCGTCGTTCCGACGTAGAAACGGATGAATGGAGTGGAGTGTTACTTTATTTCGAATCCTCGCCACTATCGTCCGTAAACATACTCATAGACAGGAACGTTCTACCGTCTAAATCGATCGGCGATGACTCCAACCGGTCCATGGTTCGCTCGGCCCGGCGGTACGTATCACGGATGTCTGCGAGTACTGCTTTGACTGCCATCTCCTCACAGTTCCACCACTCAGCTATCTCCTCTTTCGACAGTCCCATTTCTCTCATCACTAAGATATTCGCTTCTTCCCTCGACAAAACCGTCGTTCCCAATACTTCACTGACGCTCGGCCACACGTGCTCGACGGTATCCACTGTTTTCCTTCGTACTCGTCCAGTGTCGGTCCAAGAATACGTCAAATCGGCTTTTTCCCACCCTCCATTGTCCGTTCGAGTTATCGAGACTGTGTGATGTCCACTATCGTCGTGTCGGAACCCACTATCGAAGTTTTGAAACTGTACGTGAACCTCTTCGAGATTTTCAGACGGACCGTTCTCAACAACGCTAGTTACGGGGCCAGAGATGCTGCCCTTCTCTTCGAGCGTGACGGATATCTCATCACCATTCTCGAACCACTGTAGAACTTCTAGCTGGTCCTCTGCTGTCTGGTCGTCCACAGATTTGCCCTTCAATCGTCTCATTCTCTACAGGTAGTGGGATAGGCCATCAGTATAAAGATGCTGAAAAATCCACTCTCGGCCTCAATGCTGAGGACTGACGCTACAGTCACGTCGAGGTCACTTGTTTGACGGTGATTGTCTCGGAGAGTAGTGTGAATCGATGGTGAACTGCCGATTCCTATGTAACAACGCTATTATCGATCTTAGGAATTGACAGATTAGTTGTTAGAACGATGGGAGCAGCACTTGAGAGACTATCTGAAGTAATTTCTCCTTACTATCCGTCCAATACTGCCCATCACAGCCCCTGCTAAACCTTCTGTAGCCTCAATTCCCTCCTTGTGATAATAGTTGAGACTGCCAATCTCAATGCATACTGGTTCACAGGCAAGATACTGCGAACATCAATACCCCGATTGACCTTTTGGACGTCGCCTCGGTATGTAGCCGTACATACCGATATTATCAAACAATACAAAGAACCGAGGAGTGGGACGAGGTATGGCCCTCCACACGACGAGACGCCGGCTCCTTTCAGCCGTCGGAATGGCGGCAACCACCGGTACAATACTCTATACGCCCAGTCAGTCTCCCGTATCCCCGACTCTTGACGCGGCGGTTCCGGGTGGCACCTGGCCAGTCCCCGGACGAACCCCGGCTCGGACAAAACACGCTCCCGACGCGGAGCCACCCACAACCGAGGCTCGCACTGCGTGGAAGACAGCTGTTCCTGTCACACCGTGGAATCCGACGCTCGCCGTCGACAGTGATTCGGTCTACGTTCCCGGAAACGAGCGACTGACAGCACTCGACGCGTCGACCGGCCGCGAACAGTGGCGGCTCGACACGAAGACGCTCTGGCCCCCCGACGGCAGCGAGATCAACGTCGGACCGCTCGTCGCCGATGACCGCCTGCTCCTCGGCACGTCTAATGGATTGGTCAGTATCGACACGACCTCCGGATCGGTGGCGTGGATTCGAGGGACCAATTACGATCAGCGCGGGGGTGTCGTCGTCGACGAGACCGCGTTTATCCCGACCGGTCCCGGGACGTCCGGCGTCATCGCGGTGGATGTGGCTACCGGCGGCCGCCGGCACGAGTGGTCAACCGACCAGCACGTGTTACCAATTGCATTCATTGACGGGACACTCGTGACCGAGTCGGAAGATGGCATTTCGGCGTTCGACCCGTGGACGGGCGAGGTTCGCTGGCGGACCGACTCCCTTGATCCCGATCTCGGCGACAGCCCGACAATGCAGATCGCGTGTGGGGACCGGATTGTCCTCGGATCGAACCCGATAATCGCGCTCGATCCCGACGACGGAACTGAGCTGTGGCGGTCCCGCTTCCCAACCGGCGAGGACCAAACTGCTGCCTTCGAGCCGGCGGTAGATGGCAACCGTGTGTTCGTCTCGTCGTACTGGACCGGGGAGACGGTGGCACTCGACGCCGCGACCGGCGATGAAGTCTGGCAAGTCGACGAATTTCTGGGCAGTCCCATCGTCGCGAACAGGACCGTCTTCTGTCTCGAAGAGCCCGGAATCACCGCGCTCAACGCAGCCGATGGCCGTCGAATCGGTCGCTTCGCCAATGAGTTCTTTCCCGGGGAGGTTGCTGAGACACTCGCTGTCGCTGGCGACCGACTGTACGCCGCGTACGACTCGGACGAGAACACGGACAGCGGTCCGAACGTTGTCGCGCTGGAGGCACCATGACCGGGTCGACCAACGACTGGCTCCCGGACGCCCTCGCCGACGAGTCGTGGTGGAACAGTGCCGTCGGCCGGACGATCCGGACGATATGGCACTTCGTCGGACTCTACGCCGCGGTCTCCCTTCCGCTCCAGCGGATCACTGCAGTGCTCACCGTCGGATTCACTCCCGCTATTGGGTCGATACCCGTACCGACGGCGGCAGCATTCACCCTCGCTGCCGGACTGGCGATCCTCCTGTCGGCCCTGCGTCCCGGCGTGAGTTCTGCGCGGACGCTCGCGCTCGGTTTCGGTAGCGCCCTGTCCTTTCAGGTGCTGTTGACCATCACCGGTCACTCAGAACCCGTCCTGTCCGGGCGGCCCGCTGTCGCCGTCGATATCGCGCTCGCAGCTGTCGGGGCGCTCGCGCTGTCGGCCGTGTTCGCATTGAGTCTTGACACCGAAGGGCTGGCCACCGATGAGGTGAGCGAGTCGTGAGTGCGCCCGCGCCGACCCGTGACCTCCTGACGCTGGGTGCCCTGTCTACAGGACCCGTCTTCGTCGGGGTGACGTTCGAGATCCCGCTGTTGCCCGAACTGGGGAGTCTGGTCGGACTGACAGTACTCTGGGTACTCGCGTTAGATGGACTCCGTCTCGGCGGCGGTTCTGCGGGCTTTCAGGTCGGTAACGGCACCTCGGTGTCGACTATTGAGAATCTACCCCGAGAGGTTCGTAATCCAGTCGCGGCTCTCATCGGCGCAGGCAGCATCATCGGCGCCGGGTTCATATTCGAGGTGTGGCCGTTGGTTCTGCTCGGATCGCTCCTTGGACTGGCGGTCGTCGGTGGACTTGCAACGCTCAGCGTACTCGGGTTGGATGTCATCTCTAATGAAGGTGAGAGTTCGCGTGAACGATGATGAAGGCGGTTCCGAGGGGCGAGCGAAAACCAGTATGACTGACGAAGCCCAGAAACTCCGGTCGTGGTCGAGGCGGGCGTTTCTGAGTGGAGGCGCAACGGCATTCGTTGGGTCAGCGGGGTTCAGCGCGAGTTCACCTGACCGACCGGACGAGTACTACGGGAGCACTAGTGAGACTCACGCAACCAGAGCTGACGACTTTCGGCTTCACGCGTCATCAACAGCGTGGTCACTGACGGACGAGGCGCGTGCGGAGGTGACGACCCGCCAGTACCTCGAGCCGATCCGGCGGGACGTTACCGTCGAGCGGATCGAGTTGCGGTCCGAGGTCGAAGTTGGGGACACAATTCGGAGACAGACAGTCACATACGGCAATATCGAAGAGGCAACGAGGGGATTCACATCACGTCGTCGTGAGTTCCACTCCTATCCGTACTGGTCGATACGCCACAGCGTAACCGCCACCGTTCACACAGAATCTGGAACAGTCCAGTTCGACGTGGCCTACGCACATAGCGGCGAAGAACTCGGCAAATTGGAGTGACCCGATGTATCGACTGAGCGATCGGGTCGTGACAGCTCTCCCCGCCAGCACCGATTGATTATGGATGAATCAGGCATGAGCGAAGGCAGGGGCCCGCACCCTACCCGTCGGCAAGCCCTACAAACAATAGGGGTTACCTCTCTCACCGCCATCGCGGGCTGTAGCGCATTACGGGATCGGCTCCGCCCACGGATCCATCATCACGATGCTAATATCACGCCACGGGCCAGTGCGGGTACCGATCCGTGGCCGACTCTTGGGCACGACTCCCACCGCACGAACGGAGCCGATAGACCGGGGCCGACCACTGATGCTTCGTTACGGAAATTCCGCGCCGCGAAAACGTTCCCACAGACCCAACCGAACGTCACCCAAGAACAGATCATCTTTCCAGGAGTCGTCAAGAGACCACGGCGCAACCTAGACGACGAGGAGTTCGGCCACCGATTCGAGGCCGTGGATCTCGCTTCGAAGGAAACTGTCTGGCGGGTCAAGACGCCCGTCCACCCTGCCCCGGCGCTTGTCGCGGGCCGCACCGCGTTCTGCCCCTTCGGCGGGACCATCATCGCGGTCGATATCCATGACGGATCGACGTACTGGCGGTACGCCGCCGGGAGCGGGCTCGATACCGGATCGCCGGCACTCGTCGATGGTACGCTCTTCGTGCCGGGTCGTCGCAGTGTGGTTGCACTCGACGCGATCACCGGCAAGAAGCGCTGGAGAGCGGATCCGACGCTCGAAGGGAACGTCGTCGGAATCGCTGTCACCGACGAGGTGGTGCTGGCAAACGGCGGAGCCAGCGCCGACCCACTCATTGCATTCGAGCGACGGACCGGTGCGGTTCGCTGGACTGCATCGTCCGTCGGGACGCACCTACCGGTCACTGATGGGAAGACAGTATACCTAACGGGCGCTCGTCAGTCCGGGCATTTAGAGGCCCGGTCACTATCAGATGGGAGTAAGGTGTGGAGTCGGATGGACGTTGAGGGTTCACACCGCCCAGCAGTAGCAGATGACACCCTCTATACGCCGAGCGCGTACGAGAACGGCCAGCGTGAGTTGCTTGCGATCGATACTGCGACTGGGGATGCTCGATGGCGGACGCCGATCGGGCCGAAGGTACTCACCGGCCCACCAGTAGTCAGCGCCGAGTCAGTATACGTCCAGACCGGACGAGATGGGCAGGTGTTGATCATCGGATATGACCGGCAGACGGGCGAGCGCCGTGCGGAATGGTCGCTCCCGATGGGCGTGACCGACTCCCTCGCGCTCGGGGACGGGGCATTGTATCTCCTCGGCCAACCGGAGACGGTAGCGGAGATCAACCAGGGTGGAGTGTACGTCGTCGAGTGAGTTCGTGTTGACCGTGTTCGAGTAGTTTCAGATCGTCACGATGTAGCTTGCAGCGTGTCTGTCGGTGTCCTCGGCTCCCTGAGATTTGGTACAAGACTCGCGCTGTCTATACAACAGATGCCCGATGAAGTCCAGATTGATATCAGAAGCAACTGCCCCGCTCGGATTGAGAGCCGGTCGGATAAGATGGTCAATAGTTGGATCGAGGCCGGTGCTAACCAAGTGCCAAGAGCTGTTCGGTACGCACCTCGGTATCCTGCCGATCGGTCACGAGCGTCATGTACACCGTCTCAGCTGCGACCGCTAGCCCGTCGAGATGGTCCTCGAATTCCAATCTCCAGAGAACGATTCCCGAGGACAAATCGAGCGCCACAAGCGAAGTGTGGGCCGGTGCCGTCGTTTCCACGGACCGATCGTGTGTGAGTGCCAGGAGCGTGTCGTTTCCGGCGGCGAGTTCGGTCACCTCCCGACCGAGTTCCCTCGTCCATTGGATAGTACCCGTATGTGAGGCGGCTTGGATCCGACGGTCACCTAACGCGGTCACCACGAGTTCGTCCGTCACCACTGGCGGCGTGGGGCTGCTAACCGGCTCCGGGGGTGACCCTTCCGTAGGCCGTAGTGGTGGAGCGGCGATGCTCCACTGTTCGTCGCCGGATGCCCTGTCGAGCGCACGGAGTTTGCCGCCTGGTTCGCCCTCGTCCGTGACCGTAACGAAGACGAGGTCGCCGGCAACAGCCGGACTGATCGTGATTTGAGTGTCAGTAACGAACGGGGACGAGGGAAACGACCACTTCGTCGCTGCTTGCTCGCTCACATGAGCAGGAGTATCGTCGTCAGGGTCTTGCCAGGGAAGTTCGATCGGGTCACCCGTCAAATCTACGGCCTCAGCAGTGAACGAAGTCGCTACGTATGCCGTCTGATCGAGAATAGCGGGGGAGCCGCGAGCATCGTGGGGAGAGGCCCACGTTATGTCTCCGTTCGCGTCAAGTGCTGAAAAATAGCCGCCGTATTGCAGGTAGAGTCGTCCATTAGCGATCGTTCCACTCGCGGTGTTCGCGCCGTGACACGGAGTTCCATGCCAGGTCTGTTCGCCGTCATCAAGGTCAAGACCGAATACGCACTCCGGGCCCGTAATATACGCCCTGTCGGCTCCAAGCGTCGGCGTTGGATATCCCCACGGCTCCGATTGCGACCGCCAGACTACCTTGCCATCGGCGGTCCGGAGTCCGACTGTGTCTCCCTCGGCATTCATAACGACACGGTTATTCCGAACCATCGGCTCATGGCAGAAATCAAATGATTGCCGCCATCGGACAGACGGGTCAGAGCGTGGAACTACTGCGTCTGGATTATATCGACTGTTCCGTCTGTCGTATCCGTTCGTCGGCCAGTCATCGGATCCGGAAGCGGCGCTTGGGAGCGGGGTCACTTGCTGTCCACCTGGGATTGTCGCGCATCCAGCGAGGCTACCGACGATACCTACTATGCCAGTACGAAGAAACGTCCGTCTGGAGGGAAAACGGGAGACCATCATGCGTGCCGGGATGACGGTATTTAATAAATGCTATTATGAGAACTATATAGCGATACGTGCTGGCAGGACTGTTCATAGTAAACAAAACGTTGGCTGGTAGCCATCGATCGGATATGGACAGGACTCTTCAACGGTATCTTGACGGCATTACCGCACTTTTGAGCATCGCAGCAGGCGAACTCTTCGCACTCGGCCTCCCGGCACAGATTGAGTCGAAATGGCTGGTCGGCTTGGGGGCCGGTGGGCTCGCTTGGGCGTTCGTAGCAGGGTACCAACGCGGCTTCCTCGCCAACCCCGGTGAAAGCGCTAGCGCAGGATAACGCTCAGATGCCGATGATAATTTAAAAACGGGGTTATAACAGAGGTTCACCAAACACTGATGCTGAATTGGCGTGGTACAATCATCAAAAAACAGCTCTATCACAGCGCATTCCATGAACCCACTGACTGGTCTATGGTCGGTCGTCTCGATGGACCGGAGTGGTGGGCGGCACAAAACACTTGCCGGGGAATACTGGTATTTGAGACATGCAGCAGCGAGTCCAAGCACTCCTGAGACTCGGTGGCGTCGTGCTCTTGGGATCGGTTGCGCTGGGCGCTCCTTGGACTGGGTACGAGAAGGGGCTAGCCTCGCTGCTGTTCCGGGTCGGAATCATCTACGTGATGCTCGGTGCCGTTACCGCTCGATCCAGCCCCGCTACCGTTCGGCAGGCGATCGGGGGTGCCGCCGGGGCACTCGCCGTGACCTTCCTCGTCGGTACCGGGACGATGTACTACGATCTCGGGATGACCCCGCCGGAGTATGGGACCCCACTGACTGTGGCAGGGTTGGTGACCACCCAAGCAGTACTAACGCTGTTGCTTGTGCCGGTGTCGGCGGCATACGTCTGTGGCGTGCTCCTCCAGTACGGCCGTGGGGCCCGCGGTCTTGCCCTCTTCGGGGGCGCCGTCATCGGGGGATGGTTCGCTCCGGTGGTAGTCACATATATCGGCGGCACCCAATCGGAGTTCGCCGCGCTTTACTACTTTATCATCAGCTTCGGAACTGGGGTGGCTGCGCTCCCCATGCTGATGCTCGTAAACCGACGGACACACCCCCAGAAGCCCGCTACAATCGACCAGCCCACTTCCTAGCTGTTCGGACAGGCCCTCGCCTCCAGAGTGATCACCAGTTCACGCGACGAACTGCTGACTATGCGCGATCTATGCAGCAAGCCCGCTGGGAACTGCTCGTTACCTATCAGAAAGCTTGTAATCGATTCAGAGGATGTAATCTTCACACAGCGGCGTTTATTCCTGAGCCCTCTTTTCTGAATCGGCTGTGAGAATGTGCGTGCATATTCCGCAGAACCTATTGATTAAATGAATTATCCCCGCCGAAATCTCGTGGTCCTCTAAGGCAGTTACGTTTACTTCTCTTCGCCGACAAATCTTACATCAATCTCGTCCTTATTGATGTGGATGTTATGCTCTGGACCGATTCCTTCATTTTCTTTCGGGGCTGCATTCCACGCGCTCTGTGGTACCTCAAAGGTTTTCTGAAGATCCACACCAGTTCCACTTATCTCAAGTGTGTTGATGTACGTCGCAGGACGCGAAATAGCAACCACCATGTACTCACCATTTGAAATCGCTCCCTCGCCCTCCAATACCAGCGCGCCGTCATCGGACTCCCGGTTGGTCGTTAGCGAGATCTCAACCAGACTCCTAGAATCGTTATACACCTCCACTCCATACAAATTGCCCGGAGTTTGCGAGTTCTCACCGAGAACAACTTCAGCAAACGGCTCTTGCCCGGGGTACGAACGAGCGTACTCGCTTGTGCGTACTTCAACTGGTATCTCGCCCGTCTTTGTGAACGTAAACTCTGATTCCTTCTCTGGTTCTCCTATCGAAGCACAGCCAACAAGAGGGACGGTTAGTGCTAGACCGCCAAGTCGTAGTAACTGACGCCTTTTCATACGTCACGCTCTGTGCCAGATGGCAAAAAACGCGGGGAGACTCAAGGGCCTGTTTTATAGACTACTCCGTTCGACAGATACCTTGTCTGTATTGACCGAACCGCTCACCAGAAAGTTGCTCCAGACACCGTGCAAGATTCGCGCTGTGTATTCAGCAGCGACTCAATGACCTACCTGGCCTCTATCAATAACGGTGTGACCGACTTAGAGAGTGGGTGCAGCACATCGACTCCAGTCGATTCACCCCGGTAAGCGCGCTCAGCGACGTTCAGCACCCGCCAGCGCCACCGGCGCCGCCAGCAGCACCACCAGCACCGGCCGCACCGCCAGCACAGGAGGCGGCCGCTCCGGCACTCGCGCCAGCACAAGCCGAAGCAACCGCGGCTCCGCCACCGCCGGCGTACGCGCCTGACGACGCCATCGACTCGGCGTCAAACTGCTGCCAGTAGACGGGTGGCACGCCGTCGTCACCATCGTCCCCAGCCTTCACGTCGGCGCGCAGGTCCGACAGGGTGTATCCCGGGTCAGTGAGATACCTCTCCACGAGTGCAGGCTGGACGGTGATACGTCGGTAGACGACTTCCTCTTCGTCGGCGTCGGCGTATGCGAACTGTACGTCGTAGTGGCGGACGTGGAACTCCTCGAAGACCGAATGGATGGATTCGAGGATAGTTCCGCCCACGTCCCAGACAGTGTCCATAGCGGGTTCGCCCGCGTCCTCAAAAATCACCGGAACGACGGGAACCAGAATGTCGTCGCCATCGCGGTGCGTGTTCACTTTGTTCACTTCGTGGACTTCGGGGACTTCCGCGAGAGCGTCGGGAAGTGGGTCGAACGCGTCTGCTAGTCGATCATCACCGGCGTTGTTCTCCTCACGATAATCCTCGGTCAAGTCCTCGAGGCCGATACTATCCAGGAAGTCCGCAGCTCTCTCGGTGAAGCTGCGGTCGTCATTGGAGGGCATCGGGCGACTGTTGCACGACGGCAGCCATAAATCTGGATGCTATCAACTCATCTATGTTCTGTCAGAACCAACGTGACCGGCGTAGAGGATCAGCACGGCTTCTCCATTCCTCTCACGCTAGAGTCAGCGAACTACCTGTTCAGTAGACGTCAGGGTGTCATAGAAAGGTTCACAAGGCTTGCTGAATCAACTCTAACGAATTGAAAGCACCGTACACTTGGTGCACGCTGTTCTTAGCTTGTCGTAGCTATGGCGAAAGAGAAGTTCGGCGTCGCTGTTGGCGAGGAAATCGTGCGAGAAGTGGATGAACTGGTCGCTGAATGTGACGATCTCGGAGTCAGCCGCTCCGAGATCGTCGAAGCCATCCTCACAGCATTCGTTCAATCCGAGACGAACCACGTTGAACGGGTTCGAGAAATCATTATTCGGAAACGAAAGGGCACTCTCTAACCGTTTCTAAACTCCGTGCACTAAGTGCACAAACTTCTAAGAGAGTTACCGTTTATAGCGATACGTAATCTGACTATAGTGTGGAAGAGTTCTATGACACGCTCGTTCAGTAGACGTAGGAATCGTTCGGTTCTGCAACTGGCGTTATGCTCTGCTCTGTGTGAGTTCAAGAAGCGCACTGTACGCTATAATTCCGGCTCCGGCGCTGAATATCAGAAATGCTCGCCATCCACCAGAAGTCGATAGCCACTCGCGTACCGTATAATAAGGATCAACGACTCCCTGGAACAGGCCGAGAACTCCAAAAGCCAGCAAACACAGGCCGATAACGCGGAGAATTTGAAGCGTTCGTTCGCGGTCAACACTGACGCTTCCAAATCTTCCTAGGAGGGCCATATTGGATAGTGTAAATTCGTATTGGAAATTTTTTCGATGTGTGATAGCCTTTGAGCTCGTTATACGCCTCATGTGTGCTGACCAGTTCTACTGATTTGCTGTAGAGCGGCGTGGGAGATACGCGCTGTGCATTCAGCAGCGGAGTTCAACCAATTACCAGATAGAATGTCAGTCGAATCTATGAATTCTTGTGCTAATCCCTATAATTCATCCTCGCCAGTCCGCTCTATCTGCAGTCCTACAGGTGAAAGCCGAGGCAGATTCTCTCGATGTCTGGAGTGGACTGACGTATCGGCTATCCGATCTACTAGGTCTCGTCATTCCACCATCTCAGATAGAATGTCGAACTGCCATATACGGCACCTCCGACACCCCCTATGAGTGCTCCACTTTGCCAGCCACCGTCCAAGAGAACCATTTTGATAGTACTTGAAACGACTGCCCAGACGACGATGTTCGTGAAGACGTACAGAAGAGGATTCTCAACGTCGAACTGCCATCTACCCGTCACGGTGGTAAGGACGTCCTTTTTCAGCATATATGTTGTCCTACAGGTGCCATCGAGGGGTACTGTCTAGTGGGGCTTCAGTCGTCATCTGCTAGATTTGAGCGAGAGATATCGTGGGAGAGGAATCTAGCAGTTCAAGACCGAAGCGGCACTAGAAGCATGGGAGGATAGGCGAAATGCAACCTCAATGGCAGCGAATCCGCTACTTGGTTCGAGTCGCCAAATCAGTCCAGCAACCCGAGATCGTTGAGCTGGTCTTTGACCCTCGTGAGGGCTTGTTCGGCGTCATCAAGTTGCTTGCCGCCGGTGATGACGAGCTTTCCACTGCCAAAGAGGAGTGTGACGACGTCCGGATTGTCGAGACGGTAGACGAGTCCGGGGAACTGTTCGGGTTCGTATTCGACACTTTCGAGCCCCAAGCCGATCGCGATGGCATTCAAATTGAGTGTGTGGTCGAGATCGGCACTGGAGACGATATTCTGGATTTCAATCGCCGGCGAGGCAGCGACATCGACGCCCAACTCGCGGAGTTCGTCGAAGACGTGCTCGAGGCCCGTCGTCACGTCGTCAACGCTTTTCGCACCCGTGCAGACGACTTTCCCAGAGCGGAAAATGAGTGCTGCGGCTTTTGGATCGTGCATCCGATACACGAGACCAGGGAAGTTATCGGGATCGTAGTCGGTCGCTCCTAGGTCTTCGGAGAGCGTTTCGAGATCGAGTTCCTGGCCGATATCGGACGATGCAACCACGTTCTCGACCTGAATTGACTCCGTTGTGACACTCATACCTGTACCTTCCAGTCACGAGCACCTTAAAACAGGGAGTGAATTCGAACGGCGGAGTGGTACGTTCCGGGCGCATCGCGTCATTGAACAGTTCTCACACCTCTTCGCCCGATCGGTATCCTCAGAGTGTTTAGTTGTCGGCTTCTGTCTGTTCCCCTTTGCGACGTCGGAGGGCGATAGCAACGATAGCGACAATAGCGATGCCAGCGATGAGTTTCGATCGGGACATACCATATTGATGTACTCTTCTACAGACTAAAAGTGTATGGCTATCGAAATATCACCCACGAACGTCCGATCCGAGTTACAAATTATGTAGAAGTCCCACAGCCGATTTCGCGGGTTCTGCTGAAAACAATGCCTTGGCAAGTGTTCGACGACACTCTGCCCGGGTGACCTAGAGATCGCGGGGCTGGACAGTTTTCCGATCGTTTGCCTCGGCACGCCGGGCTGCATCGTCGAGCATTTCGGTTACTTCGTCGTCCAGCGCCTCGTAGAAATCCGCCGAGACGTTGTGGTCATCGAGCGCTTCTTTCACGGCCGATTTGACGATCAGGTCTGCCATACGCAGCAATTGTTCTCCCGTCCTTTGTATAAATTACAGGTATTTGATTCGGTGTCTGTGGGGTGTTACCGCCCTCTGAGGGGCAACAGACGTATGACCCGGCGGAACGTATCAGTACGCAGGACGATGCACGACCTGACCGGATTTCAGCGCGACCTCTTGTACGTGATCACCGGCCTCGATGAGCCCCACGGCCTCGCGATCAAGGAGGAACTCGAGGACTACTACGAGAAAGAGATCCATCACGGACGTCTCTACCCGAACCTCGATACACTCGTCGAGAAGGGCCTCGTCGAGAAAGGCGAAAAAGACCGGCGGACGAACGTCTACACGCTCACGCGTCGCGGCCATCGTGAAATCGAGGCCCGACGTGAGTGGGAGCAGCAATACACCGAGCGCAAAAAATCTGCACCGGCGTAACTCGGGACACAACTGATCGATCGGGTTCGAATCGTCAGCGTGAGGCCCTTCAGGCACAAACGCATCCCGTTGATTTCGGTTCCCTCGGGGTATTCTGGTGCTGTGTGTGCCGACCGGATTTGAGGACAACTGTATCTCTTCGTTATTTCACACGATTACCTTGCTCCGCACGGCGGTCGACGGGGCATGGGTGAGGTGCTTGTCCGGGCGTTTGGATACACGGTTGCAGCCCGGTATCTCGACAATTCAGAGGAGATGGTTCGTGAACGGTATTCACACATCGAGGCTGGTGAATTAGGTGATGTTGCTACCGAAGCTCTTGCAGAAGTGGATTCGAATGTGAACTAACCCCACGTTATTCGAAGTCACGTTTGATCAATTAACGCGACCGTCGTTCCTCGAGGAACTGCTGCATACGTGAAAGGGCCACCTGAGCTTCGTCCCGGTTCTTCTTGAGGTATTCGACCACTGAAGACGGGACATCGAGTTCATCAGCGAGCATGATGAGTCGGTCGAGCAACGTGATCTCCAGTCGTTCGTTGATCATCCCGATACTGATTGCGTCAAGATCCCGGAGGTCGTCGTCGGCTACCTCTGCGATGAACTCGTCTTTCTCCGCCAGTAAGCCTTCCATGATCGGACTCCCTCGTTCGCGCGGCTCCAGGTCGAGTTCCTCGAACATCACTTCGATGCGATCGATTTGCTCGACGGTGTCCGTTTCATGCCCGTCGAAAATTTCCCGGACTTCGTCGCTTGCGGCTGCCGTTGCGAGATCACTGTGGAGATCCAGAATCTCGATCTCTGCGTGGTAGAGCTTCTGGAGCTCGCGTTCGAACATCTCCTGTTTTGTCGTGATCGACATCGATCAGTCACCTCCAGTCTCGTCACCCACGAGCTTCGGGCGGAGGCAATCCTGGATGGCTGTCGTGTCGACTGCCCCACTTTCCATGAGCAGATACAGTTCCCCGGATGACAGCTCTTCGCCTGCTTTGAGCCGCTCCAGAACGTCCGGCACCGCGATCTCGGTCGCGTCGATGTCGATATCTACCTCTTCGATCAGGAATCCATCGCGGCGTCCGGCCCTGGATAGCGCGGTTTCCAGTAGGAGCTCGGGGATGCGCGCCTCCCCCGTCGATCCTGCGCGCATGAGTACTGAGACGCCGATCCCCCGCAGAAAGAACGCGAGTGCATCACGAACCCCGTCACGGAACTCGGGGTAGGTGTCATCCCACTGCCGACCATCGTCGGTGACCGTTCCGAAGATCTTCTGTCGCTCCTCCTCGTCGAGGTCTTCGAAGAGGATCGTGAAATCCAGCACTGAATTGTAGACGCGCTCGCGGATGTCGTTCCGGCGCTGGTACCGCTGCTGTTTGGCGTGCTGTCCGTCGTAGGTCTTCTCCCCTGTCAACCACCGCCGGTCTTCGGTCGTCAGCATCGCGTTCTTGCGACTGGTCATTCGTTACCGGACCGACGGGAGCCGGATAGGAAAAACTAGGCGGTTTCAGTATATTAGAGACACTATACGGCTAACGGAAATTTATTTACCCGGCGCGTGGAGGACATACCCGTGACGGGATCGCCTCAGTACCGACGAGCCTACACCGAACTCTCGATGGGGGGCCGGCTGTGAGCGAAGCTCGGGCCAGCGAGGCGACAGGAGGATACCAGGGGACCTCCAGTCCCGCAAAACTGCTCGAAATCGCCTGCTTCTTTCTGAAGCTCGGTCTCGTCGGCTTCGGCGGCCCGCTCGTCCACATCGCGATGATGGAGGACGAACTCATTGGCGAGGAGAGCAAAGAGTGGACCGACGAATCGACGTTCATGGAAGGACTGGCGATCTGCAACATGTTGCCCGGTCCGGCGTCGACCCAGCTGGGCATCTTCATGGGCTGGGTCCGCGGCGCGAATCTCGGGGCGCTGGTCGCCGGTGCGACCTTCATGGCTCCGACATTCGTCATCGTCGTGGTGCTGTCGTACGTCTACTTCGCGTACGGGCAACTTCCGTCGGTCCAGGCGTTCTTCTACGGGGTGAATCCGGTCGTGATCGGTCTCATCGCCGGGGCCGCCTACTCGATGGGGCGCAGTTCGCTCAAGGAAGGGCGAGCAGATCTTGCATTCACCCTCGGTGACGACGAGTGGGTCATCGACCTCCGCTTATTCGCATTACTCTTGGGCGCGCTCGTCGCGACGATTCTCGTTAACCCGAACCCGGTCATCGAGTTCATCATCGCCGGAGCCATCGCCATCCTGCTGTTCCGCCCCGACTGGATTCGAGCACACGGCACACGAATCGCCCTCTGGACGATCGGAGCGCTCGTGCTCGGCGGGCTCTATACCCTCCGGGCCCGAATCGCAACGACGCTCGGCGAGCGGGTACCCCTCCCCGCTGCAGTCGGGACTGTCGTGGCTGCCGTCTGGGGCAACCTCTGGGTGAAGCTGTTCCTGTTCATGCTGTATACGGGATCGTTCATCTTTTGCGGCGGACTCGTGCTGATCCCGTTCATCGAGAAGTATGTCGTGACGAATTTCGGATGGCTGACCGCCACCGAGTTCGTCGACGGGATCGCCATCGGCCAGCTCACGCCCGGCCCCGTGGTGATGACGACCGCGTTCGTCGGCTGCAAGCTGATGCTCGACACATACGGGACGCTCCCGTGGGCTGTGTTGGGGGCATTTGTCGCGATGTTCGGCGCGTTCGCTCCCTCGTTCCTGTTTATCACTGGCGCGTTCCCGTACGTGGCCCGGGTCCGGGACAATGACGTCGTCCGGGCGGCGCTGTTCGGGATCAACGCCGCAGTCGTCGGGGCGATCGTCGGCGCAACGGTGACGCTGGCGTTCAGCGCCTTCGCAGTCGTTACCGGAACGCCTGATTCAGTCGCGAACGCTCCGTTTGATCCCGTCCGAGTTACCCTCGCAGTCGTGACGTTCGTCCTGTTCACGCGGGACGTGGATGTAGCGTACCTGATCATCGGCGGCGGCGTCCTCGGCGCCGCGGTCTTCTTACTCGCGTGATCCACCATGGCAACCGAACAAGACACTGAGTCGTTCGACCTGTTCGCATCGTTCCGCCAGTTTTTCGCCCTCGAGCGTGATGTGCTCGTGTTGTCGTTGGCGATGCTGGCGTTCAGCCTCAGCTTCCAGATGACCAGCCGCTACATTCCGGAGTACATGCGCGTCCTCGGAGCGGGGGCTGGTGTTATCGGACTCTACGGGAGCGTCGGCAACCTTATCAGTGCGGTGTATCCCTACCCGGGCGGTGCGCTCTCGGACCGTGTAGGCTCCCGAATCGCGCTCACCGGGTTCGCCGTCGTGACGACCATCGGCTTCGGACTCTGGTGGCTCGCACCAGAACTGGGAGCTATCGGTGTCGGTGGATTCTCCGTCCCGGCATGGGGATGGATATTCGTCGGTCTCTTCCTGGCGCAGGCGTGGAAGTCGTTCGGCCTCGGCGCGACGTTCGCCATCGTCAAGCAGAGCGTTCCGCCGAACAAGCTAGCGATGGGGTTCGCCTCGACGGAAATCTTCCGCCGCATCGGCTTCCTCATCGGCCCCCTGCTCGCAGCGGGCCTGCTGGCAATCACGGCCTCGTTCGTCGAGGGGTTCCAGCGCATCCTGCTGTTGGGCATCGCATTCGCGGCCGTCGCGACCGTCGTTCAGCACTTCCTCTATGACGCGAGCGAAGACTCGATCGGCGACTCCTTCGAAGGACTCGACCAGATTCGGCGCGACCTCCGGGAGATGCCCGAGACATTGCGGCCGCTCCTGGTTGCGGATACACTGATTCGCTTCGCGAACGGGATGGTCTACGTCTTCTTCGTCATCGTCGTCACGAACTTCCTCGAGGTGGGGTTCCAGGGCTTTGGCACGACACTACAACCGGCCGCCTTCTTCGGGGTTCTCCTCGGTATCGAGATGGTGATCGCGATCCTCACGAAAGCCCCCGTCTCGAAAGCTGCAGAGTACACGGGGCTGAAGCCAGTGGTCGGCCTCGGCTTTTTCGTCTATGCGATCTTCCCGATACTGCTCATCAACGCGCCGGCGAACCAGTGGGTGCTGGTCGCGCTGTTCGCCTTCTCCGGCCTTCGGTTTGCCGGGCTCCCGGCCCACAAGGCGATGATCGTTGGTCCCGCTGAGACGGACGCCGGGGGGCGCGTGACCGGGACCTACTACTTGCTTCGGAACACGGTCGTCATCCCGAGTGCTGCCCTCGGCGGATGGCTGTACGGGAGTGACTGGCGTCTTACACTCCCGTTCGACGTGGGCGGACTCACGACTCCGACGGTCGTCGCCGGCCCAGAACTCGCGTTCGGAGTGGCGACGGCTGTTGGGCTGGTCGGTGTCGGCTACTTCGCCCTGTTCGGTCAGGAGTTTGAGGCCTATGCCTGACCGCAGTTCTTCACCGACCGTACCTCTCCTCGCTGCTGCAAATTATCTGAACAGCAGTTCATACCGCCACACCTATATGAAGACATATTCAATCAGAGTGCAATGGCCCAAACGGAATCACGGCTCCGGCGACTCATCGCCGACGAACTCGGCAAGTGCTGCGATACAGACGTCGAATGTCGTCTTGACGAACTTCAGCAGCTCGCAGATGCCGCGTTCAGCGATAAGTCGACAGCGACCGTTTTCAGCGTTCTGGGAAACGAAACCCGACATCGGCTCGCTCGAGTGCTCTCCGTGGCGGATGATGAACTCTGTGTTTGTGAGCTGGAACCGCTCGTCGACGTGAGCGAAAGCGCAGTTAGTCATGCCCTTTCGGACCTCGTCGACGCTGGACTCGTCGACCGCCGCAAGGACGGCAACTGGCGCTACTATACGAGCACCTCCCTTGCAGACGAATTGTTCGCGACCGCTGATCAAGAGGTGAGCGAAGAGTGAGCGACGATCTCAGCGTCCTCGACCGTTACCTCACCGTCTGGATCGGGCTCGCGATGGTACTTGGCGTCGCAGTCGGCCGCTTCGCACCGGGTGTCGTCGCCGTCCTGAACGCGGTCACGTGGCACGGCACGAGTCTTCCGATCGCCCTCGGGCTGTTCGTGATGATCTTCCCGATCATGGCCGAGATTGATTATGGTAGTATCCCGCAAGTCACCCGTACAGCCAGAAAGGAAATCGGCCTAACACTCGCGTTCAACTGGCTCATTGCGCCGTTCGTGATGTACGGGCTAGCGGTGTTCTTCCTCGGCGGCCACCCCGAATTCGTGACCGGCCTCATCATTGTCGGGATCGCGCCGTGTATCGCAATGGTGCTCGTCTGGAACGAACTTGCCGCTGGTAATCAGGAGATGTGTGCGGTTTGTGTCGGGGTCAACAGCCTCCTCCAAATCGCACTGTTCGTCCCCTACGCTTTCCTCTTCCTCACTGTCCTTCGAGGGACGACCGTTGACGTCTCGATGGGGCTCATCGCACAGATGGTCGGTGTCTTCCTCGGCCTCCCACTCCTCCTCGGGTATCTCACCCAGAAGGTTGCGTTCCGCACGGTCGGTCGCGACACCTACTACGGACGGTTTATCCCACGGATCAGTCCGCTTGGTCTGCTCGGCCTGCTCTTCACGGTCGTCGTGATGTTCGCGCTCAAGGGCGACTACATCGTCTCGCATCCCGAACAGATCCTCCTCATCGCCGTCCCGCTGTTCATCTTCTTCACAGCACTTTGGGGGATCGCCTACGGCGTGAGCGCGTTCCTCGGGTTCGACTACACCGAGAGTATCAGCCTCGCGTTCACCGCGTCCTCGAACAACTTCGAACTTGCCATCGCGGTGGCAGTCGCTGTCTTCGGTATCGGGAGCAACGTGGCGCTCGCAACCGTCGTTGGACCACTTATCGAGGTTCCGGTAATGCTGGCACTCGTCCGCGTTGCACTTGCGACAAAAGACAGCCTCTTCCCCGAATCTGAAGGAGTCACCAACGTTGCCTACTCGGACTAATTCGGTTCGTATCGGATTCGTCTGTGTGGAGAACGCAGGCCGCAGCCAGATCGCCGCGGCTGTCGCAGAAACACAGCTGGAGGCCTGTGGGCGGACAGATGTCGAAATCACAAGCGGTGGAACCGACCCTGCTGAGAAGATATATCCCGTGGTCGTCGACGTGATGGCCGAGAAAGGATATGATCTCTCTTCACGGACCCCTAGTGAAATCACTCCGCGAGAACTATCCCAGTGCGATATCGTCGCGTTGATGGGGTGCTCACTCTCGATCGATGACCTTCCAACGGGGGTTGTCGTTCGTGATTGGGGGTTCATCGATCCCGCATCGAGTGACCGTAAAGAGGTGTGGGCGCTTAGTACAGAAATCGAACAACAGGTTATCGAACTGCTCGATGACTTACCTCCCCAAGAAGACCGAGAATATCACAGAGTTCCATAATCCATGACCGATACTACTGAATCCGAACCGACTCGTATCGCTTTCGTGTGCGTCCAGAACGCTGGTCGTTCGCAGATGGCCTACACGTTCGCGCAACAAGAGCTGGAAGAGCGGGATCTCGAAGACGAAATTGAACTCGTTACGGGAGGAACCCAGCCTGCGGAACACGTCCACGATGAAGTGGTGCGTGCAATGCACGACGTCGGAATCGACATTTCAGACCGGACTCCGCGTGAGGTGACGTTTGAGGAGATTCAGCAGAGTGACTACGTCATCACGATGGGGTGTTCACCCGAAGAGGTCTGCCCCGCCGGATGGGCCGGGGAGAACCGTGATTGGGATTTAGACGACCCAGATGGGATGTCTCCAGCAGAGGTTGCACGCATCCGTGACGACATCAAGCGGCGAGTCGCGGAGCTCTTCGACGGGATTGCGGGTACTTCTTGAATGGGGCTCCCCGAACCCTCTCACTTCGGAACCGCTATCGAGAGCTTCTACAACAGCAGTGCTGGGCGGCACCTATTTCAACGTGTCACAGAACGCGTCTCCCACACTTCGAAGTGTTAGAGACAACGGAGGAGATCTCAGATGGAATCTCGGAACTGCCGACAGCCTCCCAATTATAGCTGTAGGATGGTAGCGATACCCGCAGCAGTACCAGCAGCGATCAAGCACAGTCCAAGCGTGCCAAGCGCATAGATCCCTGCGCGTAGACGGCCACTCCCCTCCCACATCCGAACGGCTTGGACTGAAAACGAGGAGTACGTCGTGAAAGACCCACATACGCCAGTCCCAACGAAGAGGGCGACCTCGCTATCGAGGCTGGTGAATACGACTAGCCCGAGTATGAAGCTCCCGGCGACGTTCACCACGAGCGTTGAGAATGAGAACCGATCGTGCACGAGCAACTGGTCGATTATATAACGTAATACTGCACCGATTGCCCCGCCTGTCCCCAGGAGATGAGCGGGTTCCATCAGTCGCTCACCTCCGGTGCAGGCGGTGTTACAGTTGTAACCCATCGGGCTGCTTCCCGGCCAACGAGGACAGCTCCAAAACCCAGAACGTAACTACCGCTAATATAAGCGATCGCCACTAGTGGTGCGGTTGTGAGTGCATCGGTGATGAACGTGCTGTAGGTGGTAAAAGAGGCAATGAATCCAGTCGCCATGAGGGTCCGACTGGCCCTGGAGATTGTCCCGCTGAACAGTTCTTCATAAATGAGGAAACCGAGCGCGAAACACCCGAGGACGTTGACCGTCGCTGTGGCCACCAACGAGTTGGGGATGGATAGTTCGACTAAGTATCGGAGGTTCGAGCCGGCAAACCCGCCGATACCGACGGCCAAAATTGCTTCCAGGTGTTCGAGGGGATGTGTCCGTATCATGGCTGATATGTAATAGGAGTCATCAGCCAGGACGGCGGTTGGGACAGGCGGACTCCATCGCCCGAACAGACCCACAAGGGGTGTTGTTTTCGATTGACCCTGGCGGCTATGTGAAAATTTCGATTGTGGATGGATCGGACGATGTGATAACTTAGCACGCGCTTGCTCACAGTCGATTCGCTGAGACCCGGGGAAAACTACCCCTTGAAGACGAGGCTACGACACGCTTCCCATCTATCTATTGGAAGGAACTTGCCGACCGTGGGAGGTTAGAGCAGTCCACCCCTATCTACCGACTAGACAGATCCCGTCCGATGTGTTTGCTATGATATCGAGCAAAAACAAGGGGGTTGAGACCGCAGTCGCGCAAAACGAGACTTACTCGTCCGTACCGTCGTCCCGTGCAGGATTATCCTCGTCGTCGCGGTCCTCCTCGTTCCCATGACCGCGGTCAGTGTCGGTGTCCTCGGGATCGTAGACCCAGAGACAGTCGTTGGGATAGGAGCGGCCGAGTTTATCGGCATCTTCACAGAGGAGCACGCGCCCGTCCGGGAGCGCGAGGACGTTGTCGACGTTCAGCGGCCGGTCGTTCGCGACGGCTGTCGTGTCGGTCGCGTCCGAGCCGACGACGACCGGTTCGAGCGTCGCCAGGTTGTAGTCGGGTTCAATCTCAGCGCGGTAGACGATCCCCCCGTCCACGCGTTCGAGTTGGATATCGCCCTGGCCGTCAGCCATCCCACTGTTGAGTTCAGCGAGCCCGAGATAGACGTAGTCGCCAGGCCGGGCATCGTCGACGTGGTCGATCCCCTCGGCCTTCCGGAATTCGACGGTTGCGCCGATCTCCTTGGCGGCGGCGCGCGTCTCGAGGAAGGGAACCTTGCGGAGGTTCTCGTCAACGCTGTCGGGACCGTGGCGCTCGTACTGTTCGGCCCATTCGACGATCTCCTCGTCCGTGATGTAGTCTTGATTGCCGTGCTTGGCGACTTCCTCGTCGGCCTCTCGGAGCGCCGCGTCGAGGTCCTCCCGCCAGTCGGTTTCGGCGTGGGTCTCGAGGTAGTCGACTTGCGTGATCCCGTCGTACTCAGTGATCCAGGACTCGACCTCAGCGTTACTGGCGCTGCCCAGTTCGAGCCATTCGAGTTCGAGGTCGGCCTCGGCGGGTGACCCCGAGACGTCGTTGGTCACCTTCGCGACGGAGAGCGTGCCCTCGATGTCCATCGGGTCGTTGTAGCTCGGAATCGGGCGGTTAGCGACGAACTTGTAGAAGCCCTTGTTCGTCCCGTCTGAGGTGATGTACACCGTCCTCTCGTCTGGCATGACGTTCCCGACCTCAGCGGCGACGCGGCCGAAGGCGTGGTGTTTGACAGGGATCCAGTCGTCGGAGGTGGGGTTCCGAATCTCGACGAGATGGCCATAGCGATACCGATTCGGGTAGATGTCCCCGATGGGGTCCGTCGTGTTGGTGTCGCCGTTCTGATCAACCGGGTCGGCACCCAGATAGTACGCCAGCAGTTCGACGCCGCCAAGCGCCCAGTACCCCTGGAGGTACCACGCTTGGTCGCCGAAGATCTCGTTGACCGCACTCTGACTCTCGGTGGGATTTGGTCGATTCCAGAACGCGGCACCGCCGCGACGACCGACGCCACTCCCCGCGTCGACGATGTCGCCAGCAGTGTGCCCTCCGGAGACTCGTGTGTGACCGTACTCTTCCTCAGCCGAAAGCGGCGTCCCCCACGGGGTCGTATCGCCCCAGCAGTTGATGCGGGTTCCGCCAATCTGCCGGAACTTCTCGCTGTTGGCAAGATTTTCAGTCGCCTCGAGGTCGGCTTCCCAGATCCCGTCCTCACGACTGACCGGCATCCGGGTGATGTTCCCTGGACTGGACTCGAAGTTCGTGAACAGGTAGCCGTCAGCTTCCTCGTCGTCAGTGGCGACCAGTTCGTTCATGTCTGGCGTGTACCCGAACTCGGCATATCGAGAGCCCGCGAACTTGATGAGGTCCTCCCCCTCGGGCGTGGTCGGGACACCGAGCGTTTCCCCGTCACCGATCGTATCCCCCTCGTTGGCAAGGAACGTGTACTCACCGTCCGCAACGCGGACATGCGACTGAGCCTCCTTCGTCGTGGGCGCCCCGAGGGGTTGGAATTCGCTGTCGCCGTCGAACTGGAACTGATAGCCGCCAACGTATCCGATCCCGCTCTTATCATAGGGGGCCGGATTGTCACGGCTCGGATGCTGATGACTGAAAAAGAGATCGCCACCGCCGGTGACGTACGGACCAGTGACCTCAGCTCCCAGGGAGGTCGTTGCGAACCGCTTGATAGTTCCTTGTACTGACGGTGCATGTTTCGTATCGCTATCTTCGGCACTGGCGATTCCTGCCGTACTGGCCCCGATCGCCGCAGCCAGCGATGTCGATAACAGTCGTCGTCTGGTGAAGTCCACCATGCATCCGTAGCTCCGATTGCCGTTTAATGTTCTTTTATAATAGACGAATTAAAACTCCAAAGTAGCAAGTTGGTCTATTGATGCGACTGTATCCCACCATTGTATTCCTCAAGCAGGTGAACTTACCTGTAGCACAGCCCACAAAGATGGCAGACGATTTTAGCTGGTGAAAAAAGGAATGGATCGTTCGACTGTCAAGCCGTCACTCTGGTCATAACCCGTCGAAGAGGTTTCGCTGATATGTTACTATGCCAAGATACACAATCGACGCAAAGCCGAACGCAATCAACAGTGGGGTCTCGGGCTCTGTTGGAAGTGCCACCACGAACAGTTCTCCTGCGATGAGGCTCGATAAAACGGTGAGTCCGTCGAGATAACGCTGTAGCATCGTATCCATGGGAATCGACGCTATTCGACTCCATGCTCCGCTACCTTCTGCCGGACTTCTTCTGCCCGCTGCTGGACCCAGGAGATGTATTGCTCGATCTTATCGGGTTTTGTTCCGTAGAATGACGCGATCCAGCTGATATCCGTTCCGGCTTGCGTCAAGAGATACGCGGCGAGGGTATCTTTTCCAGCTTGGACGAGTTCCGGGGGCACACCGCGTTCACCTGTTCCCGATTCGACAAACCCATTGGCATCGAAGTATACATCGGCGTACAGCAGTGCGGTTTCCGAGTCCTCAAAGACGACGTCTTTGTGATCCGGTGCTTCAAACCGATACTGAACGGTCTCGTCGTTGTCATCGACATATTCGACAATGTGGACCCCCAGAACGTACTCTGTGAATACTGACTCGTCCTGTTTGACAGATGGTTGTGTGTTGGTTTGAGACATGAGTGAGCTGAGTGCTCGTGGTGAGCGAAGGGTTCCTTCTTCCGTTTAAGGTTGCTATGTCGTGTATATCCTAGTATAGAGGAATCGGTATTGTTACGTATATCTCTCCGGCGGAGATACCGAAATCAATCCCAGGGTTCGTTCACTCTGAACTGGATCCACTCATTTTGATATGTCGGCTCCTGAGGTCTCTGTTCGAGTAGTTGGCGTACATTGAACACATATCACAGCGTACGGTGCTTGGGGTCCGTTTCAAGTACTGATGCCAGGCGTTCTCGACCACACAATGTCACCGCCAGATGCCCCTGACCGCAAGGCGATTTTCTTTTGTTCCAGTTGCGGCTGTGAGGAACCCGTGGACGGGGATTGGGTTATCAACTCGGCTTCACAGTCGTATGAATACGTGTGCCCAGTCTGTGGTACAGTCGTTCTTAGCCAACCACGGTTTGATCATAACCGAACACTCCGGCACGACCTGCTGAATGATCTTCAGGTCGTCAATGCACGCCTGCAGATGGTTGAGAATCAAGCCGACCTCCCAGCCGATCACTGGGATGTGATTACCCAGCGGCTTGACGAGATGGAGCAGTTCGTCGAGGAAATGCGTGACTACATGACTCTCGTCGAACAGGACGAACACGAGTTTGAACCAGTTAGTCTCCGGCCGACACTCGAAGAACAAGTCGCACTCGTCCAAAATGCACACGAGAACGCGACCCTGTTAGTCGAGGAGTTACCCGACACAACCGTATTGGCTGATGAACTACTCGGACATGTATTCAGGAATTTACTTCGAAATGCGGTCGAGCACAATGACAAGGACACACCGAAAGTGCATGTGAGCGCAGAGCGCACCTCCGAGACAGTCACGGTCACGATTGCAGACAATGGACCGGGGATCCCAGATGAACACAAAGAGACGATCCGAGAACGAGGTGTACAGATCGATGAGAGTACTGGGAGTGGTTTCGGCCTGCATCTGGTAACGGAGGCCGTGAATGCCTATAACGGTGATCTGCAGATTCAAGACAACGAGCCTGAAGGAACGAAAGTTCAAGTGACGCTCCCGACCGTCTGACTCAGAGGGAGCCTGTTTGGTTGCTCCTCTGTATCTATCGATTACAGATCGTCTCAACAGGGTATGCGAACTGTTCTATGACACCCTCGGATAAGACCGAATTACCGTGGATTCTCTGATAGGCAGCAATTGATTTGCCGGATGTAAACAAGCGGTAGCTCGACCGAATATACTGATCTTGATATCTCTTTCAGTGACGAACAGGATACTACTGTAAGGACTAGTATGGAATGGTACTGGGTGGGACTCGGTGATATGGGTGATATATCCGAATATTATTAGTTAATTGACCAATTATAAACGAATTTGCGATAGACGTTCATCTCACCATTTGGCTTGGTCGTTGTGACGAGTCAGTTACACACGGTCAAGGCCGTCGGCTATACAGCCCGAACTCAACCCATGCAATCTACCGAACCTGACCAGCGTGGTCGCGACGAAGAACAGTCTCCAGTCCAACAGCCGCAGCGAGTCCAGCAGGCTGCATCCTCGCAGCGCCAACAGAGTAACGAAGCCCGACAGCGCTCTCAGAGCCCTATTCAGCAGTCGAGAGAGTACTCCTCGGCGCAGCAGTCCGTCCAAGGGCCCTCCGTCAAACAGTCTCCGGCACAGCCGGCAAATCAGCAGCCCATGGGTCAGATGACCCAGCGTCCCCGAGCGCTTCACGAGGACGTCTCTCAACAGGTCTTTAACGCCGAGCCACAGCCAGCAGTCGGTCCTGCTGTGGATGTTTTCGATTCGGCTGAGGAAATCGTTGTCGTGATCGATTTGCCTGGATTTGATCCAAAAACTATCAATCTCCAAGCAGCTGATCAATCGCTGGTCATTACTGCTGAACGGACACTCGACGACGAGGAAGTCAGTGCCCGATCGATTCAGCGTGAGCGTCTCCCGCAAATCGAACGTGCCGTCGATCTTCCTGCTGAGATCGATATCGACGAGGCGATCGCGACCTGCGAAAATGGGGTTTGTCGGGTCACCCTCCCAAAAGCTGAGAACGCACGTCGGAAGAAGATCTCATTCGAGTCGGAAGCCAAGTAGGCCGCTAGTCGGTGCCGTTAGTCATTTTTCCACCTTCTAATACGAAATTTCATGTCACACTATACGAATTGCCGTCGTAGGACTCTGATGTTCACGCCAAGAAAACGATTCACCAACTCCCAACTCAGTGCTCGAGTGATCTCGTTCAGGAGGTCGAAATCGGTCCACTGAGTAGTTTCTGGGCGTCTTCTCGTCCGTAGTGAACGAGTTCTTGACGGAGCAGCGACTAGATTACATCAGTGACAGCGACGCGCACGTCACAACGGACAGTTTTCGCCACATTGCGCAACAGCCCTCTCATAACTGGCCGAACTACGAGTCGACGCCACTCTACGACCGAAGCTCACTAGCTGCTGTTGAGGAAGACATTCGAACGGTAGCGAGCGTCTGGTTCGAACATGCTGCTCACGAGTCGGTCGACGAGTTCGTCCGCCAGCTTCCATTAGCGTATCTGGACCTCACGCCGCACGATCGCTATGCATCGGCCACCCGGTACGAGATAGAACAATTGTACCGCGTTTTTCTCCTCAAGGAACTCCATGGGTGGACCTACGAAACAGCACTCGTCGAATACCTCCAACAATCAACTGAGGTTCGTGAGCAACTCGGTTTTGACTCAGTACCGGACCAGTCGACACTCTGGCGCACCTGGAACAAGCGCTTCACGACTGACCTTCGCGAGACTGTTCAGACAGCCGCCCGGACGATCTTGATTAAGGCGCAAAATGCCGATGTCACGGTCCCACGTGAACCGGAACGGAACCTCCAACACCGAGACAGCGACAAAGGAGAGTCGGTACCTGATGATCGGACTGTTCTAGAACAGGCAGAGAAGATTACTGACCACATCAGTCGTGTCGTCTTTCCAGCGTTCTCACTGGATCGGGGAGATGGGTATGAGATCCACGAGAACGCCTACTGGAGCTTACAGACCTACTTGGGGCTCCGTGAGAACTTGGCCGCCAACGAGGGCGCTCGCAGCTTCATCCACGAGTCGACGCGTGATCGAACGCCACTCGGGCACGGTCATCGCGACCAGATTCGTGACCTCCCTATCGAGCAGATTCGCGAGATGTACCGACAGGCGGTCCAGCAACTCACCAACCAACTTGCGGGGACGGAGGAGTTCTTCCGGGCGGGTATCGTCGCGATCGACATCACTGAGGACGATCCCTTCACGGGCGACCGCGCAGGCCACGAGGACGAGATAATCGGAACGAAGGAGAAGACCGACGAATACGCCTACCAGTGGGCGACAGTCCAGTTGGTCGGTAACGCTGTCCCGCTCGTCCTTGATTCCCGCCCAGTACGGAAAGGCGAGTCACGCAAGGAGATCGTCGAGGACTTGCTGGATTCGGCTGAAGAGCTCGTTCACGTCGATAATGTGCTGATGGATCGGGAGTTCGACAGCCAGCACATTCTAGAGATGATCAGCCAGCGTGGGCTTTCCTACGTCGTGCCGAAGCGGATGCAGACGAGTGAGAAAGCTCAGGCAAAACGATTACTCCAGCGGGGGCAAGACCGGTACGAGACCGACCGCAAACTCCATCTCGGGAAGAATGAGTGGCATGAGACGACGCTAATCTACCGTCGGAAAGAGAACTCCGAGCACGACGACCATCGACAATACTCGGTGTTTATGTCCAACCGTGGCGGTAGTTTCCTTACTGAGTATGGGTATCGCTGGGAGATCGAGAGTGGCTATCGGTCGATCAAGCGGTTCATGGGCGCGACGACATCGACGGATTTCGGGCTACGGTTCTTCTACTTCGCGTTCGCCTGTTTGTTGTACTCGATTTGGCGAGCGGTCGATCTACTCGTCCAAGTCGAGTTGACGGGTGAATACGAACACTCACCCATTGTGACGGCCGATAATACGCTCACGCTGCTGAAGAAGGAGACCGGAATCGGATAGAGCGATACTCTGTCCGGGGCAATGCGGATTCCTGAGTGGCGACGCTGTCAGCGATCTTGGAAATTCACCGATCTAGTCGGTAGTACGACACGAGAAGACTAATGAGAGGAGATCCGAAGCAGATTCGACTCGAAAATTCGCCCGAAACCACGCATCACAGCCCCGATAAACCCGGTATAGTCTCAACTTCCACTGGTGCGCAGTAGTTCCGAAAATCAAAATTTTTGCACGAGTAACGGTCGCTCGATTCGTGGTGCGAATGTATCGTACTATTTGGCGGACAGTAGTGGCGTTCTTGGTGTCTGTCTTCAGGCTATTCTACGTTGAAAGGGCAGTACTGTTTGAAGAAAACCATCGAATGAGTTCAACGACGAACACAAGTCCGACGACGAGAGCCATGATGAAGGTCGGGAGGTCGTCAACGCCTGTTGAGAGTAAATAAACTGTCCATGAGAGGAAGAACACTGCGAACGCCGTTGCGAAATACGGATAATACTTCTCCCAAATTCGAGTGAGAAATTCGTATCCCGGTGGCCAAATCGACAACAGGACAACTGCCAAACCGACAATTGCTCCAACATCGACAGCCAACTCCCAGATGTTGGCGGGGCCGTGACGAAGGTCAGGAAGTGCTGACGCTAAAACTGCAATAAGAAACACGATAGCCATGAGTATCCGAAAGGTCACACCCTCCGAGAGTTGTGAAAGTTCTCTCAGCATTGGTTCCCCCTCGATGTTCTTACACGACCGCCTTACTTAAAGCTATACTGCCGATGTAGCCCGCTCAATTTACGCTCTGGATGTATCGTTTCATGCCTCTGGTGACTGACCTGCGATAGATTTGTGGTGCTTATTTATCATCCACTTCACCCTCATCGCGCTTTCCTTCCCGAAATTGCCTCAATAGATTCCACCGCTTTAAATCGATTACCCAGTCGTTTTTCGCAAGTCGGTATATGGTTATCGCCACCCAAGAGATTACCACACCCCATGCTACGAGCAGGATGAAGAACATCTCCCATCCACCTGCGGGTGGCTCCATAGAAGAACCTAAAATGTCCGAGATTATTTGTCTTTTTGCCGTACCGTTCAATACACGCTCTAAATTGAGCATCGGTTACGAAGACGATTCTGAATACAGATACCGTGCTACTAGCTACTGGTCAGCTAACCGGATATTAGACTACTGTTCTGGAAATCCGGAAAGAACACTCCTAGGGTTATTGATACACCGGTAGATTAGTGTGGCATGGGGGACCTCGTTCCGCTCGCGTTCGATATCGAAACCTCCGGTATCGAACCGGGAGCAACCATCACGGTCGCAGGCATTGCGTCCACACCACTCGCTTGGCTGGTTCTGAACACAGGTGGCCGTCCAGCAGATGAAATGCAACTCAGGACCACGATAGAGTCTCAGACACAGGCATCGGTCAAGATTGCTGTCAGAGACGATGAAGCAGAGCTACTCACCGCGCTTAGCAACTTCGCTAATGAGCGGATTGACGGCGACCGCCACTACCTCACCGCGTTCAACGGTGAAACGTGGAATGATGGATTCGACCTGCCGTTCCTACGACGGGCTTGTATCCGTCAGAATGTAGACTGGCCGTTTCCAGACATCGCGTATGCCGATATGATGGACATCATGCAACGGATAGAGACCGAGGACAACGACCTCGCTAGTGTGTATGACGAGCTAATCGGTAATGACCACTGCGACCCGTTCACAGACAGTGAATCTGCTGTCGGCGCATACGAGCAAGGTGAGTGGGTAGACCTGTTGTTGCACAATCTCGCAGATATTCAGCGGACTCACGCACTGGCCAGACTGGGCGGACGTTTCGTTCCGAGGTCTGACTTCCGCATGAAGAACTTAGCACCACCTGATGTCTGAGTGTCTGAGTGCCACCGGAGGCCGTGGCCATGGGGTTCAATAAGGCTCGAAGTGCTAGATTCACCTCCAGTGCGGACATGAGAGAGGTCGCAGAACCTTCCGTGTCTTCGAAACGGATGAGGATTGTCACACACTTATCAAAGAGAGGTTTCCAGTGACAGACCATCACGTTCAACCCGCTCAAACACGGCTTCAGAAACAAATCCGAAACCTACTGGAATCGAATCCAGATGCGACTTCTCAGGACCTAGTCCAAGAGTTAGATTTCCATCTTCTCAATCAGGATGACCAATACAATCCCAATCGGTCGCCGTACACACTTGAGGCAAACGTCCGTGCCCTCTTCCTTAAGGAACTCACCAACTGGGCATTCCCTAAACTCGAACGAGAACTCACTGAAAATCCAGCTACATCTCACGCACTCGGCTTCGATGAAGTACCCGACCAAAGCACGTTCAATCGTGCATCGCGGAATCGACTTGATGAACAACTCCAGTTCTATATCGAACACAATGCCGCATGGACACGCGACTACGCTCAGTCCATCGGTCATCCACTCGGGACACAATCTCTCCAACCTGAAACGAAGGATGAAGCATCACGGTCTACAGAGAATCGCCTAATTCGAGAGAAGCTGGCAACTGTTCCCAAGGAACTGGTTAACCTCGTTGCCGATGAACTTGAATATCTACCTTCACGAGCGCGGAACACGCAGTATCATCGAAACACATTCCTTGAAACCGAGTGTCTGATGGGTCTTACACGCACTGCCGCCGAACAAGGGTCAGAAATCTACAACGATATCACAGACCGTGACGATGGAGGTCCACAAGGCGACACCCACCTTCACTACATCAAACAACTCGATGAGGACGATATCCTACGAATGGCACATAACGCGACCGGGTTGATGGTGAACACGGCGAAGAAGCACCTCGAATTTGAACGACCAGCACGAGCCGCTATTGACATTACGGAGGTTCCATACTACGGTGACGAGCGCGGTGAACTCGTCCATGATGTGTCTGGCCATTCGGGAACAGACTACGACTACTGCTATAAGTTCGCCACGCTCTCTATCGTCGGTCAGAACCTGAAATTCACACTCGCTATTCAACCTGTCCGAAACGGGTTTTCTCATGGTTCTATCGTTCGAGACTTACTTGAGACTGCTCGCCAGCACGTTAGCATCAATACGGTGTATGCCGACCGAGCGTTCGCCACTGCAGAGGTGATTCAGGTTCTGAATCGAGAGCATGTTCGGTACGTGATTCCTGTTCCGAAAAATAACCGCACCAAACGGGAAATTGACCGGATGAAGCACGACGTGAAGGTTCTCCGAGAGTATGGAGTCTATGGTGGCGGGACTATGGGTCGAACGAATGAGCGAGCGGAGACAACATTGGCGCTCGTTCCTTCGACACGAGACGACTCCAAGACCGTTTCGTTCTACACCAACTACGACGTTACGGACGAGATTCAGCTTGACCGAGAGGAGACGAAACGGGTCGTGAATCGGTATCGGCAACGCTGGGACATCGAGAATGCGTATAAGTCCATGAAGACCTTCTTGCCGTGGACGACCTCGAACGAGTATGCCGTGCGGTTGTTCCACTTTGCATTTAGCGCGTTACTGTACAATTTGTGGCGACTTGTCGATTTCTTGGTCCAGAAGAGTCTGGATATGCTGGAGACACGGGAGAAGCCGCGTGTGAAGGCCAAGCGATTTGTTAACGCAGTAAAATCACAGCGTCTTCTGGTGTAATAGCCAACGGTCAACTGTTCTACGCCACTTAAAAGCAGATTTCTAATATAGTAACATATTTCAGTAGGTTCTCGGAGAGAGTCGCCTCACCTCACTCAGCTTTGTTTTTGAGGATGGAATCAAGGAGTTCTTCGGCGAATCTTCTGCAAGAGAATAGCCACCTTCGGAACTACTGGGTGCGATTTCTGTATATCGTCATGGGATTTATCTACTTTCGGGGAGTTTCGCGGGATATCGGTTAGAGTTTGGGAGACTCAAATAGTCACCTAAACCTCAAGATTTATACTCCAACTGACTAAATTCCTCTACTACCTACTAATGCACGCCTTAGAATCACCCCACCCCGCAGCATCCCGGCTTCTCCCCCCGAAATCGCTCGCACTTCACGGAGGTCGCCATGCCTGAGCCAACTGCAGCCACCCACGACCCCGACAACTGGACGAAACCGGAGGACGTCCCCTGGACCCTCCTCGACGTCGACGGCCTCGTCGACGCCTACTGGGCCGTCGTCGCGCCCGCCATGCAGGACGCCGGCCTCGACCCCGACACCGAGCGTCCATCCTACAGCTGGCTCCGCGAGAACGACTTCCGGAAACTCGTCTACGCGCTCCGCGAGTACCACGACCGCACCTTCACCGAGTTCTGGACCGACGACCTGGATCTCCAGGGCGGCCCCGACGGCTACGACTGGGGCACCACCCACCAGCCGACCGTCGACGCCCTCGAAGACTTCCTCGACTCCAAGCGGACTCGCGGCGGCCTCTCCGAATCCTCCATTGAGACGCTCCAATACCGGCTCGCGCGGTACGTCCGGGCATATACCAGTGAGCACGATACAGACGACCTCTTGTCGCCGGTCGCTCGCGATAGCGACGTCCCGGCCTACGAAGCGGTCGACGCCTGCTGGGCAGCGTTCGACCGCCTCCACGAGGACCTCGACAACGGGCGGACGAAACGACGGATTCACCGCGTCGTCGACAACTGGTACGCCCACTTGCTCCGGCGCAAACGCGCCGCGGTCAACCCCGCGGACGGCCTCGACGACGAGTACCGCTGGGAGGTCGACGCCGGCGACCCGTCGGTCCTCTCGCCCGACCACGTTCGGGCGCTCTATGAAGCCGCCGACGCCGACCGCGGGCGCCTGCTCGTACTCGCGCTCTGCGCGTGGGGGTTGCGGTCGGGCGAGGTCGCAGCGCTTCATCGGTCGAATGTCGTCCTCGAGGACGACGATGCCGAGGTCCCGTATCTCGACTTCGACGAGCGGAAGAACGGCCCCGGCCAGGTGTCGCTACTCTACGGGGTGCCGGAGCTCGAAGATCGATTGGTCGCGCTCGCTGACCGCGATGACTGGAACGGCTATCTGTTCCCATCGACGAGCGCGGAAGCTGGCCACGTGAGCAGCCAGACGATTCGGAACTGGTTCGACTCACTCGCAGAAGTGGCGGATCTTCCAGAGGAAATCGAGGGGGAGAAGCCGGTCCCCCAGATGGGCCGGCGGTTCTGGTACGACCGCTACTCGTCGTCGATGGATGCCGTGACCGAAGGTATCGAAGGGGTCGCTGCCGAACAGGGGAGTTCAAGCCCCGAGGTCGTCCTCCAGAACTACCTCTCGGACGAGCGTGCTCGGAAACTCCGCCGGGAGTACATGCGGCAGGAACTCGCGACGGTGTTCGAGTAGCCTGGTGAGTCCAGAGCGTGTGTTCAGCAAGTACTCGGTGTTTCTTCCGATCGACGGGCAATGACATAGCTATTGAGTATGTATTGTATTCGGTGGAAGTGATAGTCAGATCCAGTTCAATACAGGCAATATGTGGTCCGCCGTATGTGCTCCCAGGGTGATATCGAACCGGTTTGCTGGTGGTACGAAGGGAATCCTGCGACGCCTCGCAGCCGACGATGACACCGACGTGGGTAATCCGTTCTGGCGGCTTTGAGGGCGTCACTCGCTCTTGATGGTCATCCGATAGACTGACACGTGCATGTAGATTACCGGCGCCCTATCCGGGAAGACGGCTGTTGTGGATAACACCTCGTCGTAGTGAAGATGTGCGTCGTCCTGAATCTGTACTTGGCCGCCCCCGACAATGCCACCGTATACCTCCGCATGGTCTTGGACCTGGACACCGTTGGCAGCTTCGGGTGCGTACATGACCCCGACGAAGCGGGGCGACCCGCTGTTGAGTTGGATACCACAGTTGGACGTGCAGTACATCCAGAGCTGGGGCGAGTCGTAGCCGGGCACCCAGACATCGGATTGGCCTTGGATTTGAATCTGTTTGTCGTTATAGAACCGGACGGCACCATCGCCCTTTACGGTGATGTTGCCGTGGTTCTGAATCTGGATGTTTGTATCCTTCACAGCGATTGCGATGTCTCCGTTAGTGGTGTCGAGGGTGAGATTCTGGGGGGCTGAGTTCGAGCCTTGGACCTGAAACGACTGGTTGAAGTAATAATCACCAGCCTCGAGAGTGATGTTATCTGTGCCAGTCCAGTTGAGTTCGCCGTTCGTGATATGCGGATTCGCCTCATTGTTGTTTGACTCCTCGATACGAGCGATGCGGTTGCTGATGCGAGTGTCGATACTCCTCTTGTCCCCCAATGATGCGTTCTTCGTACACGCTCCGTCGACGTGGTCGTCACAAGCAGACTGTGACACTGACCCAGCACCGTAGGAGAGATAGCCGTGAATCCGCCCGGCGTTTCCCATGCCGCTGATGTCGGCCTGACCACCAACCGTAATATTCCCCTTGATGCGGACATTATTCTGGATTTGCACGCTCGAATCGCTCACGATGTCGCCGTCCGTCCCGCCGAAGGTCGGGGATGCAGCCGACGAGTCGTAACTGCTCAGCACGGCCTGATCCTGTATTTGAAGTTGAGAGCCGCCGACTAGCGTGAGAGCCGACCCGACCTTCGAAATTGGGTCGGTGAGCTCGATAGTCGCCTGCTCTTTGGCGTGGTCGAACTCAACTTGGCCATCTGTCCGCTCCTCAAAGTAGACCCCCCACCCTTGGTAGAACGTCGAGTCGACCGTGACCTTCACTTTAACGTCCCGTGGAATCGGATTCGTGAAGTTCGTCTGCTGGTTTCTATTAGGATATTTCTGTATTTGTGTGCCCTCTTGCGTGACGGTGATGCTGCTGGTCAGCGGACCGCCACCTGTTACGGTAACGAGCGGGAAGGTTAGTGTCCCGTCGTGGTAGTGGAACTCCGGTGGTGATACCATAATTGTCCCACCGTCTGTGTGTCGCCAGACGCCTCCACCCTGATAGGCGAGTGTTGTGTCATCGTTAGCATAGATGATCGCGCCGAGCGTCCGGTTCATCACGACTGATCGACTGCCAGTTGAGGTATTGACGTAGGTGACGCGAATCCAACCGGTGTCACGTGACTTGAGTGTTGCCCCAGAGCTGCCGGTATTGAGGCCGAGATCGACGGTCTGAACGGGTGATGCACCTAATGCGACCCGGCTAATCCGGCCATCTAATACACCGAAACTCTGTTCGGCTTGCTCAATCTGGGCCTGTTGTTGGGCATCTTTGAGAGCGTTGCCCCCGAAGATGATTATGGTGGTGAGTCCTATCATCGTAATTCCTAAAATGAGGACGAAGCCGAGCACCTCGCTCTGTCCCCGAGACTTGTCTCGCGACATGGTGTTCATTGATAGATCCTACTGAGCAACAGATGTTAAACGTATCCTTTGCTCAATTATAATTACTGAGATTGGTCAGGAGTTATCCGTAATGATATGACCGAATTCTAACCATAGTCGGTAGGGTTGTCCGCCTTTATTCTGGACATATTGAAATTCCCCTCCGCTAATAGATTTGAATCGACTGAGAGGAATAGAGAGCGTGAATCTATCACCGTGTTCGTATCTACCAACAGAAAAGTCGGTGTGACATTTAACCAAAAACTAGAAATTACACCTTCAGAAACAGAGCATCTCCTTGGTGATGGACAGTAATTTGGTATCCGGCATAGTGGAACTGAACCTTAACTTGGGAGTCCGGAGACGGCGGATTATCGAACAAGTGAGTGAGGAGGTGGTCGATGGTGTCGTATATCGGGGGGAGGTCATTTACATCGGTGTCATTGAGGTCGGCGATAATCTCCGCAACTTCGCTCAGTGGTTCGTTTCGGTCGGTGTCTAACTCCCGGTGGACAAGACTCCCTTCATCCGCATTCTGTTTCTCCCCCATGGGACAGTGGTGGAGTCCCAATCAGAAAGTCATTATTCAACGCCTTCGACAGTACTGCCTACTCGGTGAGGGATTTGCACCACGTATTGCTCACGCCACATACTGTTCCTCAGGGTTTCAACAGAGCCAAGTTTGCATAGCCGCTCAAGAGGGTCCTATGGACGTATCGGACTCTTCGGTCGGAGAGTCGAGAATGAATCGACGACTCCAACGCGAACAGGACTGGTCCCAACGAGAATGTTCCGGCTAGTCCGAGCCAGCCAACCACAATCATCGGAGGCTGATAAGGAGCATCGACACCAAACAGACCAAGAAACAAGCTGTCGGCTCGTCGTCCAACGACAGCGTATATTCGGATTGTTATACTGCTGGGGGAAATCTATTTACTCAGAAACGGTGTAGAGGAGATATGTTCGTTGGTGGTGCTTTGTGTCCCTTTGATAGAGATTTCGGACGAGTATTGGCTGGGTGTCGGACTACCACGCGAGGGCTTCCAGATAAATGATATTCATGTCCAGACGCCACCTTCGGATCTTCTTTGCGACACTTCTGATACTCTCAGTCGTGTCGATTGGGTATGGGCTTGCGACATCGGTGGCTGACACGACGTTCGAGTCACACCTTACCGAGGACGGGGGCGTGAACCGGGCGACCGCAATTGCTCCCAAAGCGGACGGAATCACCGTCGTTGCGACCGATTCGAACTCCTGGCGCGGGCAGGCGAGCGAAGGACCACGTGCGCGGGCCGAACTTGTCGCGTTCAACCCGAACGGGACGGTTCGCTACTACAACGACACCCACACGCGGTACTGGGACGTCGACCCCGTCCCGGGAACCCGCGCGACCGTCGAGTACTCGTACGCCGACCATCGGAGCGCCAACGAGTGTCCCGACGCGGGCGAATGGAACGCAAGTCAGTACGGCGTCTCCAACGAGACCTGGCGGACCTACTACCGGACTCACGCAGACGCGAACGCGTGTACGTACAACGGCGTCGAGCGCGTGAACCTCACGACTGGGACGGTCGAGAAAGTGTGGGGTCAGCTCACACCGGGTAAGGAGGCGACGCGGTACCATGACGTCGACCGCATCAACGACACCCACCTCGTCGTCGCCGACATCTTCCTCGACGGTGTGTTCGTAGTCAACACCACGTCCGACGAACTCGCGTGGCGGTGGAACGCTTCGGATACTTTCGACCCTGCGAAGACAGGCGGCCCGTTCCCCGAGGACTGGTCACACATCAACGACGTCGAAGTACTGGACGATGGTCGAATCATGGTGAGTGTCCGCAATCTCGACCGCGTTGTATTCCTGACATCGAACGGCCACACCGTCGAGAAGTCGAAGACCCTCGGGAAAGAGGATGACTACGACATCCTCTACGAGCAGCACAACCCCGACTTCGTCAACCGCTCGAACGGCGGACCTGCTGCGGTCGTCGCTGACAGCGAGAACAACCGTGTAGTAGAGTACCAGCGCGAGAACGGAAATTGGGCCCGTAGCTGGACGTGGCGGGACACCCGGATGCAATGGCCGCGCGACGCTGACCGCCTCCCCAACGGTCACACCTTGATTTCGGACTCTAACGGAAACCGCGTGTTCGAAGTCAACGAGAACGGCGATGTCGTCTGGAGTCTCAACATCGCGTTCCCGTACGAGGCCGAACGGCTGAACACCGGCGACGAGTCGACGAAGGGGCCGAATGCTCGCTCCGCTAACATTGCCTCGCGGTCAGGGACCGTCGTCGATCAGTTCTGGATCAGCGTGAAGGGTCTCATTCCGGGCAAGTACCTCAACGGGCTGATGTACATTACGCCGATCTGGATGGGCGTTCCCGAAGTCTTTGCCATCGCGCTCAGTCTCGTCACCCTCCTCGTCTGGGGTGGCTTCGAATTGCGGTGGTTCATCGGTCGGCGTCGCGCCACGACTCAGAGTGGCGCGGATGAACAGATGACCAATCAAGACTAACTTCTGGGTGGAAGATATTTGCTATCATCGCGTGGGTTCCAAATTCACGCTGGCCACCGTTTCGGTACCGGGTTAAACCAATCGTTCACCCAGAAGTGGGGCTGCTACAGCCGTTCCCGAAGCCAGAGCACTGACCAAAAACGTAACCAGGAGAGACGGGTCGAGGGTATAGACTACGCCGAAGATGCTGCCAGCAATCACAACGACACCGAATCCTGCGAGAACTTCCCATCGATCTGTCGGATGAGCCGGGGTCGAGTCGGCAACTCCCCGCCATACGAGCCAAGCGCCGACGGCACTCCCGATGGCAGCCACACTGTCAAAGGTGACGTGTATGAACAATCCAAGAAGTCCGATCACGACCGCAACGAGGAGGACCTGTTCGGGGTCAGTGCCGCGATCGGCGAGCCAGTAGAGGCTGCCTAGCACTACAAGGCCGATTCCCGCACCAACGAGCACATCAACAAGGTAGTGGACGCCGAGGACGAGCCGCGAAAGCGAGACCAGTCCAACGACCGCTGCGGCGATGCCGACGCGCCTCCGGTACGTACTCCGGTCGAGAACGAGCGCGAGGCCACCCCAGACCATCGTCGTTCCGAGTGCATGCCCGCTAGGGAACCCCGGCCCGGACGCTGTCGTAATACTGGTAAATACCCCTTTGAACGCCGAGGGAACTAATCCGAATGCAGGTGGGTCGCCAGCCCCCGGTGGCCGTGGGAGGACGAAGACGTTCTTGAGAACGCCGATGAGCGCAACGTAAGTAAGGACGAGTGCAAGGACGAACAGTCCCCGCCGACGATTGATTCCCCAATGGGGAAGTTCATCACCTGTTACGTAGAGCCCACTCCCGAGCAGAAAGAGGAACCACACGTCGCCCAGTTGGGTTATGGATGCGAAAAGGACCACGAGAATCCACTCTCCGTGTCCATGCAACAATTCCGTGACGCCGATACCGCGTCTATTTTCAAACATATTACTGTGAATTTCTGTTGGTGAATTGGTTTAGCCGATGTCTCCGATTATCTCCCGATTCTGGGGAGGTGCGTCGGACCGTACTGCCGGATGAGGTCTGCTAATAGTGCAACCGTAATCAGTACGATGGCGAGAAGGGTGAGAAGTTCTGGGAGTCGGACCCACTCAGGGAAGACGTACGACGCCCAACCTTCAATTTTCCGAACAAACCCGACTGCCGGATGAGCGTTCTCCACCCGTCCCTCCAGTCGCCATCCGGGAATTGTCTTTCCTTGCTCTTCCGATACTCCTTTGCGGTCGGCTGTATACGGGAGTTGCACGCCTGCGTATTCCCAGACGATCTCCCCATCGCGATTCACTTCGATCACACGATTGTTGAGTGAATCGACGATGAGCGTGTTTCCATTGGGGAGGCGATCCGCGTCACGCGGCCACAATAGGATATCGTCACCGCCGTACGTCCAGACAGGACTCTCGCTCTGGAGGTCGTATTCGACAATGCGGTTGTTTTCGCTATCCGCAATGAGGATTGTCCCCCACTCTGTCAATCGGTGTGGATTGTGTTGCTCGTAGAGAAAACTGTGATTGCCCGGTTCTCCGATGACGTCTGCAATCTCGTTCGTCTGTGGATTCACTTCAACGATGACGTCGAAGTTCCGAACCGAGAGCTGGAAGTTCCCGTTTGGGAGCTGATCAATGTCGTTCATATGCGTCCAGTCGCTTTCCGGCCCCTGCCGCTCGGGACTGCCGTACTGCTGATCGAATGCCGAACCAGTCCCGAGGTACTTAGACCCATTCCACTGCCATGTGATGGTCCCGTTGCGGGCGACGGTGAATGCGCGGTTGTTTCCCATATCGACAATCGCTGTCTCACCGGTCGACAGTCGATCAACATCGTGGACCTCGTGATGCTGAAGAAACTCGTCGTACCACGTATAGCGCCACACAACACGGGTTTCGTTGTTCTGCTGGAGCGCCTCCCCGTCAAGTTCGAGTACGCGGTTGTGCACGCATTTGCTCTCGGCTTGATCAAGTTGCGCTTCCGGACAGTTCTCTGGGGGCGTCTTCGTGGCGACCGCTACCAGAACATTGCCGTTTGCAAGGTACTCGGAGTCAAAAACCTGCGATCGAGGTGGGTCGAACTCCCAGTTGACACTGCCGTTCCGTCCGACTTCGATGAGCTTTCCGTCGTAGTTGTAATCCTGGATGCTGATGAGTGTCGCACCCGGCTGTACTTCCGACTGGGATTGTGAGAATGATCGTGACGTATCTGCCAGCAAGGCTTGGACGCTGAGGACGACGAAGAGGACAACCAGCACAATGACGAGAAACCATCGCCGGGAGTGACGGACTTTATCCAAATACCGTGACTGGGTTTGCATTAGAGTCAGAGATGATTGGAAACATCCGAGGTGCTGAACAATCGCGATCTCAACGGATTCGTTCCTGTATGTGTTCGCTCGACGTCAGACAATACCCACGAAGTGTAGATATCCCTAGCTTTGAGTAACGTCATGACTGTAATGCCAATGACTATTTGCCACCAAAGTAGTGAGGATCGAAACATATCGGGTGACTACAACCAAACTGAGGGGGCGGTAAATATGTTTCCATTGGTGGTATAGTAAAAGGTGATTTTATATGCAGCACTGTCATTGGTGAGGAGCACATGGCGTTCCAACGGATGCGGTTATCGCGAGCATGGTTGGTACGCGGCATGGTGTTGTTGCTCATCGTGTCGCTACTCACCCCGCCGCAGTCTCCGCACTAACACACGAACCGTCAGATTCGAACCTCCAGAAAGGAACAATCGAGAAGCCGGCGAATGGCACTACCGTCATTTCGATTCAGGGGTTCAAGTTCAAAGGGCAATCCAACAGAAAGAAGCCCGCGCGCCTCGTCGGCGTCGGCCCGCGCGGCAACATGCAGTGGGTCCACAACGGGTCGAACAACGACGTGACGTGGTTCTACGATGTCGACCCCCTCGACAACGGCAACCTGCTGGTGACCGGGGCCAGACAGGGCGGAACTACCATCTACGAGTACAACCCCGAAACTAATGAGCGGGTCTGGGTCAAGCAGTTCGACGGCGTTCACGATACCCACGACGCGGACCTCATTAACAACGGTACCGAGTTGCTGGTCGCCAACATGCGCAACTACAACACGACCAGCGAGACCAACGAAGACCGCATCTTCGTCTACGACCGTGAACAAGAGAAAATCACCTGGGAGTGGCAGTTCGAGGACCACACCAACTGGACCAAAGATCAGGGTGGGGATTACGCCGCCGACCCTCCGAATAACGACTGGACACACGTGAACGACGTGGACAAAATCGATGACGGGCAGTTCCTCGCGTCACCGCGGAACATGGACCAAGTAATGGTCATCAATCGCTCGACCAAGGCCATCGACATGCGCCTCGGCAGTGACGGCAACCATTCGATTCTCTACGAGCAGCACAACCCGCAGTACCTCGAGAGCCAGAACGGGACGCCGGCGATGCTAGTCGCCGACAGTGAAAACGATCGCATCGTCGAGTACGCCAAGCGCGGCGACGAGTGGAAACGGACCTGGGAACTCGGGTCGAGTCAAGACTTCAACTGGCCACGGGATGCTGACCGACTCCCCAACGGGAACACGCTCATCGTGGACACGAACAACCAGCGGGTTATCGAGGTCACCCCGCAAGGCGAAATCGTCTGGGAGTTCTACGCACCCTGGGCGCCCTTCGACGTCGAACGGATGCAGTTGGGTGACGAACCCGGCGGCCCGACCATCGCCGACCAAGCTGCGGCGGGTAAGTACGACCTGTCCGGCAGTGCGGGGCTTACGCCCGGCACCGGCGACCGCCTCACCTTCTCGCAGTGGCTGAGCGCGGCGTTCGCCGGGACCGTCGTGAGCGGACCAGTCGACGCGTTCGCCAACCGATGGTCGAAGATTGCGCCGTGGGTCCGTCCGGTCTGGATGGGACCGTGGGACTTTGTGGGTGTCGTGTTCGCCGTCTTGGTCCTGCTATCGTGGAGTTTCGGTGAACTGGTCTACAACCGCGAACGCATTGCGAACGGTGTTAGGCAACGCTTCGCATAATTAATCGGATACCCTGACTCTTGTTCGGATTTCTAAGCCGTTATCGCTCCAAACGGGACGTGCAGGCGGATTCTTCCTCGACATGGCATACCTGGCCCTGTTAATTCCCTCGCTGAGAAACACAACGAGTGCATAGCCGAGGGGAGATGGATTCCCTCCCGAAGTTGCGCCTCCTCCGATTCATCGAACGAGTCGATTACGCACGAGGTGTTCCTCTGTTGTTTGTATTACTACGTAGCTGTATAGAAAACAATTAGCAGTTGCTTTAGGCGATGTTCTTGTTAACCAGAATGACGGTAAAATGACGGCAGGGTATGATACCGATGACGATACGATCAAGACGCAGGCCTTTAGAAAGCACCGGAAAGTTCCGTTGGAGTGGTTCAATCATCGCCTCCAGCTGACCTGCGTCGAATACTCGGATGCCCCCGATCAGTGTACGATTTATCCCCCTCACCTAACCGGGGTTGAGCGAATGGAAACTTGGCTCACGGCAAACAGCACCGTCTTTGTATCACTTGAGAAGTGGAGGTAGTCGGTGTCCCGTTATACGGAAATGGACTTTTAGCGCCGTACTATACGCGCACGATAACAGCGGTAGCTCTTTTCAGATGGTGATTGCGGCAAAGGCTGAACAGGAGGCAATCAAGGGGATATCAACGGCTGGTTGGGGATTGTATTTATACCTACTAATGTACGGATCATTACTTGCTATCGCCGAAATCAATCTGATTTGGGCTATCAAGTGCCGCAATTCGCGCAACGACCTGTTCACGAAAAGCAAGACCGCCAAGAACCGTTACCGCAAGAATCACTTGACCAATTGCCTCAAGTGTCATATCGTATTACCACGGGACCAGATATCAAGAAGATACTGGCGCACACTATCTGAGTTTTGTTCCGCGATTCACAACAGTGAGGAACATCGTCCAGTCACGGTTCGGTAAACTTGCGAGTTACCGGTAGAAGTCAACTAGAAGTAGTGGGGTAAATACTACTATATATGGGTACGACCGGTTCTGTTCGTTACGTCCGGATATACCTCTAGACGTACCCCTCATAGCAATCCTCTTTAAGTTCACTAAGTGACTTTCCGGTGATGGCTCAACCAACGGAGTCGACGCGAGGCAAATCCGCCGCGTTCACGACCGATGTGGAACTAACGAACCTAGTGGTCATCGCGGGACTCACCGCCGTACTGTTCGCAGGGGCATTGGCAATCGGTGAGGGTCTGGGAGAGATTCCGCCGGACATCGACTGGAAGGCGTTCTTCGTCGTGTACACGGTCATCGCGTTCGTCCCATGGGGGACGCCGACCATCGCGGCGGCTGTCGGCGCAACCCTCGCAGAAGGTATCCTCGACTTCTTCGAGGGCATCGAACCGGACGAACCGTTCGGCTGGACCGGCTACGTCGTCGGCTTCACCGTCGCCGGGTACTTCATGAAGGACCCGAGCAACAAGGTCAAACTCGCCTTCGGTGCCGTGCTCGGTGCCTTCATCCAGTTCGCCATTGAGGGGCTAAGTCTGATCGTCATCTCGGGTGACGCGGTGTCGGTCTATCTGACGGCACTTGCAGGCAACACCGTCACTCATGGCATCATCCTGGGTGCGATTCCGCTCATCCCCGTCGTCTCGGCGCTTCAGGGTCGCATGAAGCGCGTGATGGCACCCGCCGCACAGCAATCCAACTGACGCGATAGCCGTTTTCAGTGCTATGAGCCCGACAAATCGCCCGAGTGGAGGAAGACATGCTTAGTGTCCAATCGTTCAACTTTACGTATCCCACACAGAGTGATGCCGCGCTGTCGGATCTGTCGTTTGAGGTCGACGAGGGTGAGGTACTCGGTGTCGTCGGGCCGGTCGAAGCCGGGAAGACGACCCTGGCGATGAGTCTCGCCAGTTTCGCACCCCAAAACACCGGGGGGACGACCAGTGGTGACATCTCTGTCGCCGGTCGCGACCCGCGTGACGCCAACGACAACAAGGTCGCAATGGTGTTCGAGGACTACGCTGCCCAACTCACCCAGGTCCGGGTCATCGACGAGGTCATCGCACCGCTGGTGAACCGCGGCATCCCGCGCGACAAGGCGACCGAGCGTGCGCGTGACCTGCTCGAACGGGTCCGCATGGCCGACACAGAAGACAAGTTCACCTGGGAACTATCCGGCGGCCAACAGCAGCGGCTGGCCATCGCTGCTGCACTCGCCATTGACCCCGAGGTAATGATATTCGACACCGCGAGGGACATGCTCGACCCGGAGGGCCGCGACGACGTCGGGAACCTCGTCGCGTCGCTCGCGGGCGAGAAGACGCTCGTTGTCACAGAAAATGACCCTGACGCGCTGGTCGGCATCGCCGACAAACTGCTCGTCCTTGACGACGGTCAGCGCGTCGCATTCGGCCCTGCTGACGACCTCCTCCGAGACCATGACCTCTTCAAGCAGATTGGGGTCGCCCCACCGGTCTGCTGTGAGATAGCGAACGATGTCGGGTTAGCTGGGAACCCGTTGACGCCGGGCGAGTTCCTCAACGCGTCTGAGCGTCATCGCACCGCCGATTCACGAGGATCATGTGCAACGGTGCAGGCACCGGATGGGGGAATCCCTAACGCAGCTGAGTTCGGCGAACCGCTCGTCCGCGTCGAAGGTGCCAGATACGAGTACGGCACCGACGAGGTGGCAGTGGAGGACGTTGACTTCACCGTCCACGAGGGGGAAGTTCATGCGGTCGTCGGTGGCAACGGTGCCGGGAAGACAACGTTCAGCAAACTTCTCGCTGGCCTGTTCGCGCCGACGGCGGGGACGGTATCCGTTGACGGCGACTCGACTGAGGGCCGTACTGCCCGCGACGTTGCAGAAACGGTCGGCATCGCCCTCCAGAATCCCGACGAACAACTCTCCGAACAGACCGTCGAAGCGGAACTCCGGTTTCCGCTCGAAAAGCGTCAGTACGAGAAAACCGGGCTGCTCGGCCTCTCGAAGCGTGAACGTTACGACAAGGAATTCATCGATTCCCGTGTAGAGGACGTGCGTCGCCTCGTCGGGTTAGACGAGGAGCAACTTGACGAGGACCCCATGTTCTTGCCACGCGGCCAGCGGCGGCAGGTGAATATGGCGAGCGCGTTGATGCCCGACCCGGACGTACTCGTTCTCGACGAACCAGTTGCCGGTGTAGACGCCACCGCTCATCGTCACGTCGAGCAGACGATCTCTCGATTGACTGACCAAGGGAAAGGAGTCGTCGTCATTGACCACGATATGGACTTCGTCTGTGAGGTGGCCGATACGGTCACGGTTCTTGACGATGGGTCTGTCGCGATGCAGGGACCGACGAAGGAAGTGTTCGACCCCGATAATTGGGAGTGGCTGGCAAGTCGGCATCTGCTTCCGCCACGTCCTGCCCGGCTCGCACGGCGGGTCGGTATTGAGGCGTTAACCGCCGATGAATTCGTCGAACAATTTGCTCCGCGCGTGGAGGTATCGGGATGAAGCGGCGCGTGCCGGTCGTCTACAACGATCGCGATACGTGGCTCCACCGCCGTGACCCGCGAGCAAAACTGGGCGTGTTCGTGGCAATGCTCCTGTACATGTACGTTGCCCCGACCTGGGAGTGGATGGTGGTGTCGGTCGGTATCGGCCTCGGGATGGTCGCACTCGCTCGCGTTCCGCCCAAGTGGATCGGCGCGCTCTTGGCTCTTCAGTTGGTGAACGTGCTCGGAATCCTGGCGTTTCCGGCCATCCAGCGCATGGCAGCCGGCGGCACGGCCTTCGGCGGCAACTTCGACTTTGGACTGAAACTCGCACTGTCCTGGCAGTCCGCACTCCTCGTCAGCGCCAGCCTCTTCACCACGATGGAACTCACCGAGATTACCGACGGCCTGCGGAAGCTCGGCGTCCCCGAACTCCTCTGCTTCACGTTAGAGTACGTCTTCCTGCTATTCTACGTCACCATCAGCGATCTCTTCCGTATCATGGACGGCATGAAGGTCAAAGGCCTTGAGATCGAGACACGGAACCCGCTAAAGTTCGCCAAGAACGTGCCGAGTTTGGCAGTCCCGATGTTCATGACGGTCCTCCAGCGGTCGAACACGATGATGTCGGTGCTGACGATGCGCGGGTACTCGTTCTCGAACGAGGGACGCGAGCTCCGACACGACCTACAATTCGACGGTGGAGATACTATGCTCGTGGTGGCGGCAGTAACGGTTCTCACCGTCACCGGAGCTGTCAACTTCGGCTTGCTGACCGTCCCGTTTCTGCCGGCATCTGGAGCGTGACCATGACGAATACAGAACCAGCCGCACGTCAGTCGGAAACCGATTCACACGCGTACGTCAATCCGAGCACCGCTGAAGGATGGAGTCGGCTCGGCCTGTTCTTCGGTATGGGATTTTTCGCCATTGGTAATCTCCTCGAGATGGTCGCAGTCGTTTGGGGCGGAACTGCCATGATTGCTTGCGCGTTCATACTCAATACTGCCGGAAAACTAGCCCACTATTGGGGCCTCTCGATTTCCCGTGCAGAACGAGTGAAACTTTCCGCGTCGTGGTTACTTCTGATGCTGACGGTTGTTGGTCTGTTGACGAACTTCAGCTACGCCCGGTACGGTCCTGGTGAGCCGTCGTTCTTCTGGTCGTTCGCAGTCGCGGGAATCGGGTTCGGACTGCTGCACATGGCAGCACAGACGAAGTATTTGCCAGCAACCGAGAAAACGGCTGATGAACCATAAAGGAAGATGTTCAGATACGGCCGTTACTCCGAGTCTACATCCCGCTTGTTATGTTCTGTAGCTTCTGAAGGTTCTGCTTCGACGTCTTCGTGCTCACCGGGACGTAACCTACCTGCTTGATGAGATCAGAGTCGCTCTTTTCGAGGTAGAACCGGGTGAATTCGCGGACAGCTTCTTCACTCAGTGAGCTTTGCTTCACGTAGATGAACAGTGGTCGCGCCAGCGGGTACTGGCCGGAACGGGCGGTCTGGAACGTCGGCGGAACACACTTTGCTTCGGTGGCGGAGGATGTCGTGGTCGACGAAGCAGTCGTCGTTTGAGCAGTCGTCTGCTCGGACTCGTTGTTGGTGATGCTCAGCGCTTTGAGACTGTCCTTATTACTGATGTAGTAGGCGAACCCGAAGTAGCCCATGGCGTACTGGTCGCCTTGGACGGCCTGGACGATGGTGTTGTCCTTCTCGGTGCCCTGATAGTCGCTGCGGTGTTTCCCTTCCTCGCCCATCACCGTCTCCGTGAAGAAGTCGAACGTCCCCGACGTTGAAGCTGCTCCGTACAGGTTGAGCTCCTTGTTCGGCCACTCCGACCGCACGTCACTCCACTTCTGTGGCGGGTCGCCCGGCCCCCAGATTTCGCGGAGTTCGGCGAAGGTAACACAGTCAACCCAGTCGGCTTCGTTGTTGACGACGACGGTGAGCGCGTCCGTGGCGACCTGGAACTCGACCGGCTGAATGTCGTTCCCTCTGCACTGTTCGATCTCCTTCTGTTGAATCGGGCGACTGGCGTCGTTGATATCGGTTTTGCCGGCACAGAAAAAGTTCGCGAAGCCCCCACCGGTCCCCGTCGAACTCACGGAGATGGTGATGTTATTGTGTTGCTTTTCGAACTCCTCCGCGAGCGCGGTGGTAATCGGGTAGACCGTCGAGCTCCCTGCAATCTGGACCTTACCCGAGAGCGTATCATCTTGGGCTCCCACCACAGCACTACCGGTTAGCATCGTCGCACCCGCTGCTCCGGAAGCGGTCAAGAACTGACGCCGTGAAGTGTTTGTTTTGCTCTCGGTTGTTGATACGTCGTGCTGGTCGGGTTCCCCGTTCTGTCGTGTCATTCCAACCCCCGTAGAGAGGGACAGTAAATATACGGAAAAAAGTTACGATAAGAATATATATTGGCGTATAGTCTCCACGTTTCTATACGTACTACTATGTAGATGCGAACAATGAGGCTTGAGGAAGCAATTCCTGGCTTATCCATGGAACGGAGCAGTTCTAAGGACGCTCTTCCAATTAGATACTCATTGGTGTCTTGGTCCTTTCGAAGCACCAGACAGCAACACCAATAACAGAGGCCGATTTAAGCCAGATTATCCGAACTTCCCTGTGATGTAGTCCTCGACGCGTTGATGGTCTGGATTCTCGAAGATTTTCGTCGTATCGTCGAACTCGACCAGTTCTCCGCCGGTCAGGAACACTGCCGTCTTGTCACTGATTCGGGCCGCCTGCTGCATATTGTGCGTGACGATGATGACCGTGTATTCCTCCGAGAGTTCGCCGATTAGGTCTTCAATCTGTGACGTTGCAACCGGATCAAGCGCGCTCGCGGGTTCGTCCATCAGAAGGACTTCCGGATCGGGAGCGATAGCGCGTGCGATGCACAACCGTTGTTGTTGACCCCCCGAGAGACCGAGTGCGTTTTCGTCGAGTCGATCCTTAACTTCGTCCCACAGGGCGGCTCGCCGAAGCGCGGTTTCGACGCGTTCGTCGAGATTGTCCGTCTTATCCTGAATCCGCAGTCCGTATGCGACGTTGTCGTAGATGCTCTTGGGGAACGGGTTCGGCGCTTGAAACACCATCCCGATGCGTCGACGGAGCACAACCGGGTCGACATCGTCGTCGTAAACGTTCACACCCTCGAAGAGCAGGTCTCCCTCTACCCGCGCGGCGTCCACGAGGTCGTTCATCCGGTTGAGACACCGCAGGAACGTCGATTTACCACAGCCAGATGGGCCGATGATGGCCGTTACTTGCTCGCCAGGAATCTTGATATCGATCCCATCTAACGCCTGCGTTTCTCCGTAATAGACGTAGAGATCACGTGCTTCGATGACGGTGGGAGCACTCGCTGGAGTTGGTGCGCGATCTCTTTCGGACAGTGCTTCTGACGGCTGAGTTGTCAGCGTGTCGTCCGACGCCGCTTCTGTCTCTTGACTCTGGCCCGAATCGACCGCATTACTTTCACGATTGCTTGTCTCCGGGTCGGACGTAGTCATTTGCTCTCTATTCATGGTTCACGATTGCTTCTGATACTTGTTGCGAATGAGGATGGCTATCGAGTTCATGGTCAGTAGGACGACTAGGAGTGTGATGACGCCTGCCGCCATCACACCGTGTTGGAACGCGTCACTCGGCAGGTCCACCCACGCGAAAATCTGCATGGGCATGGCGGTGAATTTGCTCGTCAGGCTCGACGGCACCGAGTATATCGTCGCCGGGACGCCTATCATCACCAATGGCGCTGTCTCTCCGATTGCCCGCCCGAGTGCGAGAATCGTGCCAGTGAGAATGCCAGGGAGCGCTCGGGGTAGCACGACGTTCCGTATCGTCTGCCACTTCGTCGCCCCCATTCCGTACGACGCTTGGCGGAGCGAGTCCGGAACGCTCCGGATGGCCTCCTGTGCCGAAATGATGACGATGGGAAGGATGAGCAACGAGACGGTGAGGGCCGCGACGATGAGTGTCCCATATTCGATGTTGAGCAGCTGGATGAACAGCGCGAGACCGAGGATACCGTATACGACGGAGGGAACGCCAGCGAGGTTCGAGATATTCACTTGAATTGCACGCACTAACCGTGTGTCGGGAGCGTACTCCTCGAGATAGATTGCTGCTCCCACACCCACGGGGAATGAGATGAATGCGATAAGCAAGATCAAGAAGACAGAGCCAACGAGGGCCGGATAGATTCCGGCTTCTTCCGGGAACCGGGAGGTTGCACTCGTCAGGAACTGCCAGTCCAGCCAACCGATAGCGTCAACGGCGACGTAGGTCAACAGAATACCGAGCGTGACAATACCGATAATCGTCGCCCCGAACGAGAGGGCGACGAACAGCTTCCCTTTCCACCGGCTAACGCGTTGGTTCTCGATTTCGGTTACGTTTTCAGTAGCCATCTATTCGTACACCTCCCGATAGCGCGACGATATCCACTCGCTTAACATGTTCATCCCGAGCGTGATGACGAACAACGTCAGCCCGATGGCGAACAGGCTCTTGTACGCCGTCGAGGCTCCGGTCACGTCGCTCGAACCCAGTTCGACCATCGCGGCGGTCATCGTCTCGACAGAGCCGAGATAGGCCTCCGGATTAAACGGGTTGACTAGCTCTGCATCGCGCCCCGCGGCGATGGTCACGGCCATCGTCTCACCGATCGCCCGTGAGAGGGCGAGTATGAACGACGAGAGGATACCTGAGATGGCAGAGGGAACTACCACACCGGTCGAAACTTCGAACTTCGTTGCACCAAGTCCGTATCCTGCCTGTCTTAGCGAGTCAGGAACAGAGTTCATCGCGTCTTCACTTATCGACGAGACCATCGGGATGATCATGATTCCGACGATGATGGACGCACTTAGTGCGTTGAACGTTTCGATGGTCGGGAACACTGTCGACAGCGCTGGAGTGATATAAACGAGCGCAAAGTACCCGTACACGACAGTAGGGATACCAGCGAGGATTTCGAGTGCCGGCTTGAGGACCGACCGCATTCGGTCACTCGCGTATTCACTGAGATAGATTGCGGTCAACACACCGAGCGGGAGGGCGATAACTGCCGATCCGATCGTGATGATGAGCGTTCCAGCGATGAGCGGAAGGACGCCGAAACTGTACGGTTGAATCGTCGGGTGCCATTCGGTGTTCGTGAAGAACGCCACTGGCGACACTCTGGTAAAGAACGTCAATGCGTCGCCAGCCAGGGCAAGAACGATACCGACAGTCGTCAGTATCGAAAGAGCCGCACAGCTGAAGAAGATTGCTTTAATCGCCTGTTCCTTCATCCATCCCCCTCCCCGCTCTCGGGATAGATCGGGTATCGATTCTTGACTCATTGTATGATGAACCCCCCTATGAACACAAAAAGTGACTGATTTGCGTTACGCGACCTCGTTGATGACCTTGTCGAGTTTGTCGAGGTTCGCTTGGGCCTTCTTGTCGGTGACCGGGACGTAGCCAACTTGCTTGACCAAGTCGGTCTTGCTCTTCTCGATGTAATAGCGGACGAACTCTTGGACAGTCTTGTCCTTGAGCGACTCTTTGGCCACGTAGATGTAAAGCGGACGCGACAGCGGGTACTTACCTGCTTTTGCGGTCTTGAAGGTCGGCTTCGTACAGGAGGTGTTCTCGTTCTTGACTGCGACACCCTTCAGACTGTCCTTGTTTTCGATGTAGTAGGCGAAGCCGAAGTAGCCCATGGCGTACTGGTCGCCCTGGACGGCCTGGACGATGGTGTTGTCCTTCTCGGTGCCTTGGTAGTCGCTGCGGTGTTTGCCTTCCTCGCCCATCACCGTCTCCGTGAAGAAGTCGAACGTCCCTGACGTCGAAGCTGCTCCGTATAGGTTGAGCTCCTTGTCCGGCCACTCCGACCGCACGTCACTCCACTTCTGGGCAGAGTTGTCGGGTCCCCAAATCTTCTGGAGCTCCTTGAAACTCAGACAGTCGACCCAGTCTGCTTCCTGATTGACGACGACGGTGAGCGCGTCCGTGGCGACCTGGAACTCGACGGGGGTCACCCCGTTGTTTTTGCACTTCTCCTTCTCACTCTGCTTGATGGGGCGACTGGCATCGTTGATGTCGGTCTTGCCGACACAGAAGTAGTTCGCGAAGCCCCCACCGGTCCCCGTCGAACTCACGGAGACGCTGGCTTTATTGTGCTCTTTTTGGAATTCCTCGGCGAGTGCTTGCGAAATTGGGAAGACTGTCGAGCTACCGGCGATGTTGACGCTTCCGGAAATGGAGTTGCTCTGTTCCTGTTTTGTGCCCGAGTCCTGTTTTGCACTCTGGTCGCCGCCTTCGGTCGTACCTTCACTACCACTGCCACCCATACATCCGGCGAGAGCCAACGTTCCAGCCACACCGGAGGTCGCAAGCAGTTTACGGCGGGAAACCGTTGTGTTGTCCGCGGAGTCTCTTACCATCAACTTGGCCTAACCATTTGCCAGTATAAGTGTTGCTATGATTTCTATATAGTGGTGGGTATTCTCGCGAGATGAAGTAGCATTGTGGCATCAACAGTCATAGTACAAGACGACCACGTACAACTGAACCAGCGTTTCATAGCCGCAGGCGCATTGATTAAGCAGTTTTCTGGTTCAGTTCTACTGTCAACCCAAGACCGCAAATGAGTATATAGCGAAAGGTGGATTTATAGTGTTGGGCTCATCAAGTCCATATATGGAGACGCGCAAAGTACAGGTAACCGGTGGCTCGACCTTTACCGTCTCAATTCCGAAGGGATGGGCAAAAGAGAACGACATTGAGGCTGGTGACCGCGTGGAATTTTTCCCGGACAACGATAGTCTCATCCTCATCCCAAAACGAGAATCAGAACAGACTGAGGGAACAATAGACATCTCCGGTTTAGAAGGAGACGAGTTGATTCGCGCGGTGATGTCGATGTACGTGAGCGGGTTCGACGTTATCAAACTTGAGGCAGACCGTATTTCGACTTCGCAACGCCAGCTGGTCAGCAAGGCGACCCAGAATTTGGTTGGTCTTGAGGTATTGGAGGAAACCAGTGAGAAGGTTATCATTCAAGATCTTCTCGACTCTACCGAACTCTCGATCACCAATGCAGTAACCAGAATGCGTCTGGTCGCTCTGTCTATGTTAGAGGATTCGATTGTTGGTCTACTCGAGGATGACGATGAGATGGCCAAGAGCGTCATTGACCGAGATGACGATGTCGACCGACTTTGGATGGTCGTCTCACGGATTTTCCGGGAGTCTTTACGCGGAAACGACACGACTGTGGAAATCGGAATCCCCCGGGAGGATTGCTTTGACTACCATTCGAGTGCCCGTCAACTTGAACGAATTGCGGATCACGCCACCAAAATTGCGCATCTCTCCTTAGAATTGGATGAAATCCCAGATCAAGTCGCTGATGGGTTGAACGAGTTCCACGGTGAGACGGAGGCTATCATCGAAAAATCGATGGACGCCTTGTTCATGGAAGATCGTACGCGTGCGAAGGAACTCGCACACGAAGCACGTGAATCTGTCATGGATACGGACCGGCATGCCCGATCGATGGATGAACTCCTGTACGAACTTGAGCCCCAACAGGCACAGCTGTTGGGGCTTATAGTTGACTCACTTTCCCGCAGTTCTGATTATGGTGGTAATATTGCTGAAACGGCTCTTCAGAAAGCAACACCAAAACCCTAAGCAATTACTTCATTCTCAAACATTTTCAGTGCCTCCCGAAGGAACGTCTACCTGCAAAAAGGTATGTCCAGTACCTTCTCTGGGACCACCGACGGTGCACACCCTACGACATACTCTACAGGATCAAGAATCTCCTACAGAAGAGCGTTCAAATGAAAGAGTGAGTGATGGAGTATTGTCGACGACAGCTGTCCGATCTTGGGACAACAGTCGACCTATAACTGGTCGAGGGTATGGTGTTTGCCAGCGTGGGGCGCGAGTATCGTCTTACTCCTCTCTGAGAGAATCCCGGATTAGTGACCCCCGTTGGGACGGCCCTCCGGAAAGCCATACCTCAGGCTAACACGCCCGAACGTTGCCTCATACGGGACGTAGTCACGAACGACTTCGTCCTTGGCCTGGTAGGGCGATATCCCCTTAAATGTCCAGTGCTGAGTGGTTTGGACCTCGCAGCCCGGCAGTGTGTACTCTGCCTCGACGAGTGGTATAGACACCGCCTCGATAGTCATGATGATTTCCCAACACGGCGTTCCTCCAGGAACTGTTGCATCCGATCGAGTGCCACCTGTGCCTCCGCCCGGTTCTCCTGAAGGTTCGACACCGTCGGCTCCGAGAGCCCTAACTCGTCGGCCAAGAGAATCAACCGGTCGAGAAGCGTGATTTCCAGCCGTTCGTTGATCATCCCGATATTGATTACGTCGAGATCTCGGAGGTCATCATCTTCGACATCAAGCACGAACTGGTCTTTCTCCGCGAGCAGTCCTTCCATAATAGGACTACCCTGTTCACGTGGTTCCATATCGAGCGCCGCGAAGATGGCCTCAATCCGGTCAATCTGGTCTACCGTATCGCCTTCGTGGCCGCCGAAAATCGCCCGCACCTCGTCGCTCGCGGCTGCATCAGCAAGGTCGCTATGAAGGTCGAGAATTTCGATTTCAGCATGGTAGAGTTTCTGAAGTTCTCTGTCGAAGAGTTCGCGCTTGGATGTGATGGACATATCTGTCAAGCCTCCTCCGAGTCGTTCTCAAGCAATTGGTCGCGAAGACAGTCTTGAACAACGTCGGTATCGATAGCGCCACTCTCCATCAGGAGGTAAAGGCTGCCAGCAGTCATGGGTTCGTCCGATTGGAGGTCCTCAAGGAGTTCCGGAATCCCTACATTCGCCGCCTCAATATCCAAGGAAACCGATTCGACTAGCAGGCCGTCCCGATGCCCTGCTCGTCGAAGGGCCGCCGTGAACAGCCGCTCGGGAACTGTACCCTGCGACGCCTGCCCATCGCGCATCAGCGTTGTGATGCCAACCGTTCGAAGGAGAAACGCGAGGCCGTCGCGAACACCAGCCTGGAGGTCCTCGTCTGCATTCTGCCACTGTCGCCCCTCATCCGTTATGTCACCGAAAATCTCGCGCCATTCATCGTCGTCCAATTCTTCAAGCAGAATGGAAAAATCCAGCATCGAATTATAGACGCGCTCGCGGATGTCCCGCCGGCGCTGATATCGTTGCTGTTTCGCGTGTTGTCCGTCATATACCTTTTCGCCGGCCAACCAACGGCGGTCCTCGGTAGTGAGCATCGCGTTCTTCCTACCGGTCATGTCCGAGACGATGGTGGGAAGCAGAATAAAACCCCCTCAAAGGTAAATGGGATATGATGGACTGATGTGGGAAAACGATTTATACTTAAGGAACAATAATGAAATATGGTGCCAGAAAGCGATCGGCCTCCGGTAGAGGGGAACAAAGAAGAAACAGAGGTTCCGATCGGTGACGCTCCAGACACTCTCGGGCAGAGCTACACCATGTGGCGCTGTGTCGAATGTGGTGAGATGGGTAAACTCGAAGACGAAGAGACGCTACCGGAGAGTTGTCCAGAGTGTAGCGTTTCCAAGGAGGCATTACTCTATTGGGAAGAGGACTGAGTTCACCGTTCGTCTCTGCCGTTCTTTTTGCAGTATGGACTTCAAGAACCGGGCGTTCGGTGTCGCAACCGTGTTCGATAATTCGCCAGGTGTTGCTATCGAATCCATTCAATTCTTCGAAATTCGACCGTAACAACGGGATACTAACGCCAATTTGAACGCCCTTTTTGATCAATAGGAAAGGCTATTCGATACGTGTTGAATATCGCTCGTTCGAACGACCACAGCCAATACGAACGAGGGAAAGAACCCGGTTACGAAACTCATAGGAAATCGGTGTATGGGACGGAAACGTTCACAAGTAGTTTCAATCTTACCGAGAACGATGGAGGAGGAATGCTAGGTGGAAAAAGAAAAACTGGAGGACCAGTCGGCATCTTCTCCGACACTTCGGGAGGCGACGTGGACGTGGGCACGCGTCGCCATATCGAGTTTCGGCGGGCCTGCCGGTCAGATCGCGGTCATGTTCCGGTACATCGTCGACGAACATGGTTGGGTGAGCGAACGCCGTTTCCTGCACGCCCTCAACTACACGATGCTGTTGCCGGGGCCAGAAGCACAGCAGTTGTCCGTCTATCTCGGCTGGCTCCTCAACGGCACTAGAGGGGGGCTCATCGCCGGATGGCTGTTCGTCCTCCCCGGGTTCCTCTCAATCCTCGCTCTGAGTATTCTCTACGTGACGTACCGAGAACTCACTATCGTCACCGGATTGCTCTTCGGTCTCAAGGCAGCTGTCCTCGTAATCGTGTTTGCAGCAGTGCCCAGTCTGAGCCGGCAGGTGTTCGAGAACCGGCCAATGGTTCTGCTCGCCGTCGCTGCATTCATCGGCATGTACGTCTTTCATATTCCGTTTCCGATTATCATAATCACCGCCGGTTTGATTGGATATCTCGGTTACCGGGTCGCGCCGGACATGTTCACCGTGATGACCGGCTACGACGCGGACGCCACCACAGCAGTCATCTCCGATGCGCCATCCGTCAGCCGGCCATCTAGACGACACACCCTGGTGACGTTGGGAATCTGGCTAATCGTCTGGTTCGGACCACTTCTCGTTCTCGGCGTTTTTCTCGGGCGCAGCAATGTCCTAGTCCAAGAGGGACTGTTTTTCAGCCTTGTCGCAACGGTCTCGTTCGGTGGGGCCTATGCGGCGCTCGCGTACGTCGCTCAGGAAGCAGTCGTCACCTACGAGTGGTTGCTGCCCGGTGAGATGCTGGATGGCCTTGGGTTTGCGGGCACGACACCGGGCCCGCTCATCCAAGTCGTCCAGTTCGTCGGCTTCATGGGTGCCTATCGGAACCCGGGCACCTTGGACCCGCTGGTCGCTGGAATTGCAGGCTCGCTCGTCGTCACATGGGTCACGTTCGTACCGAGCTTCCTGTGGATCTTCGTTGGTGCACCATACATCGAATACCTTCGCGGTCGGACATCCATCACCGCCGCACTATCGGCAGTCACCGCCGCTGTCATTGGGGTGATCGTGAATCTCGGCCTCTGGTTCGCAGTCCAGACGCTCTTCGACTCGGTTGTCATCATCGACAGCTACGGGATGCGGCTGCTCCTCCCCGTCGTTACGTCAGTCAACCTCCCGGCGCTCGGCATCGCGGTGCTCGCTGGCGTCCTCCACCTTCGATTCGATCAGAGTGTCCTTCGCACGATCGGGGTAGGTATCGTCGCTGGCATCGCCTACCAACTGCTCGTCGCCCTTTGACAAACTGTTAGACGGTCCGTCGAGATGGATCTCCGACGCGGAGGGCAGGTAGGACTACTGACCAATGAACGATTCGGGGGCGTTCTCGTAGAGTTCCCATATCGTGACCGCTGCGTTCCGGATGTCCTCAGCCCGTGGATGGGACTCATTGGTGAGGTCATCCCAGGTGACCAGCCCCGGGAACACGAGGGGTAAGGTATATGTCTCGATTCGATTCCAGTCGGGAGTGTCGCCAGTGAACTCCCTCGCGACGAGTTCTGTCGTTCCAGCGGTATACTGCTTGCCTGCGTACTCGGGTTCGACGCCAAGTCCGAGCTTGTAGGGATACCCGACCCAGTGCCAGCGCTGCCCAGCGCCGTGGTGAATGGCCGGCGTCCAAATGTAGACGGCACCAGGTTCCAACTGTGTCGTATCTAAGGGATGCGCCGTCTGGAGGTCACGCCACATCTCCACGACCCACTCGCCGTTTTCCCAGACGCCCGTCGCCTCCCAGTCCGCCGCGCTACCTTCGGGCTCACGGAGCGGGCGACGTGGAATCATCGCCCCCTCCCACTCCGCGACCGACGGATCGAATGCCACTGCATCGTCCAATTCCAGGGCGTACGTGCCGTCCTGCTGGTCGGGGAAGTTTCCGTTGCGAATCTCGCGGTAATTGAGCGCCCCACCCTCAACCACTGTCGGGTCCCACATGAGCTCAGGGCCGTCCTCGGAGTCCCACTTCTGAGTCCCGTACGTGTCGTGTCCCTGGTCACTGTGGCGGTAATCGAGCACGTGGTGATCTGTGCCGTATCCCTTCGGGTTGCTCCGGTGGGCCCGCCACATCGGGAGGTCGAGAAACACCCCCTCCCGCTTGAGTTCCTCAAGTTCCTGTGCAGGTTTGATTGCCCGCCAGTCGTTTTCCCACCACTTTCCCTCGCAGGCCTGTGGTATGTACTTCCGGATGTCGGTCTTATCGAGGCCGTTCGGGCCGAAGTGGTCGTGGGCTTGCACCTCGGGTTCGGGAACCTCGCTCGGCAGCGACCGCATCCCCTCGTGAGCGGTCAGCCACCCGCCAAACTCCTCGAACCCTTTGACTGAGCCATCGTCGAGTAAGAAGCTCACGCGGTCCTCATAGAATCCGGTGTGTTCCGGATTCTTGTCGGCTGTCACCCACGGCGACGGATCTGCGAACTTCCGCCACTTCCCGTTTTGGTACACGAGCATATCGTGAATCCACCCGCCGGCGTGAGGCTGGTCCCAGCGGAATCGAAAGTGAATCCGGTCCGAATTGAAGGCAATCTGCGTATCGAGATGTTTCAGCGTCTCTGCTGGAAGCCAATTTTCGGTCATCGTGGACGGCCTCCCCGAAGTGCAGACCATCGACGTGCAGTCACGGGATTGGTGCATACTGTCTGACTCATGAGTGCGGACACTCGTGGTAAATCCGTATACGTTAGGCGTCCATAAGAATCTATATACCCGGATGCTCAAGTTGTAACTGTGATGAGCGGGTTACACATTCGACCGACAAGCAATGTTGCACAGAATGGACGATCACAGTGGAACGAATCACGTGACCGAACAGAGCATCCCCACAACGAACTATGAGTCAAGAACAGGTTTCCGTTGACGTTGAGGAAACGGGGCCGTTAGATACGTTCCGGCAGTTCTTCGCTCTAGAACGGGACGTGCTGGTGCTGTCACTGGCGATGTTCGCGTTCAGTCTCGGCTTCCAGATGACTAGCCGTTTTCTTCCCGAATACATGGTTGCGCTCGGCGCCTCGGGGTTCATCGTCGGCCTGTACGGAACGGTCAGCAACATCATCTCGGCGGTGTTCCCATATCCCGGCGGTGCCATCTCCGACCGCATCGGGTCGCGGTATGCACTAACTCTGTTCGGATTGATCTCCACACTCGGCTTCGGGGTCTGGTTGGTTGCTCCGCACCTCGGCGTGATCGGCATCTCCGGCGTAACAATCCCTGCTTGGATCTGGATTTTCGTCGGGCTACTGCTCGCGCAGGGCTGGAAATCGTTCGGGATAGGGGCGACGTTCGCGGTCGTCAAGCAGGCGACAGATCCCTCGCGGTTAGCAGCCGGTTTCGCCAGCACCGAGACCTTCCGCCGGACGGCGTTCCTCATTGGGCCGGTGCTCGCCGCCATGCTCATCAGCTTTCATCCGGACTTCACGGTGAGTTTCCAGTACGTCCTCGCCGTTGCCGTTGTCTTCGGTGTCGTCGGGACGGTCGTGCAGCACGTCCTCTACGATGCCAGCGAGGACTCCATCGGTGACTCTTTCGAGGGAATCGACCAGATCAAACGTGACCTGCGGAATATGCCTGAGCCGCTCCGTCCGTTGTTGGTTGGTGACACGCTCGTCCGGTTCGCCAACGGCATGGTGTATGTTTTCTTCGTGCTGGTGATTACCCAGTTCTATCAGGTCGGCTTTGAGACGACGGTCTCGTTGGCTGGCTTCTCGTATGCGATCGACTACTCGCCAGAGGCGTTTTTCGGTTACCTGCTCGGCGTCGAGATGTTCGTCGCGTTACTCGTGATGGCGCCGGCGGCGAAGGCCGCCGAGTACGTTGGCCTCAAACCGGTCGTCGCGCTTGGCTTCTCCGTCTACGCGCTGTTCCCGGTCGTTCTCATTGAGGGACCGGAGGTTCTCGCCCCGGTGATGTCGCTCCAATGGGCGATGGTTCTCATCTTTGCGTTCTCGGGGCTACGGTTCGCAGGGTTGCCATCTCATAAGGCACTGATCGTCGGGCCTGCCGAACAGGATGCTGGTGGGCGCGTCACCGGTTCCTACTATCTCCTCCGGAACACCGTCGTTATTCCGAGTGCGGCACTTGGCGGCTACCTGTGGGAGTTCGTCAGTCCGGAAATGGCATTCCTGATTGCAGCAGCCATCGGCGTTGTGGGGACGGGCTACTTCCTGCTGTTCGGCGAAGAGTTTGAGGCCTATGTCTGATAAGTCACAAGACCCATATCCGAACCATCGACCGACTATGCGGAGCCCTCCAGACGGAACTATCTGGGTTCTCGCTCTTGATTGCCGTGGCGGCTCATTTTCTGCTAGTATACCCTCCAAGCACTAGCCGACGACCTCCGGGCGGTATCAGCCTCTGACAAATAGCCCCTCTCCTTACTGACGCTTGACGGCTAGCGCGACGTGACGAACATCCTTTGTTGTCTGCCGGGAACACGTGGACAATTCCGTTTCCAGACTCGATAAGTACGCACCACGTATTGAGCATACTAACTGCAAGCAGAGCCCAAGAGAACCACCAGAGCTAATCGCTTACTCGATATGCTCGAACGTCTCCGCGACGGACCGATACGTCCGGTCACGGCTTGTCCCTGTTGCTTCGATGACATCGTATTGGTCCATCTTGGAGAGATAGTTGCGGACTGTCCGGTTGGTCTTTGGTTCGTCGACCCGCTGTTCGTACTTCTCGTAAAGGTCGCTCGGCGAGATCGCCTCGTGCTCCTCGATGATCTGGTAGAGCGTCCGCTGGTGGTGGGTGAGTGTTTCAACGTCCTTCTCGTGGCGCTCCACGCGAGCTTCGGGAATCGCGGCTTCGACAACCTTGTCCGTAATCTCGGTGAGGTTCTGCCGTTGCGCCTGCCGAGCGGCGGTTCGAAGAATACTGAGGGCGACCCGGGCATCTCCGCCGGCGGCGTCAGCAATCGTCTCAAGCTGGCTGTCGTCAATCACGCCCTCTTCAAGTCCCCACTTGGCACGCGCCTTTAGGATGGAGACGAGTTCGCCGGCGCTGTACCGGTCGAACCGGACGCGCTCGCTGCCGGTGAGCCGGCTGGTGAGGCGTTCGCCGGCAGTCGCGAACAGGTCGCGTTCGCGGTTGGCGATCAGCAACATTGAGAACTGGGAGAGCTCGTGGAGATGGTAGAGTAGACGTTTGTCCTCCAACTGGTCGACTTCGTCGAGGATCACGACGCAGGGTGGCCCGTCGTACTGGCGGAGCCGCTCGAACAGTTCGTCGCGCGGCGTCGACTGACGGTGGATGTCGACGGTCTTCCTGAGGCCCTCGAGGATTCGGTAGATGGTGCGGAACTCCGAGAAGTTCTGCCAGCAGTTGACGTACTGGTACTCGACATCGAGAACCTCCTGGCGGAGCTGTTCAGCGGTGTACTTCGCGAGGCAGGTCTTCCCGACGCCAGAGGGACCGAGGAGAAGGGTGGTATCGGCGGGCTCGCCGTTGGTGAGCGGGGCGAGGATCTCGGTTAGATGGGTGACTTCGGCGTCGCGATGCTCGACTTCGCGGGGGACGAACCCTGTCCGGAGGACGCGAGCATC
>NZ_JBNTJT010000006.1:286163-399969 GCF_051194995.1 Halorussus sp. AFM4 | reverse complement strand
AGAAGCGCAGCCAGATGCACCGCCTGCGCAAGTGGCAGGAGCGCATCCGCACCAAGGACGCGGGCGAGCGCAACCTCCAGTTCGCGCTCAGCGAGCTCAACCGGATGGCGTCGGCGCTCGGCGTCCCGCGGTCGGTCCAGGAGGTGGCCTCGGTCATCTACCGGCGGGCGCTCAAGGAGGACCTCATCCGGGGCCGGTCCATCGAGGGCGTCGCCACCAGCGCGCTCTACGCGGCCTGCCGGAAGGAGGGCATCCCGCGGTCGCTGGAGGAGGTCTCGGAGGTGGCCCGGGTCGACCGCAAGGAGATCGGTCGGACCTACCGGTACGTCTCCCAGGAGCTCGGCCTCGGGATGGAGCCGGTCGACCCGAAGAAGTACGTCCCGCGGTTCTGCTCCGAACTCGACCTGACCGAGGAGGTCGAGAGCAAGGCCAACGAGATCATCGACGTGACCGCCGAGAAGGGCCTGCTCTCGGGCAAGTCGCCCACGGGGTACGCGGCGGCGGCGATCTACGCGGCGTCGCTGCTCTGCAACGAGAAGAAGACCCAGCGCGAGGTCGCCGACGTCGCCCAGGTCACCGAGGTGACGATTCGAAACCGGTATCAGGAGCAGATCAAGGCCATCGGACTTTACAACTGAGAGACCGTAGTGGACGTCGCGATCCAACCCGTGGCGGAGACGACAATGGAAATGGAACTCGGGCAGCGATTCGAGCGACGACTGGGCGAGGAGTTCGGCGGCGACGCCGGGACGCGGCGGGTCGTCGCGCGACAGGCGCGGGACCTGGCCGACTGCGGACAGTTCGAGAGCGACGTGGACCGGGAGCTGACGGTCGCGGTCGTCGTCGAGAACCTCCGGGACGCGCCCGACGACCTCGCGCTCCCGGAGCGGTGGAACTGGTGGATGGGCGCCCTGGAACTCGCCTACGGCGGCTACGACCGCTTCCGGGTGGTGCGGTGGGCCGGCGGGGCAGAGTAGGCGAGCGGCGCGACCGGCGGGCCGCGTCGCGCCGGACCGAACCGACCGCGGGCGGTCAGGAGGGGAGGCCCCCGGTCGCGCCCAGGTAGGCGACGTAGAACTGGACCGCGTTGAACGCCCCGTGGATGAGCGACGGGACGACCAGGTTGCCGGTCCGCTCGTAGGCCGCGCCCAGCACCGGCGAGAGCACGAGCAGCACCGCCAGGTACGCGAGTTTTCCCGCGCCCTGCAGCGAGAAGACGTGGACGACCGCGAAGACGAAGCTCGACGCGGCGATGGCGACCCAGGGGCCGAACGCCTCGCGGAGCCGGCCCTGGACGACGCCGCGGTAGAGGAGTTCCTCGCCCGGACCGATGAACAGGAACGACAGCGGCACCAGCAGCAGGAAGACCCGGGGGTCCCGCTCGCCGAACTGCTCGACGGCGTTCGACGCCGACTGGACGCCGAACGCGGAGAACAGCGCCGAGAGGGCGACGAGGCCGACGAACAGCGCGACCGTGCCGCCGACCGACCACCCGACGTCCCGGAGCGTCGGGACCCGGACCCCGACGAAGCCCGACCCCCGGCCGGTGTAGACCAGGTACCCCAGCGCGAACGTCCCGAACGCCACGCCCTGACCCATCACGACCGAGAGCGCGAGCAGCAGCGCCGGCCGCTCCGTCAGGGGAACGCCGGCCGCCAGCAGTGCCACCGACGCCAGTCCGACGACCAGCACCGCGAACGCGTATCCGCCGAGACCGAGCGCCGCCGCCGCGAAGAGGGTCCGGCCCGGCGAGGCGGACCGGGCCCGACCGCCGAATCGTACTCGACTCATCCGGTCGAGAGACGGGGCGCAGCTACTTGAAGGTCGCACGGACCGCGTCGACCGGCGCCTCGGGACCCCGGCGGTATCGGGGCGGACGATCCGGGGCGCGCTCGACCTCGAACGCCCGGAGCAGGACGACGAGCCGCCCCGCCGAGAGGGTCGCCCGCAGCACCGGGCCGCGGCTCGTGGCGGCGACGTACGGCGGGGCCGCGACCGGCGGGGCGGGGAGCGACTCGCCGGTCGCGTCGACGGCGTCTGCGAGCACATCGGGCAGGCGCTGCCAGGCGCCCGCGGCCTCGAGTTCGGCCCGGAGCGGGTCGGCGACCGCGGCCGGGTCGGCGGTCGACTCCCCGTCCCACGACTCGGCCACCGCGTCGGCGCACCGGAGGACGGTCGCGACCGTCTCGCGGTGGGAGCCGAGGACGCACTCGCGGGCGGCGGCCGTCGTCTCCGGCTCTGACGGGTCTGTCACGCGCGAGGGTTCGACGCGAGGGGTTAAATCACCACGGCGTCTGCAGCGGGGTCGGAGTCGCCGGTCGAGGCAGTTGAAAAAACCTATAGGACCCCCGTTTCCGGGGGAAAAGCCTACAAGTGACGGGGCTATCGGTGCTGGTAGAGCAAAGATGATTCCACTGTTCGGACCCGTGCCGGGCGGGATGGAGATGATGGTGATCCTCCTCATCGCCGTCCTGCTGTTCGGCGCGAACAAGATCCCGAAGCTCGCCCGATCGACCGGCGAGGCCATGGGCGAGTTCAAGAAGGGCCGCCAGGAGATCGAAGAGGAACTGCAGAGCGCGGCCGACCCGGACGTCGGCACCGAGACCGACGCCGGCGTCGAGACGAAGACCGAGACCTCCGAAGCGTAACGCGGATCGGCGACTTCTCGCGGCTCTCGTAACCACTTTCGGTTTCTTCGGACCCCCAGCCTACCCCGAGGTTAAGAGGCTTCGGTACCAACTCGAAGTACATGAGTAGCGAAGAGCTTCAGGAGACCAACACCGAGGAGCGTTTCGAGTTCAAGAAGGAAGAGAGCGCGGCGCTCCGGTCGGACAAGGGGCTGACCGAGGAGGTCGTCCGACTCATCAGCGAGGACAAGGACGAGCCCGACTGGATGCTCGAGCGCCGGCTGCGCGCGCTGGAGCACTGGCAGGAGATGCCGATGCCGACCGACTGGCCCGCCCAGCCGGACCTCTCCGAACTCGACGTCGAGGAGATCGTCCCCTACATCCGCCCCGACGTCGACAAGCGCGAGGGCGCCGACAGCTGGGACGACCTCCCGGAGGACATCCAGGACACCTTCGAGAAGCTGGGCATCCCGGAGGCCGAGCGCAAGGCCCTCTCCGGCGTCGGTGCCCAGTACGAGTCGGAGGTCGTCTACCAGAACATGCAGGAGCAGTGGGAGGAGAAGGGCGTCGTGTTCTGCAACATGGACGAGGCCGTCCGGGAACACGAGGACCTCGTGAAGGAGCACTTCATGACCTCCTGCGTGCCCCCGAGCGACAACAAGTTCGCGGCGCTCCACGGCGCGGTCTGGTCGGGCGGGAGCTTCGTGTACGTCCCCGAGGACGTCACGGTCGAGATGCCCGTCCAGGCGTACTTCCGGATGAACTCCGAGGGCATGGGCCAGTTCGAGCACACTCTCATCATCGCCGAGGAGGGCTCAGAGGTCCACTACATCGAGGGCTGTTCGGCGCCCAAGTACGGCACCCACAACCTCCACAGCGGGGGCGTCGAGGTGTTCGTCGGCGAGGACGCCCACGTCCAGTACTCGACGGTGCAGAACTGGTCGAAGAACACCTTCAACCTCAACACCAAGCGCGCCATCGTCGAGAAGGGCGGCCGGATGGAGTGGGTGTCGGGCAGCATGGGCTCGAAGGCCACCATGCTCTACCCCTCCTCGATCCTGAAGGGTCGCGGCGCCTCCGCCAACCACATCAGTATCGCGTTCGCGGGCGAGGGCCAGGACATCGACACCGGCGCGAAGGTCTACCACAACGCCCCGCGTACGAATTCGACCATCGAGTCCAAGTCGATCTCGAAGGACGGGGGCCGCACCAACTACCGCGGCCTCGTCCACATCTCCGAGGGCGCCGAGGACTCCAGCACCAGCGTGGAGTGCGACGCGCTGATGTTCGACAACGAGTCGACGTCCGACACCATGCCGTACATGGAGATCGACGAGAGCACCGTCGACGTCGCCCACGAGGCGACCGTCGGCAAGATCGGCGACGAGGACGTCTTCTACCTCCAGAGCCGGGGGCTCGACGACGACGACGCCAAGCAGATGATCGTCTCGGGGTTCATCGAACCCATCACCGAGGAACTGCCCATCGAGTACGCCGTCGAACTCAACCGCCTCATCGAACTCGAGATGGAAGGCAGCCTCGGGTAATCCCGACGCTCCTCGGTCGGTCTCGGTTCGCGGTTCTTCCGCGGTGATTCCCGCACCTTCGTTTCCGGTGTGTCGTTCCTCTCGGTCCGATCGTGGCGGAGTACTGCGCGAATTCCCGGCCGATAGCGGCGAAAGGTGCCGGTAGCTCCCCGAGACGCAATGCGATAGCCGTTTAAGCGAGAAGGGGAATTGTCGCGTATGACCGGCGACTCCGCCGGGGGTGACGACCGCGGCGGGTCACTCGGCATGGACGACGCGCTGAGCCTCCTCAGCGACCGCTATCGGCGCCACGCCCTCGCCTGCCTCGACGGGATGCCCGCCCCCGTCACGCTCGAGGGGCTCACCGACCAGGTCGCGGGCCGGGAGTTCCAGCAGCCGCCCGACAGGGTGTCGATGATGAAGCGCACCCAGATCGCCACCGCGCTCCACCACACCCACCTGCCGAAGCTCCAGGAGATGGGGGTCATCGTCTACGACGACGAGGAGGGGAAGGTGACCGACATCGCCATCGGGCCGCCGCTCACCGGCTTCCTCGACAAGATCAGGCGCCACGAGGGGTGAGCCGTCGCGGCAGAGCGAGGCGACGGACGAACCGATTCGGTCGGAGCGCTCGGTACACGGACGCCGGGTCGGTCGACTCGGCGCCGCAACCGCAAAGTCACTCTCGCCCGTCGGGCCAGACATGGACCAACAGACCCGGTCAGCCGGCGGTCGGTCGCCGCTCGGAACGCTCGCGCTGCTGGCGCTGTCGTTCGCACTGGGATACGCCCTCGGCTCGCGGGGGGACGGCGGGGGCGGCGAGTGGCAGGACGCCGCGAGCGAACCGACCGAGATCACCATCGACGGCGACGAGGACGGGAACGGGGAGTGAGGCGGCCGTCTCTTTTCGACTGCGAGTTCGCGGCGCGACCCGTCAGTACCCCGTCGCGTTGCCGTCCTTCCGGGGCTCGGTCGCGCCCGAGATGACCGGGTCGTCGCCGTCCAGCCCCTCGACCCGGGTGATCTGGGCGCCGCCGAACATCACCGGCGGGAGCACCCGGACGTCGTGGCCCCTCCGGGCGAGCTTCGACTGGATCGCGCCGTCGAGCCGGCCCTCGACCGCGAGCTCGCCCGACTCGCGGTAGCGCCACCGCGGACGGTCGAGCGCGGCCTGCAGCGGCAGGTCGTAGTCCACGACGTTCGAGATCACCTGGACGTGGCCCTGGGGCTGCATGTACCCGCCCATCACGCCGAACGCGGCCCAATCGCCCTCGTCGAACCGCGCGAGTCCGGGGATCAGGGTGTGGAACGGGCGCTTGCCGGGTTCGAGGCTGTTGGGGTGGTCGGGGTCGAGCGAGAAGGAGGCCCCGCGGTTCTGGAGCGCGATGCCGGTGTCGCCCGCCACGAGTCCGGAGCCGAAGCCCGCGAACCGGGAGTTGATGAACGAGACCAGGTTCCCCTCGCCGTCGGCGACCGTCAGGAGGACGGTATCGGCGTCCTCGGCGTGCGAGTCGGGCACGCCGAACGAGACGTCGCTGTCGGCGGTCTCGCCGATGCCCTCGGCCCGCTCGCGGGCCCACTCCTTCGAGCCCAGCGGCGGGATCTCCTCGTACTCGGGGTCGGTGATGTAGCGGTGGCCGTCGTGGAACGCCCGCTTCATCGCCTCGGCGAAGTAGTGGATGCGCTCGGGCGAGTCGAGCGGGTGGTCGCCCGCGCCGATCTCCTCGGCGATGTTCAGGGCTTCGAGCGCGACGAGCCCCTGGTTGTTCGGCGGGAGCTCGTATATCTCGGCGCCGTTGTAGGTGGTCGACACCGGGTCGAGGAACTCCGGCTCGAAGCCGGCGAGATCCTCGACCGTCATGAATCCGCCCTTCGACTGAATCTCGTCGGCGATCTGCTCGGCGATCTCGCCCTCGTACACCACGTCCGCGCCCTCCTCGGCGATTTTCCGCATCGACTCGCCCAGCCGGGGCAGGCGCATCGTCTCGCCCACCTCGGGCGCGCCGCCGTCCTTGAGGTACGCCTCGCGGGCGTGCTCGTCGGTGAACAGCTCCTCGGCGCCGGTCCAGTGGCCGGCGATGATCTCCGAGACCGGGTAGCCCTCGGTCGCGTACTCGATGGCCGGTCCGAGCGCGTCGGCCAGGGAGAGATTCCCCAGTTCCCGCACGGTTGCCTCCCACCCGCGGGCCGTGCCCGGCACCGTGACCGCGTGGGGGCCGAGGAACGGCATCCCCGCCTCCTCGGGCGAGTCGGTGGCGTAGCCCCGCGACTCGGGGTAGTAGTCGCCGGCGTTCGGGTCGTCGTCGAGCGCTTCGCGGACGTTCTCGACGGTCGCCTCGGCCGGCGCGCCGCCGCAGGAGCGCATCGCGCCCACCTCGCCGTCGGCGGTCCGGTAGAGCGCGAACACGTCGCCGCCGAGGCCGGTGCTGGTCGGCTCCACCACGTTGAGCGCCGCGGCGGTCGCCACCGCGGCGTCGAAGGCGTTGCCGCCCTCGCGGAGCAACTGGACGCCCGCCTCGGCCGCGAGCGGCTGGCTGGTCGCGACCAGGCCGTTCGGCGCGTACACTGTCGAGCGTCGGGACTCGAATCGGTCCGGGTCGGGGTCGGTCATGCGAGGGAGTTGCGCACCGGGGCTCAAAAGCGACCGGGAAGGGGCAGGCCGGAACGGCTACGCCTCGACCTCGTCCGGCAGCAGGCCGAGCTGCGAGAGGATGGCCAGGTAGTCGGGGGAGAGCCACGCCTCGGCCACCCTGCCGTCCTCGAAGCGGTCGATGGCGACGCCGGACCACGACAGCCGCTCGTTCGTCGGTTCGATGCCCAGCACCTCGCCCCTGTGGGTGGCGGTGATGGTGAAGTGGACGACTACCTTGTCTCCCTCGGCGATGAGGTCCTCGACCTCGAACTCTTGGTCGCCGAACGCCGCGGCGAAGTCCTCGTAGAACCGCCGGTAGCTCTCGCGGTCGGTCGCGTCCATCCCGAAGAACCCGTGGGTCGTCACGTCCTCGGTGGCGAGTTCGTCGACGACGTCGAAGTTCTCGCGGTGGGTCTCCTCGAGCAGTCGGGCGAGGTTCTCCTTGTTCCGTTCTTCGACGGTCTGGGCCCCGCCCTCCTCGTCCGCGGTCTCGTCTCCGTCGGTCATTCGCTCGCCCCCTCGCCACTCCCCTCGTCGGGGTTCGATTCGACCGTCAGTTCGGCGGTCCCGAACGGCTGGAGCGGTTGCTCGAACGTCGAAGTGAGTTCGTCGTTCGGGAAGAACCCGACGACGCGGGCCGGCTCGTCGCCGACGCTCTCGACCATGTGGGGGACGTCCGCAGGGACGACCGCGCACTGGCCCGTCGCGAGCTAGACCGACTCGTCGCCGACGGTCGCCTCGACCGCGCCCGCGGTGACGACCAGCAGTTCCTCGTTGCTGTCCCTGTGGGTGGGCAGGTAGTTGCCGGGTTCGAGCTCGAAGCTGACGACCATCAGGTCCTCGGCCGAGACGTCGCCGGCGTTGGGCGTGCCGGGCGAGAGCGGGAAGTACCCCCGCAGTCTGGCGCGCTCGTCACCCTCCTGCCAGACGTCGGCGCCCTCGAAGTCGTGGAGGTCGACCGCCTTCAGTTGCTGTCGCTCGGTGCTGTGTCTCTCGGACATGTGCCGAGTAAGTCGGTCTCGCGCGTGCTTTGTTATTTGGTGACGGGAATCAGGACACGGGGGAGTATCGGTCGGTACGATCGCCGGACGGACCGGTAACGCCGGCGGCGGCTCGCCCGGAGCACCGCCGAATCGGCGGATCGGCCGGTATCGGCCCGTTACCCCCTCGCCGCGCTCGTGGGAGAACTGAAGAACGCGCTTTAGCGACGGACCCCCGGATGCTCGACGAGAAGTGCAACAGTCGGGCTTCGGCGCAAGCCGCGGTGAGAGTCACCACGGCGCCGATCGCCGGCTACCGCGACATCGAAAGGGGAACGACGTACGACTCCACGAAGTCCACCAGTTTCCCGACCAGGTCGTCGCGGTCGGTGAAGTACCGGAACCGGAGGTCGTAGGCGTCGTCCATCTCGTCGATGGAGGCGCTGCTGAACTTCGGGACGTAGGTGTTCCGGTCGTCGTCGCTCGGTTCGGCCTCCGCGAGGACGGCCAGGGTCCGGGGGTCGCGTCGCCGCTCGTCGGGCGAGCGGAGCCGGAAGTGCTCCGGAATCGCGCCCGCCTCGGCGCCAGCACCGGTCGTCAGACCGGCCTTCGTGAAGACGAACGCGCTCCCGGCGCTCGCCTTCGCGAACGCGACCGACTGGTCGATGACGGCCATCCCCGGTTCGTCCAAATCCCTGCGTTCGACTTCCCGTTTGGTGGGGATATCGACGTCGCTCGCGATGAACGCGGTCGCCCCCGTCTCCGCGGAGACCCGCTCGCAGACCGTCCGGAGCGTCGCCTCGATGCGGTCCGGGGCCGCCCCGTCGCTCGCGGGGGCCAGCGGGTCCGGCGGGAGCGGGTAGCCCTCGTCGGGGTAGAGGTACGACGGGTCGAGGAGGCGGTACGGTCCCATGAGGAAGACGAAGACGTCGTCTGGGTCGGCACCGGGGATCGAGTCGGCGACGACGGTCTCGACGTCCCGGCCCCGGTACGCCGTCAGGTCGCGCATCTCGTCTCCGGCCTCGTACCGGGGTCGGTTAAAACGAGCGGTAATCCAGATGTCTTAACGAGCGTTAAGGATAAGTGTCCGAGGGCGCAACACGCTGGTATGAGCGAACGCGAGGTCCCGAGCGACGAGCAGTCCGAGGCCCGGGCACAGGTCGAGGCGGAGCTGCTGGGCGGCGTCCTGGACCTCGACCGCGAGGCCGACCGGCTCGCCGCGATGGGCGAACCGACCCGGTTCGTGGTCCTGTACCTGCTCGCAACCGAGGGTCGGCTCCGGAGCGGCGAGCTCGCCGACCGGCTCGACCGCCGGCAGAACGACCTGTACCACCACCTCAACGCGCTGGAGGAGGCGGGGCTCGTCGGGAAGTTCCGCGACGGGCGCAGCCGGGTGTACGAGCTCTCCCCGCTGGCCGAGCGGTTCGTGCCGGCCGTCTTCGACGCCATCGGCGACCGCGCGGAGACGGTGTCGGGCTAGTCCTCCACCGACAATCGAGAGCGACGCGCCGGAGGCGTGCGAACGCCCTCCTCCGCTCCGTGCCGCCGAATCGCGCGCTCTGCCCTCCTGCGAGTCGGCCTCGCCCGCCGACTTCCAAAGCGTTTTGGCTGACCGGTCGGTTAGGTACTGTCAATGAGCGACCCCTCCGAGGACATCATGCGGGCGACATTCCTGGCCCTCTGCGAGCGCGGCTACGCCGACGTCACCATGCGTGACATCGCGGAACAGGCCGATCGGAGCAAGGCCTCGCTCCACTACCACTACGAGAGCAAGCACGGGCTGATGCTCGCGTTCCTCGACCACCTCTTCGAGCGGTTCACGGACAGGGTCGGGTCGTTCGACCCGGCGGCCGACGACCCCGACGAGTTCCTGCGGGCGTTCGTCGACGACGTGCTCCACCCGCCGGACGACGGCGACGACAGCGTCCGGCAGTTCCGGACCGCGGTGCTCGAGATCAAGGCCCAGGCGCCCTACGACGAGGCGTTCCGCGAGCGGCTCGCCCGGTTCGACGACCACATCACCGAGAACGTGAGCGCGGCCGTCGCCGCCGGCATCGAGGCGGGCGTCTACCGCGAGTCGGTCGACCCCGAGGCGGTCGCCCAGTTCGTGCTGACCCTGGCGGACGGCGCCCAGTCGCGCCACGTCGTCGCCGGCGACGACCCCGACGCCGCGATGGCGGCGTTCGAGGCCCACGTCGACAGCCACCTGCTGGCCGGCCCGGAGGGTCGGCCGTGAGCGACCGCGGACCGCCCGGGACCGGGGGACGCGGCCCCGGTCTCCTCCGCCGGATCGCCGACCGGGTCGGCGACCTGTTCAAGGGCCAGGACGAGCTCGACCTGACCAGCGGCGACATCGGCCGGCCGCTGTTCTTCCTCTCGCTGCCGATCATCGTGACGAACCTGCTCCAGGTCGCGTACAACCTCGCGGACACCTTCTGGCTCGGCCAGTACAGCACGGTGGCGCTGGCGGCCATCTCCTTCGGCTTCCCGCTGGTCTTCTTCCTCATCTCGCTGGGGATGGGCGTCTCGGTCGCCGGCAGCGTGCTGGTGGCCCAGCACACCGGCGCCGACGAGCCCCGGAAGGCCCAGTACGCCGCCTCCCAGACGGTCACGTTCGCGTTCCTGGTGTCGCTCACGCTGGGCGTGCTGGGCTACTTCTTCGTCGAGGAGCTGCTCAGGCTGCTGGGCGCCTCGCCGAAGGTGCTGCCGGGCGCCACCGCCTACCTCGAGGTCATGTCGGTAGGCCTCTGGGCGATGTTCGGCTTCCTGGTGTTCATCGCGCTGATGCGGGGCTCGGGCGACACCGTCACGCCGATGCTGGTGATGTTCGGCACCGTGGTGCTCAACGTCCTGCTCGACCCGTTCCTCATCTTCGGCTGGACCGTGGTCGAGAGCGCCCCGCTGGTCGGCACCGTTTCGTTCCCCGAACTCGGCGTCCAGGGCGCGGCCATCGCCACCATCTTCTCGCGCGCGGTGGCGATGGTCGTCGGCCTGGGCATCATGCTCCGGGGCCACCGCGGCGTCCGGATACGACCGAGCGAGATGCTGCCGGATCCCGAGTACGTCCCCCGGCTGGTCCGCATCGGCGTGCCGGCCTCCATCGAGGGGACGGGTCGTTCGATCTCGGTCAACCTGATGCTGGTCGTCGTGAGCACGTTCTCGACCCCCGTGGTCGCGGCGTTCGGGGTCGGCACTCGCATCTTCTCGCTCATCTTCATGCCGGCCATCGCCGTCGACCGCGGCGTCGAGACGATGACCGGCCAGAACATCGGCGCCGACAAGCCCGACCGGGCCGCGACCGCCAACCACTTCGCCGCGAAGGCGTCGTTCCTCGTGCTGGCCGCGGTGGGCGTCGTGGTGTTCTTCACCGCCCCGGCCGTCGTCAGCGTGTTCAGCGACGACCCCGAGGTGGTCCGGGTCGGCGCCGAGTTCCTCCAGTGGGTCGCCCCGACGTTCGGGTTCATCGGCGTCGTCCGGGCCTACTCCGGCGGGTTCCGCGGCGCCGGGAAGGTCATGGTATCGGCCGCGCTCGCCATCCTGATGCTCGGGTTCATCCGCCTGCCGGTCGCCTGGGTCGCCTCCCGGGACGTCGACGTGTCGGTGCTCGAGTTCGCGGTCCCCGGCCTCGGCGCGTTCGAGACCGACGTGCTGGCCGGCACCCCGGTCGCCGACCTGTTCGCCTTCTCGCTGGGGTCGCGGGGCATCTGGCTCGGCTTCGCGGTGTCGAACTTCCTGGCGGCCGTGCTCGCCTACGCGTGGTTCCGCCGGGGCACCTGGCGCGACGCCGACCTCACCGACGACCCGACCGCGGCCGTCGCCGACGACTGAGGCGGGGTCGCTGGGCCCGGCGATCAGTTCTCGTCCGCCTCGTCGACGGCGTCGCCCGGCTCCCCGGCCAGGAACGGCTCCAGGCCGTCGACGAACGCGCCGGTGTCGGCCGGGAACACCGAGACGGGCTTCGGGCGGCCGGCCACCCTGATGCGGACCTTCCCGCGCTTGCGGTACGTCCAGTAGAGGCTGAGCCCGCCGAACGCCGCGAACGCCAGTCCGAGCGCGGCGTTGCGCGGGACCGAGTAGAGCCCGTACCCCGCGAGCAGGACGCTCAGAATCGCGAGGAAGTAGTCGACCTCCTCGACGGTCACCTCGGCCACGTCGTCGAGCGCGACCCGGGTTATCCGGGCGTCCGCGCCCGCTCCGGCGTCGGTCACCACGAGCAGGTGGTCGTCGGTCAGCGCGACCGAGCCGCCGGTCCGCAGGGCCAGTCGCTCGCGTACGGTCTCGCCCTCGGCGAGCGCGTCGGACACGTCGGTCATCGTCGTGGGGTTGCGCCGGCGGGTCGAAAAAGGGTCGGTCGGCCCCGTCGGGTCCCGCCAGGTGACGGTTCCCAGCCGGTTTCCACTTCGCCGGCCACCGGGACCGGTACCCGGGCGTTTATGTTCCAGTCGGACGGCGTAGGACGCATGACCAGAAGCGGCACCGTCGAGCGGGTCTTCACCGCACCCGAGGCCGAAGCCGAGATGGAGGAACAGACCGACGTCGAAGCGGTCGCCGGGCAGGGGCTCCGAGGCGACCGCTACTTCAGCGAGATCGAGACGGGGACCTTCGTCGAGTGGGAGCCGGACGAGGAACGCCGCGACGGGTACGACCTCACGCTGATCGAGCGGGAGGCCGTTGCGGCGATCGAACGCGAGGCGGGGATCGAACTCGCACCGGGGGAACACCGGCGGAACGTCGAGACCCGTGACGTCGCACTCAACCACCTCGTCGGACAACGGTTTCGGATCGGTGACGCCGTCTGTCGAGGGGATCGGCTGTGTGAACCGTGCAGTCACCTCCAGCGCATCACTCAGGACGGCGTACTGCAGGCACTCACTCACCGAGGGGGACTCCGGGCGGACGTTCTCGAAGACGGGAGGATTCGGCCCGGAGACGTCATCGAACCGCTCGAGTGAGCCGCACTCCTTCGTTCCGAGGGAGTCTGTGGTCCCAATCGCGGCTGCCACGACTGGTGTGCGGCTGACAGCGCGCGGGTCGGAACCGCCGCGAGGAACGGGGGACGCCCACCTACGGTAGCACGCGCCTCCGGTACGGTCGGGTTGTCCACGACGTGCGTTCTCTACTGCGACACTTCGATTTGCAGATTCGGAAGGCTGTCCAACTGCCGACGTCCCAGCAGGAGACGCTGACGACATCGCGGTCCGTCGCGGACATCCGAGGTGTTCAGCACGACACGTTTTGCGTTACCCCTTCGCTGACGGGAGCTGAGTGCGACAGTCCCACCGCGAACTGCCGAACCGTCAGTCGGCGCCGGGCGCGCGCTCCTCGGCGTCGGCGTCCGACGACCGGCGGTCCCAGAACGACCGGAACTCGCTGTCGTCCTCGGTGATGTCCGCCCAGGCGGTCAGCCCGCGCTCCTCGCGGCTGCCGGGGATGGTGTTGTCGAGGAAGAACGCGACGATGCCGCCGACCGCCATCCCCGTGCCGCCGATGACGTAGAGGGTCTGAGCGACGAACTCCGAGCCCAGGACCGGCCCCAGCACCGCGACGCCCGCCAGGCCCGACTGGAACGCCTCGGCGCTGCCGACCGCCGACACGTAGTTCGGGATGGCGAGGCCGGTGAACAGCGCGAACCCGACGATGAAGATGTTGCGGTTCTCGTCGAGGTCGACGTACTTGAGCTGCGAGAGGCCGACCGCGGCGATCTGGCCGAACATGACGACGAACAGCCCGCCGACGATGGGCGTCGGGATGGTCGCGAACAGCTGGCCGACGAAGCCGACGTAGCCCACGACGATGGCGACGACCGCGCCGATCTGGACCACGTACCGCGAGGCGACGCCGGTGATGCCGATGGCCCCGACGTTCTCGGTGTACGAGGTCGAGCCGTTGCCGGTGCCCATGACGCCGGCGAACAGGTTGCCCAGCCCCTCCATGCCGATGCCGTGGTCGATGCGCCGCGCGCTGGGCGCGCCCCGGCCGGCCATCCGGGCGACCGAGTGGTAGTCGCCGAAGCTCTCGATGACCGAGGCCAGCATGCCCGCGAACATCCCGATGACGAACGAGCCGCGGAACATGGGCACGCCCCACTGGAACGGGTAGATCGGGACGAACAGCGACGCCTCGAACACCCGCGAGAAGTCGACGTAGCCCGCGGTGCCGGGCGCGTAGACGCCCGTCACCGAGAGGACGGCTGCGATCAGCCAGGCGGTGACCAGCCCGAGCAGCACCGGGAACAGCCGGAACGCCCGGTGGCTGGTCTTGAGGTACTGGGAGAACAGCACGATGAGCGCGACCGTGAGTCCCGCGAGCCACCAGTTCTGGTCGGCGGCGGTGATCTGGGGGACGTTGAACAGCGAGAGCCCGATGAGCGCGATGACCGGCGCGATGACGATGGGACCCATGTGGCGCTTGAGCCAGCCCATCACGCCGAAGTAGCCGATGAGCACCTCGGCGGCGCCGGCGACGATGACCGCGCCCTGGAGCTGGAGGATCATCGTCTCCCAGCCTGCGCCGCTGGTCTGGAGCACCCCGACGATGGCCAGCGCCGGCGCGAGCATCGAGAACGTCCCGCCCTGGACGATGGGGTAGCGGTTCCCGATGGTCGTCTGGGCCAGGGTGGCGACGCCCGAGACCACGAAGAACGTCCCGATGAGCCGGGCGGTCGCCCAGGCGGGCATCCCCATCGCGCCCGCCAGCACCAGCGGGATGGCGATGTTGGCACCGATCATCGTGAGGTAGTGCTGGACGCCCAGCAGCACCGACTCGCCGAGCGGCGGCCTGTCGTCGATGCCGTACTCGACGAAGCTGGCGGGTTCGCGGCCCGACTCGGAGTCCGGGCCCGGACCGGGACCCTCGGGCGCGAAGTCGTCCTTGACCTCCTCGAAGTCGTCGCCGCTCACGGCGACTCACCCGCCGGTGCCGGCGGTTCCACCGACGGTGGCCGCGACGACGCCCGCGAAGTGACTGTGGGTGTGAGATGCATGGGTAGGTTTGGAGAGACGGCGGGCATAAACACACCGGTAGCCGTCCGCGACGGGCGGGCGCCGGCCCGGCCGTTCGGTCGCGGCGGAACGACCGTGCTCCGGCCCGAGGCGTCGACCCGCTCACTCGCCGTCGTCGGACGAGTCCGCGACGTCCTCGACGGACACGGAGCCGTCGGTGACGTGTTCCAGCAGTTCGTAGCTCAGCACGCGCTCGGCGAACGTCGCGAAGCCGTGGTCGACGCCGTCGCTCCACGCCGCCGTCTCGTTGGGCACCCCGGGCAGCCCCCCGTCGTGGACGGCGCTGGCCAGCACCGGGCCGCGGTCGACCATGAGCAGCCGACCGATCCTGGGCGGCTCGTCCCTGGAGCCGAACCACTCGACGAGTGACGTCGTGAACACCGCCTCGCCGAGGTCGCGGTCCGCGAACGCCTCGCGGACCGTCTCGTCGTCGGTCCCGAGGTGGACCGAGACGCCGCGGTCCTCGGCCTCCGAGACGGCGGTCAGTACCCGCTCGGACACGAGCTCTTCGTCGAGCGCGATCAGCACGAGTTCGTCCGCGGCGTCGGTCACGAGGTCGAGCACGCGCTCGGTGACCTGCTCGTGGTCGCTGATGGCCCACACCGCCTGCTGGGACTCCTTGTACACCGGCTCCATCCGACGCAGGGTGCGCTCGACCGTGTCGACGTGCGACTCGTACTCCTTGCGGAGGATTCTGACGGCGGTGTCGATCGAGACGGCCTGGAAGGTCCGGGGTTCGCCCTGCTGGACCTCCACCAGCCCCCGGTCCTGGAGCCGGTCCATCGTCTCGTACACCCGGGACCGCGGGACGTCGGCCACCTTCGCCACCTCCTTGGCGGTGCCGTGGGGTATCCGGGTCAGCGCGACGAAACACCGGGCCTCGTACTCGGTCAGTCCCAGTTGCTCCAGCGCGTTCGCCGCGACCTCCTCGTCGTCCATACCGGGGAGACGGTCGGGAGAGTTGTAGGGGCTGTGGCAGTGACGGCCGGCGGGAATCTGTCAGCCGCCCGAATCGGGCGTTACTCCGCACGCAACACCGGAGCTGTTGTTCCGGTGGAAGTGTCGCTCCGCTTAACTCACTTGGGGTGCTAGCTGGCTCACTGTCACGCCCCGGTCTGTCGGCGCCGTCCCCCGACGCGGCCCGACGACCGGAAGGACCACTGGACACGACACATGACGACAGACGCACACCCCCTCTCGACCGACGCACAGTCGCTGGACACCGTCTTCGCGCTCCTGCGCGACCGCCGCCGCCGCTTCGCGCTCCGCGCGCTCGCGGACCGGGAGTCGCCGGTCGCGCTGGACGGCCTCGCCGCGGCGGTCGCGAGGCGCGAGGCGGCCGACGCCGACGGGCCGCCCCGCGAGGCGTCCGGCACCGCGGCGCCAGCGAGCCCGACCCCCGACGCGACCCCGGCCGCGACCGACGACGTCGCGGAGGCGCTCCACCACGTCCACCTGCCCAAACTGGCCGACGCCGGCGTGGTCGACTACGACGAGGCGGACAACACCGCGACGCTCGCACGGACCGGTGACGTCACGCCGTTCCTCGACGAGGTCGCGGCCGTCGAGTAACCGGCGCGAACGGAAGGACAGCGGGACCGACGACTGCCGCCGGTTCGAGCGTCCTCGGCCGGGAGTCAACGCCGCCCTTCCGCCCGGACGGCCGGCGATAAGCACCGTCTTCTCGGCGCGCGGCCGAGCCGTACGCGACTCATACTTTTTGCCGAACGGGTGGCCGATACGCTCATGTTAGAGTCCGTTCGGTCCCGGAGCGGCCCGGGCGAGGACCCGGAGCGCGAGTCGGTCGTCGTGCCGGCCATCGGAACCGCGAGCTCGGTCTACTGTCTGCGGTCGCTGAGCCGGCGCGGCGTCCACACCATCGCGGCCTCGGAGCAGGACTCGCCGCCGGCGTTCTGGTCGCGCCACTGCGACGAGACCGAGTCGCTCCCCTCGTTCAGGGACGACGTGGTCGCGTACAAGAACGGACTGCTGGCGCTGGCGCGGCGGCCCGACGTGCGGGCCATCACCCCGCTCCGCGAGATCGACGTGTACGTGCTGGCGCGGTACCGCGACGAGTTCGAGGAGCACCTCCGGCACGTCTGGCCGACCACGGAGATGCTCCGGATCACCCACGACCGGGTGTCGCTGATGGACGCGGCCGAGCGGGCGGGCGTCGACGTCGCCGAGACGAAGGTGCTGGGCGACGTCGAGGACTGGGGCCGCGACTGGATCGTCAAGCCGCGGTACGCGGTCCTGGTCGACGAGTACGTCGACGAGTACGCGCCGTCCGACTACGGCGCCGGCGTCAACACCCTCTACTTCGAGCCGGGGGACGAGCCCGACGCCGAGCGCGTCCGCGAGGACATGGGCCACGAGCCCATCGCCCAGGAGCGGGTCTCCGGCGAGGAGTACGCGTTCTGGGCGATGTACGACCGCGGCGAGGCGCTGGCGACCTGCCAGAAGGTCCAGACCCGGTCGGTCACCTACGCCGGCGGGTCCAGCGTCTACCGCGAGACCGTCTCGATCCCGGCGCTCCGCGAGGCGGGCAAGGCGCTGCTCGACCACCTCGACTGGCACGGGCCGGGCTGCGTCCAGTTCATCCGCGACGACGAGACGGGCGAGTTCAAGCTGATCGAGGTCAACCCCCGGCTCTGGGGGTCGGTGACCTGCGCCATCCACGCGGGACGGGACTTCCCGTACTACTACTGGCAGCTGGCCACCGGCGAGCCCGTCGAGGTCGACGAGGCGTACGAGGTCGGCGTCGGGACCCACCAGCTCAGCGGCGAGGCGGTCCACCTCTACAACGTGCTCGCCCACGACAACCCGGTGGTCGACCCGCCGCGGTTCTCGACGCGCGCCTGGGAGATCGCCAAGTCGCTGTACGACCAGCCTAACTTCGACTACCTGTCGCGCGAGGACCCCGGTCCCTTCCTCAGGGAGTGCCTGAACAACGCCGACAAGTTCACCGGCCGGCTCCGGGACGCGCTGACGGTGGGGTCAGACGGCGTGTCGGTCCCCAGCTCCGCGTCGCGGTAGTCATCGCGTCCGGCCCGGATCGCCATCCGACGGGTCGTCCGGGTCGACGTCGGACGGCGGGCCGGAGCTTCCCCCCGGAGCGTCAGCGCCGGCGGCGTCCGACGCCGACCGGGCGTGAACCGGCCCCTCGGCGTCGGTCAGCCGCCCGCCCGACCGGCCGTTCGAGACCGCCAGCACCTCGCCGACGACCGAGAGGGCGATCTGGGCCGGCTCGCCGCCCCCGAGGTCGAGGCCGACCGGCGTCGCGACGCGGTCGCGGTCGGCGGGCGAGAGCTCGACGCCGTCGTCGGCCAGCGCCTCGCGCATCTGTTCGAACCGCTTGCGCGGGCCCATCAGGCCGAGGTACGGGACCCGCGTGTCGAGCAGCGATTCGAGCGCCAGCCGGTCGTCGGCGAAGCCGTGGCTCATCAGCACGGCGTAGGTGTCGGTCGGCTGCGAGACGACGTCGGCCAGGTCCGACGGTCTGGTGGCCACGACGTCGTGGGCGGCCGGGAACCGCTCGGGGTCGCCCCGCGCGCCGCGGGCGGCGGCGACCGTCACCCGGAAGCCGGCGTCGCGGGCGAGGCGCGCGACCGGCCGGACGTCCCCGCCGTGTCCGAATATCAGCAGCTCCGGCGCGGGTTCGAGGCCGTCGACGAAGACGGCGGCGGTCCCGCGGTCGGTCTCCGCCTCGACGGTGTCGGACCGGCCGGCCGCCGCGAACGCCGCCGCGCGGTCGCGGAGCGCCGCCAGCAGGTCGTCGGGGAGCGCCGGCCGGGCGTCGGTCGCCTCGACAGCGCCCGCCTCGTCGACCAGCGCCCGGGCGCCGACCGGGACCGGTCCGTCGCCCTCCGCATCTGCGTCGGCGGCGGAGCCGTCGCTGTCCGCGTCCGAACGGTCGCCGCCGACGACCGTGAGCAGGGCGACGCGCTCGCCGTCGGCGACGCGGTCGAGCGCCGGCCGGAGGCTGGCGTCGGCGGGTTCGACCAGTACGTCGACGACGCCGTTGCAGCCCAGCCCGAACGCCCGGGTGTCGTCCTCGCCCGTCAGGTCGAACGTCTCGCACCGGGGACCGTCTGTCAGCGCGGCCTCGGCGAGGTCGGCGACGGGGCCGTCGAGGCGCCCCGCCGTGGCGGCGCCCGCGGCCGCGCCGTCGGCGACGACCCGCTTCGCGCCGGGCCGCCGGTAGGCCGACCCCTCGACGCCGACCACGGTGGCGAGCGCCGCGGTCGCGTCGCCCTCGGCGGTCGCCTCGTCGACCGCCTCCCGGAGGGTCTCGCGGACCGACAGCGCGCTCGCGGCCCACGGGTCGGTCTCGTCCATGGCAACTGGTAGCAAAGGCAGCTATTTAGGTGTTGGCGTGGCCGGTCGGCGCCGGAGGCATCGCCGGGTGGCGGCTCGATGCAGCGGTCCGGCGACCCCTGACGGCGTCGCCTCCCGGACCCGCGAACCCCGAACGGGGCCGTGACCGAGAACCCTCGCGTGGAGCCGTGAGAGCGACGCCCACACGCGGACGTAAAGATATTTCCGTCGCTCCGTCGCTACGTCCGGCATGGAGCTCTCAGGGAAGTCGGTCCTCGTCACCGGCGGTGCCGGGCTCATCGGCACCCACCTCACCGAGTCGCTCGCCGCGGACAACGACGTGCTGGTCGCCGACAACTGCTCGAAGGGCAACCGCGAATGGGTGCCCGAGACCGCGGCGTTCGCGGACTGCGACCTCACCGACCCCGACGACGTGGCCGAGGTCGTCACCGGGGACCTGGACGTCGTCTTCCACCTCGGGGCGCTCTCGGACGTCAACCGGGGCGACCACCGCCGGGTGTTCGAGGAGAACAACGCGATGCTCTACAACCTGCTGGAGCGCATGGACGAGGTCGGCGTCTCGAAGATCGCCTTCGCCTCCTCCTCGGCGGTGTACGGCGAGGCGCCCCGGCCCACGCCCGAGGACTTCGCGCCGCTCGAGCCCGTCAGCACCTACGGCGCGAGCAAGCTGGCCGGCGAGGGGCTGCTCTCGACGTACGCCCACTCCCACGGCTTCACGACCTGGATGTTCCGCTTCTCGAACGTCGTGGGTCCCCACCAGCGCAACAACGTCATCTCGGACTTCATCGAGAAGCTGCTCGACGACCCCTCCAGCCTCGAGATCCTCGGCGACGGCCGCCAGGAGAAGTCCTACCTCCACGTCGAGGACTGCGTGAGCGGGATGGCCCACGTCGTCGAGCACACCGACGAGCCGACCAACCTCTACAACCTGGGCACCCGGACGACCGTCTCGGTCACCCGGATCGCCGAGATCGTCAGCGACGTGGTGGGCGCCGACCCCGAGTTCGAGTACACCGGCGGCGACCGGGGCTGGACCGGCGACGTCCCCAAGATGCGCCTCTCTATCGAGAAGGCCAGCGCCATCGGCTGGGCCCCCGAGCGCGAGAGCGCCCAGGCGGTCCGGACCGCGGCCGAGCAGCTGTACGAAGAGCTGCGCTGAGGGCGGAGCAGCCGCCGGTCACAGCCACTCGTCGCTCGCGGTCGTGGTGAACGCCTCCCGGGAGACCCGGATCTCGGTCCAGTACACCTCGCCGTCGTACCGCACGAGGTACGTCCCGTCGACGCCGGGCACCGTGCGGCCGTCCTCGTCGTCCTCCCAGGCGGACCGGACCTCTTCGCGGGGGCGGAACCGCCGGGCCAGGTTCCAGACCGCGTCGGGCGGCTTCTCGCCGCCGGGGACGTAGTAGCCACCCTCGTCCTCGATGGCCTGCGAGACGATATCGCGCTCGGCGCTCGACAGGCCCGAGAGCGCGAACGCGTATCGCTCGCGGACCTCTGCGCCGTACGCTTCGGCGGAGGGGTCGACCTGCTCGGCCCGGTAGCGGTAGGTCTTCAGGCTGGTCTCGCGGGAGCCGTCGACTTCGAACCGACCGCTGGTCTCGTCGTCCCAGACGATGACCGGGCGGTCGGGTTCCGGGACGAGCGCGGACTCGGGAACCTCGCGCTCGCGGTACCGCAGCGACGACCCGACCCCGAGCGGGTCGCCGTCGGCCCACCCCCGGGCCGCGAGCTTCTCGCGGTCGACGGCGGGCAGGTCCTCGAACCCGACCGTCTCGCTCTCGGAGACCGACCCGTCGACCGGGTCGAGCGTGAAAGAGAACGCGGTCGCGGGAACGGAGTCGACGACCTCGCGGCCGAGTCGGTACACCGCGCCGTCGTAGACGACCGACCGGTTCGCCGGCAGCGGCGGGTCGGTCCCCTCGGCGGTCGCCGAGCCGTTCTCGACCGCGCCGGCGACCAGCCGGTAGCCCGGCGAGGACCCCTCGTGGAGCCGGTAGGTCACCCGCTCGGCGATCTCGCGGTCGGTTGTCGGCCGCATGCGGAGGGCGGCGGCGGGCGCCCTGGCGCAGCCGGTGCAGCCGCCCGCGACGGCGATCGCCAGGGTCGCGCCGGCGGTGAGGAACTCGCGGCGGTCCATGCCGGCCGGGTTTCTGTCGGTTCGGTATAAAGTGTCGGGTCCGGAGAGCGCAGGGGGTGGAGGGACGAGCCGCGCGCCGGGCCGCGCCGACCGTCGCTCCTGAAGCCTCTCGACTAACACCCCGAGCGGACCGACGGCGCCCGCCGCCGCACGACGCCGTTCGGTACTCCGGTACCGCTCAGTGCCGCGCACCGGCGAAGTATTCCCGACCGCCCACCAAAGGATAAGTCGCGGCCGGTCGTCGAAGCAAGCGATGGCGCGCACGCTCGCCCACCGACCTACCGGACCGCGGGAGGTTCCGGCCCGATGACCCACACCAGCGAGGCGCTCGTCGACCAGCTCGAGGACCTGGGCGTCGAGTACGTCTTCGGCTACCCAGGCGGCCGGATCATCGAACTGCTCGACGAGCTACCGGAGTCGGACGTCGAGGTGGTCCGGCCGCGCGACGAGCGCGAGGGCAGCGTCATGGCCGAGATGTACGGCCGGCTGACCCAGACCCCCGGCGTGCTGGCGGGCCAGGGGCCGTGGGTCGGCAGCATCGGGACCATCGGCCAGATGGAGGCCCGGCTGTCGTCGTCGCCGATGGTCGCGCTGACCGAGGCCAGCGAGCGGGGCGACTACTCGACGCTGGCGCCCTACCAGCAGTCGCGGGGCGACTACGGCGGCCTCGACCTGCCGAAGATCCTCGACGCCGTGACCAAGGAGCACTGGTTCCCCCGGTCGCCGACCGAGACGCTCCGGAGCGTCCAGCTGGCGTTCAAGCACGCCACCGCGGGCCGGCCCGGGCCCACCGCGGTCATCCTCGACGGCGACGCGATCACCGAGGCTGTGCCCGAGGACCCGATTCCGCCGGTCTGGGACGCCGGCGAGCAGGTCCGCAACTGGGACGCCGCGCCGACCGACCGGGACGTCGCGGCCGCGGCCGAGGCGCTGGCGGAGGCCGAGAGGCCCGTCATCATCGCCGGCAACGGGGTCCACGCCGCGCAGGCCTACGACGAACTGGAGTCGGTGGCGGAGGCCTACGACGCGGCGGTCGCGACCTCCTACCTCGGGAAGTCGACAATCCCGGAGACCCACGACCTCGCGGCCGGGGTCATCGGGTCGTTCGGCCACGAGGGCGCGAACCGGGTCGTGAGTGAGGCCGACGCGCTGCTGGTGGTCGGCTGCCGGCTCAACCCGATGGACACCAACTGGCAGGCGCCGAGCTTCGTCCGGCCCGACGAGCAGACGATAGTCCACGCCGACGTCGACACCCGCAACGCCGGGTGGGTCTACCCCGCGGACGTGGGGCTGATCGGCGACGCCAGCGAGAGCCTCCGGGCGCTCGTGGCGGCGGCCGAACCGGGCGGTCCGGGCGAGAGCGCCGGCAACGACTGGGCGCGCGACCGGGCCGCGTCGGCCCGCGAGTCGTTCGCGGACCCGAAGTGCGAGTCCGACGCCGTCCCCATCAAGCCCCAGCGCGCGGTCAAGGAGATCGAGGCGGTCGTCGACGAGGACACCATCGTGACCGCCGACTCGGGCAACAACCGGTTCTGGCTGCTGAACTACCTCCAGACCCCCGCGATCCGGACCTACTTCGGGTCGGGCGGCGTCGGCGGGATGGGGTGGGCGACCCCCGCCGCGGTCTCGGCCGCCATCGCCACCGACGGGGACGTCGTCGGTGTGGCGGGCGACGGCGGGTTCGCGATGACGATGACCAGCGTCGAGGTCGCGGTCGAGCAGGGGGTCGCGCCGACGTTCGTCGTGCTCAACGACACCAGCCTCGGGATGGTCCGCCAGATGCAGGCGGCGGACGGCGACATCGCGGGCGTGGAGTTCCACGACACCGACTTCGTGGCCGTCGCCGAGGGGTTCGGCGCCGAGGGCGTCCGGGCGACCACGCCCGACGAGCTCGGCGTGGCGCTCCGCGAGGGGAAGGACAACGACGTGCCCACGGTCGTGGACGTCCGCATCGACCGCGACGAGGAGATGGCCGACCAGTTGCAGTCGTCGTTCTACGCCGAGGTCGGCGGCCTCCACGAGTGAGGGCGCGGCGGGAGCCTCTCGTAGGCCGGCGGCGCGTCCGAACCGCCAGTGCGCGTGACACGCGCCCGCAGCCCTCAACTGTCTGGGTTCTGTAGTTGTCCACGTGTCGACCGCGACGCCGGCACGCGATCCGAACGCCGTCGTGGAGGTCGAGTTCGAGGTGCGCGACCCGGCGTACCCGCTGGTCGCGATCCCCGCGCGGACGGGGTGTCGGGCCCGCGTCCAGCAGATCGTCCCGCGGAGCCAGAACTCCTACGCCATCTTCTACAGCGTCGAGGGGGCCGACCCCGAGGAGATCGTCGCGCTGCTCGCGGACTCCGAGGGCGTCGAGGGCCACGTCGTGACCAGGGGGGACGAGGAGGGCATCGTCGAGGTCCGTGTGCGCGACCCCGAGGAGCACTTCGTGGTCGCGCTGACCGAGGCCGGGGCGATCCCGACCGACCTCTGGAGCGCCGACGGGGCCGCCCACATCGTCGCCGAGATCCCGGGGATGTACAGCGTCCAGGAGGTCGTCGAGGCGTTCACGGCCGCCCACCCGTCGGTCGAGGTGGTCGCCCAGCGCCAGAAGGGCCACACCGCCCCGCTGTTCACCCGGCGGGAGTTCCAGCGCGCGGTCGACGAGGCGCTGACGCCCCGCCAGCGCGAGGTGGTGGTGGCCGCCTACGCCGGCGGGTACTACGACTGGCCCCGCCGGAAGTCCGGCGAGGAGATCGCCGCGGAGCTCGGCATCTCGCTGGCGACCTTCTCCCAGCACGTCCGGAAGGCCGAGCAGAAGATCCTCGCGCTGGTGTTCGAGGAGTGGCAGGCCGCGTAGGGGGACGTCGCCGCCGCGAGTCAGAGCTCGTCCAGCACCTCGTCGGCGAACTGGGCCAGCACCGCCCGGGCGTCGCGGTCGCCGCCCCGGAGGCCGACCGCGAGGTGGTCGACGCCCCGGTCGGCGAGGTCCCGGACGTGGTCGACCAGCCACTCGCTGCCCGCGGCGAACCCCTGGTGGACGTGCGCCATCTCGGCGCCGGGGTCGGCCTGCAGCTCCACGGTCATCGCCTGGGCGTAGGGCTTGTCGCCCGCGGCCTCGCGCCAGTCGGCGAGGACGCGCTCCAGGGTGGTCTCGGGGAACCGGTACTGGAGCCAGCCGTCGCCCCGGTCGGCGATCCAGTCGAGCGACTGGCGCGAGTGGCCGGTCACCAGCAGCGGCAGCGACTCGGTCGTCGGCTTCGGGACCGGGTCGAGGCTCCCGTCCATCGCGCCGTACGACGACGCCACCTCGGGGAACTCCTCGGCCCAGACCCGCCGGAGGACCCGGACGTGCTCGCGGAACCGCTCGCCCCGCGACGCCTCGTCGACGCCGAACGCCGCGTACTCCGGCGACCGATCGCCCGAGCCGACCCCCAGCACCAGCCGACCGTCCGAGAGCCGGTCGACCGACGCGGCCGCCTTCGCGACGTGGAGCGGGTGGCGCAGCGGGAGGACGACGCTGCCGGTCGCCAGCGCCACCTCGTCGGTCCGGGCCGCCGCCTGCCCGAGGTAGACCCAGGGGTCGTACACCTGGCCCGCGTCGCCGAACTTCGGCCAGTAGGTCGGGACGTCGCGGACCCAGAGCGCGTCGAACCCGAGTTCCTCGGCGTACTCGGCGAGCGCCAGCTGGTCGTCCAGCGCGGCGGGGTCGGCGGGGTCGGCCGCGTCGGTCGCGATGGGGAAGAACAGGCCCACGGTGAAGTCGCGGTCGCAGGGGTCGCCGGCCGACGCCTCGTCTCCTCCGGCGTCCCCGAAGAGGCGACGGAACCCGCGGTTCCGGTGGGCCGAGTTCTCGGAATCGGGGGTCCCGGGGGCCGGACGCTCCCGGTCGACTGTGGGGTCCTCGGGGGCAGCGGGATCGGCGCGCTCGTCCCCGTCTTCGCGGTCGGTCATCGTTCCGAACCAGGGGACCGTGACACGAGAAAGACCCGGTGCCGGAACGTCAGAGACGTTACTCATCCGAGGTGTTTAACGGGGCAAGCCCGTATCGAGGTGACATGAGTTCCGCCGACCCGCAGGGGCTGCAGGCGTTCCCCGAGGAACTGGAGAGCCGGGAGTCGTGGCTCGAACCGTTCGACTGGTACCGGGAGATGCGCGAGGAGGCCCCGGTCCGGTACGACGAGGACCGCCGGACGTGGGACGTGTTCCGGTACGACGACGTCAAGCGCGTGCTGGACGACGACGAGACGTTCTCGGTGAACCCCCGGCTCGCCAGCGACTTCGTCGAGCCCGACAACCCGGGCGAGGGGCTCATCTTCGACACGATGCTGTTCCAGGACCCGCCGCGCCACGACGAGCTCCGGGCCGTCGTCGACGAGGAGTTCCAGCCCCGGACGCTGCGGGAGCGCGAGCCCCACTTCCGGGAGCTGGCGGCCGATCTGCTGGACGACGCGGTCGGGGAGGGCGGCGGCGAGCTCGAGGTCGTCGACGACCTGGCGTACCCGTTCCCGGTGACGGTCATCGCCGAGCTGCTCGGGGCGCCGGCCGAGGAGCGCGACCGGTTCAAGGCGTGGTCGGACACGCTGGTCGCGGCCGCGAGCGACGACGAGGGCGGCGAGGAGTTCGTCCAGCGTCAGCAGCGGACCCAGATGGAGATGGCCCAGTACTTCGTGGAGATGATCGAGGACCGACGGGAGGACCCGCGGGACGACCTGATGTCCCAGATCGTCACCGCCGAGACCGGCGACGGGGAGCGGCTCTCCCGGGAGGAGGCGCTGGGCATGTGCATCCTGCTGCTCATCGCGGGCAACATCACGACGACGAACCTCATCGCCAACGCGGTCCGGTGCTTCGCCGAGGCCGACGCCGACCTGTTCGCGGAGCTCCGGGGCGACGAGCGACGGCTCGGCACTGCCCTGGAGGAGGTGCTGCGCCACCGGTCGCCGGTCCAGGCGATGAGCCGCGTCGCGGCCGAGGACGTCACGCTGCGCGGGCGGGACGTCGCGGCGGGCGACCGCATCATCGTCTGGCTCGGGTCGGCGAACCGCGACGGGCGGCAGTTCGACGACCTCGACGAGTTCCGGCCCGACCGGTCGCCGACCGGCCACCTCGGGTTCGGCCACGGCACCCACTACTGCCTGGGCGCGCCGCTGGCGCGCCTGGAGGGAGGATCGCGCTCTCGGAGCTGCTCGACCGGGTCGAGGGCGTCGAGCTCGCGGCCGCGGAGCTCGAACCGACCCGGAGCTCGTTCGTCTACGGCGTCGAGTCGCTGCCGATCCGGTACGCCGGGACCCGATAGCGCGCGGGCGGTGCGAGCTCGACCCGGGTCGCTGGATCGGTGTTCAGGGACGGGAAGCGGGCACGCCGTCCGGTCAGTCGGCCCGCGCGGCGATCCGGGGCGCCGCGAGCACGCCGGCCATCAGCACGACCGTGATGAGGAAGGTGAGCGCCACCGGCACGTGCATCTCGACGCCGACGTACCCGAGGACCGCGAGCGCCGGGAGGACGCCGACCGAGATCGCGAGCCTGCTCCGGAGCGACTTTAGGCTCGGCACCGCGTCGATGCGGCTCCACGCGAGCCCGCCGCCCAGGGCGGCCCCGAGCACGGCGGTGCCGTCGCGGCTCGCGCCGCTGACGACGAACGCGGCAGCGCCCATCGCGACCGCGACGACGAACCCCTGCTCGGGGTCGTGCTCGGTCAGCCAGACCGCGCCCGCGAGGAACAGCGTCCCGACGGCGATCCCCGCGACCACGTCCCGGACGAAGTGGACGCCGAGGACGACCCGCGAGAGCGCGACGAGGAGGATCATGGCGCCGGCGACGGCGTACCGCTGGCGCCACGACCCCCACTCGAGGTCGTACGCCAGGATGCCGTAGCCGATGGTCGCCCCCGTGGCGTGCCCGCTGGGGAAGCTGTAGCCCGAGATGGGGACGACCGCGACCATCTCGGACGGGCGAGGCGCGTCGAAGAACGTCTTGAGCGCGGTGACCACGCCCATGCCGGCGATGGCCAGCGCGAGCGCGTGGGCGCCCCGCTCGCGGTCGCCGAACCAGTAGTCGAGCGCGAACACCGCCAGGAAGAACGCGGGGTTCCCCAGCCGGGTGATGGCGACGAACACCGGCACGAGCCACGGCGGGACCGCCGCCCGGATGGCGTCGCCGATGCCCTGGCCCACGACTTGGCTTCCGGTCATCGTCGGACGTAGGGGCGAGCGAGCCTTGTACGTGACGGGGGTCCGTCGGCGGTGGAGGACGAGCGCCGACGGGGGATAGGATACAGAGCGGCTGGCACTTTTTTTATGGTTCCGGATAGAATTGCGGACGATGACCGAATCAGCGACCGTACTCGTCACGGGCGGGACCGGCTTCATCGGGTCGTACGTCGCGCGGGACCTCGTCGAGGCGGGCCACGACGTGGTGGCCTACGACCTCTCGACCGACACGCGGATTCTCGACGAGCTCGGCGTCGCCGACGACGTCGAGGTCGTCCGGGGCGACATCACCGACCCGACCAGCGTGGTCCGGGCGGTCCGGGAGTCGGGCGCGACGCGGGTCGTCCACCTCGCGGCGCTGCTGACCAACCTCGCCCGCGAGAACCCCCGCGGCGCGGCCGAGGTCAACGTCATGGGCACGAACAACGTCTTCGAGGCCGCCCGGACGCTCGACGACCAGGTCGAGCGCGTCGCCTGGGCGTCCTCGGCCGCGGTGTACGCCCCGCCCGCAAACTACGACCACGGCTGGGTCGACGAGGAGGACCTGGTGTACCCGGACACGCTGTACGGCGCGACCAAGGAGTACAACGAGCACCAGGCGAAGGTGTACTTCGAGGACCACGACGTGAGCCACGTCGGCCTCCGCCCGACGGTCGCCTACGGGCCCTACCGGGAGACCGGCGGGTCGGCCTTCCTCGCGAACATCGTCGAGAAGCCCGCGGTCGGCGAGTCGTTCTCGGTCGAGTACGGCGACCAGGTCGTCGACTGGCAGTACGTCGAGGACATCGCCCAGGCGTTCCGGAAGGCCGCGTTCGCCCCCGAGGCGGACCTGAGCCAGCGCATCTACAACGTCCGCGGCGAGGTCGCCACCATCCGGGAGGCCGCCGAGACAGTGAAAGAGATCATGCCGGACGCCGAGATCGAGGTCAGCGACGAGGGCGAACTCCCCTGGACCCAGAAGCTCGACATGACCGACGCCGAGGAGGACCTGGGGTACGAACCGGAGTACGACCTGGAGGCCGGCTTCCGGGAGTACATCGACGCGCTCCGGGCCGAGGAGGGGCTGGACCCGCTGGAGTAGTGGGTCGCGTGACGAAGCCGAACACGCCGACGTGGTACGCCGTCGCCGGACTGCTCGCGGTCAACCTGCTCGCCGTCGCCTACGTCCGGGCGACGGCCGGGTCGTCGTTCACGGGGGTCGGCCCGTGGGCCGCCTTCACCGCCTTCGAGGTGCTGGCCTACGTCGCGTGGCGGTCGGTCCGGCGCTGGAGCGATGCGCGGCGACAGCCTCAGTACCGAACCCTCACTGACGAACCGCGGACGACGGCCTGTCCTAATTTCCGGGGGGACTGAAAGGGGCCGGCCGGTCGCGTGCAGTTTAGTCGTCTCGCCGGCCCCTATCCGCGCCGATGCGGTGGGTTGCTGTGAGGCGCGGATACGTCGGCGAGCGACCGCGACCGGGCGGGGGCTTTCGAGAACGAAACGGCGGTCAAGTTCTCTCCCACACGTGAGCTGAACGTTGGCTGGCGACCCCCACTCTCTTATCGCTGTAGTCACAATTCCGCCGCCATGGAGAAAGTCGCCGTCGACGAGGTCGACAACGAGCGCAACCCGATGAAGGTCCACAGCGTCCGCAAGCCGGTCTCGCGGGCGCTCGGCACCGACCACTTCGCGATGAACTGTACTGTCGGCTGTAGCTCGGTGTAGATTCCGATTCGAGACACCTTTCGTAGACCGCGGGACCTCACGCCCTGTTACGTGCTGATTCAATCAACTACAGCCGACAGTACCTTCGTGCTGGAGCCGGGCGAGTCGTTCTCGGGCGGCCTCCACACCCACCACGACCAGGAGGAGGTGTTTTACGTCGAGTCGGGCACCGCCACCTTCGAGGTCGGCGTGGAGCGCGAGGAGGTCGTCGTGGACGCGGGCGAGTTGATCCGGTTCCCGCCCGGCGAGTTCCAGAAGGGGTACAACGACGGCGAGGCGACCGTCGAGGGGTGGGCGCTCGGCACGCCCGGCGCGAGCCACGACTGGGACGAGCTCCAGTCGCGGGCCCACTGCCCCGAGTGCGACGCGGAGACGACCCAGGACGTGGCGATGGGCGACGGGCGCTTCGAGCTCACCTGCACCGAGTGCGGGACGACGCAGGGGTAGCTGTCACCGAGCGTACAGCAACTATTTCTCGGCGGTCGGCGTATCCCGTTCGGATGGGGTGGGGAGACATGGACGACCAACAGGAAACCGACCGACGCGATGCCGAAATCGACCGAAAGAACACTGACGGACGCGACACTGTCCGTGGCGGCACCGACGGACGACTCCGAGCGGGACGGCGAACTCGGGTCGGACGACGAACGATGCTCAGATCGCTGGGCGGCGGACTGCTCGCGGCCGGACTCGGCGCCGGGGCCGCCAGCGCCCAGCAGCGATTCCCGCCGAGCAAGCGGACTCGCTGGGGGCGACCGCAGCAGCTGGGCGAGGGAACGATGGCGACGTTCTTCACCGAGAGCCGGTCGGGGACGCCGCGCTACCTCGGCGTCTGGTTCACCGCCGACGCGCTCGACGGACTGCCCGACGGCGGGCACTCTCCGGCGCACGTGACGACGCTGCCGCTGCCGGCGGCCGCCCAGAACGGGTCGCCGGTGCGGTGGGTCACCGCCGACTGGAATCCCGAGGGCCACGTTCCCGCGGACGTGTACGACGTGCCGCACTTCGACTTCCACTTCTACCTCCAACCGCAGGCGGTGGTCGAGCGCGAGGTCCGACCCGGCCTCTGCGACGTCGACGGGGACGGCACGCCGGACGCCGGAGTGCCGTGCGACGTGCTGGAACGCGGGACCGAGCCGGTTCCGCCGTCGCAGCGACCGCCGGGGTACGAGCCGACCGACGAGATCGTCCCGCGGATGGGCAACCACTGGGTGAACGTCGACGCCCCCGAGTTCCGGGGCGAACCGTTCACGCACACCTGGATCTACGGGTCGTTCGACGGCGAGCTGACGTTCCTCGAACCCATGGTGGCCGTCGACTACCTCCGGAACCTCCGCGGCCGTGAGATCACGAGCGTCGCGACCCCCGACGCCTTCCCGCGGTCGGGGTTCTACCCGACCGAGTACGTGGTCCGGCGATTCCGCGACCAGGACGCCTTCGCGGTCTACCTCCGGCGGTTCCAGCTGTTCGACGCGACGTAGTTCGGGGAGACGCGCCGCGACGCCGCCAACCGGTCAGGGCCGGAGGTAGGCGTACCCGTCGTCCTGGAGCCGGGTGAGTTCGCTCGCGCCCGAGGAGACCTTCTCGACGCCCTCGACGAGGTCGGCGTCGTCGATGTCCATCATCTCGAGCGTGTTGCTGCAGGCCTTGAACGAGATGCCCGCGTCCATGAGCTCCCGGACGGTGTCGCTGTGAGCGCCGTCGCTCGTGAGCGGGGCGATGCCCTTCGACTGGGCGACGACCGCGATGTCGTCCAGCTCGATGGTCTCGTCGTTCGAGAGGTTCTCCGCGATGGTGAGGACGGTCTTCTGGTGGTCCTCGTCACCGCTCGTGAGGTGGAATGCTGTTCGCATGCACCCGGAGTACGGGAGTGGTCCGGAAGTGGCTGCTGGCCCCCAGGAGAACGCTGCCGCCGTGACAATTACGGCCACGACGAGAGGTGGGAGGACCGTTCCGCAATGATGGCGCCGCGTTCGAATCGAGGTGGGAGCTAGCTACTGCCATCACCTCCGTCCCGCACAGCCAGCACCGCAACCGCGACGGCGGCCTCACGCCTCCCCAACCTCGGCGGCCGCCTGACCGCGGCCGCCTCCCTCGCGCATCTTGGCGCGCCACCGGGGCCCGCCAGCGCGCGCCGAAACCGAGACACCCTGCGCGCGGCGTTCGCCAGCCAGCCGAGCGCAGTACCCTGAGGGCCGAACGCCCTCGCCACACCAACCCTTACCTGTCCGCCCGGAGAGTTCGAACCCATGACAGACGAGACGCCCGACTACGCGGCCCAGGTGCGCGAGGCCCTCCCGGAGATCGACGACATCGAGGACGAGGACCTGCGCGAGCAGGTGGTCGAGGCGTGGACGCTCGGCCTCGACCGCGGCGGGTGGCGCGACGTCCGGGACGTCCCCTACGCCTGGAACATCCACGAGGTGACCAACGTCGAGCACGTCCGCGGCGTGACCCGCATCGCCGCGAAGTCCGCCGAAGAGCAGCGCGACTTCCACGGCGCGGACCCCGACCTCGACGTGATCCGGGCGGCCTGCCTGCTCCACGACGTGGGCAAGTGCTACGAGTACGTCGACCACGTCGACGACGAGGCGCTGCTCGACCCCGACCCGCGCTACGCCGGCGAGACCATCCCCCACTCCATCTCGGGGTACGCGCTGGCCCACGAGGTCGGCTGCCCGATGGCGGTCCAGCGCGCAATCCCCCACTTCCTCGGCGAGGTGCCCGACCGGACCCTGGAGGCAGAACTGGTCAAGAGCGCCAACTCCGCGAGCTCGAACGCCATCACCCAGTCGGCGATGGGCATCACGCTGCAGGAGTGGGTCGATAAGTACAGCCAGACGAGCGACTGAGCGGGAGCCTCGTCCGGCCGCCCTCGTTTACGAAAACGTAAACGCAAACGGGGGTGCGCGACCGGACTCAGAACTCCGTGACGACCTCGATGCCGACCGTGCCGTAGTCGCTCATCGCCGCGAGGCGGTCGGGCACGTCGGCCAGCCCGACCTCCTTCGTCACCAGCGCGGCGGGCGAGACGGTGCCGCGGTCCATCATCCGGAGGAGCTCGCCGTACCGGGTCGGGGGCATCCCGCGCGAGCCCAGGAAGGTAATCTCGTTCATCGCCATCGCGTCGGTCGGCAGCGACACCTCCCCGCGCTCCTCGTCGGTGGTCAGCCCGAGCTGGAGGTGCTGGCCGCGCTTGCCCAGGCACGCCACGGAGTTCCGGCAGGTCTCGGCGACGCCAAGGGCGTCCACTGAGACGTGAGCGCCGTTCCCCGCGATCTCCCGGATGCGTCCGGGCACGTCGGCCGCTTCGCCGGCGTTCACGGTCTCGTCGGCGCCCAGTCCCGCGGCCTTCGCCAGCTTCTCGTCGGCGAGGTCGACCGCGACCACGTTCGCCCCGAGCGCGTCGGCGACGTGGACCGCCGAGAGGCCGACCCCGCCGCAGCCGTGGACCGCGACCCAGTCGCCCGACGTCAGGTCGGCCCGGTGGGCCAGCCCGTGGTAGGCGGTCGCGAACCGGCAGCCCAGGCCGGCCATCTCGACCGGCGAGACCCCCGCCGGGAGCTCGACGGCGTTGTAGTCGGCGTAGGGGACGTGGACCGCCTCGGCGAAGGCGCCGGGCGCGTCGGCCTCGAACCCGAGCGCCAGGCCGTCCTCGCAGACGTTGCCCCGGCCGTTCCGGCACTGCTCGCAGGTGCCCCGGCCGAGGTTGAACGGGACCGCGACCCGGTCGCCCTCGCGGAACCGCGAGACGTCCTCGCCGACCGCGACGACGGTGCCGGCGGGCTCGTGGCCCAGGATCTGACCTCTGGGTACCCGGTCGTCGGCCCACTCGCCGTGGCCCTGCCAGGCGTGCCAGTCGCTCCGACAGATGCCGCAGGCCTCGGTCTCGACCACGACCCCGTGGGGGTCGGGCTCGGGCCGGTCGACGTCTTCGATCGCGAGGGGTTCGCCGTACTCGCGCAGGACTGCCGCTCTCATGCGCTGGGGGTCGGTTCGTGGCGAGTTAAATCGGTGGGTCGCGGCCAGGAGTCGTGGGTTTTGGTTCGGGTGACAGCGTCGATCGGGCCAGGAAGAAGAACCGACAGAAAGCCCCCGACCGGTCGCTGTCGGCCCCTTTCATCTACCCCAAACGAGGCCACACCCTCCCCAACCGATTGCGCTTCTCGGCCTTCGGCCTGCGATGCTCATCCACCGTCAGAGCAGAGCTCTGACGGGCCTGCGCTCGCTCCGCTCGCGCAGACCTCGCGCGGTTCGGCGCGGCACGCCGGCCGCGCCTGCACGCGGCAAGTCGTTCATCTTCCAAGCGATAGCTTGCTGACCAGTCCACCGTCGGGCGGGACTGAAAGGGGCCGGTCGCTCGACCGGCCCCCGACGATGCAAGCACCGCAGCGAAGCGAGGAGCGCAGCGAATATTCCGCGAACGGAGTGAGCGGAACTCGGCGAGACGAGCGCAGCGAGTCTCGCCAGACGCGGGTCGTCGAGCGACCGGGGGCTTTCTGAGACGAAATGGATGCAAATCGTAACGACCCGTACCAGAACACTCGCCTCAGGGAACTCTGTCGGTTCAGTTCGGTTTCCGTCACGCACAGAACTAAGGCCGAAAGCCCAGTCACGATGCGTATGGACTACGTCCGACTCGGTTCGACCGGCACCAGGGTCTCGGAGATCTGCTTCGGCACGTGGCGGTTCGCCAAGGAGTCCGACGGCACCGTCGAGACCGACCGCGGGACCGCCCACGACCTGCTCGACGCGGCGTGGGAGCGCGGGGTCAACTTCATCGACACCGCGAACGTCTACGGCGACCCCAACGGGACCGCCGAGGAGTGGATCGGCGACTGGCTGGCCGACTACGACCGCGAGGACTTCGTGCTGGCCTCGAAGGTGTACTTCGGGTTCGACGACGGTCCGAACGACCGCGGCCTCTCGCGCAAGCACATCCGCGACCAGATCGACGGCACCCTCGAGCGCCTGGGGACCGACTACCTCGACGTATACTACATCCACCGCTGGGACGAGGGGGCGCCCATCGAGGAGACGCTGCGGACCCTGAACGACCTGGTCCGCGACGGGAAGGTCAACTACCTCGCGGCGAGTTCGATGGCGGCCTGGCAGCTGACCAAGGCGCTGTGGACCAGCGACGTCGAGGGCCTCGAGCGCTTCGAGGTGACCCAGCCCCGGTTCAACGCCGCCTACCGCGACCCGGTCGCGGGCTACCTCGACGTCTGCGCCGACCAGGACCTGGCGGTCTGCCCGTACTCGCCGCTGGAGGGCGGGTTCCTCACCGGCAAGTACGAGCGCGACGGCAGCGGTCCCGAGGGCTCGCGCGGCGACCTCTACGAGTGGGACGACCGGTTCGACGACCGCCAGTGGCGGGTCCTCGACGCGATCCGGGACGTGGCCGACGAGGCGGGCGCGACCCCCGCGCAGGTGGCGCTCCGGTGGCTGGCCGACCAGCGCGAGTTCCAGTGCGTCCCCATCGTGGGCGCCCGGACCGTCGACCAGCTGGAGGAGAACCTGGGCGCCGCCGACGTCTCGCTCTCCGACGACCAGTTCGAACGCATCGAGACAGCGTACGAGTAAGTCCGGGCGCTCCGCCGCGGCGCCGAGTGTCCTCCGCGAGATAGCGGCATCTTACGTCGGTTTCGGCGTGGCGACGGCAGCTTTTGGACACTGGACGCCGACCGGTCGAAGGTGGGTTCTCCCGCGTCGGGTCGCCGATCCGCGTCGGTGGCCAGATCGCTGGACCGGCCAGCGACGCGCAACGGGCGCGGACGTACCGCGTCGATGGCACCGTGGCGCCTGGTGCTGGACACGACACAGATACGCGAATCGACCTCACGGTCACGCCTAGAGGTTGCCGATTCTAGCGCAACAGGTGCGTATTTTTGACACGGTAAGATTGTAAGTATAATCTCGACGGCCAAGAGATGTTTACGGGCGAACGTCTTCTACTACCGACGGGAGCGGCGCGATGCTCCCGTGATTCCAATGTCAGCAGGACAAGGCGGCAGTCAGAACGAGATGCAGGACGAACTGGAAGCGATGGCCCTCTGGGAGTCGCACCTCGAACGTGCGGCCGACCAGTGGAAGCAGGGCGTCACCGAGAGCCAGGACGACTACCGACGCGGCCTGGCCAACTTCCTCGGGGTCTCCGAGAACGACATCTCGCAGAACGTCTCCCACCAGTGGGACGAAGGCGTGAGCCAGATGAGCCCCGACGAGTTCCGCCAGTCCATCGAGGGCGAGGGCGCCGACTGGCTGGTCAACCTCTACGAGGGCGTGACCGGCAACCAGGCGCCCGACCGCGTGCGCCAGGCCGCCGAGCAGATCGAACAGGAGGTCCAGAGCCGCGCCAGCGATAACGCCTCGGGCGAGGAGCTGATGAACCACGTCCGCGAGGAGATCCGCCAGCGCGCCCACCAGACCCACGGCGAGACGCGCAGCCAGCAGGCGTAACTCCGGCGCGGACCTCCTGCGACGCCGACCCGGGGGACGTCGTTCCCCCGGCGCGGTGGGTCGGGGCGAAGAGCCGCGACGCCACCCGTCCGTGACAGGAGGGGTGTGTACCCGTGCCAACCCTGCAATGTCATCGGTGTGGGTACAGCTGGGAGTACAGCGGGTCACTCCGGCGGGCGACGTGTCCAAACTGCGCGACCAAGGTACCGATCGACGGGAACGAGCTTCCGATTCCGCTCGCGGAACTCGCGGACGACTACGACCTGACGGTCGAGGAAGTCAAAGAACTGCTCCAACGCGCCCACACCGACGACGCGAACGACCTGGACGCGAGCAACCCGTAACACCCGTTTTTCCGACGGCGACAGTCCGGCCCCGTGGAGCGCTTCCGCTACGGTCGGAGTTTTATACTTCATGTGGTAATACACTGGCGTGACCGACGACGCAGACGAGTCGAGGGCCGGTCGCCGCCGGACCGTCGGCCTGGTCGCCGGCCTGTTCACGCTCTCGACCGCCGCGGGCGCCTACGAGATCGCGCCGGCCAGCGTCCTCCCGCTGGTCCGCGAGTCGCTGGGCGTGGGACCGACCCTGGCGGGGTGGCTCGTGAGCGTGATGTACTTGACCGCGGTCGTCGCCAGCGTCCCGGTCGGCGTGGCGCTCGACCGCGTCCGGGTGCGGCGGGCGGTCGCGGTGGCCGCGGTCGCGCTGCTCGCAGCCGGCGCGTGGGGCTGGGCCGCGGCCGCGGCGGGCGCCTACTGGTGGCTGTTCGCCTCCCGGATCCTGGGCGGGTTCGCCTACGTGGTGGTGTGGAACGCCGGCGCGAACCTGGTCGGCCAGGCGGTCGACCGCGAGCTCCGGGCGACCGCCGTGGGCGTGTTCACCGCGAGCGCGCCGGTCGGGTTCGCGCTCGGCCAGTTCGGCAGTCCGCTGCTGGCCGACCGGTTCGGCTGGCCGGCCGCGCTCCCGGTGTTCGCGGCCATCGCGGTGGTCGGCGTCGGGGTGTTCCTGGCGTCGACCCGCGGCCGGCGGCTTGCGGTCGCGGCCGACACGCCCGACCGGGGCCAGGTCGCGACCCTGTTCGCCAACCGGGGCGCGTGGACCCTCTACGCGCTGTGCTTCCTGGCGTTCTCGCTGTACCTCTTCCTCAACTCCTGGCTCCCGAGCTACCTGACCGGCCGGCTGGGCGTCTCGCTGGCGGCCGGCGGCCTGCTGACCGCGGTGTTCCCGGCGGTCGGCGCCCTCTCGCGGACCGGGGGCGGGCTCGTCTCCGACCGGCTGTTCGGCGGGAGGCGCCGACCGGTCGTCCTGCTGGCGTTCGTCGTGACTGTGCCCGCCGTCACGGGGTTCACGGTCGTCTCGGGGGTGGCCGGTGCGGTCGCGCTGCTGGTCGTGGCGGGGTTCGCGGTCCAGATCACCATCGGATTGCTCTACACCTACGTCCCGGAGGTGGTCGCGCCCGCGGTCCGGACCACGGCCATCTCGATGCTGACCAGCGTCGGGCTGTTCGGCGCGTTCGCCGCGCCCATCGCGGCCGGCGCCGTCATCGACCGGGCGGGCTACCGGCCGGCGTTCCTGCTCGCGGGCGCCGTCGCGGCGGTCGGCGCGGCGCTGGCGTGGTACGCGCCCGACGGCCGGTGAGCGGTCGGCGACCCGGCTCCGCCGTCGACAGCTATTTTGTCCTCGCGGGCCGACTATCTCACCCACACGGTGGGGGAAACCATGGCAGATAAACCGCATCAGAACCTGGCCATCATCGGCCACGTCGACCACGGGAAGAGCACGCTGGTCGGACGGCTCCTCTACGAGACGGGGAGCGTTCCGGACCACGTCATCGAACAGCACAAGGAGGAGGCCGAGGAGAAGGGGAAAGGCGGCTTCGAGTTCGCCTACGTGATGGACAACCTCGCCGAGGAGCGCGAGCGCGGCGTCACCATCGACATCGCCCATCAGGAGTTCGAGACCGACGAGTACTACTTCACCATCGTGGACACGCCCGGCCACCGCGACTTCGTGAAGAACATGATCACCGGCGCGAGCCAGGCCGACAACGCCGTCCTGGTCGTGGCGGCCGACGACGGGGTAGCTCCGCAGACTCAGGAGCACGTCTTCCTGGCCCGCACGCTCGGCATCAACGAGCTCATCGTCGGCGTCAACAAGATGGACGCGGTCGACTACGACGAGAACCGGTACAAGGAGGTCGTCTCCGAGGTCAAGGACCTGCTCGACCAGGTCCGGTTCGACACCGCCGACGCCAGCTTCATCCCGATGTCGGCGCTGGAGGGTGACAACATCGTCGAGCGCAGCGAGAACATGGACTGGTACGACGGCGAACTGGTCCTCGAGGCGCTCAACGACCTCCAGGAGCCCGAGCCGCCGACCGACGCGCCGCTCCGGTTGCCCATCCAGGACGTCTACACTATCTCGGGCATCGGGACGGTGCCCGTCGGCCGCGTCGAGACGGGGATGCTCAACACCGGCGACAACGTCAGCTTCCAGCCCAGCGACGTGGGCGGTGAGGTCAAGACCATCGAGATGCACCACGAGGAGGTCCCGGAGGCGGGCCCGGGCGACAACGTCGGGTTCAACGTCCGGGGCATCGGCAAGGACGACATCCACCGGGGCGACGTCTGCGGCCCCGCCGACGACCCGCCGAGCGTCGCCGAGACCTTTACCGCCCAGATCGTCGTGATGCAGCACCCCAGCGTCATCACCGACGGCTACACGCCGGTCTTCCACGCCCACACCGCCCAGGTCGCCTGCACGCTTGAGTCGATCGACCAGAAGATCGACCCCTCCTCGGGCCAGGTCGAGGAGGAGGACCCCGACTTCATCCAGTCGGGCGACGCCGCGGTCATCACGGTCCGGCCCCAGAAGCCCCTGAGCATCGAACCGTCCAGCGAGATCCCGGAGCTGGGCAGCTTCGCCATCCGCGACATGGGCCAGACCATCGCGGCCGGCCGCGTCCTGGAAGTCAACGAGCGCTGAGCGGGGCCGACGCCGGGACTCGCCGCCGTCGCGACTTCCGGCCGCCGGGAGTCGCCGACGCCCCGGCGACCCGCCCGATCGCCGCCGGCGGACACCGACCGATTTTACTACTCGGAGTCCCTCCGTTCAGACATGGGTTTTGGTAGCTACGACGAGTCCGAGCAGCAGGACCAGGACAACGACTTCGACGAGGACGAGGGGGTCACCGTCCACGAGCACACGCACGAGGGAGAGGTCTCGTTCGACTCCGACGCGTCCCAGGACGAACTCCTGGACCAACTGGACGAGATCAAGAGCAACGACGAGGAAGACGAGGAGTAGTCCGGGGAGTCCGCGCCGCCCTCCTCCGCAGTGAACGGACGCTTTTTCCGGAATCAGGTCAGTCGGCTTCCGAACCGACGGGCGAGTCCGTAGAGCAGCGCCGCCGCGTAGGCGGTCCCGACCGCGAGGTAGGGGACGACCTCCGACCAGTGCGCACGCTCCAGTCCGACCACCAGCGCCTTCGCCGGCCAGTAGGTCGGGAGGACGCCGACGACGAACTCGGCGGGTTCCGGGACCGCCGCGAGCGCCGCGACCGGGACCACGAACGCCAGCGCCAGGAGCTTGTGGACGGTGAACCGCACCCGTTTTAACGCCCTCCCCCCTACTCGCGCGTCGTGAAGAACGTCACGGACAGAACCAGCAACCCCTTCGGGATGCGGCCGCCCTGTCCCCACGACTGCGGGGAGTCGGGCGCGGCGGCCGACCGCCGGGCCGTCTTCGGCTACGGCGACGCCAACGCCGACTTCCACGTCGTCGGCGACCACCCGGGCGTCCACGGCGGCCGGGAGACCGGCGTCCCGTTCACCGGGAGCACGGCGGGCGAGCGCCTCCAGCCGGTGCTCCACGAGGTCGGCCTGCTCGGCGACGCCTACAGCGACGAGCCCGCGGCCACGGACCTGTTCCTGAGCTACCGCCACATGTGCTGTCTCCCCGAGGGCCGCGACCCGACCGACCGGGAGTACGACGACTTCGAACCGTTCTTCGACGCCGAGTTGCGGGCCATCGCGGCCCACGTCCTCCTGCCGGTTGGCGAGCGCGCGACCCGTCACGTCCTGCGGACCTACGCCGCCCGCGAGGCGCTGCTGGCTCCGGACGGCGAGGTGTCGTCGGGTGGAGACAGGGACCTCCAGGGAGCCGACGCGACGGCGAGCCAGCCCGGGACCGCCGACGGCGGACGCGACGACCGGATGGCCGACCTCCACGCCGACCACCTGCCGGGCCGGGGGTTCCTGGTCGTGCCGGTCCGCGACCCCGCCGAGTGGGACGACGGCGACGCCGACCGACTGGCCGCCTCGCTGGCCGACCTGCTGTCGTCGGACTACCGCCAGACCGCCGACCTCGGGCGATTCCTCGCCGAGCACGACACCTACGAGGTCCGGTAGCGGGGCGAACGCCACCGGACGCCGACGGTCGCCATCGGCGGCACGCACGCTTTTCTCCCCCGCGGACGAACCCCGTTCTCGGGAACACAATGAGCGCCACCCAGATCGAATCCATCGTCGAGCGACTGCAGCGGAGCGCGAACGTCCGGTCGGTGTTCGGCGACCCGATCGAGCGCGGCGAGAAGACCGTCGTCCCGGTCGCCCGGGTCGCCTTCGGCTTCGGCGGCGGCTACGGTAGCGGCGGCGACGCCGGCGGCGAGGCGACCGAGCGGACCGGGAGCGACTCGTCGGCGGCCGGAGACCGGCGAGCGGCCGAGCCCCGCGGAGGAGGCGGCGGAGGCGGCGCGGCCGCCGCGCCGATCGGCGCGCTCGAGATCACCGACGACGGGGCGCGGTTCGTCAGGTTCGGCGAGCGCCGCCGGTCGCTCGCGCTGCTGGGCGCCGGGTTCGCGGCCGGGGTGCTGGTCGGGCGGCGGCTCGGACGGGAGGAGTGAGGTCGCGCCCAGAGGAAGGTGAGCAGATTCGACCGCGAACGATTGGGAGTACACCGACTGTTTCAGGGGAGACCGGCTGCTCCGGGGGACACTGAATACTTCGGAGTACACCGACCGCTTCGGGGCACGCCTAATACGTCCGAGTACATCGACCGCGGCGGAGTACACGCATGTTCTCGCGGGGAATCCGAGGCGTATCGACCGCGGACGACTGCCCGTCGCGATCACCTGACGTCGTCGTAGGTCCGGCCGCCGGGGACGATGACGTCGAAGAACCCCCGGAAGATGCCGACGACGAGGTCGAGCACGAGCGGGAGCAGCGGGACGACGACCAGCAGCGCGAACACCGCGCCGACGGCGACCGCCGCGATCTCGAGCGCGGACGTGGGCTTCGGAACGGCCATGGGACCGCAAACGGCGGCATCCGTGAAAACGCTGGTGTCAGCGCCGGAGGCTGCAAAACGCCTAAGGACGTGTGCGGGGTACTCGTTCGGACATGGCTCTCGACACGGCCGAGGACCTGTTCGAGTACGAGCTCCGGGGCGCCTACTACGCCGAGCGACAGCTGGTCGACCTGCTCGACGAGCTCCAGACCAGCGCGACCGAGGCGGACCTCGTCGACGGGTTCGCCGACCACCGCGACGAGACCGACGAGCACGTCGAGCGTTTGGAGCGGGTCTTCGCCCTGCTGGACCTCGACCCCGTCGAGCGGACCGTGCCGACCGTCGACGCGCTCCGGGAGGAGAAGCGCGAGGCCGACGCCGAGTCTAACGACGAGGCGGTCCAGAACGCCCTCTACAACCACGTCGGCCGGAAGGCCGAGCAAATCGAACTCACCGCCTACGAGGGGCTGCTCGCGCTGGCAGACGTGCTCGACGTCGACGACGAGGCGGTCGACCTGCTGGAACAGAACCGCGACGAGGACCGGGCGGCGCTCGACGAACTGGAGTCGGTCTCCGAGGGCGGCGAGTTCGAGTCGTTCGTCGACAGACTGCTCTGAGAACGGAGGGACCGGACCGTCCGACGGGACGGCGCGCTACGAGTCGTCGAACTCCGTCCCGCAGTCGCCGCAGGCCATGCTGTCGGACGGCAGCGCGCGCTGGGGCGTGACCAGCCCGCACTCGTCGCAGATGCCGAAGAGGCGTTTGTCCGGGGCGATGCCGCTGACGAACTCCATCCGCACCCACGCGTCGGGGTTCGTCTCGTCGTAGATCTCGACGCCGGCGTCGGTCCGCGTCCAGTTGACCGGGTCGGCGTCCTGCTCCCGTCGCTCCAGTCGTTCGCTCATCGCGTACTCGTATCGCGGACGGTATCTATCATAAAAGTTCCGTACGAATTTTTACTACCGGAGTACTCAAACGGTTCTCGTCGGGGAGAGCGCCGAGAGAGAAAACGACTTACCGGTCAGGGGCGGAGTACGACCGTGCAACGGATTCAGCTCGGCAACACCGTCTTCGAGGGTCGGAACGACGCGTACGTGTTCGACGGCGACGCGGGGCCGACGACGCTCGTGGACACCGGCGTCGCCACCGACGGGGTCCGCGACGAGCTCGCCGAGGGGCTGGCGGCGCACGGCCTCTCGTTCGCGGACGTGGACCAGATCCTGCTCACTCACTGGCACCACGACCACGCCGGCCTCGCCGGCGAGATCCAGGCCGAGAGCGGCGCGACGGTCCGGGTCCACGAGGCCGACGCGCCGATGGTCACCGAGGCGGGGATGAACCACGAGGCCGAGATCGAGCAGCGGGACCTGTTCGCCGACTGGGGCGTCCCCGACGAGAAGGCCGAGGAGCTGCTGGAGTTCCTCGCGATCCACGACGAGATCCAGGGCCGGTCGCCCGAGGTCGAGCCGTTCGGCGACGGCGCGACGTTCGCCGCCGGCGACGCGGAGCTGGAGGCGGTCCACCTGCCGGGCCACGCCGCCGGGCTGACGGGGTTCGCGTTCTCGGGCGGGAACGGCCGCGAACTGCTCGCGGGCGACGCGCTCCTGCCGAAGTACACCCCCAACGTCGGCGGCGCGGACCCCCGGGTCGAGGACCCGCTGGCCACGTACCTCGGCTCGCTCGACCGGATCGTCGAGGGCGACTACGCCCGCGCGTGGCCGGGCCACCGCGACCCCATCGACGACCCCGCGGGTCGGGCGCGGGAGATCGCCGCCCACCACCGCGAGCGGACCGAGCGGGTGGTGTCGGTGCTGGAGGACCGCGGGACCGCCGACGCCTGGACCGTCAGCGCCGACCTCTTCGGCGAGCTCTCGAACATCCACATCATGCACGGGCCGGGCGAGGCGTGGGCCCACCTCGACCACCTCGAGCGCCGGGGCGTCGTCGACCGGACCGACGAGGGGTACGCGCTCGCCGAGGACGACCCCGACCTGGACGCGGTGTTCGCCGGCGGTCACGGGGGAGCCGCCGACTCGCCCGAGGCCAACGCGTCGGGAGGGGACTGACGTGACCGCGGTCACCGTCTGGAACGAGTACCGCCACGAGCGCGAGGGCGGCCGCGCCGCGGAGGTCTACCCGGACGGTATCCACGCGACCATCGCCGAGTTCCTCGACGAGCGGGGGTTCGACGTCCGGACCGCGACCCTCGACGAGCCCGAGCACGGTCTCACCGAGGAGGTACTCGAGGGGACCGACGTGCTGACCTGGTGGGGCCACGAGGCCCACGACGAGGTGCGCGACGAGGTGGTCGAGCGGGTCCGCGAGCGGGTGCTCGACGGGATGGGGCTGGTCGTGCTCCACTCGGGGCACTTCTCGAAGATCTTCAGGCGGCTGATGGGGACGACCTGCGACCTGAAGTGGCGCGACGAGGGCGAGACCGAGCGGGTCTGGACGGTCGAGCCCGGCCACCCCATCGCCGACGGCGTCGCGGAGTCGTTCGAGGTGCCCGAGACCGAGATGTACGGCGAGCGGTTCGACGTCCCGGCGCCCGAGACGCTGGTGTTCGCGAGCTGGTTCGAGGGCGGCGAGGTGTTCCGGAGCGGTTGCTGCTACCGCCGGGGCGCGGGCCGGGTCTTCTACTTCCGGCCGGGCCACGAGACGTACCCCGTATACCACCAGCCCGAGATCCAGCAGGTCGTGGCCAACGCCGTCTCGTGGGCCGGACCTGTCGACGGTCCGACCCCTTCGTTCGGCAGATCGGCGGACCCGCCGGAGCGGGAGTGAGCCGACTGTTCTCGGGGCGTACTCAGCGATGATAACCGGTTATCACGACGGAAATGTCGGATTGGAAAATTAAAGGAAGGAAATCATTTATTAGGGCACCGTGACTCCGGGGAGACAGAAGATGCCGGAGGCCCACCCCCGCGTCCTCCACGTCGAGGACAACGACTTCTTCGCCAGAGTCACGGCCGAGATACTCGACGAGGAGTACGGCATCGACGTGTGCCGGGTGGGGAACGCCGACGCGGCGCTCGACCGACTGGAGGCCGAGCGGTTCGACTGCATCGTCAGCGACTACGAGATGCCCGGCATGGACGGGCTGGAGCTGCTGGACGCCGTCCGGGAGACCGACCCCGACGTTCCGTTCATCCTGCTGACCGGCGGCGGGAGCGAGAAGATCGCCAGCCGGGCCATCTCGGCCGGCGTCACCGACTACCTCCGGAAGACCGACGGCAAGGAGCAGTTCGCGGTGCTGGCGAACCGGATCGAGAACGCCATCTCGCGCCGGCGGGCCGAGCGGCGGGCCGACCGGCAGATCGCCGTCAACGACCTCATCTGGGACGTGAGCCAGGTGGTGCTCCGGGCGACGTCGCGCGACGACATCGAGCGTCGCGTCTGCGACCGCCTCGCCGACTCGGGCCCGTACGTGCTCGCCTGGGTCGGCACCGTCGACGCGGAGACGCGGGCGGTCCGGCCCGAGGCGGCCGCCGGCGTCGAGCAGCGCCACCTCGACGCGGTCGTCCTGGAGGTCGAACGCGAGGCCGACGAGCCGCTCCCGGCCCAGCGGGCTGTCGAGGAGCGCGCCGTCCAGGTCGTCCGCGGACCGGAGCTCGAGCGCCGGTTCGACGTGGAGTTCGAGCTCCCCGCCGAGCGATTCACCCTCGCCGCGATACCGCTCGTCTACGAGGACCGGTCGTACGGCGTGTTGAGCGTCTGGTCGGACGCCCGACACGCGTTCGACGAGACGGAGCGGCGGGTCCTCGCGAAGTTCGGGACCACCCTCGCCTACGCCATCGAGTCGGTCCAGACGCGAAAGGAGCTCGTCCGGCGCGAGCAGCGCCTCCAGGTCTTCAACCGGATCCTGCGGCACAACCTGCGCAACGACCTCAACGTGGTCCTGGGCCGGGCGGAGAACATCGCCGAGGAGCACCCGGAGGCCGCGTGCGAGGCCGACCTCATCCGGCAGAAGGCCGGCGAGCTCATCGAGATCAGCGAGAAGGCCCGGGAGGTCGGCGAGACCCTGGACCGCGAGGACACGACGACCCGACGGGTCGACGTGGCCGACTGCGTCGAGCGGACCTGCGAGAAGTTCCGCCAGGCGTACCCCGACACCGAGATCGCCACCGACGTCCCGGACGGCGCGGCGGTGTACGCGGACAAGACGCTGGACGCCGCGATCAGCGAGGTCGTCGAGAACGCCATCGAACACGGCGGCGAGGACCCCTCGGTCACCGTCGCCGTCTCGGCGCCCGACGAGGAGTGGGTCGAGGTGACCGTGCTCGACGACGGGCCCGGCATCCCCGAGGAGGAGCGGGAGGTGCTCACGGAGGGCGAGGAGACCGCGCTCCACCACGGCAGCGGCCTCGGGCTCTGGCTCTCGAACTGGATCGTCGGGAAGTTCGGCGGGGAACTGGCGTTCGACGACTACCGCACGGAGGGCACAGCGGTGACGCTCCGACTCCAGCGCACGCTCGGGGACGGCTCCCAGCGGGACGACGGCCCGGAGCGGCGGGCCAACGCGGAGTGAGGGGACTATGCTGACCGGCAGGGAGAGTTTCGGAGCGGGGAGACGCCTTAGGCGGCGAACAGGGATCGCTCTGTTATCGAATCGGGAGGCAGACGGACCAGTCCGAGAGCTGGTCGGGGCCGGGTCGAGAGCGTCGAGGGGTCGAGCCGAGCGTACGGACCCGTCTGCTGGGTTAAATAACACCTAAGTACGACCGGGCAGATTATTACTGACACAATGGGAACGGAATCGACGGGGGTCGTCGAGCGGTTCCGCCAGCCGGAGTACACCGGCGAGAACAGGTGCATGCCCTGCACCGCCGTCAACGTCGGCATCGCGGCGGTCGGGAGCGGAGTCGTCTCGGCCGCCGCCCGACCCCTCGCCGGGGCGGCCGCGTTCGGTCTCTCGCTCGGGGTCATCTACCTCCGGGGCTACCTCGTCCCCGGGACGCCGACGCTGACCGAGCGCTACCTCCCCGACCGTGTGCTGGCGAAGTTCGACAAACTCGAAGACGGGGCGGTCGGCGCCGGCGAGGGCGGAGCGGTCGGCGGCCCCGGAGGCGGGACGGTCGACGAAGGGGACGTCGCGGCCGACGCGGTCGAGCGCGAACCCGAGGCGGTGCTGGCCGACGCGGGAGCGGTCGAGCCCTGCGCCGACGTCGACGACCTCTGTCTCGCCGAGGAGTTCCGCGAGGCGTGGGACGCCACCATGGCGGCCATCGCGACCGACGGGACCGAGCGGGAGGATTTAGCCGGGGTCCTCGACCTGGAGGCCGAGCGGCTCTCGGTCGAGGGGTACGACGACGCGCTGGTCGCCCGGTACGACGGCCGGCGCCTCGGACAGTGGGCGTCCCGCGCGGCGCTTGTCGCCGACCTCGCGGCCGCGGACCTGCTGGCCGAGCGCTACGACGACTGGGACGCCCTCGCGGTCACGAACCGGAGCCGCGTCTTGAGCGGCCTCCGCGTGTTCCTCGAGGACTGCCCCGACTGCGGCGGCGAGGTCACCGTCGAGCAGGAGACCGTCGAGTCGTGCTGCCGCACCGTGGACGTGGTCGCGGTCAGCTGCTCGGCTTGCGACGCCCGTATCCTCGAAGTCGAACAGGAGTGACTGGGTTGGGCGGGAGTGACGGGGACCGAACGGGATTGACGGGGACCGAACGGGAGTAACGGGGACCGAACGGGAGTAACGGGGACCGAACGGGAGTAACGGGGACCGAGCAGGAGTGACGGGCCCGGGCGGACGTGACAGGGCCAGGCTGGAGTGATGGGGGCCGGGCGAGAGTGACGGGGCTGGGCGGGAGTGATGGGCCGGGCGAGAGTGACGGGGGCGCAGCCGGACCTCGAGCCGGTGGGGCGCGCGACGGTGCCGGTATTTCGGTCGATCGGTGTCGCGGTCTACCGGCGCCGGCATCTACCCCGGTGTTTCCGCTGTCTACCGTCGGGGCACGTCCCCGGTTCGGACCGTCTTGGCTCGCCGGACCGGTCCCTCCCGGGGCCCGATGGGACCCGGACCCGACCCCGCCGTTTCCGCTGTCCGGAGTCGGGAGCGCTCGGCCGACCACACCGGTGTTTCCGCTGAATCGACCCCTCCGTTTCCGCTGTCACCGGTTCCGGTCGGTGGGCACTCGGACACCGGAGTTTCCGCTGTTGTCCCCGACGACGCCGGTTCCCGACGGTGGAGGACCGACCCCGGTATTTCCGCTGTTCTCCGTATCGTCAACGTCGAGACCCGGCAAAATCGAGCGTTCGGCGCAAATAAAACTCGGTGCGGGCTCGTCGGAATGTTGGTCGGTTTCGGGTAAATGTTACGATCCACCGGGCGTAGACAGCGGAAATTGCGGAGTCGGGTCAACGGGGTCAGTGTATCGAGTGCGGACCTCAGTTTATCTGGTGCGGACCGAGCGCGAGCGTCGGATGTCAGCGGAAATCGCGGGGTCGACGCCGGGGCGGAGTTCCGCGCAAACAGCGGAAACAGTGGGGTGCCAGAAGTGTGACAGAGCGGTGGGTGAGAGAAAGCTAGAGAACGGACACATCACGACCGGGCGTAGGGGGAGACCGGGGATCGACCGTCGATTCTCCTCATCCCGAACCGTCGATTCTCCCCGTCCTCGAACCGTCAGTTCTCCCCGTCCTCGAACGTCGTCTGGTAGTACGGGCGGATGCTCTCGTGGACGCCCGCGAACTCGATGGTGTCCTCGAGCGCGGTGACGACGAGCTGGAGGTCCTGCTTCAGGGCGTGCTTCCGGTACTTGCCGCCGGACATCCCCTCGTTCTTCTCGGTCGACGAGATCACCCCGAGCATCGCGAGGTCCGCGAGGTGGTCGCGCATCCGGCGGCTCGTGAGCGGTTCCGTGCCGACGTGGTTACAGAGCTGCTCGTAGCGCGGGCGGATGTCCCGGGAGCGGGCGGGCGTCTCGTCCTCGGCTTCGAGCGAGGTGAGCGCGTAGAGGACGAGCCGGGCGTGCTCGGTCAGGTCGGCGACGCCCTCCATGATGCGGTCGCGCTCGAGCTTCTCGCGGGCCTCCTGGACGTGCTCGTCGGTGACCTGCTCGACCGCCTCCTTGCGGGCGAGGTCGCCGGCCTCCAGCAGGAGGTCGAGCGCCTGGCGGGCGTCCCCCGCGTCCTGGGCGCCGTAGGCCGCGCAGAGCGGGATGACGTCGTCGGCGAGCGCGCCGTCGTGGAACGCGACCTGCTCGCGCTGGCTGAGCACCTTCTGGAGCTCGGTGGCGTCGTACGGCGGGAACGAGACCTCCTTCTCGCAGAGCGACGAGCGGACTTTGGCGGAGAGCGAGTCGCGGAACGAGAGGTCGTTGGAGATACCCACGAGGCCGATCTTGGCGTGTTCGAGGTAGCCGTTGCTCCGGGCGCGCGGGATCTGGTAGAGGATGGAGTTGTCGTTGATGTGGTCGACCTCGTCGAGGACCACGATGATGGTGCCCCCGAGCTGGTCGAGCTCCTCCCAGAGGAAGCTGTAGACCTGGGCCTGCGGGTAGCCGGTGTTGCTGATCTGCTCGGACGGGTCCCGGAGCGTGTTGACGAGCCGCACGGCGACCTGGTAGCTGGAGTTGAGTCCGTCGCAGTTGATCTCGATGACGTTGAGCGTGATGTCGTCGTACTTCGCCGCGTCGTTCTGGAGCCGGTTGAGCAGAAAGCGGGTGGCCGCCGTCTTCCCCACGCCGGACTTCCCGTAGAGGAAGATGTTCGACGGGGCTTCGCCGTTGATGATGGGCTGGAGCGCGGCGTGGTACTCCTCCAGCTCCTCGTCGCGGCCCACGAGGTTGTCGGGAGTGTACTCCTCCAGCAGCGCGTCCCGGTTCTTGTAGAGGGAGTTGTCCCGGTCGAAGCTGAACGACGACATGAGCGGTCCTTGAACGGACGGGCTTATAAAGGCTCGTGGTAGGCGGTGCGTCCGCTGTTTCTTCTGTCCCGAATCTTTATAGGCAGTCGTCGGTCTTCGACGGAGCAGGGTTTCCGCTGTCCGTGATAACTTAAAGACACACCCACCCCATCGTTTCCGGAGCTTTTGTCGTAGAGGTGGAGGTGTGTTGGAGTTACTCTAGAGAAAGGAAAGGTTTATTGCCTTCCGTCTGAAACCATATCCGTAGGCCAATTTGACTAAATAGACTACTAGGTAGACACTTGATTCAGAGGTGGGTCAAACCAGCTACTCGTAGATCACCACCGTCCTCCTCTGCCGAAACAGCGGAAACGATGGGGTGGGTGTCCGCCTCCGTAACCACCATCTCCGGACGGAGACCGTCTAAACGGAGAAACAACGGAAACGGTGGTGTGGGTGTGATCTCCCCGTTACAATCTCGCAATGGAATCTCGCAACGACCATCGTGTCCTTCTCGCAGTTCAACTTGGACGAGGCGTTACTCGCTCACCTGAACCCACGTCATAGCGAAGTGCGGACGTCGGGACCGAACCAGATGTGAGAGACTGAACCGGACGTGAGGGACCGAACCGAACGTCGGAACCGAACACCCGATTACGGAGTTCGGACTACGGAGTCCGGAACGTCTATTGGGATGAATAACATTAGCGATGAAAAGCAGCACCGGACACACTGTTCGAGGACCAGCACTCGAAACAGCGGAAATCGTGGTGTTACGTCGACCGAGTCGCGTCCGGTCCGGGAAACGCGCGGAAACAGCGGAAACGGTGGGGTTGACCGCCCAGTTCGGAATCGTTCCCCCGAGTCCTATTAGCTCCGCTTCGAGAGAATCCGTACGTGGTCCGTACGTGAAACAACCGCAGTGTGGCGTGAAACGCCGCAGGACGACGTGAGACCACCGAGTAGATCGGTCGTCCTGTTCTCGAAACAGCGGAAACGACGGGGTTACGCAGGAACGAAACTCGCCCCGTATCACCAGTTTCGATACGTACTACTGGGATATGTGTCCCTAACTCGGGATTTCCCGGCCATCGTCGTCTCCGTCCGAACCGCTCGCTTCGCCCGAACCGCACTCCGTGTCCGGTCCGCTCTCTCCGTTCCGGCCACTCTCTCCGTTCCGTCCACTCCCCCGTTCCGTCTACTCTCTCCATTCCGTCCACTCCCCCGTTCCGTCTACTCTCCCCGTTCAGTCCGCTCTCCCCGGCCAGCCTACTTTCCACCTGTCCGGACCGTCCTCTCCGTTCTAATCACCCTCCACGTCCAGACCGCTCTCCGAGTCTGGACCACTCCCCCGGTGTGAGTCCGAACCACTCCCCACGTGTGAGTCTGGGCCAGAAGCCACGTGTGAATTCGTGCCAGCCACGTGTGAATCCGGGCCAGAAGCGGCCGAATCGTCCCGACGCGGCTGCGGATCGCGACTCTCGTCCGGGCGCGCTCGCGGCTGCCGGTTCGAGTCGGCGCCGGGCGCCGGTCGCTCGCCCAGCGTAATCTGCTCCTCGACACGGTCGCCGTGCCGGATCAGTTCCACCGTCACCGCCTCGTCGGGTTCGGTCTCCGTGATGAGATAGCGCATCAGCTCCTCGTGGGAGCGGACCTGTCGGCCGGAGATGCCGACGATGACGTCGCCGCCGACCGGCACTTCGTGGCCGCGAACGTCCCGCGTTCCGTGACACCCCCTGAGACCGCCGCTGGCGGGACCGAGCCGGACGTCGACGACCAGGACGCCGGCGGGTTCGTCGAGGTCGTTCGCCTCGGCGACGGTCGGCGAGACGTTGACCGTCCGGACGTTGAGGTAGGAGTGGCGGTACTCGCCGTTCGCCACGAGTTCGGGCACCACCCGCCGGACGATGGCGGGCGAGACGGCGAAACCGATGTTCTCGCCCTGCTTGGCCCGGTTCACGCCGACGACCGCCCCGTCCATCGTCACCAGCGGCCCGCCGGAGTTGCCCGGGTTGATGGCGGCGTCGGTCTGGACGGTGTCGGGGATGGTGAACCCCGATCCGGTCGGTGTCGTGCGGTTGACCCCGCTGACGATGCCCGCGGTGATGGTCCCGTCGAGGCCCATCGGGTTGCCGAGCGCGGCGACGCGCTGGCCGGGGCTCGGGTTCTCGTCGGCGATCGGCAGCGGGTCGGCGTACGCGGGCACGTCCTCGACCCGGACGACCGCGAGGTCGGTGTACGCGTCCGCGCCGACGACCTCGCCGGTCCGCCACTCGCCCTCGCTGAACCGGACCTCCACCAACCGGCCCACGGCCGTCCGAGGCGGCTCGGACTGGGACCTGCGTCCGTCACTCCCTCGGCCTCCCCTCCTGGCCCGTCTCGGAACGGGGGGCGTGACGACGTGCTGGTTCGTGAGCACGTGATCGTCGTCGTAGACGAACCCGGACCCGGTCCCGGCGGGACGGGTCCCGTCGTCGGTCTCGACCGCGGCGTGTACCGAGACGGTCGAGGGGATCGCCTCCCGGTAGAGGCGCTCGTAGTCGGCCGAATCGTTCCGGGAACTCGACTGAGTAGGTCTGCTCTCGCTGTCGTTGTCGCTCGTCATTGTCCTCCCGTCGTCGGCCCGCGAAACGCTCCAGGACGGCCAGTGATCGGTCGTCCCGTCGAAACAGAATCGTATGCCGGCGAGCGGATTAACCCGAAGTTAGGACCGGGCACGTATAAGGTTGCGGGTGGTTGCCAACCCGCACGACGGGGGTAGAGATCACGAGACAGTCGGGTGGGAGAGACAGTCGGGTCAGTCGGGTGGGAAAGTAAAAGAAAAATGATGATCTAGGCCAGGGAGCAGCGTTCCACGACGACTGACGATAATTCACACCACCGCCGGTAACACTGTCACCGCCAGCACCAGGAGGACGGCGGTCGTCACGACCACGAACACCGCGTCCAGCACCGACCCCGCCCGGAGCATCTGCCCCCGGGTCACCTCCCCGGTCCCGAAGACGATAGCGTTGGGCGGGGTCGCGACCGGGAGCGCGAACCCGTAGCTCGCGGCCACGGCGCTGGCGAGCGGGAGCAGGACGGCCGCCTCGACGCCGCCGCCGAGCCCGGCGAACCCACCGCCGGCACCTGCACTCCCCCCGCCGACCACCGCACTGCCGACGGTCCCGAACCCGCGTCCGACCTCGATCAGCACGGGTGCGAGCACGGCGGCGGTCGCGGTGTTCGACGCGAGTTCGCTCAGGACCACCGTCAGCGCGACGATCGCGGCGAGCAGGATCGCCAGCGGCGCGTCTCCGAAGGCCGCCACGACCCGGCCCGCCACCCACCCGGTCGCGCCGGTGTCCGAGAGCGCGTCGGCGAGGGTGAGGCCGCCGCCGAACAGCAGCAGCGTCCCCCAGTCGATGCCCTCCACGTCCTCCCACTCGACGCCGCCCGCGAGGAAGAGGACCGGCACCGCCGCGAGGCCGACCACGACGAAGTAGAGCAGTCCCTGATACCCCGCCTCACCGCGTGCAGCGACTCCCTCGCTGAAGATCCACGCGCCCTCGCCGCCGAACAGCGTCGTCACCCACTCTGGGGGCAGGTACCCGGCGAAGAGGAACTCTAGCCCGCCTAGCAGCCAGAGGGCGGCGACCGCGACGGCGACGACGGCCACGCGCCGGCCGGCCCGGTCGAGCGACCCCGCCGACGCCGCCGCCCGACGCGCACCGGCCCGGGCGCCCGAGACGTCGACCGGCTCTGGCGGATAGAGCCGGACGAGCAGGAACCACGCCAGCGGGAGCGTCACGGCCACCGTCGGCAGGCCGACGACCAGCCAGTCGGCGAAGCTCACCTCGTGGCCGGCGTCGGCGAGCTGCGCGACGACGATGGCGTTCGGCGGCGTGCCGATGAGGGTGCCGATGCCGCCGATGCTGCCGGCGTAGGCCACCCCCAACAGGGTCGCGGCGTGGAGGTTCTCCACGGAACGGTCGGCGGCAGCGTCGATCTGGCGGACGACGCCCACCGCGATGGGGGCCATCAGCGCCACCGTCGCGGTGTTCGAGATCAGCATCGAGAGCCCCGCCGTGGCGACCATCACGCCGAGCACGACCCGGCGGGGCGTGGTGCCGACGCGCGCGAGCAGTCGGAGCGCGACCCGCCGGTCCAGCCCGTGCTTCTGGAGCGCGGCGGCCAGCACGAACGTCGAGAGGAACAGGAAGACGACGGGGTCGGCGAACCCGGTCAGCGCCTCCGCCAGCGTCGGGTACACCCCCAGCACGACCAGCCAGACCGGCACCGTCAGCGCGGTCACGGCCAGCGGGAGCGCCCCGGTGATCCAGAGGACGGCCGCGAACGTCGCCGTCGCGAGCGCCCGCTGGCCCGCGACTGACAGGCCCGCGGGCGTCGGGGCGGCCGCCACGGCGAGCGTCGCGACTGTGGCGCCGAGGACGATCAGCCAGTTGTCGGGACGGGGCACCGTCGTCATGGGACGTCGAGTCGGCCGACGCTCTCCGGGGTGGACCGACACTCCGCCGAGTCGGCTCGCCGACCGGCACCCGCGCTCGTCCGTCTCGGCCCGCGCGCCGGCGGGGACTCGCTCACACTTGGACGGAACTCAAGTAATACCTTCCGGGTGACAGGTCGAGGGAGCAGGCCGGTCGTCTACCGAGTAGACCGACCCACAGAGCGAGGACCAGTCGGAGTACCGTGTGTCGGACCCGGTATCGGTCGATACGTCTCGGTACAGCACACAGAATACGTCTTGGTACGTCGTCTTGCCCGGTATGTCGTCGAACGCCCAACTCTCACGGCTGGCAATAACGGTGATCGCCGTCCTCCTGCTGCTCCCGGTCGTGATGCTGCTGTTCGCGTGGCCGATGATGGGGATGGGCTGGTGGATACACGCGCCGGCGGACGGGCGGGTCGGCCCCGGCGGGTTCGGGGGCGCGACGCCGACGTGGATGCTCGACTTCTGGGTCGCCGGGCTGCTCGTGCTCGTCGGCGCCGGCTACCTGCTCTACCGGAGGGCCGCGGGCGAGACGACCGACCCGGCCCTGGCGGAGTTGCGCCGGGCGTACGCTCGGGGAGACGTCTCCGACGAGGAGTTCGAGGAGCGCCGGCGGCGGCTCCGAGAGTGACCGAGACGGCCGGTTCGCCGAGTTAGACCCGCGCGACCACGAAGAACGTCTCGGGGCGCTCGTCGGCCCTGAGGACGTCGAACCCCGCGCCCTCCAGCAGGGCTACGGCTTCGTCGCGGTCGTAGCGCTCGGCGACCGGCGGCCCGTCCTCGCCGTCGCCGGCGGCAGTCCAGTCGGCGACGACGAACCGGCCGCCGTCCCGGAGGACGCGCGCGACCTCGATTTCGCCGCCGGCGTCACCGCCACGACTTCCACTGTCGTCTTCGTCACCTTCGCCGCCTTCGGCGTGCCCGCCGCCGGCGAACTCGTGGAACGTCATCGTCGAGAACGCGGCGTCGAGTTCGCCGTCCGCGAACGGGAGGTCCCCGATGTCGGCGGTCACCAGCTCGACGTTCTCGGGGACGCCCTTCTCGCGGTACAGGTCGTGCATCTCCGACTGGACGTCGACGGCCCGGACCTCGCCGGCGAACGGGGCCACGTCGTCGGTGTAGAAGCCGGTCCCGCTTCCGAGGTCCGCGACCGTCGCGTCCCGGCCGTCACCGAGGTCGAGCGCGGCGACCAGCTCCTCGCGCGAGCAGTAGCGGTACCGCGACTCGTCCTCGAGCCTGTCGGCCGACGCGGGGTCGAACGTGTGGAAACCCATCGTCTCGGTGTGGGGCGGGGTCCGCCTTAACGACTGTGGGTCGTGAACGGTCCGTGCAAGATTACTCGTCCGCGGCTGCGCTACGAGCTGTGTCGCTCGATCAGGTCCGTCAGCGTCGACTCGTCCTGGGCGCCGACGAGCTGCTCGACCTGCTCGCCGCCGGCGAACAGCACCAGCGTGGGAACGCCCCGGACGCCGTACTGGGAGGCGAGCCCCTGGTGCTCGTCGACGTCGACCTTCGCCACCGCCGCGTCGGTGTTCGCGGCGACCGACGCCACGACGGGTTCGAGCATCTTGCACGGTCCGCACCAGTCCGCGTAGAAGTCGACGAGGACGACGTCGTAGTCGGTGGTCACCGAGGAGAACTGCTCGACGCTCTCGACGTGGACGGGCTCGTCGGGCGCGCCGGCGGTGGCCTCACCTTCGTCAGTTTCACCGGCCTCGCCTCCGGCCTCGCCGAGGAGTTCGTCGCGCTTCTGCTTCCGGATGGACTCCAGTTCGTCTTCGCTCATTACCCTCTGGTTGGGCCCCGACGGGCTTAACCGTTTTGCACGCGTCACACAATACTGGTTCTCAGCCGGCCGCTTCCGCCCCCGGCGGCGGACAGCCCCGACGGAGTCCCGGCTCTTCGGTGCGAGTCACGAACGTTCAAATACCAGAGTGCGCACAGTCCCACCTACCGTGGCCGAGAACCCAGTCTACGCCGTCGCGCCGCTCGCCGCGGCCTCGCTGTGGGGCGGGATGTACGTGGTCAGCAAGTGGGGGTTCTCTGCGATTCCGCCCGTGACGCTCGGGTTCCTCCGGGTCGCGCTGGGGGCGGCGGCCCTGCTGGTCGTGGTCCGGCGCGCCCGCCCGGCCCGGTCGTTCTCGCGCGCCGACCGCCGGCGGTTCGTCGCGCTCGGCGCCGCCGTCACCGCGACCATCGTCACCCAGTTCGTCGGCACCGACCTCACGAACGCGAGCCAGGGCGCGCTGCTGACGGTGCTGACCCCGGTGTTCACCCTGCTGCTCGGGGTCGCGGCGCTCTCCGAACCGCTGACCCGCCGGAAGGTCGGCGGGATGGCGCTGGCCGCGGTCGGCACCCTCCTCGTGCTCGCGGGCCGGTACGACCTGACCAGGATGGCGTCGGGCAACGCGGTCGGGGTCGCCGCGCTGCTGGCGGCGAGCTTCGCGTGGGCGGCCTACACCGTCTACGGCAAGCCGCTGGTCCGGACCTACTCGGCGCTGGAGACCGCGACCTACTCGACCGTCGCCGCGGTGCCGATGCTCGGCGTCCTCGCCGCCGCCGAGCTCGCGGTGACGGGCACCGCGCTCGGCGAGCTGTCGCTCACGCTGCCGGTCGCGGCCGCGGTCTGCTACCTCGGGCTCGCGTCCACCGCGGCCGCCTGGTACCTCTGGTACAAGGGCCTGGAGTACGTCGACGCCGGCACCGTGGCCGTCTTCTTCTTCGCCCAGCCCGCGGTCGGGACCCTCCTAGGCGCGGCCCTGCTGGGCGAGACGCTCGGGTCCGGGTTCGTCGCCGGGGGCCTCGTCATGACGGTCGGCGTCTACGCCGTCTCGACGTCGACGGAGGCGTGAGCGGTTCGCCGAGTCGGTTTTCCGGCGTCGGCTCGCCCGGTCGGTCGAGCCCGGAGCGCTCCTCCGCCGACTCCCGGCTTGCCCGTGCCCACACGCTGAAGGTGGCCGGTCCCGACGCGTCGGGCATGAGCGACCCGCTCGACCGCGAGGACTTCTACGACCTGACGCTCGCGACCGACCTCGCCGTCTCGCCCGACGGCGACCGCGCGGCCTTCGTCGCCGACGAGTTCGACCGCGCCGAGGACGACCGCCGGAGCTCGCTGTTCGTCGTCCCGACCGACGGGAGCCGCGGGCCACACCGGCTCACCCGGGCCTCCGACGCGGGGGCGCCGGTCTGGAGCCCCGACGGGACGAAGCTCGCGTTCACCGCCGCCCGCGACACCGACGCGGAGATCGCGGTGACTCGTCGAGGCGCCGCCTCGGACGACGAGGGGGACGGAGACGCGACGGACGGGGCGGAATCCGGCGACGACGCCGAGACCGACGAGGACGACGAGTCGAAGGGCGACGCCGACGAACCCAAACCCCAGGTCTGGGTGTTCGACCTCGACCTCGGCGGCGACGCCCGCCAGCTCACCGACTTCGAGGAGGGTGTCAAGGGATTCGACTGGGGACCCGACGGCGAGCGCCTCGCGGTCGCGGCCCGCGACCCCACCGACGATCAGCGCGAATACCTCGAGTCCCGCCGGGAGGACGACGGCCCCATCGTCACCGAGCGCCTCCAGCACAAGTTCGACGGGCAGGGCTGGCTCGACGACGTGACGACCTACCTGTTCGTGGTGGACTGCGACACCCGCGAGGCGACCCGGCTCGACGACGCCTACGGCGGCGGCGCCCGCGAGCCCGCGACCGGCCTCCAGCCCGCCTGGTCGCCCGACGGCGACCGCATCGCGTTCCTCTCGAACCGGACCGACCGGCCCGACGACAGCTACGTGATGGACGTCTACACGATAGCGCCCGACGGGAGCGACTGCCGGAAGCTGACCGACTCGGACCTGACCGCGAGCGGGCTCCGCTGGCACCCCGACGGCGACCGCCTGGCGTTCGTCGGCGGCGACCCCGAGAACTGGTACCGCCCGTCCGAGGTGTACGTCGCAGACGTCCTCGGCGCTGCTGACGATGACGCCGGCGACTCGGAGCCCGGCGCCTCCGAGTCGTGGTCGGGCGACCTCGACCGGACCGTCGCCCGGTACGGCCGGCTCTCGTGGGACGGCGACGACCTGCTCGCCGCCGTCGCGGACGAGGGGCTGACCCGGCTCGCGCGGTTCAGCGAGGGCACCCAGCCCCGGCGCACCTTCGACGCGCAGGGCCGCGACCGGACCGTCGAGGGGTTCGACGCCCGCGGCGGCACCGCGGTGACGCTCCTCTCGGACCCCGAGGCCGGCGCGGACCTGTTCGCCGCCGCCGTCGACGACCTCGACACCGCAGACGCCGGGCTAACGCGGCTCACCGCGCTCAACGACGACCTGGTCGCGGCCCACCACACGCCCGAGGCCCGGCGATTCGCCTTCGAGTCCGGCGGCGACGAAATCGAGGGCATCGCCTACTTCCCGGCCGACTTCGACCCCGACGACCCGCCGGCCGAGGCGCCCCCGCTCGTCGCCTCCGTCCACGGCGGCCCCATCTCCTACGACGCGCCGACGTTCTCGTTCGACTTCTCGTACTGGACCGGCCGGGGCTACGTCGTCGTCCGGACGAACTACCGGGGGAGCTCCTCGTACGGCCGCGAGTTCAGCGAGCAGATCCGCGGCGAGTGGGGCCCCCGCGAGACCGCCGACGTGCTGGCGGCGGTCGACGCCGCGGTGGAGCGCGGCTGGGCCGACCCCGACCGCTGCTTCGCCACCGGGTTCTCGTACGGCGGCATCACCACCGGCTACCTCGTCGCCGCGAGCGACCGGTTCGCGGCGGCCGCGGCCGAGCACGGCGTCTACGACTTCCGGTCGGCGTTCGGCACCGACGACAGCCACCTGTGGTGGGAGAACGACTTCGGGCTGCCGTGGGAGAACCCGGAGAACTACGACGCGGCGTCGAGCATCACCGACGTCGGCGAGATCGACACCCCGCTGCTGGTGACCGCGGGCGGTGAGGACTGGCGGTGTCCGCCCTCCCAGAGCGAGCAGCTGTACGTCAGCGTCAAGAAGCGAGGCGTCCCGGCGCGGCTGGTGGTCTACCCCGACGAGCACCACGCCATCGGCGATCCGGACCGTGCGATCCACCGGCTCGAAGAGCTCACCGACTGGTTCGAGCGCCACGACCCCGGCGCCTGATCCGGCGTCCGCGGTTCGGGGGTCGAGAATCAGTCCTCGCCGAAGACGTCGCGCTGGAGCCGCATCCGGCGGAACTCCACGAGGTGATACTGGGTCACGAGCACGGCGGCGGCGACCATGACCGCCGCGAAGGCGCCGGTGTGGGTCACGGGGACGTCGTGGACGTAGCCGTTCAGCAGCTGGGCCAGCCCGAGGACGACGGGCCCGACGCTGGCCAGCGTCGTCTTGACCGGCAGTTCGCGGTACATCTCCCAAAACGAAACCTTGTTCGAGACGGCCATCGGGTAATCGCTCCTTACCAAGGCGTCCGCCCACTCCCTGATTACCTTTTCGTGTTTTCGTTTCGACCGTTCCGCCCGGTCATCTCCGAAACGGTTCCGTCCCGCCGGTTGTCGCCTCGTTTCGCCGCTCGCTGATCGCCGGCGTCACGCCGACTGCGGCGTCGACGAGCCCGCCCCGTCGTGCTCCTCGGGCCCGAAGACGACGACCGCGCCGGTCGCGTGGACCTCGACCTCGCACTCCCGGAGCGAGAACACCACCCGTCCCGAGCTCCGGGACGCGCCGTCGGCCCGGTCGGCGAACAGGCAGTCCAGCGCCTCCGGGTCGAGCGCGTCGTACAGCAGGCCCTCGTCGGCGAGCGGGTCGGCGTCGAGCACTTCGGTGACTGCGGTGACGACGGTCGTGCTCACGCTCCACTCGCTCGGGGCGACCCGGTAGGCCGGGCGACCGTCGCGGTCGAGCGACGGGGCGCGTTCCGTGATGTTCGGGGTGTCTCGGTTCATGCGTGCTGGGTCGAGTTCAGTCCGCAGTCTCGATACCACGGTCAACTGACGTCTATTACAAAAAATCCTCGATTCGCAGTCACGAACGTCCGGAGTTCCCGACTTCACCCGCCGGGAGGACGCCGTCCGGTCGTTCTGCCCGGGCGTCGTCTCCTCATGTCGGTCGTCGCCCGGGTCAGGACCGCTTCCCGCCGGAGCGTCCGGATGAGCTGGAACGGCCCCGGGCGCCACCGCTGTTACCGCCGCCGCCGCGGGCGGGTCGGTCGCGACCGCCGGAACCGCCGGCGCTCTGCCTCCCGCCGGTCTGCCTGCCGGCGCCGCTTCCGGCCCGGCGGCGGTCGGTCCTCCGACGGTCGACCGGGTCAGCGCGCTCCGAACCTCCGTCGGTCGCGTTCCGCCCGCGGCGACCGCCCGACCCGCCGCGGCCGCCGCCTCGCGTGACGTCGAACGTCGAGCCGCGGCGCTTCGTCGGCCCGCGCGACGATCTGGGGGCGTTCCCGCGTCTCCCTCGGCCGCCCGCCCTCGGGCCCGGGTTCTGGTCAGCACCCTGCGCCGGGGGTGCGCCGCCACCGCCACCACCGGCCCCGCCACCGTCGCCTCCGCCGGCGCCCGCGGGCGACGAACCGGGCCCCGCACCGCCGACCGGGACGACCGCGCCGCCCTGCGGGACGTTCGAGACGATCCAGTCGAGGAACGCGTCGGGGCTGCGCGACTGGGTCCAGACGGTGCCCGGCCCCTCGAACTCCACGACCAGGCCCTCGCCGCTCAGCAGCGTCGACTTCAGCCCGCCCACCTGACGCACCGAGTAGTCGACCGACGACTCGAACGCCACGACGTGGCCGGTGTCGACGACGACGCGCTCGCCCGCGGCCAGCGGCACCTCGTCGATGGCCCCGAAGCTGGAGAGGAACGCGCTGCCTGGCCCGGTGAGCCGCAGCAGGAACAGCCCCTCGCCCGCGAAGAAGGTCCGGAACCCGCCGAACTTGGTGTCGAGGTCGACCGACGGCGTGCCCGCTAGAAACGAGCTCGACTGGACGAACAGCGGCTCGTACCCCAGGTCGCGCTCGATCACGTCGCCGGGGAGCCTGGGCGCGAACGTCACCGAGCCCGGGTCCCTGGCCGCGAAGGTGTTGAGGAAGAACGACTCGCCGCCCAGCACCGACCGCTTGAGCGACCCCAGCAGGCCGCCGCTCGTCCCCGTCTCGATGTCGATGCCCGCCGTGTGGCTCAGCATCGCCCCGGCCTCCGCCCGGACGGCCTCGCCCCGGTCGAGCGACACGTGCAACTGCGCGAACGTCGGTCGGTACGAGATCTCGTGTCGCATCGGACGGGGTATGCCGGCCACCGCCGTTACCTTGGTGGCACCGCGCTACAGCGGAATCGCCGGGGCTCGCCGGCTCACTCCTTGGTCAGGATCATCGCCTCGTCGCCCGCGGGCTCGCCGACGTGCGCCGCGAACTGCTCGGCGTGGGCCTCCCGCAACTCGGCCAGTTCCTCGTCGCTCAGGCCCATCCTGTCGGCGAACTCGTCCCAGACGTGACCTCGGACCGAGAGGTAGTAGGCCGTCGCGTCCTGGGTGACGAGGGGGTCCTGGTGGAACTGCGTCCGGTACTCGTAGACCAGGCCGTCGACGCCGACGTCCGGCAGGTCCCGGACGAACGCCTGGTGGCGGGCCACCAGGTCGCGCGCGGCCTCGTCGTCGACGTCGCCGAAGGGGTCCAGCGGTGCCGCCATCTCACCACTCCGCGACGCTCCCGTCGGCGTGGCGCCAGACGGGGTTGTGCCAGTTCACCTCGCCCGCCCGCTCGCGGACGACCGCCTCGTCGATCTCGATGCCCAGCCCCGGCCCCTCGGGGAGGTCGACGTAGCCGCCCTCGTACTCGAAGACGCTGGGGTCCGCGAGGTAGTCGAGCACGTCGCTGGTCTCGAGGCGCAGGAACAGCCATCGCGGAGGCACCTCGAACAGCTCGTAGTCGATTACTTCCATGTCGGCCGGCTACGCGACCCACCGCCTAAATCTCGCGGAAGCGGTGATGCCCGTAATCGCTTTCCTGACCCCGACCGTGCTCCGGAGCGGGTGGCGCCCCCCTCCGGTCGCACGCTCACAGCAGTCCCGAACGGCGCCGTACCGCACTCGCTGTGCGGACGAGAACAGATAAAACTAATAACCAGAAAAGTGAAAATTCACGACGATGGACAAGCTCGACGGCGTTTCGCTCTCGACGCTCTGGGAGCAGCTCGACGCGGCCGAGACCCCGAAGGCCGCAAAGCGCCTGATGATCGCCATCGCGTACAAGGACGGGGTGCCGGTCTCGGTGCTCTCCGAGCGGTACGACGTGCCCGAGTCGACGCTGTACTACTGGCTCGACCGCATCGCGGACGACCCCGTCGCCGAGGCGGTCGAGGACGACGACCGCCCGGGCCGGCCGTCGGCGCTCGACGACGCCGACCGCGAGGCGCTGTTCGCGGCCCTCGCCGAGTCGCCCGCGGCCCACGGCTTCGACGCCGAGTCCTGGACGCCCCGGCTCGCCCGCGAGTTCATCGAGCGGGAGTTCGACGTCTCCTACTCGCTGGGTCACGTCCGCCGGCTGATGCGACAGGCCGACACGACCGCCTGAGCCGGGCGGGAAGCGGGGACCCCGCGCGTCGGGGTCGAGCGGTCGTAGCGACGGTGTGAGTCGCACCGTTACGAAGCGACGTTATGGGTCGCAGCGTTAGCGACCGCCATGGGACGGGGGTCGTTACGACCGCCCGCGTCGACGTCGCGCGACCAGCGCCCCGGCGGCGACAGCGCCGACCGCCGCGGGCGCACTCCGCGCGGCGAGGGGGTCCGACGGACTCCGCGGTCCGCCGATCATGTCCGCCGCGTTCGAGGTACCGGGGTCGTAGCAGAACGATATCTCCTGGATGGCGAACGGCTCGCCGGAGTCCTGGCTGGTCGGCGCCTGGAGCGACGCCCGCTCGGAGACGCCCTCCGTGAACGCGTAGACGTTCCCGCCGGTCTCGCTCCGGACGACGACGGCGTCGATCCGGAGCGTCGAGTCGAACGTCACCGAGACCGGGTCGCCGCCGTCGCGCTCGACGTTCGTCAGCTCCACCCGGTAGGTCTCGCCGTCGACCTCGAACTCGAAGGTGTTCGGCGCGACCTCGGTGGCGTTCTCGCTCCCGAACTCGCCGTTCTCGTACGTGAGCGTCAGGGCGTGCGCCAGGTCGGCGTCCTCCGAGCACGTGGGGTAGCCGGCGACCGGCCGCGGCGTGATCGACGGTTCGGGTATCGCGGTCGTGGTTGTTGTCGTGGTCGTTGTCGTCGTGGTCGTTGTGGTCGTAGTCGTGGTGGTCGTGGTGGTTTCGGTTGTGGTCGTCGTCTCGGTTGTCGTTGTGGTGGTCGTTGTCGTTTCTGTCGTCGTGGTGGTTTCAGTGGTCGTCGTCTCTGTAGTTGTCGTGGTGGTTTCAGTGGTGGTCGTCGTGGTGGGCTCTTCAGTCGTCGTAGTCGTCGTGGTCGTCGGCGTCTCGGTTGTCGTCGTAGTCGTTGGCTCCTCCGTGGTGGTCGTCGTAGTGGGCTCCTCGGTCGTCGTGGTCGTCGTCTCCTCCGCTGCGGCCGGACAGTCCGCGACGTCGACCGACGTCTCTCCGGTGCCGTTCACCGTCACGCCCTCCCCGGCGGGCTGGACGACGTACTCGCCGGGTTCGAGGTCGGTCAGGTTGACGGGTTCCTCGGGCTGCACCGTCACTTCCTCGGCGAAGTCGTCAGGTCCCGTGACCTCGACGTCGACTGGCTCGTCGCCCTCGTTCGTCAGCCGCAGCGACTCGCAGTCGGTGCTGGCGGCGACGACGTTCACCGGTTCCGGCTCCGTCGTCGTGGTCGTCGTTTCGGTGGTGGTCTCGGTCGTCGTTTCGGTGGTGGTCGGCTCTTCCGTCGTCGTGGTCGGTTCCTCGGTGGTGGTCTCGGTCGTCGTCTCCGCCTCCGTCGTCAGCGGCGGGAGCCCGGCGGTCGTGGTGGTCGTCTCGGTGTCCCCCGTCGTCTCGGTGGTGGTCGTCGCGGGCGCCGCCGCGACGGCGACCGTGACGTTCGCCCGCTCGTTGACGGTCGCCTTGCCCGGCGGCTCGCCGCCGAGGCCGGTCCGGGCGCTCACCGTGTAGTTGCCGGCCGGCAGGTCGTCCAGGGTGGTCTCCTCACCGGGTTCGAGCGCCAGCGTCTCGGCGAAGTCGCCCGGTCCGCTGACGGTGACGGTCACGTTCACGTCGGTCGGGTTCTCGACGGTCAGCGACTCGGGCGCGGTCGAGGCGACCTCGACGTTGGGACAGTCGGCCACGCTCACGGTCGCCGACGCCTCGCCGTTGACGGTGGCGTTCTGCGGCGCAGTACCGTCGTCGTCCGCGTCCGGAGTCGCCAGGGTGGCGGAGACGGTGTAGTCGCCCGGCGTCAGGTTCGCGAGCGTCCGGTTCTCACCGGGCTCGACCGTCACCGTCTCGTCGTAGCCCTCCGGCCCGGCGACCGAGAACGTCGCGTTCCGGTCGGTCGGGTTGGCGAGGGTCAGCGCCTCGCACGTCTCCGAGCGGGCCTCGACGTCCGGCGGCGCGGGCGCCTCGGTGGTGGTCGTGGACGTCGTCTCCGTGGTGGTCTCGGGCGTCGGTCCCTCCTCCGCGGTCGTCTCTGTGGTCGTGACCTCGGCCTCCCCCGTCGTCGTCTCGGTCGTCGGGGTCCCCGTGGGCGTCGGCTCCGTCGTCGTTGTCGTGGTCTCCTGCGCGGTCTCGGTCGTGGTTTCGGTCGTCGTGGTGGTTTCGGTCGTAGTCGTCGTAGTCTCGGGTTCCTCTGTCGTGGTCGTCGTCTCCGTAGTGGTCTCGGTCGTGGTTTCGGTCGTCGTAGTCGCCGTTTCCGTCGTTGTCGTGGTCTCGGTCGTGGTTTCCGTGGTCGTCGTCTCCGTCGTGGTCGGCGTCGGGCACGCCTCGACCTCGACGGTGGCGATCTGGTCGCCGTTGACCGTGGCGGGCCGGGTCGGCTCGACCAGGCCGCCGGCCTTCGCCTGGACCCGGTAGGTGCCCGGCGGGACGTCGAACGTCTCGACCTGCCCGGGGTTGAGGATGACGACCTTCGTGAGCCCCGACTCGGCGGTCACCGAGAAGGTGATGCGCTCGGTCGTGGGGTTCTCCAGCCGCAGGCGCTCGCAGGCCGGACTCGACGCCCGGGCGTTCGGCGGCGGGCCCGGCGCCTCCGTCGTCGTGGTCGTGGTGGTCGTCGGAGTCGTCGTGGTCGTCGGCAGCTCCGGCGTCGTGGTCGTGGTGGTCGTCGTCTCACGCTCGACGCACTCCTCGAAGTCGGGGTTGCGCTGGGAGGCCGACTCGCCGTCGCGCTTGACGATCACGCGCTCGACGACCTCGCCGCGGTTCTCGCCCGTGCCGAAGAAGACGTTCCGGCCGCGGAACGTCCCCCGGAAGGTCTGGCGGTCGCCGTCCTCGAACGTGAGGGTCACCGCGTCGTACCGGTCGGCGCTGACCGCGACCTTCGTGCAGGCGAAGTCGTAGGTCGGTTCGAGGGGTCCGGGCGTCTCGGTCGTCGTGGTGGTCGGAGTCGTCGTGGTCGTGGTCGTCGTGTCCGGACCGACGCAGGCCTCGAAGCTCGGGTTGCGCCTGGTCACCGACTCGCCGTCGGGTCCGCGCACGACCACCGACTCGATCACCTCGCCCTGGTTGTCACCGGTGCCCTGGAACTGCGCGCGATCCCGGAAGTCCCCGCGGAACGTCTGGCGGTCGCCGTCCGCGAACGTCAGCGTCACCGACCGGAACTCGTCGGCCTGGACCACGGCCTTCTCGCAGCTCGTGAAGAATATCTTCGGCGAGAAGGGCTGGTCCGGCTCTTCCTGCGGTTCGCAGCCGCCGGTGTCGTTGCGCCGGACGACGAAGCTGTCCGGCCCGTTGTACACCTTGACCTGCGTGATCACCTCCCCGTCGTTCGCGCCCGTTCCCGAGAAGGTGTTGGGCCCGCTGTAGACGCTGGCGAACGTCTGGGTGTCGCCGTCGGCGAAGGTGAGCACGACCCGGGTGTACTGCTCGGTCGCGACCGTCACCCGCCGGCAGTCGAAGGCGACCCGGACGGTGAGGGGCTCGCGCGTCGTCGTCTCGGTCGTCGTTGTCGTGGTGGTGGTCTCGGTCGTCGTGTCGGTCTCCGGCTCGGGGTCCTCGCAGATCTCCTGGGTGATGGAGTCGTAGATGCCCACCAGGTCGTCGGGCGACGGCGCGTCGTAGAAGTCCTCGCGCGAGGACGCCACCCGGCGCAGCAGCCCCTCGTCGGCCTCGTCGCCGAGCGCGATGGTGATGATGCGCGTCCCGTCCTGCTTGATGTCGCGCGCGACCTCCACCGGGTCGCCCGGCTGGTTGTGCTCGCCGTCCGACAGCAGGACGATGACCTGCTGGGCGTTCGGGCGCTGCTCGTCCTCGAGCTCCTCGTTCGCGGTACTGAGCGCCTCCGCGATGTCGGTGTAGCCGTCGGCTTCGAGGTCCTCGATCTCGTCGACCACCTCCCCGCGGTCGCCCGTCAGCTCCTGGTCGACCCGCGCCGACTCCGCGAACGACACGAGCCCGAACCGGTCCCGCGGCCGGTCGACGGCGTTCACCAGCCGGATTCCGGCCCGCTTGGCCGCCTCCAGGGGCTCGCCCTCCATCGACCCCGAGCGGTCGGTCACCAGCATCACGTCGAGGGGCTTGCCGGGCTTGCACTCGGGCGTCGGCGGCAGGGTCGTGGTCTCCGTCTCGTTCTTCGGCGGCTTCTGGGGGCAGTCCCCGTCGACGACGTAGGCCATCCCGGTGTTGTCGGCCCCGTCTGCTTCCTCGCCCGCGTCGGCGAACGGCGCGCCCACCAGCAGGTCGGTCACCGAGTCGTTGTTCTCGTCGCCGCTGGCCAGCGCGTAGCCCGCGAGGTCGCTCTCGGACTCGCCGCGGAACTTGGCGTGGGCGCCCGACAGCGGGTGCCGGTCGGCGATGCGCGACCCGTAGAGCAGGTAGGCCGCCCCGGCGTTCTTCGCGGTGCTGTTATTGAACGGCGCGCCCACCAGCAGGTCGCCGTAGCCGTCGTCGTTGGCGTCGCCCGCGCTGGAGAGCGACCACCCGGCGTAGTCGCTCTCGCCCTCGCCGGGCAGCGCGGCGTCTGCCTCCGAGGAGAGGTTCACGATCCGCGAGATGTCGCCGCCGTACTCCACGTAGGCCGCGCCGGCGTCCTCGACCGGCTCGTCGTGGAACGGCGCGCCGACGGCGACGTCGTCGCGCCCGTCGCCGTTCAGGTCGCCCGCGTCGGCCACCTCGAAGCCGGCCTGGTCGCCCTCGGCCGCGCCCCGGAAGGTCACCGGCGCGTTGACGAGCAGCGACGCGCCCTCGAGCTGCGGCCCGTACTGGAGGTAGGCCGCGCCGGCGTCGGGGGCGGTCGAGTCGTTGCCCCGGGCGCCGACCAGCACGTCGCTCGCGCTGTCGTTGTTCGCGTCGAGCGCGGCGACCGACGACCCGGCGTAGTCGCCCCGCGCAACCCCGTAGTAGGTCGCGTTCGCCAGCGCGAGGCTGTAGGTCCCGACCCGGGGCATGTACATCAGGTAGGCCGCGCCCGAGTCCGTCGCGACCCCGTCGTGCTGGGGCGCGCCGACGAGCAGGCCGGCGGTCTCGTTGCTCGCGTTGGGCATCGTCGCGAGCGACCAGCCGGCGCGGTCGCCCGCCGACTCGCCGTAGAACGTCGCGGTGGCGAACTCCAGCCAGACCACGGCCGGCAGGCTCTCGCTGCCGTACACCACGTAGGAGGCGCCCGAGTTCCGGCCGTTGGCGTCGGCGAGCGGGGCGCCGACCACGACGTCGGCGAGCCCGTCGTCGTTCAGGTCGCCGAGTTCGACGTCGAAGCCCGCGCGCTCGCCGGCCGCCCGTCCGCGGAAGGTGACGTCGGCCTCGCTGACGTCGACGTCGCTCCGGTTGACCGGCCCGTAGAAGAGGTAGGCCGCCCCGGAGTCCTCGCCGGCCGAGTCGTTCGCGGGCGCTCCCACGAGCAGGTCGGCGACCCCGTCGCCGTTGACGTCGCCCGCGGCGGTCGCCCACCCGGTGCGGTCGTTGCTCGCCGCGCCCGTGAGCTCGGCGTCGGCGTCCGAGAGGTTCGCGGACCCGGCCGGCCCGCGCGGGATCTCGCCCGGACCGCACCTGGTGTCATCGTCCTCCGCGGCGCTCGCGCCGCCCCGGTTCGCGCTCGGTCCCGCCGCGTTCGATCGCACTCCGTCTGCGCTCCCGCCGGCTGCGCCGGCCCGCGCGAGATCCGAAGCCGACGCGGCCCCGCCCGCGCTCGTCGCCGCGCCGGCGCTGCCCGCCTGCCCGCCGGCTCCCGCACCGACCACGGTCGCGGCGCCGCCGGCCGCGAGCGTGACTCCGCTCGCGCCGACGATGGTGCTGGCGACCAGCAGCAACGCGATAACGAGCGCGTCTGCTCGCCGCCTCGTGTCGTCGTCCTCCCCCCGTGTCATTGTGTCTCTCCCGGTGAGTAACCTGCATCCGCCCTTTGTTATGGGGAAGCAAGCGCCGCGTAACGCCGCGTTGCCGGAGCCTGTCCGGCCGGTAGGCGGAGCTTATCGCGAGAAGTGAGGGGGACGGCGGCCGACGGGCCCGGCCGCTGTCGGCTCGGGTACCGACCTATCGCCGGGCGGCCAGCAGGGCGCCGGCGAGCAGCGCGGCCGCCAGCAGGCCGACCAGCGCCGTCCCGACGCCGAACCCGGGGACGGGTCCGTCCGAGGTCGCGGTGGCCGTGGCGGTGTCGGCCCGCATCGCCTCGTTCGTCGTGTCACCGCCCGGCGTCTCGCCGTCGGCCGTCGGGCCGGCCGGCGACGTGGTGTCGTCCCGGTCCGGCGGGGTCGGCGTGTCGTTGGCGTCGCCCGACGACCCGCCGATCCGGAGCAGCCAGCCGTCCTTCCCGTCGGCGCCGGCGCCGCTTGTCTGGCCCGCGAGCAGGTAGCCCCCGTCGTGGGCCCGGACGGCGGGCCACGGCTTGTCCCAGCCGTCGGTGCCGTAGTGGGTCTCCCACCGGGTCTCGCCCGCGGCGTCGGTCGCCACCAGGTAGCCGTCGGCGCTGGCCTTCGGGCCGGCGTCGGACCCGCCGGTGAAGAGGTAGCCCGACTCGGTCCGCATCGCCGAGTCGAGCCACTGGGTGCCCTCGCCGCCGGGCCGGCGCTCCCACGCGACCTCGCCGTCGGGGCCGAACTTCACGACCCAGCCGTCACGGGGACCAGTGCTGTCGCTCTCGGTCTCGCCCGCGAGGACGAACCCGGCCGCGGCGCTCCCGTTGCGCGCGGCCGGCGCGGCGGCCCAGACGTCGTCGCGGCTCGCGCCGCCGACCGCGGTCTGCCACTCGCGGCTCCCGTCGGCGCCGATCCGGAGCGCCCACCCGTCGTCGGTGTCGCCGACCGCCTTGCCGGCGAGGTAGTAGCCCGCGTCGGTGGGGACGATCGCCCGGAGGTAGCCGTCGCCGTGGCTCCCGGGGGTCGCGTGGGTGGCCTCCCACTCGGTCGAGAGGTCCGCCGAGAGCTGGACGGTCCAGCCGGCCTTCGCGCCGTCGCCGCGGGTCCAGCCCGCGAGCAGGTAGCCGGTGTCGTTCCCGGCGGTCCGGCGCTCGACCGCGTAGAAGGCGCCGGGGCCGAGGGTGCGGTTCGACCGCACCTCGCCGTTCGGCCCCACCTCGACGGCCCAGCCCTTCGCCCCGCCGTCGTCGGTCCGGCCGGCGAGCAGGTAGCCGTCGTCGGTCCTCGCGAGGCCCCAGAGCCGGTCGGTGCCCGGGCCGCCGAGCGTCTTCGACCACTCCTTCTGGCCCTCGCCGTCGACCTTGAGCACCCAGCCGTCGCGCTCCTCGCCGGTCCAGCCCGCGAGGAGGTAGCCGCCGTCGTCGGTCCGGACGACGTCGGCGAAGATGTCGTCGCCGCTCCCGCCGTAGGTGCGGCGCCACTGCTGGGGCAGGTCGGGCGGGGTCACCGCGGGGACGCCGGGCGGGGTGCGCGCCCGGGAGTCGCCCGTCTCCTGGACCCGGGACGCGAGGGCGGCCTGCGCCCGGAGGCCGGGTGAGTCGCGCGTCTGGAGGCCGGACGAGTCGTGCGCTTCGGGCGCCGGCGAGCCCGTCAGTTCACTCGTCGGTACGTCTCGCGTCTCGGGTGTCTCTCGGCGCGGCGCGTCGCCGGTCGCCGCCGCGGGGAGGGCCGCCGCGACGCTCGCGCCGACGAGCAGCGCCACCAGTGCCGCTGCGAGGTTCCGCATGGGCGGGACTCGGCGGCGGACGCGCTTTGTTATGGTCCGTCTGTCGTCGGCGTAGGCGGAACCTGTCGGCCCGCTGTAGTGACTCCCCGGCCGTCAAAGGCGGTGGCAGCGCTGCGAGTGTCGGGCCGGAACGCGGTCGTCGCGCCTCCGAGTCGGCCTCACCGCTTCCACACTTCGGGCTCTCGCCCGAGCGACCGCACCGCCCGGGGGTAGCCGAAGGCGACGACGAGCGCGACCAGCACGCTCGGGACGAACCCCTCCACGCCGGCCAGGCGCAGCGCGTTGATGCCGACGAAGTACAGGACCAGCATGATCAGCATCTGGGGCAGCAACTGCCGCCACTTCGAGGTCATGCGGGAACTCGGGCCCCGGCGGAGATAAGTGTGGCTCACCACCGCCGCGTGCCGCGCGAGTCGGAACGTTGATGCCAGCGCGCAGAGGGGTTCGGAACGTCATGCCCGCCCTCCACCGCAGACGCCTCCTCGCCGGCGCGGCCGGCCTCCTCGCGGGCCTCGCCGGCTGCAGCCGGTCGACGACCGATACCCACTCGGTCCCCGGCGAGCGCCGGCCCGAGAACGTCGCCGTCGACCCCGACGCCGTATCGCTTAGGGGGCCGTCGACCGACGACCCGCTCGCGTGGCTCGCGTCCGACGCGACCGAGTCGGACGACCCGGACGCGGCCGACTCGTCCGGGAGAGACGCCCTCCGTCGCCGCCTCGTCGGCTCGCGGACCGAGGCCGACCGCATCCGGTTCGCCGACGTCGCCGGGGCCGACGACGCGCGGCGGCTCGTCGCGGAGACGGACTTCGAGGCGGAGACGCTGTACGTCGAGCAACGCGACGTCCGGGAGTGCTACTCTCTGGAGCTCTGCTACGTCACCTGGTCGGCGACCGAGATCGACACGCAGTACGGCCGCCACTACCGCGACGCCGACGTCCCGTGCGAGGTCGACGCCCGCGACGCGGCGGCCTGGCTGGTCCGGGTCCCGGACGCGCTCGACCCCGACGAGGTGAGGAGCTACGGCTCCGGGACCGGCGGCGGGGGCTGTCGCTATCCGCCGTACCTGGAGGCGACCGGCCGACCGACCTCGTCGACCGGAACGCCGACGACGGGAGCCGCCCAGACGACGGGCGCGGTCTCCGGGAACACCACGGAGACCTCCACGACGGAGGCACAGCGATGACCGACCGGTCGACGCGCCGTCCGGCGCGTGCGACCCGGCGGGGGTTCCTCGCGCTCGCCGGCGCCGCCTCCCTCGCGGGCTGTGGCCGTCTCCCCGACCCGCAAAAAGTTCTGCACGGCGAGCCCCCGGAGCTCGACGCGGCGGCGCTCGCCGAGGTCCCGGCGACCGACGCGCCGTCGGTCCCACGGACGGTGCCGGTCGAGATCCGGCAGTCGTACCTCGACGACGGGGTCGCCCGCGCGAGGGAACTGCTCGCGTCGGTGCCGGTCCCGTTCGACGCCGCGGAGATTCCGAACGGCGCGATCCGCGAGGAGCTCGCCGGACTGCACCAGCGGGCCCGCGAGACCGTCGCCTCGGTCGCGGAGGCGGCGACCCCGCTCGAAGCGATGGGGGCGGTCCGGGACGCCCGCGGCGAGGCCCGCACCGTCGCGGCCGGCTGGCGGGCCATCGACGCCGGCCTCACGCGTGCGGAGGTCCGGCGGTCGGCGACGTCGGTGTTCGACGCCGCCGACCGGTTCCGCTCCCGGTGGTCGTACACCGGCGCCGACCCGGTCCGGGCGGTGCTGGTCCACGCCGGAATCGAGCGGCGACTCGACGCGGCGGTGAACCGCACCGAGCGCGTCGTCGCCGGGGGTCGCTCGGACCGCGACAACGCCGTCGCAGTCGGCGAACTCGCCGGCGACCTCGAACGCGCGCTGGTCTCGCTCGGCGACGCGGGCCACCTCTACGACCGACTGGTGGCGACCGCAGCGGACGGACGCGACCTGCGCCCCGCGTTCGTCGCGGCGTCCGAGACGCTCGAATCGCTGGCCGCCCGTCGCCGGGGCCGGCTCCCCGACGGCGACCCGGACGACCCCTCGTCGTTCGTCTCCGGCGACGTCGCCGGGACCCCCGTGGGAGCGGCGATCCGGGAACTCGCGCGCGGCCTCGAACACGACGGGTCGGTCGACCGGGCGCGGGCGGCCCACGAGTACGCGAGCGCGGTCGTGGCCGCCCACGGGACCCTGACCAGGATCGAGGCGCTGCGCGCGCTCCTCGACCGGGTCGCGGCCGACGAGCACGTCACCGTCGAGTCCGCGGCCGACGCGCGAGCGCTTCGCAAAGCGGCGGTCGCGGCGCTCGAAGACGGCCTGGCCGGCGACGCCTATCCTCACCTGAACCGGAATGTGCTCGCGGAAGCGGCCGGCAGCGTCGCGTTCGTCGACCGGGAACTGGTGAGGTACGAGGGCGACGGCTCCGTGTCGGTCGATTCGGTTGCAGACGAACTCGCGGAGTACGTGGTGGCGGCCGCGCTGGCGCGGGCGACGCCGTCGGTCAGCGCGCGGGTCGGGCACGTCGTCCGGCGGTCGGTCCGGCAGTCCGCCTGACGGCGGTCGGCGCGCCGAAAACCGGGTTACTCGTAGATCTTCTCGCGCTCGCGCGACCGGGACCGCGACCGGGAGCTGCCGCCGCCCCCGCCGAACAGCCGCGACGCGGCGAGGTAGACGAGGTACAGCAGGACCGCGACGACCAGCAGCGACACGAGGGTGCTCACGACCCACGAGACGATGCCGAGGACGATGCTGACGATCTCGGCGACGACCCAGAGCATGACGAGCGCGAGCAGCGCCCAGCCGCCGAGTCGGAGGAGCCTGTTCATATTGACTGCGTTAGGTGTCCGGCGACATCAGTGTTTGGTTGGCGGTCCCACAATTCGGGTGGGATCGGGGAAACCGGGATTCCCGGCGGTCCGAGGCCGCCGAAGCTGGACGTCGGAGCCGGACGGACCGGCTGTCACGTCGTCACGCCCAGGTGGCGGTCCATCACCTCGTCGTTCTCCCGGAGCTCGTCGCTCGTGCCGTGGTAGACGATCTCCCCGCGGTCGAGCACGTAGTGGCGGTCGGCGAGTTCGAGCGCCACCTGGACGTTCTGCTCGACCAGCAGGACCGAGATGCCCTCGTCGTTGAGGTTCCGGACGAGGTCCTCGACCCGCCGGACGACGAACGGCGCCAGCCCCTCCGTCGGCTCGTCGAGCAGCAGCAGGTCGGCGCCCGCGACCAGCGCCCGGGCGATGGCGAGCATCTGCTGCTCGCCGCCCGACAGCGCCGACCCCAGTCGGTCGGGGTGCTCGCGGAGGTTCTCGAACTCGGCCAGCACGTCCTGGGGGTCGCGCGACCGGGCGGTGTCGCTCCCGCCGAGCCGTCCGATCCGGAGGTTCTCCGCGACCGTGAGGCCGGGGAAGATGCGCCGCTCCTCGGGGACGAACGCGACGTTCCGCCGGACGGTCTCCTCGGTCGAGAGCCGGGTCACGTCCTCGCCCCGGAAGGCGACCCGGCCGGCGTCGGGCGCGACGTTGCCGACGATGGCGCGCAGGGTGGTCGTCTTGCCCGCGCCGTTCCGGCCGACCAGCGAGACCACCTCGCCCTCGCCGACGCAGAGCGAGACGCCGCGGAGCACCTCGGTCGCGCCGTAGCCCGCCACGAGGTCCGCGACGTCGAGCAGCGGGTCGTCGCACCACCCGGCGTCGAGCCGGTCGCTCCGGTCCGATTCTCCGGGGGTCACTCCCGGACACCCCCGAGGTACGCCTTCTGGACCTCGTCGTCGGCCGCGATGCGCTCGGGCGGCCCGGTCGCCAGCACCTGCCCGCGGTGGAGCACCGTCACGGCGTCCGAGACGTTCATCACCAGGTCGATGTCGTGCTCGATGAGCAGCAGCGTCCGGTCGGAGAGCACCTCCTCGACCAGCGCGATGGTGCGGCGGGTCTCCTCGCTGCCCATCCCCGCGGTGGGCTCGTCGAGCAGCACGAGGTCGGGGTCGGTCGCGAGCACCAGCCCGAGTTCGAGCCGGCGGCGGTCGCCGTGGGCCAGGTTGCGGGCGTGCTCGCCGGCCCGGTCGGCCAGCCCGATGTCGGAAAGCACCGCGTCGGTCCGGTCCGCGACGCCCGCGAACCGGTCGGTCGGGCTGAACAGCTCCTGGCGCAGCGAGATCTCGCCGGCGCCCTCGGCGACCGACTGGGCCGCCAGCCGGACGTTCTCCCGGACCGACAGCCCGCCGAACACCGTGGAGATCTGGAACGACCGGCCCATCCCGCGCCGGACCCGCTCGTGGGGCGCCAGCCGGGTCACGTCCTCGCCGCGGAACCGGACCGACCCGGCGGTCGGCCGGAGCGCGCCGGTGAGGCAGTTGAACAGCGTGGTCTTGCCCGCGCCGTTCGGCCCGATGACGCTCCGGAACTCACCGGCCCGGACGTCGAGGTCCACGCCGTCGAGCGCGGTGAAGTCGCCGAACCGCTTGGTCAGTCCGTCGGCCCGCAGAACGGGGTCGGTCTCGGGGTCGAATCCGTCCGCGCCGTCCGAGACGGCCATCACTCGTTCACCTCCTCGACCAGCGGGTCGGCGTCGTCGCCGCGGGCCTCCCCGCGGCCCTCGGGCGTGCCCCGGCGCCGGCCGGCGGTCTCCAGCAGCCGCTCGGGCAGCGAGACGAGCCCCCGCGGGAGCGCGATGACGAAGACGACGAAGACCAGCCCGAGGAAGAACTGCCACTGGTCGGTGTACGACGACAGCAGGTCCTCGAACCCGACGTAGACGCCCGCGCCGACCATCGGCCCGTAGAGGGTGCCCATCCCGCCGAGCACGGTCATCACCACCACCTCCCCCGAGTTGAGCCAGTGGAGCAGCGACGGCGCGACGAACCCGTCCTGGACCGCGAACAGCCCGCCGGCAAGCCCCGCCATCGCGCCCGACACCACGAACGCCCGGCGCTTGTAGGCGGTGACGTCGTAGCCGACGAACTCGGTCCGGCGCTCGCTCTCCCGGATGGACTGGAGCACGCTGCCGAACGGCGCCCGCATCATCCGGCGGGCGACCAGGTAGGCGCCGACCACGGTCGCCAGCAGGAAGTAGTAGAACAGCCCCTCCTCGCTCACCGCGGGGACCGTCTCGGCGATCTCGTCGAGCTCCATCGCCGCGCCGCCGAGGCCGTACACCACGTCGGCGCCGAACAGGCCGTCGCTGCCGCCGGTCCACTCGAACTTGAAGACGGCGCGGTAGAACAGCTGGGCGAACGCCAGCGTGATCATCGCGAAGTAGACGCCCGACACCCGGATGGAGAGGTGGCCGATGGCCCACGCGATTGCCGCGCAGACCACCACCGCGACCGCCAGCGCGACGAACGCCGAGGGCGAGACGTGCATGAGGACGAGTATCGCCGCGTACGCGCCGGTGCCGTAGAACAGCGCGTGGCCCAGCGACACCAGCCCTGCGTACCCCATCACGAAGTCGAGGCTGAGCGCGAACAGCGCCCAGACGAGCGCGTCCGACAGCAGCGTCAGGACGTACTCGGAGTACAGCACCTCGACGCCGAACGGGACGACCGCCAGCAGCCCGACCGCGAGCGCGCCCAGCCGGAACCGCTGGCGGTCCGAGAGCACGCCGCCGGTCCGGCCCGCCAGGAGCTCGCCGTCGGACTCGCCGCCGTCGCCGGCGCTGGTGCCGAACAGCCCCTCGGGCTTCGCGAGCAGGACGCTGATCATCAGCACGAACACGATCAACCCCTCCATGACCGGGAGGTAGGTGCGGGTCAGCGTCTGGATGACGCCGACCGCCAGCCCGCCCGCGACCGCGCCCCGGAAGCTGCCGAGCCCGCCCAGCACCACGATGACGAACGCCGGGATGATGACCGCGTTGCCCATCCCGGGGTTGACGTTCTGGTAGGCGCCGAGCACGACCCCCGCCACTCCGGCGAGCGCGGCGCCCGCGCCGAACACCAGGGTGTAGTAGCGGTCGATGTCGACGCCGAGGTTCCGGACCATCTCGCGGTCCATCGAGCCGGCCCGCACCACCAGCCCGAACCGGGTCCCGTTGAGCGCCCACCAGGTCGCCAGCGACAGCGCCGCGCCGAACCCGATGATGAAGTAGCTGTACAGCGAGTTGGTGACGCCCAGCACCGTGACCGGGCCGTCGAGCAGCGGCGGCGCGCTCAGCGCCTTGGCCTGCTTGCCCCACAGGAAGGTGATGACGTCGTTGAGCATCAGCACCAGCCCGAACGTCAGCAGGATGTGGTACAGCGGGCTCCGGTCGTACAGCGGCCGGAGCGTGAACCGCTCGATGGCGGCGCCCAGCGCGCCCACCAGCGGGGGCGCCACGACCAGCGCGAGCCAGAACCCGGTCCCGCCGAACGGCGCGACCACCGCGAACGCGAAGTACGCGCCCAGCGCGAACAGCTCGCCGTGCGCGAAGTTGATGACGTCCATCACGCCGAAGATGACCGACAGCCCCGCGGCGATCAGGACGTACACCATCCCGATGGTCAGCCCGTTGAGCAACTGCTCGGCGAACCCCGCGACCCCGACCATGTTAGAGGTCGCAGTCGGTCTCCGAACAGGGCGGGATGGCGTCGGGCCCCGCGACCTTCTTGCGGAGCGCCACCCGCGCGGCCTGCCCGGAGTCGGGCTGCACGTTCTCGCCGGCCCACACCGGGTTGGTGGCCTGGTGGTCGCACTTCCGGAACCTGTTGGGGCCGAACAGGCTCGGCACCTGGAGGCCCGGGAGCGTGTCCTTGACCTCCTCTGGGTCGCTGCTTCCGGCCTCCTCGATGCCGTGGGCGGTCATCCGGATGGAGTCGTAGGCGACCCGGGCGAAGCTGTCGGGCGTCGAGCCGTAGGCGTCGCGGTACGCCGACACGAACTCCTGGTTGTCGCCCGTGGTGATCTGGGCGTTGTACCGGACCCCGCCGTAGGTGCCGTAGGCCGCCGGCCCGAGCGCGTTCCGGACGACCTGGAACGTCATCGTCGGACTCACGATCTCGACGTCCCGTTTGAGGCCGGAGTTGGCGGCCTGCTTGGTGAAGTTGATGAGGTCGCCGCCGGTCATGCCCAGCACCGCCACGTCGGCGTCGGAGTTGCTAATCTGGCTGACGTACGACCCGAAGTTGCTCGCGCCGAGCTGGGACCGCGAGACCCCGACCTCGGTGAACCGGTCGCTGGCCGCGGCCATCCGGGACTTCCACTCCCGGCGGACCGACTGGCCGTAGGCGTAGTCGGCGATGTGGAACCACACCTTGGCGCCGACGTTGTTCGCGGTCCAGGGCGCGACCGCCTCGGCGATCTGGGCGGTGTGGGTCTCGGCCCGGAACACCCACTCGTTGCACTTGGCGCCGGTGATGTTCATGGCGGCCGCGCCCGGGTTGTAGATCACCTCCTCGCTCTCGGCGAACGAGTTGAGCGCCAGCGCGGTCGAGCTGGAGATGGCGCCCATCAGGAACCCCGCGCCGTCCTGCTGGACCACCTTCTGGGCGGCCTGCCGGCCGGTCGCGGTGTCGGCCTCGGTGTCCTCGTACACCGCGTTCAGCTCGAAGCTGAACCGGTCGCTCTCGTTGACGTGCTGGACCGCCAGCTTCGCCCCGTTGCGCTGGCCCTCCGCCAGGCCGCCGTACGGGCCGGTCATCGGGCTCAGGACACCGTAGGTCACGGCGTCGATGCTCTGGGTCCGGCTGCCGAGTCCGGCGCCGCCGACGCAGCCGGCGAGGCCGCCCGCTCCGGCCAGTCCCGCGAGTCGCAGGACGCTCCGCCGGGACGCTCCGCCGGGCCGCGACGACTCGCCGTCGCCGGCCCCGTCGCTCGTCTCCCCACCATGGGAACCGTTTTCGTACCCCATACCAGCTACGCGGCAGCTTCAGTAATAAACTATTGTGTAGGATGTGGGCGGGACGCCGGCGAAATAACCCGCGAACGTGTCGGGATCGCGTCAGCCCGCGAGGACCGACCGCGCGGCGGGTTCACGCGAAGTGCGGGACGACCTCGTCGCCGAGTCGCTCGACGCACTCGACCATCCGGTCGGTGCCGATGCCGGGGTGGTACGTCCGGAGGATGACGTGGACGTCGTCGCCCAGCGCCTCGCGGTACGCCTCCAGCTGGTCGACGACCTGCTCGGGCGTGCCGTAGATCGCCTGGTCCTTCAACTCCCGCTCGCGCTCGTCGTCGAGTTCCGCCACCTCCTCGCCCGAGAAGATCTCGGCGTAGCGCCGCTGGATGTAGAAGTAGCCGTCCCTCATCGCCTCCCACGCCGCCTCCTCGGAGTCGTCGACGAAGCCGTGCTGGAGGACGTAGACGTCGAAGTCGTCGGCCGCGTCGCCGGCCTCGCTCGCGTCCTCCCGCAGCCCCTCCTCGGCCCGGACGCTGCGGATGTCCGCGACGCGCTTGCGGACGCCCTCGACCGAGAGCGCAGAGGGGGCACACCACGCGTCGGCCACCCGGGCCGCCCGCCGGACGGCGGGTTTCGCGGACCCGCCGTACATGATCTGGACGTCCGAGTCGGGCTTGGGCGTGACGCTCACGTCGGGCGAGACGTCGTGGAACTCGGGGTCGTAGTCGAGCGGCCCGTCGGACCACGCCGCCCGGAGCAGGTCGGTGGTGTCCGAGAGGCGCTCGACCCGCTCCTCGCGGGGGACGCCGAACTCCTCGAACTCGGTGGGGTTCGACCCGATGGCCAGCCCGAGGGTGAGCCGGCCGTCCGCGAGCAGGTCGACCGTCGCGGCGTCCTCGGCCAGCCGGACCCCGTCGTACAGCGGTGCGAGGGCGATGCAGGTGCCGAGCTCGATTGCGTCGGTCTCGGCGGCGAGCGCGCCGAGCGTCGGCATCGTCGCCGAGAGGTAGCCGTCCTCGGTGAAGTGGTGCTCGGAGACCCACGCGCTGGCCAGCCCCGCGTCGTCGATGGCCCGCCCGAGGGTCAGTATCTCGTCGTAGAGCTCGGCCATCGACCGGTCGTCGTCCGGCCGGCGCTGGCCGGTGAACAGTCCCGTCCCGATGTCCATGCGTCCGCGGACGGTCGGGGACGCCTTAACGTTTTAGCGTGGTGACGGGTCGGGGCCACACCGCCGGGCGCCTCACCGCCTCAGTCGTCGGCCGTCGCCGCCGGCGCGTCGAGCCGCCGGTCGAGGAACTCGTCGAGCAGTTCGAGCGACCGGATCTTCTGGTCGACGTCCGAGGAGCCGTGGCCCTCCTCACCGAGTTCCGCGTACTCGAAGTCGCCGTTTGCGACGGCTTCGCCGTCGTTCGGAGACGCCGCAGGCGTCTCCCTCTCCTCGTACCCCGCGTCGAGTAGCGCGTCGCGGAAGATGCGGGCCTGGGAGACCGGTACGCGGTGGTCGTTGACGCCGTGGGGCATCAGCAGGGGCGCGTCGAGGTTCTCGACGTGCTCGACCGGGCTCCGCTCCCGGTAGAGGCCGGGGTTCTCCTCGGGCGTCCCGAGGTTCTTCTCCATCAGGCCGGTCCTGAAGTGGGGCATCGTGTTCTCGTACATGTCCTCGAGGTCGGTCACGCCGACCCAGGCGATTCCGGCGTCGTACAGGTCGGGGTACTGGACCAGCTGCCAGTAGGTCGAGTAGCCGCCGTACGAGCCGCCGAACACGACCACCCGGTCCTCGTCGATCCAGTCGCGGGTGTTCAGGACGTGCTCGACCGCGGTCGCGATGTCGCCCTGCTCGGCGCCGCCCCAGTCGTCGTAGAGCTGCTGCACGAACTCCCGACCGCGGCCGGACGACCCGCGGTAGTTGACCTGGAGCACGGAGTACCCGCGCTGGACGAGGAACTGCGTCCGGTAGCTGAACGCCTTCTGGTCCATCGAGCGCGGGCCGCCGTGGGGGTTGACGACGAGCGGCGACGGGCGCTCGCCCGAGTCGTAGAGGAGCGCCCCGATCTCCAGCGTCTCGTAGGGGTCGTGGTCGACAGCCTCCGCGGGGGTCTCGGGCACGCCGTCGGACTCGAAGGTGAAGTACTCGGCGTCGGCGAAGTCGTCCGGGGAGAACGGGCCGTACTCCCGGTCGAACACCGTCTCGTACTCGTCGGTCGAGAGGTCGTAGACCAGCAGCTCCTCTCGCGTGGTCGGCGTGGTGTGACCGACGAGCACGCGGTCGTCGTCGACGACGCGGTCGCTCTGCCACCCGAACGAGGCCACGCCGTCGGGCAGGTCGAGCTCGCGGCCCTCGCCGGTCTCGACGTCGTAGACGACCGGCACGGTGGTGGCCTCGCGGTACCGCGTCGCGAGGAACCGGTCGCCGCCGGGCGTGAAGAACACCGGCGTTTCGGAGTACTCGGTGTCGTCGTACCACCGGACCTCGTCGGCCTCGAGGTCGTAGATCCCGCTCCTGTCGAGGTCGTCGGCGTTGTCGCCGACGAGGAGTCGCTCGCCGTCCGGCCCCCAGTCGACGGGGAACGCCTCCGCGCCGGCGTCGCCGACGCCGAGGTTCCGCGGGTCCGACCCGTCGGCGTCGGCGACGTAGACGTCCGTGTTGCTCGTATCCTCGGCCTCGTTGGTGGCGTAGGCGATGCGCTCGCCGTCGGGCGAGAGGCCGGCTCCCCTGACCGACCGGTCGTACTCGGTCAGCTTGGTCGTCTCGCCCGCCGCGAGGTCGTGGCGGTAGAGGTTCATCTGGCCGTCGCGGTTCGAGCCGACCAGCAGCGTCTCGCCGCTCTCGCCGACGGCCTGGACCGTGTTCTGGCCGTCGCTCTCGACGATCGGTTCGGTGTCGCCGTCCCGGTCGACGGCCCAGACGTCGTTCTGCTCGTCGCCGCCCTCGTCGCGGTGGAAGAACACGCGGTCGCCGTCGGCGCCCCACCTGATCGGCCACCGGTTGTTGCGGGGGACCTCGCCGTCGCTCCAGCGCTCGCGCTCGCCGGTCTCGAGGTTCAGGACGTGGAGCTCGTTGCGCCCGGTGCCGTTGTAGTAGAACGCCACCCGGTCGCCGTCCGGGGAGACGGTGGGGTGGGCCAGCTCGGGCAGGCGCGCGAGCTCCGCCAAGACGTTTTCGTCTGACATGCAACGGTCCGAAACCGGCGATTGGTACAAAAAGTTACCTGTTCCCGGACCGCCGACGATTTCGCCCTCCCGGCTACCGCCGCGGTCGACGGTGGGCTACGCCTCGTCCTTCTGGACCGTCTCGCGGCCGATGAACCGGGGTCGTTCGTCGATGGCGAGGAAGTTGTCGACGTCTTCGCGGGCCTCCTTGGCCTTGCCCTTGTCGGGATCGTAGTCGCGGGAGCCCTCGCTGCCGAGCGCGTCGTAGAGCTTCTCGAGGTCCTCGAAGTAGAGCTCGGCGACGCCGTCGAACTCCGCGTGCTCGGGGTCCGTGGGCAGGACCGTGTTGTACTTCACGACGCCGTCGATCTCGCGGGCGATGGGAGTGTGCTCGGTCTGCCAGTAGTCGACGAACTCCTCGTGGGACATCCCCTCCTTGCGGACGAGGAACGCCGAGTGCTTGTAGAGCCCGTCGGTGTCGCCGTCGACGTCGTCCTTCTGGACGGTCTCCTCGCCGATGAACCGCGGCCGGCGGTCCACGTCGAGGAAGTTGTCGACGTCTTCGCGGGCCTCCTTGGCTTTGCCCTTGTCGGGATCGTAGTCGCGGGAGCCCTCGCTGCCGAGCGCGTCGTGGAGCTTCTCGAGGTCCTCGAAGTAGAGTTCGGCGATGCCGTCGAACTCCGCGTGCTCGGGGTCGGTCGGGAGGACGGTCTGGTACCGGACGACGCCGTCGATCTCGCGGGCGATGGGAGTGTGCTCGGTCTGCCAGTAGTCGACGAACTCGCCGTGGCTCATCCCCTCCTTGCGGACGAGCAGGGCGACGTGCTTGTACATAATTGATGGCACAGTTCGGACGGTCATAAAACCACGCGAGCGACCGGCCCGCGAGCGGTCCGCCCCCGGCGTTCCGACGGCCGGCGGTCCGACGCACCGTCGACCGGCGGTCGCGCGACGGTGGTCCCTGGACACACCGGCGATCAGTGGCCGCCGGAGACGAGGCGGAGGCCGACGATGCCGACGACGATGACGCCAATGAACGCGATGCGCGCCAGGTCGGCCGACTCGTCGAACAGCGCGATGCCCAGCGTCGCGGTGCCGACCGCCCCGATGCCGGTCCAGACCGCGTAGGCGGTCCCGACGGGCAGATTCTCGACCGCCCGCGCCAGCAGGACCATGCTGATCACGAGCGCGACGGCGGTCGCGGCGGTCGGCATCGGCTTCGTCAGGCCGTCGGAGTACTCCAGGCCCACGGCCCACGCGATCTCGAACAACCCGGCGACGACGAGGACGTACCACGACATGGGCGCCGGTAGTCGATCGGCGGACCTTTAGCTTCCGTTCTCCCCGGACCGGTGCGATCGCGCACCGTCTACCGCTCGTACCGTTCGACCAGCAGCATCGCGACGACCGTCCCGCCGATGACGAGGATCGGCGGGACGACGCCACCGTCGAGGGCCGCGACGATTCCGCCGGCGATCAGGCCGGCGACGACCAGCCCGACGTTCCGCCACGGGACGCGGTCGACCGGGAGCTCGCTCATGTGCGGTGGTGTGTGTCCTCTCTTACATAAAACTGGGTGTCCTCCCTCGCTGCTCGGACAGGGACCGGCCGAGCGGTTTCCTCGTCCGGAAGGGTGTACGTCGTCCTTCTCGAACCGGTGACCGGCGTCCCCTCCGCCGACCGTCGACCCAAAGCTTATCCCGGTTCCATCGGAAATCTAAGGTGATGCCCTCCACTTACGGCAGTCGCTCGCGGAACCGACCCCTCGGGGTGACCGTCCTGTGTCTCCTCGGGTTCGTCGGCGCGCTGTTCAGCCTCATCGACAGCGTCGGGATGCTGGGCGTGCCCGGTCCCGGGCCGGTGCTCGGACTCCTCGGGCTGATGCTCACGCTGGCGAAGCTGGTCGTGCTGGTCGGTCTCTGGAACCTCCAGCGGTGGGGTCACACGTGGGCGCTGATCTTCTACGGCTTCGCCGGCGTGCTCGCCCTGCTGACGGTCGATCCGATATCGCTCGTCATCAACGTCGCCGTCGTCATCTACCTCATGAGCAAGGGTCACCACTTCCGGTGACTACTGGCGGCCCTTCAGACTCCGTGACGCAGACCGAGCAGGTGCAGCGACCGATCGAGACGACGTCCGGCGAGCAGTGCCTCGTTCGAATGCCTTCGCATCGGCGGATCCTCATCGCGGTTCGGTGTCGAGTCCGGTGAACTCGAACCGACTCCCTCCCGACTCGCTCTCGGTCGCGTTCAGCTCCCAGCCGTGTGCGTCGGCGATCCGCCGAACGATCGTGAGTCCCAGACCGGTCCCCTCCTCGGCCGTCGAGTAGCCCGCGTCGAACACCGCTCGTTCGTCGGGTATCCCCGGCCCGTCGTCGGCGACGTAGAACCCGTCCTCGAAGTCGCCGACGGTCACCGTCACGTCCGGCCCACCGTGTTCGATGGCGTTCCGAATGAGGTTCTCGAGCAACTGCTGTACGCGGCTCCGGTCGCCCCGGACCGTTCGCGCGGTGTCGACGTCGAGCGTGGCCCGCTCGGTTTCGACGTTGCCCCAGCAGCGTTCGACGGTCTCCGCGAGGTGGATCCGTTCGGCCTCGGTAGCCGCGTCGCCGTCACGAGCGAGCGACAGCAAGTCGTCGATCAGCGTTCGCATTCGGTGGTGGGCGTCCGCGATCTCCTCGAGGTGGGTGCTGTCGCACTCCTCGCGGGCCAGGTCGAGGCGCCCCTCGGCGACGGTCAGGGGATTGCGGAGGTCGTGAGAGACCACGCCGGCGAACTCCTCCAGGCGCTCGTTCTTCCGCTCTAACTCCCGCTCCCGTCGCTTGCGTTCGGTGACGTTCCTGGAGAATCCGACCACGCAGTCGGTCAGCTTCTCGGTCTGCAGCGACGTCAACCGGAGATCGAGTACGAACTCCTCCTCGGGCACCTGCGGGCTCACCTCGACGCTCACCTGGCTCTCCTCACCGCCGATGATCGCGTCAAACCCGTCCTCGAGAGCGGCCACTTCGTCCTCGGTGAGGATGCCGAGGTCTGCGAGGGTCGAGACGTGCTGGCCCTCCCAGAGGTCCTGCGGAATCCCCGAGGCCTCGGCAACCCGCTGATTCACGAACTCGAACCGATGGTCGGAGTCGACCACGTAGATGCCGTCCTCGGTGTTCTCCACGATGGTCTCGTACTGTTCGAGGTCCTGTTCGCGCCTCTTGCGCTCAGTCACGTCGCGGGCGTACACGACGATCCCTTCGATGATCGGGTCGTCCAGCAGGTTCCGCCCTCTCACACCGATCCACTGCCAGAAGTCGTCGGCGTGCGCGAAGCGGAACTCGGTCGTGACGCGTTCCTCCGGACTCCGGACCTGATCGGCGAACTCCGCTATCACCCGTTCCCGGTCGTCGGGATGGACGTAGTCGAACGCGTTATCGCCGACCATCTCCTCGGCGGCGTACCCGAGCACCCGTTCGGCGGCCGGGCTTAGATACTGGAACGTGCCGTTCGGATCGACGACGGTGATGACGTCGGTCGATTCCTCGATCAGGTGTCGGTATCGTGCTTCCGTCTTCTTCACCTCCCGCTGCGCCCGGTACTGAGCGACGGCGTTCTCGATGCGGTTCGCGAGTAGCGTGTACTGCTCCGTGCCGGGCGTCTTCTGGAGGTAGTCCGTCACGCCGGCCGAGATCGCCTCGCTGGCGATCTCCTCGCTTCCCTTGCCGGTGAACAGCACGAACGGGAGGTCGGGGTAGTTCTCGCGCACGGCGTCGAGGAACTCGATCCCGTCCCGTTCGGCCATGTCGTAGTCGGACACGATACAGTCGAAGTCCGCCTCGGTGAGCCGAGTCAACCCCTCGCCGACGCTCGTCGCCGTCTCGACGGAGAACTGCTCGTCGGCCCGTTCCAGATACGTCGCGGTCAACTCCACGAAGTCGGGTTCGTCATCCACGTGAAGCAACTGAATCGGCTCATCCATTGCGTGCTTGCATGAAACTACCGTCTAAAAAACCTATCCCCCGAACCCCACTTCGGCTCCGAAACGTAGGCCATTCAACAATCAGTGCTAGTTCCGTTCTCATCAAGCGTGGTTACGGTTTCACGACCTAGTTCGCTATCTCGTCATTGTTACTCGCATCACGTCCCGCGTACGACGAGCCACCGCCGGTCTCCCGCAACGCCGGTCTCCCGCGCCGACGGCGCTCCGAACCGACGACCGCCGACATCCTCCACCTACTTTCATTACCGTCCTCGACGTAATCCGGCCATGGGATTCTATCAGCGCGATTTCATGGAGGGCACCCGCGGCACCATGGGCGTCGACTGGGAGGAGCGCATCGACTTCCGGCGCATGCGCGAGGAGCGCAAGGACCGGGCCCTCGAACGGATGCGCGAGGCCGGCCTCGGGAGCATGCTGCTCATCGACGACCCGAACGTCCGGTACGTCACCGGCCTGGCGATGACCGGCGGGAGCGGCGCCGACCACTACACCCTCCTCACCGAGGACGGCGACGTGGTCCACTGGGACACCGCCGACCACGCCAGCAACCAGCGGTTCAACTGCCCGTGGCTCGACGACATCCGGTACGCCGCGCCCGGACTGGGCAACGTCCCGCGCGCGTCCGGGCGGGACTCCGCGCGCGACTGGCTCAAGGGCAAGATGGCCGACCTGGTCGTCGAGGCGATGGACGAGTACGGCGTGAAGAAGGAGCCGATGGGCATCGACGTGGGCAACCAAGCGCTGATTGGCAAGTTCGAGGAGCGGGGCGTCGACGTCCGGCCCGGCGAGTGCGCGCAGGTGATGGAGGACGCCCGGAAGGTCAAGACCCGCGACGAGATCGAGTGCCTCCGGATGGTCGCGGCGCTCTGCGAGGCCGGCTTCCAGCGCATCAAGGAGACCGCCAAGCCCGGGATGCGCGAGTCGGAGGTGTGGGGCGAGGCCACCCAGGAGCTCTGGCGGCTCGGCGCGATGGTCCAGGGCGGCTACCTCACCTCGGGGCCGAACACCTGGCCCAAGCACCAGGCCAACACCACCGACCGCGTGATCCGCCCGGGCGACCTGGTCTACGCCGACTTCTACAACATCGGGTTCATGGGCTACCGGTCCTGTTACTACCGCACCTTCAGCGTGGGCGAGCCCACCCAGGCCCAGCAAGACGCCTACGAGACGGCCCGCGACGACCTCTACGACGTGCTCGAACGCATCGAGCCCGGCGCGACCACCGACGAGATCTGCGAGGGGTTCCCCGACGAGGAGGGCGAGCACATGGACTGGTACGGCGCCGACGAGTTCTGGGAGATGACCACCAACCACTGGGCCCACGGCCTGGGCCTCCAGCTCTACGAGGTGCCGCTGATCTGGCGGGGACTCTCGCCCGACCACCCCCTCGAGATCGAGGAGGGGATGACGATGGCGGTCGAGACGATGCGGCCCGCCGACCGCCAGGGCGTCCGGGTCGAGGAGATGGTGGTCGTCCGCGAGAACGGCGTCGAGATCCTGAGCCAGTGGCCGGTCGAGGAGATCACGACCATCGAGCACTGAGTCGGCGCGCTCCCCCTTCCTGCGCTCCGAAGTCCGCTGTCGAGCCGACGCGCGTCTGACGCTTCGCCCGCTTCGGTCGGTTCGGACGCTTCGCGCGGTTCGTGAGCTTCGCGTCCGCCGACCGCTTCGCGTGCTTCGTCGGCTTCCGGCGTTTCAGGTGGTTCGACTGGAGATTTGGCAGGGTCGCGTCAGGCCGCGTCACCCCCGTCGCTAGCTTCGCCTTCGACGTCGTCACCGGTGATCGCGTCATCCTTCGCGTTCGGCGCGCCGACGACCAGCAGGCGACCGTCCGTCCGGGCCTCGAACTGCCGCCACGTCTCGGGCGGGATCACGACCACCTCGTCGGCCCCGAGCTCGAAGCGCTCGCGGTTGCCGTCCCCGTCCTCGACGGTCACGCGGAACGTCCCGTCGAGCACGTAGTACAGCTCCTCCTGCTCGCGCTGGCGGTGGCGGTTGTTCGACTCGCCCGCCGCGAACTCCCAGACGCTCGGGCGCATCTGCTTCGGTCGGAGCTCGTACCCCACCGCCTTCAGGCCGGGCTCGACCCCCTCCACGTCGCGGGTCTCGAGGTCCGCGAGGCAGGTCTTCGCGTACATCGCCGAGCTACTCCGTGCCCTCCTCGGGCGGCAGCACCGTCGAGACGCGGGCGTTCTCCTTGATGCGGATGCCGCCGGGCGCGACCGAGAGGGGTATCCGGCCGAGGTCGGTCACCTCCAGTGTGGGGTGGAACGCGCCCATCCGGCGCACCGCCTCGCGGGTCTGGACCCGGAGCGGGCGGTCGGCCGCGATGGACTCGTTGTACTCGACGAGGTACTGGCCCGCGCTCAGATGCCACCACTGGTAGTCGTCGTCCTCGTTCCGCCACACCTTCTCGTGGGCCGAGACGTTGGGGTCGTCGAGTTCGTCGCCGCCGAAGTCGACGCGGCCGGGCGTCTCGACCCGCAGCACCTCGTTCGCGGTCAGGTCGAGGCCGCGGTCGGTCACCTGGGTCTCCTCGTGGAGCAGGCCGTCGACGAGCGTGGTCAGCTGGCTGGGTCGCATGGCTGGTGGGACAGACGGGCGCGACCGGGAAAAGTGTCCGACGTCGTTCGCGGGTGCGGTCGCCGTGCCGAGCGAGTCGAGTCGGAGCCGCCGCGACGGGCGACCGCCTCAGAGCTCGCCCATCTCCTGCTGGCGGCGCATCAGGTAGAGGAAGTACGGACCGCCGACGAGCCCGGTCACGACGCCGACCGGGATCTGGGTCGGGGCGAGCGCCAGCCGGGCGCCCACGTCGGCCGCGACCATGAGCGCCGGGCCGGCGAACACGCACCCGACCATCAAGCGCTTGTACTCGCTGCCGACGATGGTCCGGACCATGTGGGGCACGACCAGCCCCACGAAGCTCACGATGCCCGCGACCGAGATGGCGGCGCTGGCCGCGAGCACCGCCACGCCCGCCAGCGCGAACCGGACCTTCTCGACCGACATGCCCAGCGACTTCGCGGTCCGCTCGCCCAGCAGGAGCACGTTCAGCTGCCGCGACCCCGCCAGCGCCAGCACCAGCGAGACGGCGGTCCACGGGAGGATGATCCGGACCTGCTCCCAGTCGACCCCCGTGAGCGACCCCGTGGTCCACGCGATGGCCGACTGGACGACGCCGAGGTCCTCGGCCAGGTAGAACAGCCCGCGCTGGAGCGACCAGAAGACGGTGCTGACGATGACGCCCGCCAAGACGAGCCGGACCGGACTGGTGCCGCCCTTCCAGGCGATGAGGTAGACCAGCACGAAGGCGAGCGCGCCGCCCAGCGCGGCGAACAGCGGCAGGAACGGCGCGAGCCCCGAGAACACGACCAGGGTGAGCAGCACCGCGAGCCCGGCGCCGGAGCTCACCCCGAGGACGTACGGGCTGGCCAGCTCGTTGCGGGTCACCGCCTGGAAGATGGCGCCCGAGATCGCCAGGTTCGTGCCGACGAGCGCGGCCACGATCACCCGCGGGAGCCGGATGTTCCACACCACCAGCCGGCGTCGGCCCATCTCGGGCAGGTCGGCGCCGAACAGGAACGCCCGCCACGCGTCGAGGTCGAAGACGATGGACGGGTCGAGCACCGCGCGCCACGCCTGGGCCAGCGTCATCGAGTACGTTCCGAAGCTCACCTGTACCAGGCCCGCCACGACCACCACGGCGACGCTGCCGAGGACGACCGTGGCGAGCGAGCCGTCGATCCAGCCCAACAGGCCCGACTCGGCCCGGTTGTCGCTGTGTCCGCGGGTGTCACTCGCCATTCTCTGGTTTAGGCTACCCTAAACTGACACAAAGCCATTTCGATACGGGCGCGGCCCCGGACGCCGTCCCGCGACCCGCCCCGAACGTGGAATCCTGCCGACTCGACAGGGACAAAATTATATCCCGGCTGGCCGCAACGCGACTGTATGGCCGACCTGCTGCCCTCCAGCCCCGACCCCTCCGCCGGCGACGGGGCCGAACCCCGCGTCGTCGGCGTCGACTCCGACGACGCCGAGGAGCTGCTGGCCGCCCTCCAGTCGGAGACCGCCCGGGACATCCTCGGGGCGCTCTACGACGACCCCGCCAGCCCCTCCGCGCTCGCCGAGGAGGTCGACACCTCCATCCAGAACGTCCGGTACCACCTCGAGAAGCTGACCGACGCCGACCTCGTCGAGGTCGCCGACACCGTCTACTCCGAGAAGGGCCGCGAGATGAAGGTGTACGCCCCCGCCGCCGAGCCCCTGGTCGTGTTCGCCGGGGGCGACGACGACGCGCCTGGCGTCGAGTCCGCCCTGTCGAAACTGCTGGGCGCGCTCGGCGTCCTGGGCCTGTCGAGCGTCCTCGTCCAGCGGCTCTTCGGCGGCCCGGCCCGCTCCGGGGAGCCGGTCGACGTCGACGTGTCGCTGGGGAGTTCCGGCGACGCCGCGGCGACCACGACGGCGGAGAACGCGACGGCGCCCGGCCCGAACGCCGCCGGGACCACCGCCGAGTCGGAGGAGTACCTCACCGGCGCGGAGACCACCGCCGACGCCGGCAGCGCGACCGTCACCGAGTCGGGTCGGACCGGCGCGGAGGCGACGACGACCGAGGCGTCCCGGACGATCGCGGAGGCGACCCGGACCGCGGCCGAGACGACCCTCGATTCGACGACCACCGTCGCGACGGCGGGCGATACCGCCGCGAGTGGCCTCCCGCCGGGTCTGGTCTTCTTCGCGGGCGGGCTGGTGGTGCTGGTCGCGCTCGGCGTCGCGTGGCACCTGCGCGCGCGCTGACGGGAACGCCCAGTTCGGTCCGGTCTCGTCTTTCGATTCCGAAACGACGCGGCTAATCTTACGGAATCATCTCCGGGACGTGGGGGAAAACGGTGGGTCTTTTATATGATGCCGCGGTTATTAGGAGTATGGAACAACTGCTCGAGAGTCGCGAGACCGGAACCGACGTAGACCTCTCCCGCAGCGCCGAGGACTTCGACTCGCTGCTGTTCTGCGGCCGATGCGGCGAGCGATTCCAGGCCTCGGAGGCCACCGACGACGGGTGGTACTATCGGTGTCCGAACGACGACTGCGACGCGGAGGGGATCCACGAGGACCTCTATCCGGTGAAGGACGTACTCCCGTCGACGCACTGAACCGAACTCGTCGCCCCACCGAACCGCGGCGCGCGTCGCCCGGGCGGATCTCCGCCTCGGGCGGACCGCTGGCACGACAGGAAGCGACTGCGTCGGCGATTCCGCCGCCGACGCCTCGGCGAGTTCCGACGTCTCGCGACTCCGCCGACGGGGTGGTCGATTCTATCGAGTTACTCCGTGCGAGTTCACGCCGCGGCGCGTCCCCGACGGTGCGGCTGCGCCACCGCCCCGCGCGATACGCCTATATACGTCCGGCGGCTTACCCCTCGTTCACATGATGGCGACCACTCACGCGCTGTTCGGGATCGTCCTGGCCAGCGCGGCGGCGGCCGTCGCGCCCGAGTTCGCGCCCGTCGCGCTCGTCGCCGGCGTGGTCGGGAGCGTCTTCCCCGACCTCGACCTCTACGCCGGCCACCGCCGGACGCTCCACTTCCCGGTGTACTACGCCGCCGCCGCGCTGCCCGCGGTCGCGCTGGCGGTCGCGCTCCCGGCGGCCGCGACGGTCGCGCTCGCGGTGTTCCTCGCCGGCGCCGCGGCCCACTCGCTGATGGACGTGTTCGGCGGCGGCCTCGAACTCAAGCCGTGGCGGGCCGAGTCCGAGCGCGCGGTGTACGACCACTACCGGGGCCGGTGGGTCCCGCCCCGGCGCTGGGTCCGCTACGACGGCGCGCCGGAGGACCTCGTGGTCGCGGTGGCGTTCGGCGCGCCGGCGCTGCTGATCTACGACGGCGCCGTCCAGACGTTCGTCGCCGCGGTCCTGGCGGTCTCGGCGGGGTACGCGCTGGCCCGCAAGCGCCTCGCCGCGCTGGCCGAGCGCCTCGTCCCGCACGCGCCGGCCGCGCTCGACTCCCACATCCCCGAGCGCTTCCGCGACGCCAGCGACCCCGCGCCCCGGAGCGAGCCCGGCGACTGAAACCGCACCCCATCACCGCGGTTCTCCCGGCGCCGACCCGTCCCCGTCACCGGATTTTAAGGCACTGACGGTGCTTCTCGACGTATGGCACCTTCCCGTCCGACGGTGTACACGGTCGACGAGTACGACGCGCTGGAGTTCGACGCGGTCCTGTTCCGCGAGCAGAGCATCGTCTGCCTCGACGCCACCGACGAGGTCCGGGTGGTCCCGCTGAACAAGGTCAACCACGTCGACGCCGACCCCGAGACGATGCTGGTCGAGCGCGAGCTCCCCGAGAGCTTCTACGGCGGCGGCGACTACGGATTCGTCCGCCTGGAGGAGTACCCCGAACTCCAGCAGCACCTCGAGGACCTGGAGGCCGAGCAGTACTGAGGCGGGCGTCGGCGCCTCGGCACGTCCGGGGTGCGTGTTCCGGTGCGGCGACGCGACGGTTCCCCGACGTCGCTCCCGCACTCACGCCGACAGCGCGCGCTCGATGCCGCGCCGGATCCGCTCGGCGTCCGGCCGGTAGGCGTCCTCGCGGGCGAACAGCGGGAACGGGACGTCGTAGCCCGTGACGCGCTCGACCGGCGCCTCCAGGTAGTAGAGCGCGTCGTCGTTGATGCGGGCGATGATCTCGGCCGCCAGGCCCGCGGTCCGCGGGGCCTCGTGGACCACCACGCACCGGCCGGTCTTCCGGACCGACTCCAGGATCGTCGCCGAGTCCATCGGCGAGACCGTCCGGAGGTCGATCACCTCCGCGTCGACGTCGGCGTCCCCGCCCTCTACGGCGCTCAGCGCCTCCGCGAGCATCGCGCCCCAGGCGACGACCGTCACGTCCCCACCTTCGCGGACGACCTCGGCCTCCCCGAGCGGGACGGTGTGCTCGCCCTCGGGGACGGGTTCGCGGGCGGCCCGGTACCGGCTCGTCGGTTCGAGGAACATCACCGGGTCGGGGTCCCGGACGGCCGAGGTCAGCAGCCCCTTGGCGTCGGCGGGGTTCGCGGGGACCACCGTCTTGAGCCCCGGCACGTGGGCGAACCCCGCCTCGAAGCTCTCGGAGTGGAGCTCCAGCGCGCGGATGCCGCCGCCGTACGGCATCCGGACGGTCATCGGCACGCCCAGCGTTCCCCGGGTCCGGCTCCGGAGCCGGGTCGCGTGCTGGACGAGCTGGTGGAACCCCTGGTAGACGAAGCTGGCGAACTGGATCTCGGCGACCGGGGTGTACCCCGTCGCGCCCAGGCCGACGCCCAGCCCCAGGATGGCCGACTCCGCCAGCGGCGTGTCGTACACCCGGTCGGGGTACGCCTCCCGCAGCTCCTTCGTCGCGCGGAACACCCCGCCGCTGACCCCCACGTCCTCGCCGTAGACCAGCACCGACTCGTCGCGGGCCATCTCCTCGTCGAGCGCCTGCTGGATCGCCTCCACCAGCCGGATCTCATTCGCCACGGCCCGACACCTCCCCGCCGCCGGCCCGCTCCTCGCCGCTCATCCCCTCCTCGGGGGTGGTCGTCTCGCCGCCGCCGGTCTCGCGCTCGAACTCGGACTTCTGCCGGCCGAGCTCCGGCGTGGGCTCGGCGAAGACGTAGTCGAACATCTCGGCGGGCACGACCCGCTTCCGGCCCTCCTTCGCCCGGTCGATCTCGTCGGCGATCACCCCCTCGATCTCCTCGGTGATCTCGGCGATCCGGTCGTCGTCGAGCAGCCCCTCGTCCCTGAGGTACTGCTCGAACCGGGCGATGGGGTCGCGGGCCTCCCACTCGGCCTCCTCCTCCTCGGTCCGGTACACCCGCGGGTCGTCGCTGGTGGTGTGCATCGACCGCCGGTAGGTCAGCGCCTCGACCAGCACGGGGTCGCCCTGACGGGCGCTCTCGAGGGCGTCGCGGGTCACGGCGTGGACGCCCAGCGGGTCGTTGCCGTCGACCTGGACGCCCTCGATGCCGGCCGCGACGGCCTTCTGGGCGATGGTCTCGGCGCGGGTCTGGCTCGCCCGCGGCGTCGAGATGGCCCACTGGTTGTTCTGACAGAAGAAGACGACGTGGGCGTCGAGCGCGCCGGCGACGTTCATCGCCTCGTAGACGTCGCCCTCGCTGGTCGCGCCGTCGCCGAAGTAGACCATCGCGGCCTCCTCCTCGCCGGCGATCTCCTTGCCCCACCCGATGCCGGCGGCGTGGAGCGGCTGGGAGCCGACCGGGATCGACGGCGGGAAGTTCGGCCCCGACACCTCGGCGCCCTCCTCCATCCCCATCGCGTACCACAGCAGGCGGTGGATCGGCGCGCCCCGCGCGAGCAGCGCCGCGCCCTCCCGGAACGACGGCACCAGCCACTCCTCGGGGTCGAGCGCGGTCGCCGACCCCACCTGGGCGGCCTCCTGGCCGACGCCGGGCGCGTAGGTCCCGAGCTCGCCACGCCGCTGGAGCGCGACCGCCCGCTCGTCGGTCCGGCGGGAGAGCCGCATCAGCCGGTAGAACTCCACCAGCCGCTCGTCGTCCAGCGCCGGCGCGACCGCCTCGTCGAGGGTCGCCTCCTCGTCCAGTGCTTGCACGTACTCGACCGAGAACTCGGCCACTCGCTCGCGGGTCACGGGTCGGCTACCACGGCATCGCACTTAGCTGGCGGTGGCGCCGCCGACCGCCGGGGCCGGCGTTGTGAGTAATGCCGAAGTTTATTGGTCGCCAGCGGACTATCGGACGGTAATGAGTCGGCAGGTCGGACGCGGGGACTCTCACGACGTTCTCGACCTCGATAGCGGGCTCGACGCGCTGCGTCGGAGTCCCGACCTCAGCGGACCGGTAGAACCGCTCGACGACCACGAGCACGGCAACGACCACTTCGCGCTCGTCTACGAGGACCGCGAGGAGCAGTTCGCGGCGGTGATCCCGTTCGTGCGCCAGGGGCTCGAGCGCGGCGAGCGGTGCATGTACATCGCCGACGAGAACTCGCGGACGGAGGTGCTCGACGAGATGCGGGACCGCGGCATCGACGTCGACGCCGCCCTCGAGTCGGGCGCGCTGTCGGTCCACACCAAGCGCGACACCTACTGTCGGGGCGGCTCGTTCGACCCCGACGACATGATCGCCTTCCTCGAGGACGCCATCGACGAGGCGCGCGAGGAGTACGAGGCGCTGCGGGTCACCGGCGAGATGACGTGGGTGTTCGGTCCCGACCCGGACATCGACGACCTCGTAGAGTACGAGGGGAAGCTCAACGACCTCCTGCCCAGCGAGGACGGCATCGCGCTCTGCCAGTACAACCGAAATCGGTTCCCGGCCGAGGTGCTGCGCGACATCGTCAGGACCCACCCGCACCTCGTCTACGACAACACCGTCTCGCAGAACTTCTACTACACGCCGCCCGAGGAGTTCTTCGGCCCCGAGCAGCCGAGCCGGGAGATCGACCGGATGCTGGGGGTGCTCAGCGAGCGGACCCGGGCGAAGGAGGAGCTGCGGAGCCACAAGCAGTACCTCCGGGAGCTCCACGAGACCACCGCGGACACCGACCTCTCCTTCAGGGAGATGGTCGAGCAGCTGCTGGAGCTCGGCCGCGAGCGGTTCGGCCTCCGGGGCGGGGCGCTGGCCCACCTCCCGTCGTGGGACGGCGACTTCGTCGCGGAGGTGACCGTCGGTCCCGAGATGCCCGAGGAGCCCGGCGTGCTGCCCGTCCAGCCGGGCGAGAGCTGCTTCTGTCGGCAGGCCATCCAGCGCGAGGAGGCGACCGCCGTCGCCGACGTCGTCGAGCACGGGTGGGACGACGACGTCGTCTACGAGGAGTTCGGGCTCCGGACCTACTTCGGGATCCGGGTGACCGCGGGGAGCGAACCGTACGGCACGCTCTGGTTCTACGACACGTCGCCGCGCGACGAGCCGTTCACCGAGGACGAGCGCACCTTCCTGCAGATGATGGGCCAGTGGGTGAGCAACGAGCTCGAACGCACCGAGCGCAACCGGGCCCAGCGCGAGCTGTACGAGATCACCGCGAACAGCGACCTCTCGTTCGACGAGAAGGTCGACGAGCTGCTGGAGCTCGGCCGCGACCGGTTCGGGCTCGACGCGGGGTTCCTGCTGCGGAAGGAGGGCGACCGCTTCCGGGTGGTCAAGACGCGGGGGACCGACCTCGAGGAGGGCGCCGCGACGCTCTGTGCGAACCCCGACCAGTACTGCAAGCAGACGATCCAGGTCGACGTCCCGGTCGGCGTCGAGGACACCGCCGCGGAGGGGTGGGACGACGACCCCCTCTACCGGCAGTACGACCTCGGCTGCTACCTCGGGACGAAGGTGACCGACAGCACGGGCGTCTACGGGTCCGTCTGCTTCGCCGACACCGGCTCGCGGGACGTCGAGTTCACCGACGCCGAGTACACCTTCCTCGACCTCATCGGCCAGTGGCTGAGCTACGAGCTCGAACGCGAGGAGCGCGAGCGCTACCTCCGCGAGCAGAACGAGATCACGGCCGACGCCGACCGCTCCTTCGAGGAGAAGCTCCAGGCGCTGTTCGACCTCGGCTGCGAGCGGTTCGACCTCGAACTCGGGGCGATGGCCCGGATCGACTCCGACACCGACCGCTTCGAGATCGAACACGTGAGCGGCGATCACGCCCACCTCGAACCGGGCACCGAGCTCCCGCTGTCAGAGACCTACTGCTCGGCGGCCGCCGAGGCGGAGGGGCCGGCGAGCGTCGCCGACCCCCTCGACGCGGGGTACGAGGACGCCACCGTCCACCGGGAGTTCGGGCTGGAGTCGTACATCGGCACGTACGTCGAGGTCGACGGCGCGCCCGACCGGACGTTCTTCTTCGTCTCCTCGGAGCCGCGGGAGGCGTTCTCGGAGGCCGAACGCGCCTTCCACCGCCTCATGGGCCAGTGGATACAGTACGAACTCGAACGCCGGCGCCACGAGTCTCGGCTCCAGAGCAAGAACGACCGGCTCGAGTCGTTCGCCAGCATGCTGGCCCACGAGCTCCGCAACCCCGTCCAGATCGGCCAGATCTACAGCGAGCAACTCCCCGAGGACGTCGACGCCGAGGCGGTCGAGTACGTCACCGACGCCTTCGACCGCATCGAGGACATGATCGACGTCATGCTGGTGCTCACTCGCGGTCGGGAGGCGGTCGACGAGCGCGCCCCGGTGAGTCTCGCGGCGGTCGCGCGCGACGCCTGGGACGAGGTGGACGCCACCGGCGACGCCACGCTCGACGTCGCCGTCGACCGCACGATCCAGGCCGACGAGACGTACGTCAGCCACCTGCTCCGGAATCTCCTCGAAAACGCCGTAGAACATGGTTCCACGAGCCCTCGCTCGCAGGCTCGCGAGGACGCTGTCGAGCACGGCGGGAGCGACGTCGCCGTGACGGTCGGCGAACTCCCCTCAGGCTTCTACGTCGCGGACGACGGCGTCGGCATCCCCGATGGCGAGCGCGCCGCCGTGTTCGAGGCCGGGTACACAACCGCCTCCGACAACGGGGGGACCGGGCTCGGGCTGGCGTTCGTCGAGGAGCTCGCGGACGTGTACGGCTGGGACGTCTCGCTGACCGAGAGCGAGGCGGGCGGCGCCCGCTTCGAGTTCCGGGGCATCGACCACGACTGACCGCCGACGCCTACTTTTAAACCCGTCCCGGCGTAACCCTCCGACATGAGCGCGTTCGAGGACCGAACCCGGCGGTGCCAGCGCCGCCTCGCCGAGGCGGGCGCCGACGCGGCCGTCCTGTTCCCCAGCACCAACCTGTTCTACGTCTCGGGGTTCCGCGAGGAGCCGATGGAGCGCCACCTGTTCCTGGTCGTCCCGAGCGCGGAGCGTGGCTCCGCGGAAGACGCGAGCGGGCACGGCCCGCGAGCCACTGAGGACGACCCGGCGTTCGTCGCGCCCGAGCTGTACGGCGAGCAGATCCGCGACGCCTCGTGGGTCGAGGACGTCCGGCTGTGGGCCGACGGCGAGGACCCCGCCGACCTCGTGGCCGACCTCGCCGACGAGTTCGACCTCCGGGCCGGCCGTCTGCTGGTCGACGACACGATGTGGGCGCGGTTCACCCAGGACCTCCGCGAGACCCTGCCCGAGGCCACGTTCGGGCTGGCCAGCGAGGTGTTCGACGACCTCCGGATGCGCAAGGACGAGGCCGAACTCGCGGCGCTCCGGCGGGCGGGCGAGGTCGCCGACGCGGTCAGCGTCGAGATACGCCGACTCGGCGAGGACGCGGTCGGCATGACCGAGTCCGAACTCGCCGCCGAGATCGACCGCCGGCTCGCCGAGGCGGGCGGCGAGGAGGTCGCGTTCGCCACCGTAGCGGGGTCGGGCCCCAACGGCGCCAAGCCCCACCACCGCCACGGCGACCGCGAGATCCGGCGCGGCGACCCCGTGGTGCTGGACTTCGGCGCGTACGTCGACGGCTACCCCGGCGACCAGACCCGGACGGTCGTGTTCGGCGGCGACCCGCCCGAGGAGTTCGAGACGGTCCACGAGGTCGTCCGACGGGCCCAGGAGGCCGCGGTCGAGGCCGTGGAACCGGGCGTCGCCGCAGAGGAAGTCGACCGGGCCGCACGCGAGGTCATCGAAGACGCGGGCTACGGCGACCAGTTCGTCCACCGGACGGGTCACGGCGTCGGCCTCGACGTCCACGAGGGCCCCTACATCGTCGCGGGCAACGACCTGGAACTCGAACCCGGGATGGTGTTCAGCGTCGAGCCCGGCGTCTACCTGCCCGGCGAGTTCGGCGTGCGGATCGAGGACCTGGTCGCCGTCACCGACGACGGCTGCGAGCGACTGAACGACTCGCCCCGGACGTGGGAACCGCTCTGAGCGCCATGACGTACATCAGCCACGCCGTCCGGTCGATCCGGAACGATCCGATCGAGGGCGAGCCGGTCCGGCTCGTCCTGACAGTCGCGGACGACGCCGACCCGTCGGCGGTCGCGGCGTCGGTCGAGTCGCTCGGCGGCGAGGTCGTCCGCGACCTCCCGTTCGACCGCGTGCTGGTCGCGGTCGACCAGACCGACGTCGACGCGGTCTGCTCGCTGGCGGAGGTCGAGTCGGTCGAGACCGACGCGGTGCTCCACCAGACCTGAGTCGACCCGGCCTTCCCTGACTCGGTCGTCTCGGGTCGCAACTGGGACCACGAAATCACCCGCAGACGTTTTCACGAGCCCGTATTCCGGTTGTACTAACCGAGCGCGGACCCTATCGGGCAAGCAGTTTCAAGTGAGTGACTGGTGTACTGCCCGCGGGGAAATGGGGGACGACACTGAACACCGGCCCGGTGCGGTCCACGACGAACCGGTGGCGACGATGGGCCGGCGCCGGTTCGTGGACACGCTCGCCAGCCTCGGCTTCGGGGCGCTCTCGGCGGGGCTGCTCACCGCCGACGACGTGCGGGCGGCGAGCCGCGACGAGGTGCCGGTCGTGTACGGGCTGACGCGGAGCGACGACGGGGGGCTGACCCCCCGACGAAAGACGGTGCCGGCCGACTGGTACGAGGACTTCCGGTCGGCGCTGGCGGCCCACCGGAACCTGGAGGTGATCCACCGCGACGCGGTGGCCAACTCGGCGGTGGCGCCCGGGGAGTACGGCGGCGCGAACGCCTCGATACGCGTCGAGATTACGTCCGAGGACGTCCGGGGCGACGTCCCGGAGCGGGTCGAGGACACGCCGGTCGAGGTCCGCAAGGTCGAGCGGGCGACCGGCGGGAAGCGGGGGCTGCAGGCCGAGCCGACCGAATCGGTGGCGCTGGAGGGCGGCGGCGTCCCGGGGAGCGTCGCGGTCGCCAGCGACGACCTCTACGGGACCCTGGCGCCCGCGATGCGCGACCCGGCCGACGGGTCGCTGTACTTCGCCACCGCAAACCACGTCTTCGGCGGCACCGGCAACGAGGGCGAGCCGATGTACCTGCTCGACGGCGGCCGCACGAAGATCGGCGAGGTGCGCTCGGGCTACCCGAAGGCCGACCTGGTCTGCGCCAGCCCGATCGGCGACTACCGGCCGCTCCACCGCATCCGGGACGGGTCGCCCGGCCGGGTCCTCGGCCAGTTCACCAAGGTCGGGCTCGCGGACCTGAAGGCCGCGGGCGAGCCCCTGGAGAAGATCGGCGTCAAGACGGGCCACACCAAGGGGCAGATCCAGGCGGTCGACGGGCTGACCTGCGCCTACGGCGCCATCTGCAAGCAGGGCCAGCTCAAGTGGGGCAGCGAGTCGGGGTTCAGCGACGGCGACAGCGGGTCGGTCAACTACCACCCGGACCCCGACGACCCCGACGCCGGCGTGCTGGTCGGCGGGTTCAACAACGCCCGGACGTGGTGGCCCGGCGAGAACTACATCTGGGGGACCGCGGCCCACCACATCACCGAGAACCACGGGCTGACGTTCTGAACGGGCGGGCTACCGCTCCTCCTGATCCGGCGTGCGCTGGCGGCCCCTCGTGGGCCGCCACGCCGCGCAGGGGACGAGCATCGGAGGCCGGAGCGGAGGCCGGGGAGGCGTGAGACCGTTGCGGTGCGGGGCGGTGCGGTACATTTGTGACGGCAGTAGCTAGCTGCCCGCAGTCATCGTTTCCGACCCCGCCGATTCATCAGGGAAATACCCTCAAACCCGCAACTCACTCCTCGTCCAGGAACGCCGACAGCAGCTTCCGCTCGCCGACCCGGAGGTGCTGGTGGAACGTCGGCGCCGAGACGCCCAGCGACTCGCTGACCTCCTCGCCGGTGGACTCGCGCGGCCACTCGAAGAAGCCGGCGTAGAACGCCGCCTCCAGCGCCGACCGCTGGCGCTCGGTCAGGTCCTCGCCCAGCGCGGTCCGGAACTCCTCGACCGTCCGTGCCGGCCGCTCGCGCTCGCGCTGAGCCGCGACCGACGTGCCGGGCAGCCCGTCCTGGATCGACTCCACGACCGTCCGGACGTCGGCGTTCTGCGGGAGCTCGATTACGCTCCGGCCGCCGTCGGCGGTGAACTCCGCGTCCAGGAGCGTCCCGCCGTGGTCCGCCAGCCCGGAGAGCGGCGACGGGCCGGTGTACACCAGCTCGAACAGCGCGCCGTCGTCGTGCTCGTTGACAAGCCGGGCCTGCTCGACGTCGTCGGCGTCGTCGGCCCGCGAGAGCACCGTCTCGGTGTCGAGGCCGTTCGCCGTCACGAAGTAGACGAACGACCCCTCGGCGGTCATGGTCACGCCCTCCAGCGCGAACCGGCCGCCCTCCTCGCGGGGCACCCGCGCGAGGAACCCCTCGCCGCGGTCGATCTCGAACTCGACCTCCACGACGGCGTCCGAGATGAGCGCCCGCTTGTTCTCGGCGGCGTTGATCGCGTGGCCGACGGTCTCGCCCAGCTCGGCCAGCACCGCCCGCTCGCGGGCGTCGAAGGCGTTGGCGCGGTCGGCGTACACGCAGAGCACGCCGTACACCGTCTCGCGGTAGCGCAGCGGGATCGCAGCCGCCGACTGGTAGCCCCGCTCCAGCGCCGCCTCGCGCCACGGCTCGAAGTCGTCGTCCTCGGAGATGTTCTGGACGACCTGGACCTCCCCGGTCTCGAGGGCGGTCTCGCCCGGTCCGCGCGGCGTCTCCTCGTGCATCGCCCAGATCTCGTCGAGGTACCCCTCCTCGACGCCGGCCCACGCGGTCGGCTCGGCCCAGTCCGAGCCGGCCATCGCCTCGCCGGTCCACGCGAACTGGTACTGCTCGGACTCCGCGAGCCGGTCGCAGACCCCCTCGAGGATCTCCTCGCGGGTCGACGCCCGGACCAGCAGCTGGTCGACGTCCCGGATAACCTCGTTGATGCGGTCGAGCTGGGCGAGCCGACACCGCTGGTCGGCGAGCTCGGCCTCGCGGGCCGCCCGGTTGAGCGCGACCTCGACGTTGGCCGCCAGCACCCGCACCAGGTCCATCTCGTAGTCGTCGAACGCACCGACTACCGGGGAGGCGACGGTCATCATCCCCCACTCGCCGAGGGGGAAGGCACCGAACGCCCGGATGCCCTCCGACCCGTCCTCGTGGGCCCTCGGGTCCTCCCACCCGTTGTCGAAGTACTCGCTCTCGCCCCGCTCGAAGAGGTCCCCGACGATGCCCTCGCCGGGTTCGATACTCGGCGTGTCCCCGATGTCCTCGACCGTGTCGTCCGGCAGGATGTACGGCTCCAGCAGCTCGGTCTCCTCGTTCCACCGCAGTACCCACGCGTGCGGGATGTCGAGCACGTTGCGGGCCGTCTCGACCGCCGTCTCGCAGATCTCCCGCTGGGACTCCGCGGCCATCAGGTCGCGGGTCGCGCCGTGGAGCGCGTCGAGCATCTCCTCGCGCCGGACCCGCTCGGTCACGTCGTAGTAGAGCTCGACCCGACCGCCGGCGTACAGCCCCGACTCGATGGGCCGGCTCCGGTGGTGGAGGTGGCGCTCCGCGCGGTCCTCGCCCGGCGTGACGTGGCAGGTGAACTCCTCGACGTAGCTGTTGTCCTCGTAGGTCGCGGTCACCGTCTCGACGAACGACTCGTCGTCGGCGACCGCGTCGCGGATCTCGGCGTCGATGAGCGCGCGCTTGTCGGCGCCAACCACGCGCTCGCGGTCCAACCCGAAGTACTCCGACGCCGCCGAGTTGGCCCACGCCACCTCGAACTCGTCGTCGAGCACGAAGATGCCGACGTCGGTGTTGTCCATCACGTCCTCGGTCATCGACCGGTGGCGCTCCTCGTTGCGCTTGCGCTCGGTGATGTCGGTGTAGATGGCGTAGTTGCCGCCGCCGGCCACCTCGGCGTTCCGGAGCAGGAAGTCCCGCATCCCGTCGACGGCCTCGCGCTGGACCTCGGCGTCGACCGGCTCGCCCGCGTCGATGCGCTCGTTGATGGCCTCGGCGCCGTCGCGGTCCCCGTCCGGGACGATGAGGTCGTCGAGCGACTCGCCGACCGCCTCGTCGGGGCCGTAGCCGAACGTCTCCTCGAACGCCGCGTTGACCGACTCGACCACGGGCTCGCCGTCCCGGAGCGCGAACCGCGCGGTGGGCTCCGAGACGTTCTCGAACAGCGCGGCGAACCGGTCGCGCTCGGCCCGCAGCGCCGCCTCGGACCGGACCCGCGACAGCGCCTGGGCGGCGTGGGCCACCAGCAGCTCGGCCAGCCGGCGGTCCTCCGCGTCGAACTCGCCGGGGGTGTGGGCGCCGGCCTGGAACACGCCGACGTCGCCGAACGGGACGCTGAGCACCGACCGGTAGCGGTCGCTCACCACCTCGACGTCGTCGACCTCGTGGATGTCGTCGACGACGAACGACGCGCCCGTCAGGTACGTCTGGCCCGCCAGCCCCTCGTCGGCCCGGAGCACGTCGTAGCCCGCCTCCTCGAGCTCCGAGGAGGTGGCTTTCGGCACCAGGTAGCCGTCCTCCTCGACGTCGACCCCGCAGATGTCGAACTTCAGGATCTCCTCGGCGGCGTCGACGGTCCGGCGGTAGATCTCGCCCGGGGTGTCACACCCCTCCAGGGTGACCGCGACGTGGTGGAGCTCCTCGATCTTGCGCTTCTCGCGGGTCAGGTCGCGCTCGAGCTGCTTGCGGTCGGTGATGTCGGTGTAGATGACGTACCCGCCCTGGTCGTCGCCCGGGACCTTCGCGGTCCGGACCTGGAAGTCCCGGACGCCCGCGGCCGTCTCCCGACGCACCTCCGCGTCGACGTGCTCGCCCGTCCGCATCTGCTCGACGTGGCGCAGGGCCTCCCCGACGTGCTCGTCGGGCACGATGCAGTCGATCACCGACTCCCCGACGACGGACCCGGCGTCGTAGCCGAACACCGCCTCGAACGACTCGTTGACCGACCGGATCACCGGTTCGCCGTCGACGATGTCGTGGTAGACGACCGCGTCGCGGGTGTTCTCGAACAGCGCGGCGAACCGGTCGCGCTCGGCCGCCAGGGCCGCCTCCGACCGGATGCGCTGGACCGACTGGGCCAGGTGGGAGGCCAGCAGCTCGGCCAGCTCGCGGTCGCTGTCGTCGAACGCCGCGACGTCCTTCGAAACCGCCTGGAACACGCCGACGTCGCCGACCGGGACGGTCAGCGCCGCCCGGTAGCCGCTGGCGGCCGGGTCGACGCCCGCCTCGCGGAGGTCGGCGGTCCGGAGCGACTCGCCCGCCCGGTAGGCCCGGGCCGCGAGGTTGTCGTCGGCCGACACCGGCGTCGTGGTGTAGAAGCCGTCGGTCGGCACGCCCTTCGAGACCGCCTGGGGCACCAGCTCGCCGTCCTCGACGGTGTCGACCGCGCAGAGGTCGAACTCCAGCAGCTGCTCGGCCGTCTCGACGGCGAGCTCGCAGGCGGCCTCGACGCTGCGGCACTCCTCTAACATCACCGCGACCTCGTGGAGCTCGCGGGTCTTGCGCTGCTCGGCCGCGAGCCGGTCGGCCAGCCGCTCGCGCTCGGTCACGTCCCGGACCACCGCCGAGAAGTAGCGGTCGCCGTCGCGCTCTGTCGCCCGGAGCGACACCGCCAGCGGCACCTCGCCGCCGTCGCGGTGGCGGCCGGTCAGCTCCAGGTAGTCGCGCTGGACCGCCCCGGGTTCCGCGGCCAGCGACGCGACCACCTCGGCGACCCGGTCGCCCTCCCCGTCGGCGAGCAGCGTCCGGACCGGCTCGCCGACGAGCGACTCCGGGTCGCGGCCGAACACCCGCTCGACCGCGCGGTTGGCGAACGCGATCCGGCAGTCCTCGTCGACCGTCAGCGCGGGGTCGGGCGACCCCTCGACCAGCGTGTCGAACCGGTCGGCCAGCCGGTCGCGCTCGGCGGCGACCGCCCGGAGCTCGGTCGCGCGCTCGACCTGACGGGCGGTCCGGGCCGGCAGGTCCCCCGGCGGCCGGGTCGGCACGAACGCCACCTCGCCGGGCGCGCCGGCGACCGACTCGCCGACCAGCACCCGCGCGGCGTCGGGTCGGAGCTCGCCGACGGCGTCGAGCAGCTCCGCGCCGTCGACGTCCGGGAGGTCGGCCTCGGCGACGACGCAGTCGACCGCCCGGCTCTCGACGCGGTCGACCGCTGCGGCGCCGCGGCGCTCGACGCGCAGTTCGGTGTCGGACAGTTCCTCGGCGACGGCGGCCCCACGCGACTCCGCGCCGACGTACAGCACCCGCCGCGCGACGGGCCGCGGTCGGCCGCGTTCCCCCTTCGGCCGTTGCATCGTGTCACGACAGACACCGGGCCGTTGTTAGCGTTTCGTCTCGCGACGGGTTCGAAATCGGCTCTCCGTGACGGAAGACGGTGTAGGCGCCCGGAACTGTTTCATTTCCTTACGGTTCTGTAAAGAACGAATGCGGCCGGCCGCGGCGCGCCGACCCGCGGGGTCGCTTGTGCAACCATTAAGAGTCGGGGGCCGCACGTCTCGGATATGCGACTGGAGGAGTACTGGGGGGTCGGGACCAAGACGCGCGAGCGCCTCGAGGCCGAACTCGGCACCGAGCGCGCGGTGGAGGCCATCGAGTCCGGCGAGGTCCGGGCGCTCGTCTCGGCGGGACTGCCCCGCGGGCGCGCGACCCGCATCCTCCGGCGGGCCAACGGCGGCGAGGGGATGTCGGTGCTGGCGACCCGCGACGCCCGGGCCGTCTACAAGGAACTGCTCGACGTGGCCAGCGACTACGCCGTGACCGAGGACGCGGCCGACCGCATCCGGGTGCTGACGCCGCTGCTCGACCGCGAGGCGGCCGAGGAGCGCCTCGACGCCGTGACGGACGCCGCCGAGTCGTGGGCCGCGCTCGACGACTCGACCCGCGAGGAGGTGCTGTCGGCGTTCGCGGAGTTCGCCGAGGACGACCGCATCGGCGAGGACGAGGCCGCGGTCCGGACCGTGCTGGCGATCCGGGACGCCGGCCTCTCCGAAGGCGCCTTCGCCCGCGTCGCCGACATCGACCGCGCCGACCTGGAGGCCGCCGCCTCCGCACTCGCGGACCTCGACGGCGGCGACGTGGCCCGCGGGGTCGACGACGAACTCGACGGCCTGCGGGACGCGCTGGCGGGCGCGGAGGAACTCTCGGCCGACTCGCTCGACGCGATGGAGGAGATCCGCGAGGAGGCCCGCGCCGGCGCGGAGTTCGGCGAGGTCGTGATCGACTACGTCGCGAGCGAGACCGACGCCGGGTTCCAGCGCGTCCGGGACGCCGCGCCCGACGACGCGGTCGACGCCACCGACTTCGTCAACGCCACGCTCCGGAACCTGCTCGACGACCTCCGGGAGGCGGTCGGAGAGCGCGAGCGGTCGGTCGCCCGGCGGCTCCGGGGCCGCATCGCCGACAACCGGGACGCCATCGACGACGCCCGGGCGGCGGTCTCGGACCTCGCCTTCCACCTCTCGCTCGCCCGGTTCGCCCGCGACTTCGAGCTCACCCGGCCGTCGTTCACCGACGACGGCTTCGCGGTCCGGAACGCCCGGAACGTCTCGCTGGCGGCGAGCGGCGAGTCGGTCCAGCCGGTGACCTACGCGGTCGGCGGGCACGATCTCGGCGACGGGTCGACGGGAGCGTCCGACGGGGACGCCGACTCCGCGGGCCCCGAGGACGACCCCGCGCCGCCGTCGGACGCGTCCGACGAGGATCGCGAACCGTCGGTTCGCTCACCGCCGGACGGCGACCGGGTGTCGGTGCTGACCGGCGCCAACTCCGGCGGGAAGACGACGCTGCTGGAGACGATGTGTCAGGTCGCGCTGCTGGCCCAGATGGGGCTGCCGGTGCCCGCCGACCGCGCCGAGGTGTCGCTCTCCGAGGACATCGTGTTCCACCGCCGCCACGCCAGCTTCAACGCGGGCGTGCTCGAGTCTACCCTCCGGAGCATCGTCCCGCCGCTGACCGACGGGTCGAACACCCTGATGCTGGTCGACGAGTTCGAGGCCATCACCGAACCCGGGAGTGCGGCCGACCTGCTCCACGGCCTCGTGCGGCTCACGGTCGACCGCGGCGCCCTCGGGGTGTTCGTCACCCACCTCGCCGACGACCTCAAGCCCCTCCCCGAGAAGGCCCGCAAGGACGGCATCTTCGCCGAGGGCCTCGACGAGGACCTCGAACTCGAGGTCGACTACCAGCCCCGGTTCGGCACGGTCGGCAAGTCCACGCCGGAGTTCATCGTCTCGCGGCTGCTGGCGGGCGCCGACGACCGGACCGAGCGCGCGGGCTTCGAGACGCTGGCCCGCGCGGTCGGCGAGGAGGCGGTCCAGCGCACCCTCGACGACTGGTCGCCCGAGGCCAGCGCGGACGACTGACCCCTCGCTGCCCGCTCCCCGCCGACCGAACCTCAACCCATTCTCCCCCGGCGAGGCCGGCGCTCGCGCTGCCGACCCCGACGCTCTACAGCGCGGTCCTGCCGCTGGTCGCCGACGAACTGCGTGTCAGAAGAACAGCGCCCACGCGATGAGCCCCATCGTCAGCACCGCCAGCATCGCGGGCAGGAGTCCCAGCAGGATCGTGGTGAGCCGGTCGAGCCGGCGCTGGTCGTCGACCGGCGCGAGCACGCTGTAGCCGCACTCGACGCACTGCTTGCGGTCGGTGCGGTGCTTGCGCCCGCAGTCCTTGCACTGCCATCGCTTGGGACCGAGACTCATTGACGTTGGCCCAGCCGATGAACGCATGCGATTTAGGTCTTGCGTCCCGCGGCGGGTCGACGCCGACGATCCGTCGTCTCGCGGCCGGACCGTACGAGCGCTCGCGAACACTTATCAGTTCGGCGCGAGTCCCGGGAACCGATGGACGGACGCGAGCCCGACCGACCCGGGCGCGACGCGGCACCCGACCCCGAGCGCGACGGTGTCGGGGCCGACCCGGAGCGCGACCGCGGCGCCGGAGCCGACGCCGCTGCGGCCCGGCGCGAGCGACTCGACCGCCTCCGCGAAACCGCCCGCGATCGGTGGGGCCGGCCCGCCGACGACGTCGACGCCGCGGCGGCCGGCCTCGACAGCGACGACCCCGACGAGCGGGCCGAGGCGGCGTGGGCCCTCGCGGAGCTCGCCGCCGCCGACCCCGACCGCGCCCGCCGGCTCCCGGTCGCGGACGGCCTCGCGCCGCTGCTGACCGACGACGACCGGTGGATCCGCCGGGGCGCCTCGTGGGCGCTGGCGGCGGTCGCCGCCGACCACCCGGCCCGGGCCCGGCCGGGACTCGACGCCGTCGCCGAGGGGCTGACCGACGGCGACCCGCTGGTCCGGGAGAACGCGGTCCTGGCGGTCGCCGGCGTGGGCCGGGAGTACCCCCGGAGCGTCGAACCCGCGCTGCGGGACCTCGCGACCCTCGCGGCCGCCGACGACGGCCGGGTCCGCCGGCTGGCGGCCGGGACCCTCCGGCGGCTCCTCGTCCGCCTCGACGAGGACGGGTTCCCGCGCGCGGTCGAGGTCACCCCGGACGTGGCCGAGGTCCTGCGGGGCGACCCCGACGTGGTCGAGGTGACCGACGAGGACGACCGGGACGGCCCTGTGGTGCGGGTCCGCGACGCGTCGGCGGACGAGGAGTCGGGCGTCGACGGGAGCGACGCCAGTCGGGGGCCCGAGGACGATTCCGGCGCCGCGTCGCTCGGCCCGCCGGACCGGATCCCCGAGGTGCCCGCGGTCGACGCCGACCGGCCCGAGTTCGACCGGCTGGCCGCCCTCGGCGGCGGCCCGCTGACGACCGCGGCGAAGGCCCGCGTCCGGACCGCCGGCGAGGGCGGCCAGCACCTCGTGACCGTGCTCCGGACCCTCCGGCCCGACGCCGGCGTCGACCCCGAGACGGTCGAGGCGGCGGTCCGGGCGTGGGTCGGGGTGGCCGACCACGACCACGTCGCGCCGGTCCTGGCGCGCGGGTCGGCGCCCCGGCCGTGGTTCGCCACCGAGTTCATGGACGGGGGCAGCCTCCGGGACGCCGTCGGGTCGGTGGGGGTCGAGCGGGCGGTGTGGTACGCCCACTGCGTCGTCACGGCGGTCTGCCACGCCCACGCCCGCGGGGTCGTCCACGGCGCGCTCCGGCCCGGCGCGGTCGGCCTGTCGCGGACGTTCGGGTCGTGGCCCGTGCCGAAGGTCGGCGACTGGGGGTTCGGCGAGCCGCTGTCGGCGGTCCGGGACCCGCCGGTGCCGCCGGCCTATGCCGCGCCCGAGCACGTCGATCCGGCGGCGTTCGGCCCGCCCGACCCCGCGACCGACGTCTACCAGGTCGGAGCCGTCGTCTACGCGCTGCTCGCCGGGCGGCCCCCGTTCGTCGGCGACCCCGAGGAGGTAGCCCGGGCAGTTCGCACCGAGGACCCCGCGCCGCCGAGCGCGCTGACCTCGGGCGTGCCCGAGGCGTTCGACCCGCTGGTCGACCGGGCGCTCGCCAAGGAGAAGCGCGCCCGGTTCGAGACGGCCGAGGACCTCCGGCGGGAGCTGGAGGTCGTCGCGCGCGACCTGTCGCTGCCGTTCGACCTGTGACCGTCGGCCCGGTCCGTCCCGGCGCTATCGCCCGCCCGCCGGACCGTCGTCGTGGAAGTAGACCACGCGCTCGCTCTCGCTCCGGGCGCGCTCGTCCTCGGCGTCGTACCGGGTCGCGCACCGCCGGGCGTACTTCGTCAGCGCGGAGAACGGCGGCCCGCCGAAGACGTCGGCCCAGCGGTCCCCGCGCTCGACCACGACGCGCTGGTCGTAGGCTTTGCCACAGACCGGGCAGGGCGTCTCGTCGGGGTCGTGGGAGTGCACGTCACAACAGACGGGAGCGAGCGGTTTCAATCCCCCGGGCGCTGGCGGTCCGCCGCGGCGTGTTACCGACCGGTTCGCTGCGCTGACGATAGCGACGGACCGATCGCTGGGGCGGCGGTCCGACCGCGCTCCGCCCGCATTTAAGTATCCCGGACGCGACACGTCCGTACGATGGTGCTCGCGTCGCTCCCCGCCCAGGTCGCCGGCGACCCGAGCGCCGCGGTCGTCCGCTTCCTCGGGTCGGTGCTGCTCGCGTTCGCGGCGGGGACGTTCGGCTACTACGCGGTCCGGAACCGCCGGCTCGACCGGCTGGAGTCCCAGCAGCCGTTCTGGCGCTACCTCGGACTGGTGGGCGCGACCGCCGGGGCCTTCGGGCTGCTCGGCGTCGCCGGGGTGGTCGTGGAGTCGCGGGCGCTGACCGCGTTCGGCCACGGGGCGCTGCTGCTGTGCATCGTGTTCCTGGCGTTCTCGATGCGGGAGGTGTACTACAACTCCGCGCTCGCGCCGCCGCCCGACGAGCAGCGGTTCTCGCTGGCGACGCTGCGCCGGGTCGAGGCCGGCTTCGTCGCGGTCATCCTGGTCGAGTGGGTCGCGGTGCTGCTCATCGACCAGACCGCCGTCGCCGAGCTCGTCAAGGGGGTCGGCAGCCTCGCGTTCGCGGCCTACGGGCTGGTGTTCGCCGAGAAGCTGGAGTCGATGGCCCGCGGCACCAGCCTCGACACGCTCCGGCGCCACCTGATGCCGGTGCTGGCGTCGCTGGGCGGGATCGGCCTCGCGGACCTCGGCGGCGTCGCGGGCGTCAGCCCGGTGGTCGTCGGGGCGGTCGAGAACGTCTTCGTCGTCCTGGTCGCGGGCTTCCTCATCACGGCGACCATCCGGCTCCAGCAGAACGTCGAGGGGCTGTCGGCCTGACCGCGGCGCCCGACGCGACGACGCTCGCCCCGAGCGACCGCGGCCGGGACGACCGCCGCGCGAGACCTTTCATCCGCGGTCGCAGCCGCCGAAACCGTCGGAAATCATTAGTATACCCCCGTAGTGTTCCCGCCGGGGGTTACCGATGGGAGCACACGACGACACGCTTTCGAGGCGCACGTACCTGAAAACCACCGGCGCGGCGGCCGCGGTCGGACTCGGGGGGCTGACCGGCTACCTCGACGCCCAGAGCAACACGCTCGAAGTACAGCACTGGTGGACCGGCGGCGACGGCGGTCGGGCCATCAGCGTGCTGTTCGAGGGGTTCAAGCAGAAGTACCCCGACATCAAGGTCAACGAGAACCCCGTGGCCGGCGGGGCGGGCCAGAACCTCCACACCGTCATCAAGAAGCGGGTGCTGAACAACAACCCGCCGAGCACCTGGCAGGACTGGCCCGGCCAGAACCTCACGCCGTACACGGACGCGGGCGTGCTCAAGGACATCGAGCAGTCGGTGTGGAACCAGGGCAACATGAAGTCGGCCTACCTCGAGGGGCCCAAGCGGGTGGCCCAGCCGGCGGGCAACTACGTGACGGTGCCGCTCAACATCCACCGGCTCAACAACCTCTTCTACAACGTCGAGGTCGTCGAGCGGGCGGGCGTGGACCCGACCTCGTTCTCCAAGCCCAGCGACCTGTTGAACGCGATGCGGAAGGTCGAGAACAACACCGACGCCGCGGGGATGGCCCACCAGACCCAGTCGCCGTGGTCGACGCTCCAGCTGTGGGAGACCGAACTGCTGGCCCGGCACGGGCAGCAGGCGTACGACCAGTTCGTGAACGGCAACGTCGGGGCGGTCGAGAGCCAGGTCAAGGACGCGCTGGAGGCGGTCAAGGGCTACCGCCAGTACTTCAACGACGACGCGGGCTCGGTCGACTGGACCCAGGCCAACTCCAAGATCATCAACGGCGGGGCGGCGTTCATCCACCAGGGCGACTGGGCCGCCGGGATGTACCGCGGCCAGGACGGCTTCGAGTACGAGCAGCACTGGAACCAGGTGACCTACCCGGGCACCGACGGGATGTACTCGCTGGTCATCGACTCGTTCCCGTTCCCGAAGAACAACCCGTCGCCCGACGCGACGACCAAGTTCCTGCGGTACGTCGGCAGCGTCGACGGCCAGCGCCGGTTCAACCCCAAGAAGGGGTCGATCCCGCCCCGGACCGACGTCCCGCGCGACGCGTTCGGGCCGTTCCTCCGGAGCCAGATGGACGACTTCCAGAACTCGCGGGCGCAGCCGCCGTCGACCGCCCACGGGCTGGCGGTCGCGCCCGAGCAGCTGACCAACGTCGAGGGCGCGATCTCGACGTTCAACTCGACGTGGAACGTCCAGCGGACCTTCAGCCAACTCCAGCGGGCGTTCCAGTAAAGACTCTTCGGAGACGGGGTCCGCGTTCGGTGCGAGCGTCCCGACGGACGCGGTCAGAAATGACCGAGCACGGCGTCTTCGAAAATCGTCGCCGAGCCGCTCTCGGCGTCAGCGGAGCGCGGTCGCTACCGGGTCGGAATCAGGGCGGCGGGGACCGCCCCGGTCAGAGGCACAGTGGCTGTTCGCGACTCCCTTGCCTGCGACGCCGGGGCGCGAGACCCCTTGCAGGCGTACTATGCTACTGACCGAACGTTCATAGAAATACTGCATGCCATGGCCGTTCTTTAAGTGCCTCCGCTCACCCCGGCACCTCCGCGTCCGCGGGTTGTTCGACCGAGCGCGGCTCGTACAGCCGCTTTCGCGCGTCGGGGACGTACAGTCGCTCGTCGACGAGATCGTCGTCCGCGAGCTTGGTCAGGGCGTCGCGGGTGGTCCGCGCCGGCAGGAGCGCCCGCTCCCGGATCTGGCCCTGGGTCAGCGGTTTGTCGGCGTCGTCGAGAACCCTGTAGACGAGTTTCGCGCTCGGCGGGAGCGCGACGAGTCGCTCGAACCGTCGCTGCGGCGACGTCTCGGGATCACTGCCCGTGGCAAAAACGATCACTGGTCTTCGGCATAGCCGGGTGGGAGTACGGACGCCACCCGTTTAATCGTTCTTGTCCGCGGGGCGACCGGAGTCCGCGCCGATGTACGCCGCGTCGGTGCGTGCGCTGGCCGGGGTCGATTCCCCGGTCTGGCGGTGCGGACTCGTCGGACGAAACGTCGCGCCCGACGACTGCGCTCGACCCCGTCCGTGGCGGCGCCATCGTACTACCGTCTGCGAGTTTCCGTCGTCGGGCCGCGGCCACGATTTCCTTCCGCAACCACAAGCTATAAGTCTATCTTGTCGCATGATTCAGTCGGTAAACAGAGGCTGTTCGCGTCGCGCCCACCATCATGTCCCCCGATCAACCGACAGTGCTCGTCGTCGACGACGAGCGAGACGTTGCGGACCTCTACGCGATGTGGCTCGAGGGCGACTATCGCGTGCGGAGTGCCTACGAGGGCGAGGAGGCACTCGCCGTTCTCGACGACGCGGTCGACGTGGTCCTCCTCGACCGTCGGATGCCCGGCCGGTCGGGCGACGAGGTGCTCGCCCGGATCCGCGAGCGCGACATCGACTGCCGCGTCGTCATGGTGACGGCGGTCAAACCCGACTTCGACATCCTCGAGATGGGGTTCGACGACTACCTCGTCAAGCCGGTCTCGAAGGACGAACTCCACGAGGCGGTCGAACGCATGCTCACCCGGGTCGACTACGGCACCCAGCTCCAGGAGTACTTCTCGCTGGTCTCGAAGCGGGCCGTCCTCGAATCCGAGAAGGACCCCGAGTCGCTCGAATCGAACGAGGAGTACGACCGCCTCCAGGCCGAGATCGAGGACCTGGAGGCGGAAGTCGACACGGCCCGCGATCGGCTCGACGGTCACGACGACTTCGTCGGCGCGTTTCAGGACCTCTGAACCGGTGGTTCTGGTCTTCTCCGACCGGACTGGCCGGTAACGAAATCGACCGAAAGCGATTCGATACGAGCGACTGGACCGTCGAGTCCGCCGGACTCGCCCACATCACGACCTAATTGTAAACCAAAATGTGGTTTATCGACACTACCCGCGCTCGTCATTTTGTCTTCGTGAGTAGGGATACGCCCTCAGCCGCTCGCCCGCGTTCCCGAGAATGACTGTCGTCGATCTCCGGTCTGCGCCCGAAGGTACTCCGCCAGTCGATCCATACCTCTCCGGGCTGCCGGCGGCCCGGTTCGATTCTGAACGGGACAGTGCCAGTGTCCGAGTGGCGTGGGACCGGACGCGAACCGGCGCTGAAGGACGAATCGGCTTCCTCTCCGTTCCGCGGGAGCCACGCTAACGTCCTCGTATACGTTTTCGGTTTCGTCTGCGTTTCCGATTCCGTTTACGACATCACGTTCGCCTTCGGAAATGAGGCCCGCAATCCTGCATCTGCGTTTCCGTTTGCGTGTGCGTTTACGTTTCCGGAAACGTATCCGAAAACGCAGTACGGGTCCCCAATCGACGCTCCCTAATCGCGGACACGAGTTCGGTACTCCCGGGCTGATCGCTGTCCGATAGCCTCGAAAGAATATACCTCGTGTACCCCTACCCGAGGTACTTCTTGGGTGACACCGATCCTATAAATGCTTTGTGTTCAGGACTGACCCGCGGTCGGCGCCGTCCCGTTGAACACCAGTTCGGTCCCCGGCCCCACGCCGGTCCGGTTGGCGAACCCGCGGGGGAGCTCGACGACGTACTTGGCCTTGCCGTCGCTCGGGTAGGTCTTCAGTTCGCTGGTCGAGGCGTTGGGCTGCGGGCTCGCGTGCTGGACGTTGAGCACCTCGCCGTCGGGCCCGACGAAGATCATGTCGAGCGGAATCAGGGTGTTCTTCATCCAGAACGACACCTGCTGGGCGTCCGGGTAGACGAACACCATCCCGGTGTTGTTGGCCAGCGACTCGCGGTGCATCAGCCCGGACCGGCGCTCCTGGGGCTCGTCGGCCACTTCGAGGCGCACCGTGACGTTCTCGCCGTCCGGAACGACGAACGTCGCGTTGACCACCCGCTCGACGTCGGTGGTTGTGGGCGGCGCTGGGGTCGTCTCGCCGTCGGCGTTCCCCGCCGCGGTCGCCTCTCCGCCGGCGTCGGTGGTCGTCCCGCCGCCGAGCCCCCCGACGCAACCGCCGAGCAGCACCATCGCCCCCACCAGCAGCGTAGCGTAGGATTTCATGCACCGAAGATACTCCCCGACCGGGTAAAAATGTTAGAGCGCGACGACGACGAACCCCACGAGCAGCGAGAGCGTGACGACCAGTTGGACGACCGCCGACCCGAGGACGCCGACCGCCGCGTAGGCGGCCGCCCGGGCGCCCTGCCCGGCGCTCCGGGTCCGGTAGAGCTCGGCGGCGAACACCACGGCCGCGACACCGAGGACCAGCGCGGCCGGCCCGGCGACGAACAGCAGGGGGACGCTCACCACCGACGCGACGGCGACGGTCTTCGCCGAGGCCCCGCCGGCGCTCGCCGCGAGCGCGCCGCCGAACTGGTCGGCGACGACGGCCGCGAGGCCGACGAGCGTGAACGCCGCGAGTGCGAGTAGTCCCGGCGTGGCGTAGCCGGTCGACCACCAGTAGAGGTAGATGCCGACCAGCGACAGTCCCGCCCCGGGGACCAGGGGCACGACGCTCCCGACCACGCCCGCGAGCAGGATCGCCACCGCGACCGCGAAGAACGGGTCCATGACCGCCGCTTGGGCCGCCCGCGGGTTAGCGGTTCCGGCCCGGCCGCGGCCGGATCGCCGGGTTCGTTTACGCAAACGGAAACGTAATCCCAAACGCAATCGCAAATGTTGTTTCCGGGACACGTGTCTGACGAAGGATTAAATGGGTCGTTTGCGTTTGCGCAAACGAAAATGGCACGCTCCATCCGGGCCTGTACCTTCCTCGACAAGGGAGGGACG
>NZ_JBNTJT010000006.1:0-286135 GCF_051194995.1 Halorussus sp. AFM4 | reverse complement strand
GGGTCGCGCTGGCCGAGCAGGGCAACGACGTGCTGCTCATCGACCTCGCGGGCAAGCAGGGCGACCTCGTCAAGCACTTCGGCCGGTGGGAGACCGTCGAGCGACAGATCGCCGAGGACGACGACTGGCCCAACATCTCCACGGTGTTCCAGGACCAGTGGGGCGCCATCGCCGAGAAGCTGGGCGGGGCCGCGGTCGAGGGACTCGTCCTCGAGACCGACGAGGGGGTCGATCTCATCCCGGCCCACCCGGGCCTCGACAGCCTCGACGCCGAACTTGGCAACATCGACGACGCCCACGACCGCTACTCCCGGCTCGACGCGTTCCTCGACGAGTACATCGAACCGCTGGGCTACGACGCCATCCTCATCGACCTGCCGGGGCTGACCAACAACGTCAGCTACAACGGGCTGTGGGCCGCCCGGAACGTCATCGCGCCGGTCGAGATGGGGCCGTTCGAGTCCGAGCAGGCCGAGGCGCTCCGCGCGGACCTGGAGAAGATCGGCGCCAACTTCGACGTCGACGTGCGGCTCGCGATGGTGCTGCCGAACAAGGTCGACACCCGGACCAAGCTGGCCGAGGAGTACCTCGCCGACTTCGAGGCGGCCTACCCCGACGCCTTCGTCTCCTCGCACGTCCCGGTGAGCCAGGACATCCGGAACGCGGCCGAGTCCGGCCGGACCGCGTTCGCGCTGGAGGAGCCGTCGACGACCGCCCGGCGCGCGCGCGAAGCGTTTCTCGACATCGCCGAGACGCTGACCGAGCGGCTGGAGCGCGCCGAACCGCGCACGGTCGCCGGGGGTGAGACCGCGTGAGCGACCCGGACCTCGAGGAGCTCCGCCAGCAGACCCAGCGCACCGACCGGCTCGCGGAGTCGGCCGGCGGCGACGACGGGACCGACGACCTGGTCGAGGACCTGGTGGACGCGCTGGCCGCCATCGACTCGGGCGAGCAGGCCAAGACGTTCGCGGCCCGCGACGAGTCGGTCACCGCGCTGCTCACCACGCTGGCCGACCGCGAGGACGACCTCGAGGCGGTCGGCACCTCGCTCCAGGGCGCGCTGGGCCGGGACGTCGACCGCGACGCGCTCGACCGCAGCGAGATCGTCCGGCTCGCGGTCCGCCTCGGCCTCCGGGAGGCCGCGCCGGAGTACCTCGATTTGCTCGCCGACGCGTCGGCCGAGTACGCTCGCCGGAACTTCTGAAGTCCGTTCTTCGACGTTTTCGAATTCGTTTGCCGTTCCGTTTGCGGTTTCCCTTCCGTTTACGTTTTCGAAAACGAGCGCTGTTTCCGGGCTCGTTCGTCTCCAGTGCACTGCTCGACTGGTACTCAAGTCGTCTGCGCGGTGGTTGTCGAGACTCCCTCGATTTCGAAAACGCAAACGCATTCGATTTCGTTTACGAAAGTGAACTCGTTAACGGAATCGAAAACAGTAGCGGAATCGTAACGCCGTCTCGTGGGTAAAGCGCTGTAACTCCGTCTTCCCGAAGACCACGTGCCGTCGCTATGGAACGCATACGTAAACGAACACGGAAACGATTCCGTAAACGAAAGCGGCCGCCGCCCCGGGAGGTCGTTGTTTTCCGACAGGCGAGGTAGAGATTGATAAGCGATGGCGACGTACGACCCGACGTGACCGACGACGCGCCGACGTTCGACATCCCGCGCCGGCCCGAGCGGGTCTACCCCCGCGACGGCGGCGTCGAGTACGAGGGCGGCACCGTCTTCCGGCTCTCGCCCGACGCCGAGCGGTCGGAGTCGGACCTGGCCGGGCTCGTCGAGCGCGTGCTCGACGGCGAGCGGTACACGTACGGCGACTGGTTCGAGCTGCCCGCCCCTGTCTACCTGGTCCACGACCGGCGCCACTCCACCGCGTTCCGTGTCGTGATCCGGTACGGGGACGTGGAGCTCCACGTCCTGCCCGACACCGTGCCCGAGGCACTCGAGGGGCTGTACGCCCGGCTCTGCGAGGACGGCGACTGCGACTGGCGCGTCGACTGCGAGACGACCCGCCCCGACTGAGCCCCGGACCGCCCCGTCGCGTACCGCACCGCGCAGACCGGCGCGGTAGCTTTTTATCGTCGCCGCGACACCGGACCCGTAATGACCCTGCCCACGACCGACGACGCCCAGCTGCGGACGAGCGACACCGGAGCCGAGATGTGGGAGTTCGCGGAGGACGCGGACCCCGCCGAGGCGCGGCGGGCCTACCCCAGCGGGTGGCTCTGGGTGACCGGCGAGGACGCGGTCCGGTCGCTGCTGGTGGCCTTGCTCGACGCCGACCCCGACGCCCGCTACGGGTTCGACGACCTGGCGTCGCGCGTGGACGCCGACGACGCCGCGGTCGAGCGCGGCATCGACGCGCTCATCTCGCTCGGCGTGCTCGTCGCCGACGAGGGAACGTACCGCGTCAACGAGCACGCGATCGTCTACCACGCGGCGGGCGAGCTCTCGAGGGCCGTCGAGGCGACCGGCGCGCCCGACGACGAGTCGGGCCTGGCGTACCTCGCCCGGCTCGAATCAGTGCGGCTGATGCTCGACGCGCTGCTGGAGGCCGACCGCGACCGGTCGCTCACCCAGGAGGACGTCCACCTGCTGACCGGCGTCTCGCGCAAGCGGGTCTGGCTCCACGTCGAGAAGCTGGTCGACCTCGGCGTGCTGGAGGAGACCGGCGACGAGTACCGCCTCGGCCCCGAGAGCCCGATCCTCCGGCTGGTGCAGTCGCTCGACGCGGCGGTCGTCGGCGCCACGCTCGCCCCGTCCCACCCCTGAGGCGTCCCCGGTCGGTCGTCCCCGTCCGGTCGTTTCCTGTGACCTTCGGCCGTCGGCGGTCCCCGGCGGTCAGGCGGTCGCTTCCTGCGTCAGGTCCACGTACTGGGCCTCCCACTCCCGGCGGGCCTCGATCTCCCTGTCTCCCCGGCGGGTCAGCGTGTAGTAGTTGGTGCGGCGGTCGCGCTGGCCCTTCTCGACGAACCCCTTGTCGACGAGCGTGTCGAGGTTCGGGTAGAGCCGGCCGTGGTGGATCTCCTTCTCGTAGTAGTCTTCGAGTTCGTCCTTGATGGCGAGCCCGTGCGGTTCGTCCAGCCCCGCGATGACGTACAGTAAATCTCTCTGGAAGCCTGTCAGGTCGTACATCGTCTCCCCTTTTAGACCGGAACCTTCCTATCGGGAAAAGGATGATGGCCGTTTCGAATCCCCGGAACTGTCACGACCGCGAGGCGGTAGAATCGCGGGACGCTATCGGCCTCGGTCGGTTAAGCATTCCATACTCACCGATTCGACCCAGGTGTCGGCCACCGTCGAGTCGCCGGTCCGAGACGCGCGTGGGATGCCAACGAGGCGCAAATGGTCGCCGTCCGACACCGCGCCCGCCAGGTCGTGTTCGAGCAGCACCGGCAGTTCGTCGTCGCCGTCGGGGTCGCGGACCGTCACCTCCTGGGCATCGACGTACTCGCTGGCCTCGGACTCGAAGGAGAGGTAGCCCACCGAACTGCACCGGGGGCACTTGGCGTTGGTCCGGAACTCCCGGCCGGACTGGGGGACGTGGCGGGTGACCTCCTCGCACTTGGCGCACCGGAACGCCGCGCGCACGACCTTCGGCCGGAGCGGTCCCGCGTCGGTGACGACGCAGCGCATCGTGTGGAGGCTGTTGAGGTGCTCGGCACGGAGGTCCGCCAGCGCCACCTCGCTCTCGCCCGGGAGGTCGCAGACCCGGAGGTAGACGTCCCGGAGCTCCCGGTCGGTCTCGCTCGATAGGAACCGCGAGAGCGCGGCCTTCCCCGCGCGCAGCGCCTCGTCGGGGTTCGCGAGCAGCGGTCGGACGAACCGGTAGTCGTGGCCGAACCGCTCGCAGCTCACCGACAGCGCCCGCTCGTCGGGGTACCGCTCCGCGAACCGACGGACCGACTCGCCCCGGTCGCGGTACACGTACTCGTACCACTTCTCGGTCAGGTCGCCGCTTCGCACTGACATGGAGGTCCGTTCCCCCGCGTCGGTCTTTGTTACATGCCTCCTGTCCGCGGGCGGACCGGTTTAGCGGCGGCCTGCGGTCCCGGCGCCCTCCGGCGGTTCGCCCTCCGTTTTCGTTTACGTTTACGGATTCGTTTCCGGAATCGTGTTCGAACTCGGTCCCCGCCAGTCCGTCGATGCGGCTCACCGCCCCACGTCGGTTCGTGGCACACCCGTCTTTATGGCGTCGCACGTGCCACGGACTATCATGTCATCTCCCCCCGCGGACGGCTCCGACTTCGAGGCCTACCAGGAGACGGTCGGCATCGACGCGCCCGACGACGCGGCCCACGCCGATTTGGCGGCGGACCTCCGGTCGGCCTGCGACGGCGAGGTCCGGTTCGACGAGTACAGCCAGATCCTCTACGCGACCGACGGCAGCATCTACCAGGCCCGGCCCGCCGGCGTCGTGTTCCCGAGGAGCACGGCCGACGTGCGGGCGGCCATGGAGGTCGCGGCCGACCACGACGCGCCCGTCCTGCCCCGCGGCGCCGGGTCGTCGCTGGCGGGGCAGGCCGTGGGCCCGGGCTGTGTCGTCCTCGACTTCACCAGGCACATGGATTCCATCCTCGACGTGGACGCCGACGCGCAGCGCGCGACGGTCCAGCCCGGCGTCGTCCAGGACCACCTCGACGCCCGGCTCGCCGAGGACGGCCTGAAGTTCGCGCCCGACCCGGCCTCGTCGAACCGCGCGACCGTCGGCGGGGGCATCGGCAACAACTCGACCGGCGCCCACTCGGTCCGGTACGGCATCACCGACGCGTACGTCGAGTCGTGCGAGGCGGTCCTGGCCGACGGGACGACGATCCGCGCGCGTGAGGTCGAACTCGACGGGCCCGAGTGGGAGGAGATCGTCTCGGGCGACGACCGCGAGGCCGACCTCTACCGCACGGTGCGGGGGCTCGTCGAGGACAACGCCGAGGAGATCGAGCGCCGGTACCCGGAGCTCAAGCGGTCGGTGTCGGGGTACAACCTCCACAAGTGCGTGTACGTAAACGAAAACGGAAACGAATGCGTAAACCTCTCGAAGCTGCTGGTCGGGGCCGAGGGGACGCTCGGCGTGGTGACCGAGGCGACGCTCTCGCTGGTGTCGAAGCCCGAGTCGACCGCGCTGGCGCTGTACTGCTTCGAGGACCTGCTGTCGGCGATGGAGGCGGTGCCGGTCGCGCTCGAGTTCGACCCGAGCGCGGTCGAGCTCATGGACGAGGAGGTGTTCCGGCTCGCCAGGGAGTCGACCGAGTACGCCGAGTACGCCGAGCCCATCCCCGACGAGGCGGCGGCCGCGCTGATGCTGGAGTTCGACTCGGAGGTCCGCGACGACCTGGAGGAGGCGGTCGCGGAGACCAACGCCGAGTTCGTCCACGCGGGCGCGGCCTTCGACGTGCTGGAGGCCTACGACCACGAGTCCCAGGCCAAGCTCTGGAAGCTCCGGAAGGCCGCCATCCCGCTGCTGATGAGCATGGAGGGCGACCCCAAGCCCTACCCGTTCATCGAGGACGCCTCGGTGCCGCCCGCGGAGCTCGCCGAGTACGTCCAGGGGTTCGAGGGGGTACTGGAGGCCCACGACACCTCCGCGGCGTACTTCGCCCACGCCGGCAGCGGCACCCTCCACGTCCGGCCGGTGCTCAACCTCAAGGACGAGGAGGGCGTCGAGAAGATGCGCTCGATCGCCGAGGACGTCACCTCGCTGGTGCTCGACCACCGCGGGTCGTTCTCGGGCGAGCACGGCGACGGCCTCGCCCGCACGCAGTTCAACCCCAAGATGTACGGCCCCGACCTCTGGGACGCGTTCAAGCGGCTCAAGACCGCGTTCGACCCCGACTGGCGGATGAACCCCGGCAAGGTCGTGTTCAGGGACTCGCCCGACGACTACGGCCCCGACTCCGACCGCGCGGTCGGGGCGGACATGCGCGAGCACCTCCGGTACGGCCCCGCCTACTCGTCGCTAGAGCCGGCGACCGAGCAGGACTTCTCGGACGACGGGGGCTTCTCGCACCTCGTGGAGCTCTGCAACGGCTGCGGCACCTGCCGCCAGACCGACTCGGCGGTGATGTGCCCCTCCTACCGCGGGATGGACGACGAGATGGCGACCACCCGGGGTCGGGCCAACATGCTCCGGGCGGCCATCTCGGGCGAGCTCCCGCCCGAGGAGCTGTACACCGAGCGCTTCCAGAAGGAGGTGCTGGACCTCTGTCTGGGCTGCAAGGGGTGTCAGAGCGACTGCCCGACCGGCGTCGACCTCGCGAAGCTCAAGGCCGAGGTCAAGCACCGGTACCACCAGCGCGAGGGGGCGGGCCTCCGCGAGCGCCTCTTCGCCGAGGTCGACCGGCTCGCCGCGGTGGGGTCGGCGCTCGCACCCGTCTCGAACTGGCTGGCCGACCTCCCCGGCTCGGGCGTCGTCGCCGAGAAGGCGCTGGGCATCGCCCGCGAGCGCGACTTCCCCGAGTTCGCCGACCAGTCGTTCGCGGCGTGGTTCGAGGCCCGCGGCGGGCCCCGGATCCCCGAGGCGGAGGCGACCGACCGCGTGCTGCTCGTCCCCGACACCTACACCAACTACGTCTACCCCGCGACCGGCCGGGCCGCGGTGCAGGTGCTGGAGGCCGCCGGCGTCCGGGTCGAGGTGCCCGACGCCGACCCGAGCGGCCGGCCGGCCTACTCGGAGGGGTTCCTCGACGTCGCCCGCGACCGCGCCGAAGCCAACGTCGACCTGCTGGCGCCCCGCGTCCGGGAGGGCTGGTCGGTCGTCTACCCCGAGCCCTCCGACGCCGCGATGGTCCAGGACGAGTACCGCGACCTCCTCCCGGACTCGCCGGACGTCGAGGCGGTCGCGGCGAACGCCTACGGGGTCTGCGAGTACCTCGACACGCACCACGCCGGGACGGTCGACTTCGCGGCGCCCGACCGCCGGCTGGCCTACCACGGCCACTGCAACCAGAAGGCGCTTGGCACCGCCGGCCACGCCGCCGCGGTGCTCTCCCGGGCGGGCTACGACGTGGCCGCGCTCGACTCGGGCTGCTGCGGGATGGCCGGCAGCTTCGGCTACCACGCCGAGCACTACGACCTCTCCCAGTCCATCGGCGACATCCTGCGCGACCAGATCGCAGAGGCCGACGCCGACGAGGTGGTCGCGCCCGGCGCGTCCTGCCGGTCGCAGCTCGAGACCCGGCGTCCGACCCACCCGGTCGAGGCGCTGGCCGCGGCGCTGCCCGACTGAATCCGGGTCGGCCGGTCCCCTCGTCCGGCGGCCAAAAAACGTATAACGCGGCCGCGGACCGATTCTCTCCGGTGATAATCGCTGGCTAACTTTAAACGTCTGGGCTGCGAAAGCCACGACAGTAGCGAAATGCAACCGATGGAAATCGCCTACGTGGTCCTCAGCGCGACCCTGGTCGTCGTGGGCCTGACGCTGGTCGGCATGGCGGCGCGGGCCTACATCCAGACGGAGAATCGAGCGATGCTGCTGCTGTCGATCGGCTTCTCGTTCGTCGTGGCCGCGGCGGTCGCGACCACCTTCAGCGCGTTCCTGACCGACTTCTCCCGGAGCCGGCTGCTGCTGACGGTCAACTACGCGGTCACGACCATCGGCTACGTCTTCATCGTGTCGAGCGTCCGGGCGCAGTAGCGCGCTCTCGAACCCGAACCGTCCGCTTCCCCCTCTTTCTCGGTCGGCCGCCCTGCCGCCTCGGAAACCTACTTGCCGCGGGGCGTCCTGGGTCCGGCCATGACCGACGCTGCCGAGTTCAAGCGACGGCTCGCCGACCGCGACCCCGTGGTCGGCCACTGGCTCTCGATCGGCCACCCCGCGGTCGCCGAGGTCTGCGCCCGCGAGGCCGACTTCGCGGTGGTCGACACCGAGCACGCACCGACCGACCTCGAGTCCGTGGCCAACGTGGCTCGGGCGGTCGAGGCCGCCGGCGGCGACCGTCCGGAGGCCGACGGCCCCGCCCTGGTCGCGCGGGTCGCGTGGAACGACCCCGTCCGGATCAAGCGGGTGCTGGACACCGGCGTTTCCGGTGTCCTCGTCCCGATGGTCGAGACCGGGGCCGAGGCCCGCGAGGCGGTCGAGGCGACCCGCTATCCGCCCGAGGGCGTCCGGGGCATCGCGGCGTCGCGGGGCAACGACTACGGCGAGGACCTCGCCGAACAGGTCGCGCGCGGCGGCGACCACGTCGCCACCGTCGTCCAGATCGAGTCCGACCGCGCGGTCGAGAACGCCGGCGACATCGCCGGGGTCGAGGGCGTCGACGCGCTGCTCGTCGGGCCGGCCGACCTCTCGGGGTCGATGGACGTCTTCGGCGAGTACGATTCCGAGGCGTTCCGCGGAGCGGTCGAGGCGGTGCTCGACGCGGCACACGCCGAGGACGTCCCGGTCGGGACGCTGGCGACGAGCGACGAGGACATCCGGCGCTGGGCCGACTACGGCTACGACTACCAGATCGTCGGCGTCGACGCCGGCTACCTCGCAGAGGGCGCAGCGAGGGCCAGGAGTACCTTCGAAGACTCGATGCGATGACCGCGACCCCTTCCGCCGTCGCGACGCCGGACCTGACCTGCTACCGGTGCGGCGCGACGGCCGCGTTCCCCGACCGCAAGCGCTGCGAGTGCGGCGAACCGCTCTGGTTCGACACGGACGACGCGGCGGCCGACTTCTCGTGGCCGGAACAGCGCGCCGGTCCCCGGTCCGACGCGGGGCGCGGCGTCTGGCGCTACGCCGACCTCCTGCCGGTCGGTCCGCCCGGCGATACCGCCGAGGGCACACGGGAACCAGAGCCCGCGGGAGTCGCCGCGGCCGCGGGCGACACGCCGCTCGTCCGGGCGGCCGGCCTCGACGCCGACGCCGGGTGCCGCCTCTGGCTGAAGGACGAGACCGCGAACCTCACGGGGAGCTTCAAGGACCGCGGGAGCGCGGTCGGCGCGGCGTGGGCCGCGGCGGCGGGCCGCGAGTGGCTCGGCACGGTCTCGCACGGCAACATGGCCGTCAGCGTGGCGGCCAACGCCGCCGGCCTCGGCGGGGACGGCCCGAACGCGCTCGTGCTGGTGCCCGACGACATCTCGGCCGAGCGCCTCGCGGCCATCGACCAGTACGACCCCGCGGTCCTCCGTGTCGCCGGCGACTACGGCCGGCTCTACTACGAGACGCTGGCCGCCGACGCGCCGGTCGCGTTCGTCAACTCCGACACGCCGCTCCGGGTGGCCGGCCAGAAGACGACGGCGCTGGAGATCTGCGAGGCGTTCGAGCGCGACGGCGCGGCGTCCGCGCCGGACGCGATCGTCCTGCCGGTCAGCAGCGGCGGCCACGCGAGCGCGGTCTGGAAGGCCCTCCGGGAACTCCGGGCCGCGGGCCTGCTCGGCGAGGCCGACCTCCCGCGGCTCTACCTCGTGCAGGCCGCGGCCTGCGCCCCCATCGCGGCGGCGTACCGGGAGGGCGCCGACGATGTGACCGCCGCTGACGAGACTGCCGAGACGGTCGCCTACTCCATCGCCAACCCGGACCCGCCGAGCGAGACCAGGGCGCTCGCGGCGGCCCGGGAGACCGGCGGCGCCGTCCTCTCGGTCCCGGACGACGAGATCCGAGACGCGAAGGCGTCCCTCGCGGCCGAGGCGGGCTTCTGCGTCGAACCCGCGTCGGCGACCGCGCTGGCGGGCGTCCGGCGGCTCTCGGACCGCGGCGACCTCGCGGCCGACGACGAGGTGGTCGCGGTGCTGACCGGGACCGGATTCCGGGAACTCAGCGCCGGCGGCGAGCCCCCCGAGGCGATCGGGCTCGACGACCTGCCCGAGCGGCTCCGGTCGCTCACCGGGTAGCACGTGACGGGACGGCGGAGGCGAAGCCGGCGGTGCGACCGCCGCCTACCCGCTCTCGTCGGCGTAGATCACCTCCACGATCTCGCGGCGGTCGCCCTCGGGGTCGTCGCTCTCGTACTTGTAGCGGACGCCGTCGGCCTCGTCCTCGGTGACGCGGTGCGAGCCGTCGCAGAAGGGGTAGTCCTCCGAGAGCCCGCAGAGGCAGACCGCGACGTCGCCCTTCTCGTCGTCGATGTCGCTCTCGTCGATCCTGAGCGGGCCGGTCGCCTCGTGCGTGACTTCGCGGGTCATGCCCCCGGTTGGCACCGGAGCGTCGTAACCCTTGCTCCGGTGGTGCTGGGCCGGTCGGGCCGCGCCGCGACCCCTCACTCCCGCTCGTAGGCGCCCCGTCGCTCCAGTTCCCCGCGCTCGGCCAGCACCTCCGGGGTCCGGCACACGCCGGGCGCGCCGGCGACCTGCGGGACGGTGCAGTTGTTGCAGTTCTCGCAGACGGCTTCGGCCTCGTCGGCGTCGAGCAGCCGGGCGGGGAGCCGGGGTTCGGCGTAGAACGGGCGGGCCATCCCGACCGCGTCGCAGACGGGCCCCGATTCGGCGCCGTCGGCGCCCAGCAGGTCGTCGATCTGCTCGCGGGTCCGGACGCCGCCCTCCAGCAGGACCGGCACCGACACCGCCTCGCGGGCCCGCCGCGCCAGGTCGGCGTTCCACGCCGGCTCGAAGCCGTAGGCGACCCCCTCGATCCGGTTGGCGGCCGCGACCAGCGCGGCCCTCCACCGGCTCCCGAACGCCGCGACGTACCCCTCGCGGAACCGCTCGTCGCGCCACGCCCGCTCGGGGAACCGGCCCCGGACGATGCTCATGTCCCAGAACGTCGAGACCCGGACCGGGACGACCGCGTCGTAGCCGATGCGGTCGAGCCGGGCGCAGAGGTCGACCGCGTCGTCGGCGGTGAGCCGCCGGCGGACGAACGGCGGCGCCTCGGTCTCGGCGGGCACCTTGGTGACCACCGGGAGGTCGCCGGCCCGCGACCGGATCTCGTCGTGGACGACTTCGAAGAACCGGACGCCGTCGGCGAACTCGTCGCGCCGGCGGTTGTAGAACGGCGAGAGGAACTGCTGGAGGATGCCCATGTTCGCGCCGCCGAGGTGGATGCCGTCGTAGCCCGCGGCGGCGGCGTTGGCGGCGCACCGCCCGAAGTCGGCCGCGAGCTCGTACACCTCGTCGGTCGAGAGCACGCGGGCGTCGAGGTCGAGGAACCCGAGCCGGTCGGCGAGCCGCAGTGGCCGGGGCGGCTCGGACACCGCGAGCTGGGTCAGGTCGGGGTTGGCCCGACGGTAGCCCCGGTGCCAGGTCTCCAGGCTCCGCAGCCCGCCGTGGTCGAGCTGGACGAAGACTCGCCCGCCGTGGTCGTGGACGGCGTCGGTGAACGCCGACAGGCTCTCGGCGAACTCGGGGTCTGCGAGGCTCGTCATCGACGGCGCGACCCGGCCCCCGGTCTCGCGGACCGGCGACGCGCCCTGGAAGACGAGGCCGGCCCCCGCGGCCGCGGCGGGTTCGAGTTCGGCCGCGAGCGTCTCGGCGGCGTCCGGTCCCTCGCCGGCGCACTCGAGCAGCGGTGCGCGGTAGAGCCGGTTCGGGAGCTCGACGCCGCCGATTTCGAGGGGAGATTCGAGTTCGGGCACGCTGTGTCGGTCGTTCGACGCGTTCGAGCTAAAGCGTTGGGCCGCCGCGGCGCGTGTTTACCAGTCGGTAAAACTTTATCGGCGGAGGCCGTACAGCCGACCGGCATCGCAGGGATGCCCCGGAGGGCAGACGCGGCTCGCCGCCGGTGGTTCACAGTTGAGGTGTTCTACGGCTGCCGCGTCGGCCCCTCCCGAGGGACGTTTTCGCTAAGAGTACTCGTCGTCCGATTGTGCGGTCCCGCAGACGTCGAACGGAGCCGCCGCAGAACTCGGAACGTCGCTACAGCACGAACGGCCCGCGCTGGCGGATGGGCTCGCCGTGGGGACGGCCGGAGACCGCGACGACGCGGAACCCCTCGTCGGTAGCGAGTTCCACGTCTCGACCGTCGGTGACCGGGAGGACGTCGCCCTCGCCGAAATCGCGCCCGTCGACCGTCCCCTCCCCCGCGACGCCGTAGCAGAAGCCCGCCCAGTCGTCGGGCATCGACCAGGACCACGCGTCGGTCACGGCGACGTCGAGGTACTCCGTCGGCGTCCGGAGCGAGAGCGGCGACCCCTCGCCGACGACCGTGGTCACGCTGGCGCCGTCGCGCTCCTCGGTGGGCAGCTCCGCGGGCTCGGCGTCCTCGTAGTCGGGCTCGGCGTCCTTCTCCGCGCGCGGGAGGTTCACCCAGAGCTGGAGCCCGTTGCAGGCCGCCCCGTCGGCCGGCAGCTCGGAGTGCTCGATGCCCCGTCCGGTGGTGATGCGCATGGCCGCGCCCTCCCTCGCGGTGTGGGCGACGCCCAGCGAGTCCTCGTGGGCCATCGCCCCGTCGAGCATGTACGACACGATCTCGAAGCCGCGGTGGGGGTGGGTCGGGAACCCCGTGTCGGGCTCGATGTAGAAGCGCTCGAAGAGGACGAACGGGTCGAGGTTGTGGGGGTAGTTGCTCGTCGGGAACGCGCGGTTCGAGTTCACGCCGGTCCCGTGCCGGACCGTCTCGCCGGCCACCGGACCGCCGGGGCGCTCGCCCGTCCGATCGGACTGGCTCATACCCGCGCTTCGTTTACCGTCCGGTAAAGGCTGTCGGAGGCGGTCGGATTCCCCGAGTCCGGTGACCGGCCGTCCGTGAACCGGTGGCCCTCTCCGCGGTCGCTCCCCTTTTACGTCGTTCTACCGAACGGTAAACCGTACATGGAGAACGACATCTCGATCGACGCCGACTGGAGCGCGCTCTACGTCGACGGCGAGTGGACCCCGAGCGAGAGCGGCGAGACCCTGGCGGTCGAGGACCCCTCGACCCGCGAGGTCGTCGCGGAGGTCCCCGCGGCGACCGAGGGCGACGTCGACGCCGCGTACGAGGCCGCCGCGGCTGCCCAGGAGGAGTGGGCCGAGCGACCGCCCGCCCAGCGGGAGGCGGTCGTCCAGGAGTTCCTCCAGGCCCTCCAGGGGTACGGCGACGAGATCGCCGAGCTGCTGGAGTACGAGGTCGGCGGGTCGGCCATCATGGGCGAGACCTCCGTCCAGATCGCCTCGGATCACGCCGCGGAGGCGGCGACGCTGCCCCGGCGGATGAAGGGCGAGCACGCCGACTCGAACATCCCCGGCAAGGAGAACATCGTCCAGGTCCGACCGAAGGGCGTCGTGACGGTCATCTCGCCGTGGAACTTCCCGCTGAACCTCTCGATGCGTGCGGTCGCGCCCGCCATCGCGGCCGGCAACAGCGTCGTGCTCAAGCCCTCGACGAACTCGCCCATCACGGGCGGGCTGCTGTTCGCCAAGCTGCTCGAGGAGACAGACCTGCCCCCGGGCGTGCTCAACGTTGTCACGGGCAAGGGCTCGGAGATCGGCGATCGGGTCGCCAGCCACCCCGAGAGCGACGTCGTCTCGTTCACCGGCTCGACCGAGGTCGGCCAGCACGTCGCCGGGCTCGCGGGCCAGAACCTCGCGGTGCCCGCGATGGAGCTCGGGGGCAACAACGCGTTCGTCGTCACCGACGACGCCGACATCGACCGGGCCATCGACGGCGCGACCTTCGGCTCGTTCGTCCACCAGGGCCAGGTCTGCATCTCCATCAACCGCCACATCGTCCACGAGGACGTCTACGACGAGTACGTCGAGAAGCTGACCGAGCGCGCCGAGAGCCTGCCGACCGGGAGCGCCCACGACGAGGACACCGTCGTCGGGCCGATCATCGACGAGTCCCAGCGCGACGAGATGCTCGACTACGTCGGGCGCACGGTCGAGGCGGGCGCCACCCTCGAAACCGGCGGCGAGACCGTCAGCGTCGAGGAGACCGACGACTCGCTTGTCGTCGCGCCCACGGTGCTCTCGGACGTGACCAACGACATGGCGGCGGCGTGCAACGAGCACTTCGGCCCCATCGCGCCGGTCATCCCGTTCTCGGACGTCGACGAGGCCGTCGAGATCGCCAACGCCACCGAGTACGGCCTCTCGGGCGCAGTCCACGCCGGCGACCTCGAGACCGGCAAGCGCATCGCCGAGCGCATGGAGACCGGCAACGTCCACGTCAACGACCAGCCGATCAACGACGAGGCCCACGTCCCGTTCAGCGGCACGAAGGCCTCAGGCGTGGGCACCTACAACAGCGACGCGTTCCTCCACGAGATCACCGAGACGAAGTGGATCTCGCTCCAGCGCGAGCCGCGCGACTACCCCTTCTGACGCGGCCGGCCCCGTTTTTTCGGTGGCTCCCGGGCGGTGAACTGCGTCGGCCGGCGCTCGCCTGTTCCGATACTGCTCTAGAATCGCCATTCAGGTTATCTTCCCTCGGCTGACGCGGTGCTCAAGCGATAGATTGTATCACCACCGAAAGGCTTAACTCCCCGTGCACCGAATTATTACATAGAAGAAAACGCCGTAATGAAATCGACGCTTTTTTCTATCAATTCCGCATAGCTACTGCTCCGGCGTTCGGACGTGCCGGACTCGGACGTTCAGACGGACGAAGTGCGCGAAGGCCGCCACTAGTGACGCCCGACGGACCGTCCGCCGGGCCGTCGAGCACCCCGACAGCCGACAGCACACCCATGCCAGAGACATCTACGGAAGCCGCCGCCGACGTACCGCCGACCGACTCGCTCACCGACCCCGAGAGGCTGCGCGACCGCGAGGGCGTTCGCTTCACCGAGGAGACGGTCGTCCGCGAGGACCGCGACCACTGCGCGACCGACGTCGCCGGCAGGGCCGTCGTCGGCCTCACCGACGGCGCGGGGGCGGTCCTGCTGGCGATCCACGAGACCGACGCGGTCGGAATGCTGCCCCACGGCCCGGTCGACCCCGGCGAGGACTGGGCCGAAGTGGCCCGCGACACCGTCGAACTGGTCACCGGTGTCCCCTTCGAACTCGACGGTGTCGAAGTCGTGCGTGGTCTCGACCACGTCGCCGAGGACGAGGACGAACCTCACGCGAGCACCTACAACGTCGTCTTCCGGGCGTCGCTGGCCGACGAGGCGGCACGCGCGACGGACCCGAGCCTCGACGAGAACGACCACTGGAACGCCGACTGGTTCGATTCAGTTCCGGACGACCTGCTCCCGGACGACGGAGGCCGGGTGGCGGACGACGTTCGGTTGTTCGTGGACTGAACCCGGCGCACGACCCCCGACCGTCCTCCCGTTTCCGTTTACGAAGACGCAAACGTTTGCGGAAACACTCGATTTCAGCCCGACACCGTCGCGTTCCTCGCGCACGAGTACCGGAGGAGCTCGACCCGGTTCGTCGGCTCCGGGCCCTCCAGCCGGACCGGCTGCTCGACGTAGTAGAGGCCGAGCCGCTCCACGCCGACCGTGTGGGTCGCGTTCCACTGCCGGCAGAGGTAGTCGGCGAACGCCGGTCTGATTGGTGCGCCCGCACTCGCCCGGAGGTCCATCATGTACTTGAACCACCTGACGTTGCGGTAGCTCCCCGCGACGTCCGGCGGCTCGCTCCACCGGACCGGCCGGCGGTGGAACACGTCGACGCGCTCGCCCGACGCCAGTTCGCCCGGGACCACGTACCAGCCGTCGGTGGTCCGGGGCTCGGGCGCGAACATGTCCCAGCGGTACTCCTCCGGATCGACCGACTCGCTGACCGCGTCGGGCATCGCGACGTAGCCCAGCGTGGCCGCGTTCCAGAGGAGGACGAGCGCGAGCAGGCCGGCGACCACCGGCGGTCGGGCGCGGCGGGCCCACCGCGCGATCGCGGCCGGTGGGGCGCCGATCCGCCGTTCCGGCAGGAGGCGGTCGATCCCGGCCGGCACGTCGGCGGCGATTACCCGCCGGCCGACGCCGGACTCGCGGACCCGGGCCGCGGCGGCGTCCCAGAGGACCGGGGGCAGGAACGCGAGCAGGGCCGCGATGGAGATGAGCGGGAAGACGGTGATCTGCATGGTCAGCGCCATCCCGAGGTGCATCCCGGCGAACAGCCCGGCGAACGCGGCCCGGGCCCACCCGGTCAGCAGGACCAGCCCGACCGAGGTTATCAGGAGGCCCAGCCAGAGCCTGTCGAACGCCCGGAGCGCGGTCGGGTAGGTGGCCAGCAGATCGCCGAGGCCGGTTGTCAACTGGTCGAGGCCGAACACGTACAGGATGGCCTCGCCCTCGACCCAGAGGTCGCCCCGGAGCTTGAACAGCGCGTTCGCGGTGTAGACGATGACGACCTGGAGCAGCAGGGCGGCCGACGCGATTCCGGCGACGCGGTCGGGGCGCGCACCGTCGCCTCCGGCGCTTGGCTCTCGGCCGGCCCGGAGCGCGTCGACCGACCACCGCCGGCCGAGCGGCAGGAACAGCCCCCAGAACAGCAGGCGGCGGAGCAGCGAGTCGCCGCCGTTGAGCAGCACCGGGTTCCGGGCGTGCAGCGACACCAGCAGGACGAACGACACCGCGGTCGCGAGCCTCGTCCGGTAGCCGGCCGCGAGCGCCGCGGCCGCCGCGCCGGCGAGCAGGAACAGCCCGGCCTGGAACCACGCCGACCCGGAGAGGGCGTGTATCGACAGCGAGGCGATGGCGCCGAACTGCTCGCGGAGCACCGCCCGCGGGAGCACCCCGGCGTCGGTGTAGAAGGCGACGAGGTCCCGCGACCGGAGCGCGAGGTCGACGAGCAGCAGCAGGCCGAGCGCGACCCGGAGCGCGGCCAGCGCCCGGGCGTCGACGCCGAACCGGCGGGCCAGCCCGGTCCGGCCGCGCCGGAGGGTCGCGCGGAGGGCGGAGGAGTCCATGATACGCGGGGTTGTCAGGTGCGTCTTGTAAACGTAGCGGAGCGCCGGCCGCCGGCGGTGGAGTCGGCGGGGGTCGACGGCAGTCGGTCCGGCGATGGTCGGGGGAGAAGTACGGCCACCGGGAGTCGATTCGGCGGCGGGGCTTAAGTCGCGTATCGTCGTACTGGACGGCATGACCGTCTACGAGACGGACGTGCCCGGCGTGGGTCGGAAGTTCGAGTACGAGGTCGACGGCGACGACCGTCTCGTGGTCCTCATCCACCACGACGGCCGGCGCGAGGTGTTCCGCCGGCGGTCGGCCGAGGCCGACAGCGAGAAGCTGTTCGAGCTCGACGACCGCCAGGCCCGGGAGTTCGGCACCCTGCTGGAGGGGGCGTACTTCCAGCCGGTCGAGCACGACACGGTCCAGGTGCCGCTCGGCGACGGGATCATCCGGTGGCACGACGTGGGGACCGACTCGCCGGTGGTCGGCCGGTCGCTGAGCGACTGCGGCATCCGCCAGCGCACCGGCGCGTCGGTCATCGCGGTCCAACGCGGCGAGGAGACGGTGGCCAACCCGTCGGCCGACTTCGAGCTCGCCGCCGGCGACGTCATCGTCGCGCTCGGGACCCGGGCCGAGCAGGAGACGCTGGCCGACCTCGTGGCCGACTGATGGCCGAGGTGCTGGTCGAACTGGGTATCGCCTTCACCGCCCTCGCCGTCGCCGGCGCGCTCGCGGCGCGGGCCGACCAGTCGGTCATCCCGGCGTACATCCTGGCGGGCGTCGTGGTCGGGCCCAACCCGCCCCGGTCGCTGGGGCCGCTGGACCTGACGCTGGTCTCGCACCTGGAGGTCATCGACGTGGGCGCCGAACTCGGCGTCATCTTCCTGCTGTTCTTCCTCGGGCTGGAGTTCAGCCCGGACCGGCTGCTGGCCCGCCCGACTCGGCTGCTCGGCGTGGGCGCGACCGACTTCCTCGTCAACTTCGGCGTCGGGCTGGGGCTGGCCGCGGCGTTCGGCTTCCCGTGGCTCACCGGGCTGTTCCTCGCCAGCATCGTCTACATCTCCTCGAGCGCGGTGGTCACGAAGGCGCTGGTCGAGCGCGGCTGGATCGCCGACCCCGAGAGCGACGTCATCCTCGGGACGCTCGTGTTCGAGGACCTGCTCATCGCGGTCGTGCTCGCGGTGCTGACCGCGGTGGCGCTGGGCGGGGGCGGAATCGCGTCGGTGGCGGCGTCGGTCGGCACGGCCGCGGCGTTCCTGCTCGCGCTGGCGGCGGTCGCGGCCTACGGCACCCCGTACGTCGAGCGGCTGCTCTCGGTCGAGGCCGACGAGCTGTTCCTGCTGTTCGCGGTCGGGCTCACCACGCTGGTCGCGGGCGAGGCGCTCGCGCTCGGCGTCAGCGAGGCGGTCGCCGCGTTCTTCGTGGGCGTCGCGTTCGGCCGGACCGAGCACGTCCACCGACTCGAGGACGTCGTCGGACCGACCCGGGACCTGTTCGCCGCGGTGTTCTTCTTCTCCATCGGGCTCGGAACCGACGTGACCGCATTCCTCGACGTCGGCGTCCTCCTGGCGGTCGCGGTGGTCGCGACGTCGCTCTCGAAGCTGGCCAGCGGCGTGCTCGGCGGCCGGTTCTACGGCCTCAACCGGCGGCGCTCGCTCCGGGTCGGCGTGGGGCTGGTCCCCCGCGGGGAGTTCTCGCTGGTCATCGCCTCGCTGGCGGCCGGCGCCGCCGCCCGGATCCCCCGGACCGACGAGCTGACCTCCTTCACCGTCGGCTACGTGCTCGCGATGAGCGTCCTCGGGACGGTGGCGATGCAGTACGTCGACGTCCTGACCGCGTTCCGGGGAGAAACGGACTGAACGCGGTCGGCCCCGCCCGGCCGCGGGGGCTCTACTTCCACTTGATGGAGCAGCCCCGCGAGGGCATGAACTCCAGGCCGACGTCCTCGCCGGCCAGCACCGCGTCGATGGCGTCGTCGACGTACACCTCGGTCGCCTCGTCGTCGGGACTGAGCGCGTCGTCGAGCCGGCCGTGGTACGCGAGGGTGAACCTGCCGTCACCCTCGTTTCTCAGCAGGAACGGGTCGGGCGTGCAGGCCGCGCCGTAGGCCTCGGCGACCGCCTGGGTGTCGTCCCGGAGGTAGGCGTCGTAGCGGATCGTCCCGTCCTCGACCAGCTCGACCATGTTCTCGTAGGAGTCGTCGGGGTACTCCACCTCGTCGTTGGGGTTGACGCCGACGACCGCGGCGTCGTCGTACGTCTCGGCCAGGTCGTTCAGCAGGTCGAACTTGGCCCGCGCGTACGGGCAGTGGTTGCAGGTGAACACCAGCAGCACGGCGTCGTAGTCGGCGAAGTCCGACAGCGAGCGGGGCTCGCCGTCGGTGTCCCGCAGCTCGAAGTCCGGGACCGGTTCGCCGCGCTCCAGTTCCTCCTCGGACTCTCGCAGCACCATACCCGGCGATTGGTGGGCGAGCGAGAAATAGCTTGGTCATCGCGGTCGGTGCCGGGGAGCCCGGTCACGCCGCCAGTTCTATCTCCTCGGCCGCGAGCCGCTCGTCGACCCGCTGGATGTACTCCGAGCGCACCGCCACGAAGTCGTCGCGCCCGGGGTCCCCGATCCAGAACCGGACCGCCAGCGTGACGGCGTCGGCGCCGAGGTCGGTCGCCCGGACCGTCGGCTCCGGGTCGGCCAGGATGGCGGGGTGGCCCGCGGCCTCGGCCAGCAGGAGCGCGGCGACGTCGTCGACGTCGTGGTCCCTGCTGACGCGGAACTCGTGGGTGACTCTGAGTCGGTCGCCCGCCACGGGGTTGGTGACCTCCCCGTCGGTCAGCGTCGAGTTCGGTACCGTCACCAGTTCGTTGTCGAACGTCCGGACCCGCGTGACCCGGAAGCTGATGTCCTCGACGACGCCCTCCTTGTCGCCCCACCGTATCCAGTCGCCGATGTTGAACCGCTCGTCGGCGATGATGAACGCGCCGCTCACCACGTTCGACATGAGGCTCTGGGAGGCGAGGCCCACCGCCAGCGTGAACGCGGCGGCGATGGTCGCCGAGGCGCTCAGCAGGTTGCCGAGTCCGGCGGCGCTGAACGCCACCGTGAGCCCCACGAACCAGACCAGCACCCGGACGAGCCGCTGGACCGGACGCTCGACGGTGGGGCCGACGCCGCGGGCCGCGAGCAGTCGCGCGACGATCGGTCGGACCGCGAACCGACCGACGGCCGTGACGACGGTGAACGCCGCAGCGAAGAACGCGACCCGGAGCGCGAGCGCGACCGCGAGCGACGTCAGGTCGGGGACGAGTTGCAGCGCGAACACGGCTTCGCCAGGCCCCGATTTGGACGGCTGGCCGTGTTAAGCTACTGGCAGGGCGGCCCGGGGTCGACCGTCGGCGCACCCGGAATCGAATTACGGCCGGCCGTCTCGGGAGGCGCCCGACGTGGAGTTCACGAGCTGTCCGGTGCCGCGTTTGCTCCCGCGGACTGTCCGTCGCGCTCGGTCGGGCCGTCGTCACCTGCGACTCCGGTCGGCGCCGTCGCCGTTCGAGTCGTCGCCGACCGCCTCCTGGACCCTCTCGATGCCCTCCCTGGCCTTCTCCTCGCTCACGCTGGTTCGCTTGCCGACCTGCTCGGCCACCTTGTCCTCGTGTCCCTCGACGAGTCCGAGCAACCGCCGGAGCTTGTCCATCACGCCCATTGTACCTGGACTGCTCTCCCGCGCGTCCGAAAAACTGGTGGCCGTCGACGAGCGCGGGGAGCAGAACTCAGCCTGCGATTCGCCGGCCGGCCAGAGAACGGAGACCGCCGACCGCCCTCAGGCGAGCGCCTCGACCGCTTCCGGCGGGCCGCCGGGGAGCTCGTCGCGGTCGTGGGGCGCCTCGAAGTCGAGGTCGGGCCCCTTCGGCACGATGCGCTTGGGGTTGAGGTCGGCGTGGCTCCGGTAGTAGTGCTCCTTGATGTGGTCCATGCGGACCGTCTCGGCCACGCCGGGCGTCTGGTAGAGGTCCCGGAGGTACGGCCAGAGGTTGTCGTAGTCCGAGATCTGGCGGACGTTGCACTTGAAGTGGGTGTGGTACACCGCGTCGAACCGGACCAGGGTGGTGAACATCGCGACGTCGGCCTCGGTCAGCCGGTCGCCGCAGAGGTACCGCCGGTCGGACAGCAGGTCGTCGTACCGGTCGAGCGCGTCGAACAGGTCGGTCACCGCCTCGTCGTACGCCTCCTGGTTCCCCGCGAACCCGGCGCGGTAGACGCCGTTGTTGATGGGCTCGTAGATGTCCTCGATGGTCTGGTCGACCTCGTCGCGGTAGCCCTCGGGGTAGAGGGTGACGTCGCGCTCCGCGACGTCGTCGAACGCCGTGTCCAGCATCCGCATGATCTCGGCGGACTCGTTGTTCACGATGGTCTCGCGCTCGGTGTCCCAGAGCACCGGCACCGTCACCCGGCCGGTGAACTCGGGGTCGGCCGCGACGTAGGTCTCCCGGAGGTAGTCGAAGCCGTTGACCCTGTCCTCGGTGCAGCCCTCCTTCTCCGGGGTGAACTCCCAGCCGTCGTCCTCCCGGTAGGGGTCGACGACCGAGACCGAGATCGCGTCCTCCAGCCCCTTGAGGCTGCGCGTGATCAGCGTCCGGTGGGCCCACGGGCAGGCGTACGAGACGTAGAGGTGGTACCGGCCCGCCTCGGCCGGGAACGCGGCGTCGGGGTCGGCTTCGACCCGCTCCCGGAACGACGTCTCCTGCCGGTCGAAGTTGCCCTCCTCGTCGGTGGACTCGTAGGCGTCCACGCGCCACTCGCCGTCCACGAGCATGTTCATAGGCGGAAATAGGCCGCGAGCGCCTAAAGGACCACTGCCCGCGGCAGGCCCGACCGAGACCCTCGCCGGTCCGACCGGTCACCCGGCAGAGGGATCGCGGGCCGGGCGCCGCGGCTGCGTCGAGGAGTTTCAAAGCTATGGCCCAACCTTTCTTAATCGTGTAGTCCTCAGGATAGCGTATGGTAGCAGCTGGGGAGCTCGTACTGACGGCTGTAATGGGGGTACTTCTGGCCGCGGTCGCGGCCTACATCCTGAACGTCGAGGACTGGCGGTCGTACACGCCGCTCTCCGGCGGGGGCGGGGGCGGCTACGGCGAGGGCACCGAGACGGGCCACGAGGAGAAGCCCGGCGGACTGGCCCGATGGCTCACGACGGTCGACCACAAGGACATCGGCATCCTCTACGGCATCTTCGGCCTGACCGCGTTCGCGTGGGGCGGGATCGCCGTCCTGCTGATGCGGACCGAACTCCTGACGCCCGAGGCCGGGTTCATCGGGGCGAACTTCTACAACTCGCTGCTGACCTCCCACGGCATCACGATGCTGTTCCTGTTCGGAACGCCGATCATCGCGGCGTTCGGCAACTACTTCGTCCCGCTGTTGATCGGGGCCGACGACATGGCGTTCCCCCGGATCAACGCCATCGCCTTCTGGCTCCTCCCGCCGGGCGCGCTGCTCATCTGGGCCGGGTTCTTCTTCGCGCCCATCGCCAGCATCGCCATCGAACCCGCCCAGACGGCCTGGACGATGTACACGCCGCTGTCGGTCGAGCAGACCAATCCCGGCGTCGACCTCATGCTGCTGGGGCTCCACCTGACGGGCGTGTCGGCGACGATGGGGGCGATCAACTTCATCGCGACCGTCTTCACCGAGCGCGGCGACGACGTCGGCTGGGAGAACCTCGACATCTTCTCCTGGACCATGATCACCCAGTCGGGGCTCATTCTCTTCTCGTTCCCGCTGCTGGGCAGTGCGCTCGTCATGCTGCTACTCGACCGTAACTTCGGGACGACGTTCTTCTCGACCGAAGGCGGCGGGCCCATCCTGTGGCAGCACCTCTTCTGGTTCTTCGGCCACCCCGAGGTGTACATCCTGGTGTTGCCGCCGATGGGACTCGTCAGCCTCATCCTGCCGCGGTTCGCGGGCCGGAAGCTGTTCGGGTTCAAGTTCGTAGTGTACTCGACACTGGCCATCGGCGTGCTGAGCTTCGGCGTCTGGGCCCACCACATGTTCGCGGTTGGGATGGACCCGCGGATCCGCGGGAGCTTCATGGCGGTGTCGCTGGCCATCGCTATCCCGAGCGCAGTGAAGGTGTTCAACTGGATCACCACCATGTGGAACGGCCGGCTTCGCATGACCGCGCCGATGCTGTTCAGCATCGGGTTCGTCCAGAACTTCATCATCGGCGGCGTGACGGGCGTCTTCCTCGCGTCGGTCCCGGTCGACCTGGTGCTGCACGACACCTACTACGTGGTCGGACACTTCCACTTCATCGTGATGGGCGCCATCGCGGTCGCCGGCTTCGCGGGCATCTACTACTGGTTCCCGATGGTCACGGGCCGGATGTACCAGCGCACCCTCGCGAAGTGGCACTTCTGGACCACCATGATCGGGAGCAACGTGACGTTCTTCGCGCTGCTCGTCCTGGGCTACGGCGGCATGCCGCGCCGGTACGCCACCTACCTGCCGCAGTTCACTGACCTCCACGTCATCGCGACGGTCGGGGCGTTCATCATGGGCTTCGGCCAGCTGGTCTTCGTCTGGAACATCGTCACCTCGTGGCTGGAGGGCCGGCGGGTCGAGTCGGGCGACCCGTGGAACCTCGAGGACGACGGGCTCAAGACCAAGGACTGGGCGTGGTTCGAGCGCAAGCGCGAGACCGCCATCACCGACGGCGGTGAGTCGACCGACGAGTAGCGCGAGTCGGTCGGTAGGGGCGGAGGTCGCGACCGACGGCTACTCGCCGGTTGCGAACGGGCCGACCTCGTCGACCGGGATCACCGAGTAGTCGACCGTGAGGGTGTCCTGGGTCGCCCGGATCTTGCCGACGAACGTCGAGATGTCCTCGAGGCTCCCCTCGAGGATGAACAGCTCCATGCAGTAGTGGTCGCCGACGTGGCTGTGGACGTTCGAGGTGACCAGCCCCTCGTACTCGTGGCGGAGGTGGATCATCCGTTCCTCGACCACGGAGTTCTCGTAGCTGAACAGCACCGTGACCACGCCCATCAGTTCGCGGTCCTCGAGCTTCTTGTCCTCGAACTCCCCCAGGAGGTTGCGGGCGGCCTCGCGGAACACCTCGCTCCGTCCGGTGTAGCCGTGCTCGTCGGCGAACTCGTCGACGCGGTCGAGCAGTTCGTCGGGCATCGAGATGCTGACGACGGTCATGTTGTTAACCGAGCGGCGCGAAAATGATAGCTCTTGTTATCGACCGCCGCCTCACGGGGGTCGAGTTGCTAATCTCGGGGGCCTGCGTCGGCCCGACCGCCGGCCCGTCTCACAGCCGCTCGACGCACTCGCGCATGAACCCGTCGAGCTGGCGGGCCACGTCGGTGTCGAGCGCCACGACGACGCCCCGCTCCTGGCGCAGCGGGAAGTGCAGCACGACCGCCTCCTCGAACGACCGGACGGTCCCGTTGAACCCGTCGTAGGGGAACGCCCGCTGCTCGCGGGCCCGCGACTCGTTCCGGAGGTGGTCGATCGCCCGGGCGATCTCGGCGTCGACTCCCTCCCGTCGGAGGTCGGGTCTGACGTACTGGACCTCGTACCCCTCGGCGTGGTAGCGGTAGACGCCCCGGAGCGACGCCCCGGTCGAGTCCCGGACGAACGCCGTCAGTTCGTCGACGCCCGCGCGCGGCATGATGATAAAATCACTACTGGGGAGTTATAAATTTAGTGGCGGATCCGGGGTCCGCCTCACCCCTCCCGGCGCATCGCCTCCGGGTCGCCGAGGACGCCCCACGGCCGGTAGGTCATCACCAGGATGACCAGCAGGCCGATGACCAGCAGCCGGAGGTTGGTCACGACGCTCTCGAACGGGACGTAGTCCCTGAGGAACCGGGGCAGCTCCAGCAGCACCGCCAGCAGGAGCCCCCCGAGCACCGCCCCGCGGTTGGTCCCGCTACCGCCGACGATGACCGCGATGTAGACGTAGAACGCCCACCGGGGCGAGAACTGGCCGGGGACCAGGAAGTTGAGCTGGAGCGCGGTGATCGTGCCGGCGGCGCCCATCACCATGCTCCCGAGCACGAAGCTCTGGGTCTTGAACGCGAAGGTGTCCTTGCCGACGCTCTCGGCGACCCGCTCGTCCTCCCGGACCGCCTTCAGCACCCGGCCCCACGGGCTGTCGACGCCGGTCTCCAGCAGCCAGTAGGTAACTCCGAGCAGGGCGAGCGCGACCCCCAGCAGGACGACGTTCGCGTAGTCCATCCCCAGGATGGGGTTCGACACCGAGAGCCCCCGGGCGCCCTGGGTCAGCCACTCCTCGTTGGTCAGCACCAGCCGGATGACCTCCGCGAGCCCGAGCGTGGCGATGGCGAGGTAGTCGTCCCGGAGCCGGAGCGTCGGCAGCGCGATGAGCAGCCCCACCGCCCCGGCGGCGAGCGAGCCGGCGATCACGGCGGGCGCGAGCGGGAGCGGAATCCCGCCGACGTCGACCCAGAGGTACGGCAGGTTCAGCCCCAGCGCGGTCGGCGCGCTCGGCGGCTTGGTGACCACCGCCGCGGTGTACGCCCCGATGCCCCAGAACGCGGCCACGCTGATGTTGAACAGCCCGGTGTACCCCCACTGGAGGTTGAGCCCGAGCGCCAGTATCATGTAGACGACCGCGAACGTCGCGACGTTGACCAGGAACGCCGGCAGGCCGGTCAGGCCGGCCAGCGGGGCGAGACCCCCGGCGAGGTCGGCGGCGGGACCGGCGACGGCCGGCCCTGCCATCACCACTGCCCTCCCGCGATGCCGTCGGGCTTGACCAGCAGCACGCCGACCAGGATGAGGAACGAGACCGCCGCCCGGTAGCTCGCGCTCACGCCCGGAATCGCGATGGACATCTCCTGGGCGATGCCGATGACGTAGGCGCCGACCATCGCGCCGTAGGGGCTGCCGATGCCCCCGAGGATGACCGCGGCGAACGCCACCAGCAGCACGTTGAACCCCATCCGGGGCTGGATGACGCCGGTCTGGACCCCGAGGAACGCGCCGCCGACCGCCGCCAGCGCCCCCGACAGCCCCCAGGTCGCCCGGAGCACCCTGTCGGTGTCGATGCCGGTGACCTTCGCCAGCGACCGGTTGTCCGCGGTCGCCCGCATCGCCACGCCCATCTTCGTCCGGGTCAGGAACAGGTGGGTCGCCAGCGCGAACAGCGCCGCCACCGCGACGATGTTCAGGCCGTCCCGGGTGAGCCGCAGCCGCAGCACGAGGTCGTACCCGCCGACCGGGACCGTGGCGTCGACGAACTGGATGCCCCGCCGGAGCGGCAGCCCGTACGACCGGAGCCGGTTGGTCCAGACGATGCGGATCAGGCTCCGGAGCACGAGCGCCACTCCGATGGTGACGACCAGCAGCACGATGGGCGAGGAGTCGCGGTGGCGCACGAACAGCACCCGGTCTAACGCGACTCCCACCAGCGCGGTGGCGACGACGCTCACCCCCACCGCCGCCGCGAACGGGAGTCCGAGCGTGACCTTGGCGACGAAGGCGACGTACGCGCCGATGGTCAGCAGCTCGCCGTGGGCGAAGTTGGCGAAGTTGCCGATGCCGTACAGCAGCGACAGCCCGACCGACGCCAGCAGGACGATGCTCCCGAAGACGACCCCGTTGGCGAACAGCTGGAGGAGGGTAGCCATCGCTGGCGCCTACCCCTGCGTCGCGGTCGCGCCGCCGGCCGTCGTGGTTCCGCCGCCCGCGTCGCGCTGGACGTCGAGGAACCCCTGCATCCGGTAGTCGCCGTTCGCGAACCGCCACCACCGGTAGGTGCCGGGCACGTCGCCGGCCTCGTTGAGGTCGATGGAGCCCGAGACGCCCGCGTAGTCGATGTCGTTACCGGCCTCGAGTTCGGACTTGGCGGCCTCGAACGACGAGACGGTCGTCCCCTCGGGCTTCGAGACCGGGTAGATGGCCTCCCGGAGCGCCGACCCGGTGAACTCCTTGGCCCGCTGGACGGCCATCGCCGACAGCATCGTGGCGTCGTAGGAGTAGGCCGCCCAGACCGTCGGCTTCTGGTCGTACCGCTGCCGGAACGCCGAGACGAACGACTGCCAGCCCTCGCTCTCGGTCGGCGCGCTCGGGGTGGTCCCGATCATCCCGTTCAGCGCCCGGGCCGGGACGTTGTTCTTGATGGGATCGGCGAGCGTGCTCTCGGCGCCGACGTACTGCACCCGGTCCTTGATGCCCATCTCGAACGCCTGCTTGGCCATCGTGGTGAACGACTCGGGGTAGGCGACGAACATGATGGCCTCGGGGTCGCCCCGCATCGCCTGGTTGAGCTGCGGCCGGTACGACGACTTCCCGGAGTTGTACGGCACCTTGTTGGTGACGGTGCCGCCCCGGGACTCGAACGTCGTCTGGAGCACGTCGGCGAACCCCCGGCCGTAGTCGTTGTTGACCATGATTATCGACGCCCGCCGGATGTCCCGGTCAAGCGCCAGCTGGGCCATCGCGGCCCCCTGGAACGCGTCCGAGGGCGCTGTCCGCAGGACGTAGCCGTCGTCTTCGAGGTTCGTTATCTTGGGGCTGGTGCTGTGCGGGCTCACCTGCACCACCTGGTTCGGAATCGTCACCGACCGGGCGATGGCCATCGTCACCCCGCTGGAGACCGCCGCGATGAGGAGCGGGACGCCCTCCTGGTTGACGAGCTTCTGGGCCGCGCTGACCCCCGTCTGGGGCGAACTCGCCGTGTCCTCGACCGACACCTTCAGCGTCCCGCCGTCGCCGATGCCGACCCGGTTTATCCGGTCCAGCGCGAGGTTCATCCCGCGCCGGTGGCGCTGGCCGTACACCGCGAGGTCGCCGGAACTCGACACCGCGGATCCGATTCGGTACGTCTGGCCCTGCTGCAGGAGGCCGGTCGCGGTCGCCGCGACGCCCCCAGCGCCGAGCGCCGCCAGCACCGACCGTCGTGTGGTATGTGTTTGCATTTCCCCCACCAACGGCTTGGTCAACCCTCTCCGCCTAATACCCTTCGGTGCTGCGACAGGTCCGGGGCCCGGACCGGCGGATAGGTTCCGGCTCGCGTGTCACGCGCGGCCGAACCGGGCGTCGTGGTCCAGTTCGAGGTTGATATCCGAGACGAAAAATCGCGTTCTCCCCGCTCACTGCTCCTGGCTGGGCGTCGTGAACGGGATGGTCGCCGCGGTCCGTTCGGTCACGGTCGCGGTCCGGACGATGAACGACAGCAGCAGCGCCAGCGGCAGGAACCCGACGGTCACGGTGACCGGCAGCAGCACGTGGGCGTACTGCAGCACCGGCGTCCCCTTCTGGGCGGTGAACGCGAGCAGCGCGAGCACCGAGACCAGTTCGGCGGGGATGCCGGCGTACAGCAGGACCCGCGACAGCGACGACAGCTCCTCCTGGAGGTACAGCGACTTGAAGTACTGGCGGGCCACGTCGACCTTCTGGAGGTGCTCGATCAGGTTGTCCAGCGCCTCCATCACCGACTCGGGCAGGTCGTCGCCGTGCCGCGCGCGGATCCGCCGGATGCGGTTTATCTCCTGGGCGTAGTTGGTCGTCAGCGTCACCGACAGCACGTCGAACGTGTTCGACCCCGATGCGTCGAGGACGTGGAGCACGTTGTCGGCGTGGTCGGTCAGCGCCTCCACCACCTCGTCGACCTCCGAGCGGGTCTCCCGGCCGACCGCGCCGAACGTCATCCCGCCGATGCGCTGGGCCTCCTTGCGGGTGTTCTCGAACAGGAGCTCGAGGAAGCCAAGCGGCTTGACCGGCGCGATCTCGCCGGCGTGGTCCTCGACCTCCTCCCGGTACTCGATGACGTTCTGGATCTCGGACTCCAGCGACCCGGGCGTCTCGAGCTCGCGGCCGAGCAGCAGTTGATTGATGGACACCACGACCGTGACGAGCGTGAGGTTCCCGCTGATGAGCGCGCTGAACATGTAGAACGTCGGCTGGTCGCGCTGCAGCGGCACCCAGCCGAGCCGCTCGACCGCGACCACCACGACCAGCACCAGGCCGAGGACGCCGCCCGCCACCACCAGCCGGTTCCCGTCGAGCAGTATCCACTCCCGGAGGCGGTCCTTCTTCGCGGTCGGCCCGGCGGCGTCCGACAGCCGCTCCGCGCCGAACGATTCGGTCTCTCCGGCCTCGTCCATCCGGGATTCGGTACGGCCGAGAGACGGAAAACGCCGTCGGGCGCTCCTCGACCGACGACCGGCTCAGCCCCGGACCCGCGCGAGTAGCGTCGCGGCCACCAGCGCGACGAGCGCCGCGCCGACCCCGAATCCGGGGACGTCCGGCGCGCGCGGGCCGAGGCCGTCGTCGCCGTCGGCGCTCGTCACGCCGAGCGAGGCGGTCCGCCCGCCGACCTCGACGGTGTAGTTCCCGGCCGCGTTGACCTCCCGGACGAAGGTGACCTCCGCGGTCCCGCCGGCGGGCACCGTCACGTTCTTCGTCGCCACCGCGTCGCCGAACAGCCGGAGCGTCACCGCGCGCTCGCCGGGCTCGCCGCCGGTGTTCTCGACCGTGGCGGTGATCTCCACGCGCTGGCCCGCCTCGATGGTCGACCGGTTCAGCGACACGTCGGTCACCGACGTATCGGCCGGGATCGTCTCCCTGACGGTGAGGTTCCCGACCGCGGTCCCGCCGACCGCGACCCGGTAGGTCCCGGCGGCCGGCGCCGGCCCGGACAGGGTCACCTCGGTCGACTCGCCCGCGGGCACCTCGACCGTCTCGGAGGCGACCGCGGTCCCGTCGAGCGTGAGGTTCAGCGTCGCGCTCCGGGCCGCGGTGCCCCGGTTCTCGACGGTCGCGGTCACCTCGACCGGGTCGCCGGTCGCCACCGTCCGCCCGGCGAGCGCCGCGTCGGCCACCGCGAGGGGTCGGTTCGCGCCGACCGCGAGGGTCCCGAGCCCGTGCGCCGTCGCCTCGATGCGGTAGCTCTCGTCGGTCGCCGCCACGACCGTCGCGTTCACGCGCCGCCACCCGTCGTCGTACCGGTAGACCGCGACGTCGTCGCCCGACGACAGCGCGCCGAGCGCGGACCGGTTCACCGCGAACTCGACCGTGGCGTTCGCCACCGCGGCGTCGCGGTACCGCGCGCCGAGGTCGAGGTAGGCCAGCGTCTCGTCGGGCGCGTCGAGTCGGGCGACGCCGTCGGGCGGCCTCGCGCTGGCCGCGGTCTCGAAGGCGACGTGGGTGTCGTCGCCCCGGAGGTCGACCGCCAGGCGCTCGAAGCCGACGCCGGTCCGGTCGGCCGCGTCGCTCTCGGGCAGGTCGGCCTCGACGGTCTCGTCGCCCCGGGCGTTGCGCACGTCGACGAGCGCGCTGTTCGGCCCGGTCGCCTCGGTCTCGGTGACGACCGGCGGCGGACCGAGGCTCGCTCCCCCGCCACCGCCGGAGTCGCTCAGCGCTTTCCGGTTCCCGGACGAGTCACCGTCGCCGGACTGCGGCGTGTCCCGCTCGCCGACCGCGATGCTCGCGGACGCGCTCGCGGTCTGACCGTCGTCGTCGACCGCCGTCACGGTCGGCTCGTAGGTGCCGGAGCTCTCGTAGGTGTGCGAGACCGTCGGGTCGGAGCCGTTCCGGTCGACCCGGCCGTCGCCGTCGAAGTCCCAGCGGTACTCGGCTATCTCGCCGCCCTCGTCGCTCGACTCGCTCGCGTCGAGGGTCACCGACTCGCCGGCGGTGGCCTCGCCGGGCGCCGAGAGCGCCGCGTCGGGTCTCGCGGTCACCGTGACGCCTCGCCAGGCGGTCTCGTTCGTCCGGCCGGCCGCGTCCCGGACAGTGAGTTTGACCGAGGCGTTGCCGACCCCGTCGAACGAGTAGCTCGCCGTTCGCCCGGACCGGGTCTCCGTGTTCCCGCCCTGCCGGAACCGCCAGACGTAGTCCAGCGGCCTGCTGCTGTCGCTCGCGGTCGCCGACACCTCGAGGCTCCCGCTGACCGACACCTCGGACGGGACGGTCACGCCGTCGATGGTCGGGTCGCTGCCGGCCGTGACGTTGACCGCCACGCTGTCGGTGGCGGTGTTGCCGTTGTTGTCGGTGACGGTCAGGTTGACCCGGTACTCGCCCGGCGACTCGAAGGTGACGTTGGCGCCGGGGGTGGCCGTCCCGCCGTCGTCCTCGGTCACGGTGCCGGCCCCCGAGGGCGTGCTCCACTCGTAGGTCTCGACGCTTCCGTTCCCGTCGCCGCTCCCGCTCCCGTCCAGGGGTATCGGCGCGCCCGCCTCGACCTCGGTCGGGGATGCCGCCGCCGCGGCGTTCGGGTCGTCCTGCGCGACCACGGTGACCGTCCGGTTGACGGTGTCGGTCCGACCGGTCCCGTCAGTCGCTCGGAGCGTGACGTCGTAGGTGCCCGGCGCGTCGAACGCGTACCGGACCCGTTCGCCGGTCCTCGCCGTCCCGTCGACGGTCCACTCGTAGCCGCCGATCGCGCCCGAGTTGTCGGAGCTGGCCGAGCCGTTCAGGGTGATCGTCTCGCCGGCGACGACGTGGTCGGCGTCGCCCGCGTCGTCGTCCACCGAGAAGTCGGCGGTCGGCGGCTCCCCGGTCAGAACCTCGACCGTCGTGGACGCCTGTCGAGTATGGCCGCCGGCGACCAGCGTCACGGTCACTTCCATGTTCCCATCGGTCTCGTAGGCGTGAGAGGTCGTCGCGTCGGTGGTGTTCCGGTCGACCCGGCCGTCGCCGTCGAAGTCCCACTGATACCGGTCGGCACCGCTCTCGGCGGTGAAGGTGACGTTCAGGCCGACCTCGGTGGTGTTGGTGCTGGACTCCAGGCTCGCCCCGTCGATGCAGTTCGCGCCCCGCTCGATGACGACCGACCGGTCCATCCGGAGCCGTTCCACGGTACCGTCTGAGTCGCCGTGCCCGGTGTTGTTCCGGACCTCCCACGCGTCGACGTTCCGGAACGACTCGGGTTCGATGGTGACGCTCTCGCCCTCCGAGAGGTTCTGGAACCCGCGGTACGCGCCGCCGTCGTTGCCGCCCGGTCCCCAGTACCAGTTGACGTTGAACTCCCCGCCCGAGAACTCGCGGAGCGGCCGCGACTCGTACTCGGCCTCGCGATGGCCGTAGCGGGTCCCGTCGGCGTCGGTGTACACGTCGTCCATGTTCTGCCGGGGGTACATGTCGTCGATGTAGGCCCACTCGCCCTCGGGGAGGTTCCGGAACTGCCACGTCGCCTGGCCGCCCCCGGGCGAGTCCACGTGGAACCCGTCGCCGGAGACGTTGCCGTATATTCCGTTGTACTTCCGGTGGGAGGCTGTCGGATACGCCTCGCTGTTCAACCGGTCGTGTCTGACGACGAGGCTGACCTCGCCGTTGGCGTTCTCGTAGAAGAACATGTGGCTCTCGCCGTTGTCGGACCAGTTGTAGAGTCCGTAGGTGCCGTAGTTCCAGATCTCGTACATGTACTGGGTGTTGAGATAGGGCGCGTAGTACTCGGTCTGTCCGCGTCCGTCGTCCTGGTACCGGTAGTCCATGATGGACTCGATGGTCTCGAACCCGTCCCAGTCGGGGTCGCGGTACGGCCCCGTCACGTCGCCGATCGTGTTCGTCCCCCGCTTGACTACCTCCGGGACCATCTTCGGGTGGTCGTGGCTGTACGGCCTGATCTCGTAGCAGACGTCCGTGCCGGGCTGCCGGACCGTGTACACCGGCCCGTCGTCGTGGTCGGCGCTCGCCGTCCCGACCGGTCCGGCGACGTCGGCGGGCAGCGCCGACGCGACCAGCAGCATCGTCAGCGTGAGGCTCAGAATCGCGGTTCTATCGAGGGTCATCTCGCGCTTACCGACCGTATCCCGGTATTTCCCTTTGTTATGGCCTCTCTGCGCCGAACGTTGGCCGGGGCTACGGACGCGTAGCCGTCGCGTACGCTCAGAACACGATATCGCCGTACAGTGACAGGTGTCGCCTGCGCGGCGCGCGTCGACCGACTCCTGACGCCGACCGCTCACCCGGCAGCGGCTTCACCCGCGGGACTGCCGACGGAACGGGCAGCAGTGAGAGAAAGGGAAGAGTCGCGTCGCTGCCCCGACTCACTCGCGCTGGACCTCGATCTCGTTGCCGGAGAACTCGTTGTTCGTGAGGGTCACGCTCTGGTTTATCGCGGAGACCCCGACGAGGTTCTGCTCGACGGTGCTGTTCTCGACCGCGACGTCGGTGGCGTTCTCCAGTCGGACCCCGTAGGCGTTCGAGTAGGTCCTGACGTTCCGGACCGTCGCCGACCCGCTCTCGACGAGCACGCCGGCGTGCCAGTCGTCGAGTTCGACGTTCCGCACCACCACGTTCCTGGCGCCGACGACCGCGACGCCCTTGGTGTGGCTCACGCCGCGCCCGTCGACGAGGTGGCCGCCGCCGTCGAGCGTCACGCCGTCGGCGGTGATCCTGATGCACGCCTTCGAGATGGGCGTCTTGCCGCCGTTCTCGATGTCGGCCGTCAGGACGTACTCGCCGGGCCGGTCGATCGTCGTGCAGGAGTCGATCCTGGTCTGGGTCGCGTCGGTCGCCGCCGCGCCGGGGAGGGTCGCGGCCGTCAGTACCGCGCCGCCGCAAACCGCGAGCAACGCCGCGGCGAGAACGCCCAGCGTCCGGAGGTCTCGGAGAGTCACGGTTGCGGCCACGACCGTCGGGTAGTTATAGCCTCTTGCCGGTTCACGCGCGAACGGTGGCGAACGAAACGGTAAGCGGGAGCTAACCCGGCGCTGTGCGGTCGTCTGCCGGTCACCCGCCGCGTCCGCTTCGTCGCGACTGCTTCCGTGGCGTAACCACTACGTCGACATCACGCCGCATCGCCGTGACGACGGGCTCGCCGTCTCGGCCGCATCGCAGTGGCGGCCGGCGTCCGCACCCCGGCGGCCGGCGGTCAGCGCCGCGGGTCTCAGATGCCGCCGGTCCGGCAGTCCTCGCAGACGGCCACCTCGGCCGAAATCTCTCCGTCTCCGTGACCCACCGGCAGGACCGTGATCGGAACGTACTCCCGGCAGTACGCACAGCGTTCGATGGCCGCGATTCCCGTGTCCATACCTCCCTCTCATACCCCCACTACTCAAATTTTACTCCGACTGTCAGCCGATAGATGTAAATCTTGTGGCCAGTTGTCGGAAAATCAACGTGGATTTCAATGTATAATTCCTATGTTTTATAGCACAACTCGTTTATTCGCCGTGTCCCTACGGGCGTCCGATGACTGACTCGCAGGACGCCGTGGACGCCGACCCGCCGGACGAGGACCCCGCCGACGCGGTGGACGCAGCCATCGCGGACGCCGAGCTGTCGGCCGAGGACGACGTCGACTCGCCGGACCGGGAGCCGGGAGACGTCGACTCGGCAGGCGGAGACGCCGACGCCGTCGACGTCGAGGACTTCCACGACGCAGTCGAGCAGTACGGCCGGCCGGTCGTCACCGCCGAGGAGGTGGCCCGGGCGCTCGACCGCTCACAGGCCGAGACCGACGACGCGCTGGCCGGTCTCTCGGAGGGCCGGGGCGTCGAGCGGCTCGACGTCTCGAACGACCCCGTGGTCTGGTACCCGACCGACTGGGGGAAGCTGGCCGACCGCGAGCGCGTGGTGGTGTTCCCGAAGCGCCGCGAGCTGGTGGTCGACCAGCCGACCCAGTTCACCCGGGCGCAGCTCTCGCAGTTCGCCCACTTGGTCGACACCACCCGCGACGGCGGGTACATGTACGAGATCCGCCAGGAGGACGTCTGGGCCGCGCCGTTCGACGACTTCGAGGGGCTGCTGGGCACCGTCCGGGACGTGCTGCCCGACCGGTCGCCCCACCTCGAGGAGTGGATCGAGAGCCAGTGGAAGCGCGCCCGGCAGTTCGTCCTCCGGACCCACGAGGACGGCTACGTCGTGCTGGAGGCCGCCAGCGAGGACCTGATGGGCAACGTCGCGCGCCAGAAGCTCGACGAGAGCCACCTCCGGGCGCCCATCTCCGACACCGAGAGCTGGGTCGCCGAGGAGTCGGTCGCCGCGGTCAAGCGCGTCCTCTACGAGGCCGGCTACCCGGTCCGCGACGAGCGCGACCTGGAGACCGGCGAGGAGCTCGACGTCGAGCTCCGCCTCGACCTCCGGGACTACCAGCGGGAGTGGGTGAACGAGTTCGTCCGGTCGAAGTCGGGCGTCCTGGTCGGCCCGCCGGGCAGCGGGAAGACGGTGGCGGGCATGGGCGCGATCGAGGCCGTCGGCGGCGAGACCCTCATCCTGGTGCCGGGCCGGGAGCTCGCCAGCCAGTGGCACGACGAACTGCTGGCCCACACCACCCTGACGCCCGACCAGATCGGCGAGTACCACGGCGGGACGAAGGACGTCCGGCCGGTGACGATCGCGACCTACCAGACCGCCGGGATGGACCGCCACCGCCAGCTGTTCGACAGCCGCGAGTGGGGGCTCATCGTCTACGACGAGGTCCACCACGTGCCCTCGAAGGTGTTCCGGCGCTCCGCGGACCTCCAGAGCAAGCACCGGCTCGGGCTGTCGGCCACGCCGGTCCGCGAGGACGAGAAGGAGGAGGAGATCTTCACCCTCATCGGCCCGCCCATCGGCACCGACTGGGACGCGCTGTTCGAGGCGGGCTACGTCCAGGAGCCGGAGGTCCAGATCCGGTACGTGCCGTGGGACGACGAGACCTACCGCCACGAGTACGGCAGCGCCGAGGGTCACGAGAAACGCCAGATCGCCGCGAGCAACCCCGCGAAGCTCGACGAGATCCGCCACCTCCGGGCCGAACACCCCCACGCGAAGGCTCTCATCTTCGTGGAGTACCTCGACCAGGGCGAGCAGCTGGCCGAGGCGCTCGACGTCCCGTTCATCTCGGGCGAGATGCGCCACGCCCGGCGCCAGCACCTGCTCCAGGAGTTCAAGTCGGGCGACCGGGACACCCTCGTGGTCTCGCGGGTCGGCGACGAGGGCATCGACCTGCCGGACGCCGAACTCGCGATCGTGGCGTCGGGGCTCGGGGGCTCGCGCCGGCAGGGCGCCCAGCGCGCCGGCCGGACGATGCGCCCGACCGGCAACGCCCGGATGTACGTGCTGGCGACCCGCGGAACGACCGAGGAGGACTTCGCCCGCCGCCGGATGCAGCACCTCTCGGCGAAGGGCGTGCGGGTCACCGAGCGGAGCGCGGAGGCCGTGGAGGACCGCCGGCCGTAATCGGAATTACGCACGCGAACGCCGGGGATAACTCCGTTCTCCCACTCCACCGGCGTTCGCTCGACTGTCTTCGATGTCCGGCGCGTGCTGGCGCGGGCCACGAGTGACGGCAGTAGCTCGCTCCCCCTGTCGTCCTCCAGTGATAGCTTCCACCATCACCCGGCCAGTCACCACCCGCATCGCCTTCCGGGCATCCACCTCACCCACGTCCGACGTTTAAGTCGACCGCCGTACAACTCCGACTCGCATGACCGAGAGCCCGTTCGACACCACCTTCCGCGTCGGCGAGGTGGTCGACGCCGAGTCGTTCCCCGAGACGAACAAGCCCGAGATGGCGATCCTCCGGATCGACCTGGGCGACGAGGAGGTCCAGTCGGTGGCCCAGACCGGGTACAACTACGACCCCGGCGAGCTGGTGGGTCGACAGGTGCTCTGCGCGACGACCCTCGGGTCGGTCCGCATCGCGGGCGAGAAGAGCGAGGTGCTGACGGTCGGCGTCCCGGACGAGGACGGCCACCCGGTCCTGGTCGGCCCCGACGAGGACGTCCCGCTCGGCGGCGAGCTGTACTGACGCGCCGGGCGGCGTCTACTCCTCCACTCCGCGACACCGCGTCGGGCCGGGCTACTCTCCGGTCTCCTGACTGCTCCCGAAGGCGTGGCGCTTGATCTCCATCGCCCACTGGGGCCACTCCCGGCGCTGTTCGAGCTCCGAGACGTCGGTCTCGCCCGACATCGCCTTGATGGCCCGCGCGTCGCTCCTGTGCCAGACCGCGCCGTCCTCGTGGAACAGCCCGTTGATGATGCCGCGCTTGCGCATGTACCGGACGTAGGCCGGTTTGACCATCAGCGACCAGAAGAAGTTGCCCACGCCGTGGCGGTGGATGACCGGCGCGAGCGAGTCGTAGTCGGGCTGCCAGTTGTCGACGACGCCGGTCTCGCCCCAGCCGAAGTTGGCGACCTTCTGCCACTCGGTCAGGTACACCGGCATGTCGAGGTCCTCCCCGAGCCTCACCGCGTTCGGGAGCAGGTCGCGGTAGACGTCGCGGTTGTTCGGGAAGTTGTAGTGGAACTGGAGCACGTCGGCGCCCCAATCGACGTAGTCGGCGTTGTTGGCGAGGCTGGTCGACCCGACTGTGAGCGGGACCGACCCGCGGTTCTCGGCCATCGTCCCGAACATGCCGGCCGCGAACCGCTTCATGTTGGGGAGCCAGCCGGGCTCGTTCATCGCCTCGATGGCGAGCAGCCGGTCGTCGTCCTTCCAGCGGTCCATGAACCACCGGACGTACTCTCGGGGCCGGTCCCACTCGTCGGGGTTCTGGATGACCTCGCTCGACGGCGACTGGACCGGCGGCGCGGTCAGCGGGTCGGTGGCGTGGAGGTTCTCCTCGGTGGGCTCCTTGCCCACGCTCTCGAACAGCCCGAACAGCACCTCCATCCCCCGGTCGTCGGCCGCGGTGAGGAAGTGCTCGACGGACCGCTCGAGCGCCTCCGGGTCCTCGCGCCACTGCTCGTAGCTGATCCACGTCCGGATGGCGTTGATGTTGACCCGCTGGGCGTACCCCAGGTCGCGCTCGATGACCGACTCGTCGTAGTCGTGCCACATCTGGAACGTGTTCCACGCGCGCGCGGGCACGTAGAGCGCGCCGCGGACGTCGACCGGTTCGGCGTCGACCTGTGCCAGCCGCTCGGTCGTCGTCTCCTCGGTCGTCGGGTCGGGGGTCGCGGACGCCGGCGTCCCGGCGCCGCCACCGCTCCCGTTGTCGCGGCGCCGCCGACTCTTGAACGGGGCGGCGCAGCCTGCTGCTCCGACGAGGCCGACCGACGCGGTGGCTCCGAGGAACTGCCGACGAGTCTGCCGACGGGTCATTGGAACTCGCCACGGGGTCCCGCGGTGTAAAAGTGTCCGTACGTTGCGCGGCAGGCCCCGGTTACGCGCCCCACAAGCGGCGGTTGCCGACGCGTCAGGGTCGGACTCCGGGCGTCGAAACCGGTCGCGCCGGGGCGTCCGATTCGAGGGCGCCGCCGGCCCGGCCGGAAGTCGAGCCGATCCGGTGCGTCTCCGGTCGGTTCGGCCTCGCGGGAGGCGGGTTACCGCGTCCCCCGGAGGACGATCTCGGCGTCGCACTCGGGGCAGGCGCCGCGGTCGGGGTCGAACTCGGTCTCGCAGAACGGGCAGACGTGGGCGTCCTCGCGGTCGGCGCCGGCCGACGAGGTGTCGTCGCCGGACGGTTCGTGGCGGTCCGAGGCGACGGCGCTGGGCGGCGACCGTGAGCCGGTCGCCTCCCCCGTCTCGTCGTCCGCCGGCGCGTCCTCGTCGTCCCCTCGCAGTCCGCGCGTGATGTCTTTCAGGTCCATGTCACCGAGTCCTCGGTGCTCCGTTTCCATTGTTATGCCGGGCCTTCCCGGCCGTAAGCGGGGCCTATCGGGGGTCGCGTCCGGGGACCGCCTCACGCGCGGCGGTCGAGGCGGCGGAGCGCGACCCGGGCCGCGGCCAGCGCCAGCAGGGGCAGCGCGGCGACCGCCGCCGCGACGGCGCCGAGCAGGGCGGGCGCGACGAGCGGGCCCGGCAGGTGCGCGGGCAGGCCCGTCACGCCCGCACCGAGCGCGACCGCGAGGGCCGCGGTGGCGGTCGCGACGGTCGCGGCCGCGGCAACGAGGACGGCCCCGCGCCGGGCGGACCGGCCGGTCGCGGCGAGCGCCCGGGCGGCGGCGGTCCGCAGCGTCGTTCTCGTGGGCAGTTCGGTCGTGGGTAGCGTGTGTCGCATCGGTCTGGGTCGGGTCGGTGTCGGTCGTCGGGCGGTGCGCCGGGTTCCGCGTCGTCGGCGTCCGGCGTCGGCGTCGCCTCCGGCGGTCGGTCAGCCCGGGCGGTCGGTCAGGCCGAGCGGTCGGTCTCGACGGCGGTGACGGCCCGGACGCCGAACTGGTCGGCGACGGTCTCGCGGACCGCCGCCCGCTCGTCCTCGACCGAGTCGTCGACCCGGACGTGGAGCCGGACCGAGGCGGCGACCCGGAGGTCGTTGAGCGTCGGGGTCACCCCCGAGATGTCGACGACCTCCGTGCGGTCGACCGCGGCGCTCCGGCCCAGGACGGCGGCGACGCCGTCCCGCAGGGTGCCGTCGTCGCCGCGGGGAACGTGTACTTCGAGGTCTGCGGTCGCGTCTATCGTAGGTGCGGACATGGGTCGTGTCGGTGGTGTGGTCGGTTGGCGATCGGTGGGTCGGTGCGATCAGCGTCTGTGGGTGCGTGCTCGGACGGTCACGGATTTCGGGTGCGTGGGTCGCGGTGTGTCGGTCGTCGTTCGATCGCGGTCGGAACCGCGTCGATGCGGTCGCGGTCGGTGGCTCCCGGCGGGCTCTCGCCCGCGACCGCCGGCGGCGGCGCTGTCGGGAGCACAGATGGGTCTGGTCGGCGGGTGACCGACGCGCGACGGCGCGTCGCGGCTACCGGGTCGGTGCGCCGGAGAAGGACGTGGCCGAACGGACCACGCGCCCGACGCACGCGGCTCGCTTCCGGGTCGTGGGTTCGGGAGGAAGCGAGCCGACCCGGCGTCGCGTTGCCGACGGAGCGGGTCCGTCGGCGGCCGCGAACGCCCTACGCGGTCGGGGTGGTCCGTTCGAGGCGATACGGACTATCGCCCATGTGGGTCCCCGGCTCGGCATCGGCCACCGGAATACTCCCGGCGGCATTGCCGAACCCCTTCACTCCGGACGCGGCGCTCCCGGCGGAGCTACCGTGGGTGCGGGCACGGAGTGGGGGACAGTTCATGGGTGTATCACCTCGCGCGCCCGGTCGGTCCGGGCGGCTGAAGTGTTCAGTTCTTCAACCGGTTGTCTATTAAAACTGACTGAGCTGTGTTACCGGTAGACAATGTGTGGCGGGATCGCGGGCCCGGCCTCGCCGTCGGTGGTCGTCCTCGCCGGGTCAACCTTTATGCTTGTTACTATCTAACAATCTATCAGGAGCGACTCTCATGGCCGAGACAGCCTACCTGGCGAGCGCCCTCGCGACCGGCGCGGTGCTGCTCGCGGTCTGGGCGTTCGTCGTCCGGATGGAGAACTGGCGGCGCTACGATCCGGCGGACGGCGGGACGGTGCGCGACCTGCCGCGGTCGGCCGGCGACTCGGGGTCTATGGGGGCCTGGATCGCCGGGTTCCTCGCGATGATCCTGGTCGCCGGCGGCGGCGCGGTGCTGCTCGTGAGCGACGCGGCGTTCGCGGCCGCGGTGGGCGGCTGGACCGCGGTGGCGCTGGTGTTCGGCGGCCTGCTCGTCGGGTTCCTGCTCTGGGGCACCTACAGCTCCGCGCGGTTCCGCGGGCTGGCGAGCGCCCAGGCGGCGCTGCTGAGCCTGTGGGTGTTCGGCTCGCTGTTCGTGGCCGGCGTCGCGGTCAAGCTCGTCCTCGGAGGGTGACCGTGTCGGTCGCCGACTCGGACGTGCGGGTGCCCGACGGCGAGGCGCCGAGCCGGTGCCCCCACTGCAGCCGGCCGTTCCGGACCGAGCGACTGTGCGCGCTCCACGTCGGGGACTTCCACGCCGACGCCTGCTCGGCCGACCAGCGCCGGGCCTACGAGGACGCGCTGGAGACCGAGCGCGAGGAGCTGTTCGTCTACCACCTCAAGGTCGTCGCGGCGCTGGTCGCGGTGTACGCCGTCCTCCTGCTGACGTACATGGCGGTGTCGGCGATGCAGGCGCCGGGGTGAACACCGGGGGTCGACTCCGGGCGGCGACTCGTCTCGTCTGGAACACCGTGGCGTCAGGCGGAGCGCCGTGGCGTCAGACTGGATTGCGTGGCGTCAGGCGGGGTCGTACGCGTGCGCGCGGTCGGGAGCGTCGCCGCCTCTCGTCACGGCCAGCAGCGCCCCGTCCGCGACCGTCAGTCCCCCCGTCGGCTTGCCGGGGAGGTCGCGCTTCCACCGGGGCTTCGGCCCGTCGCTGAGGAGACCGTCGCTGCCGCCGAGGGGGTAGGCGGCCAGGTAGCCGCCCTTCGCGTCGTCCCCGTACTCGCCGCCGACGTAGAACGTGTCGCCCGCCGCGGCGGGCGCACAGGAGCCGCCGCCGGACCGGGACCACCGCTTCTCGCCGTCCCTGAGTCCGATACTCGCCGTCGACGACAGGTTCGCCCCGACGAGGCGGGAGCCCGCGGCCGCGAAGTCGTTGGCCGTGAACTCGGCGCGCCACGCGCTCGTCCCGGCGTGGGCGCCGTTCCGGAGTCGGTAGACGTAGTCGCCGAACACCGAGACGAGCACCGACCCGCCGTCCTCGACGGCGAGGTCCCGGACGCCGCCGGCGACCCGGCGCCGCCAGAGCGGGTAGAACGCCTCGCCGTCGTCGTACAGCTCGTACACCTCGCCGCCGTTCGTCCCGACGACCGCGGTTATCCGGCCCATCGCGAGCGCGGTGACCTCGCCGACTACGTCGTAGGTGTGCTCCACCGTACCGTCGGCGGCGTCGAGGACGTACACGCGCCCGGTGTCGTCGCCGGCGTAGACCCGCTCGCCGTTCCGGTTCGGGACGACGCCGGCCCGGACCGACCCGCGGGTCTCGACCGCCCACCGGACGTCGCCGGTCGCGGCGTCGAGCGCCCGGAGCCCGCGGTCGTCGGCGAACCCGGCGTAGACGGTGCCGTCGACCACCGTCGGCGAACGCGCCCACGGCTGGCCGGAGGGCGCGAACGACCAGCGCTCGTCGCCGGACGCGAGGTCGAGCGCGACGAGGCCGTCGACCGCGGGGACGAAGGCGGTGCCGTCGGCGACGACCGGCCGGTCGTTCGCGCCCGGGATCTCCACGGTCCAGCGCTCGGAGACGCCGGTCCGCGGCGCGGCGGCGTCGCGAACGTACGCGGTCGACCACCGGTCGGCGTCAGGGAACCGCCACTCGGTGGCGTCGTCGGTGCCGGGCGAGAACGACGCGTCGGTGTCGCTCTGACCCGTACAGCCCGCGAGGGTCGCGGCGCCGAGACCGGCGGTGGCGGCGAGGAACTGTCGGCGTGTGGAGGGCATCGACCGGACGATTCCCCCGCAGAAGCAAAATCCTTGTGACACGCCGGGTGGTCGAATCCCGTCGCCCCGGATTCGACCCGGACCGTGCGGCGCGGGGCCGCGGGGCCGCTGGGCCGCTCTCAGAGGATCGAGTAGGCGGCCGCGGTCGTCAGCGCCAGCGCCGCGAGCAGGCCCACGAACATCGTGAAGGCGATCGACCGGGGCTCCCACTTGAGGTGCTGGTAGTACCACGCGACCATGAGCACCTTCACGAACGACAGCGCGATGATGACCCAGAACGCGGTCCAGTAGGGTAGCCCGCCCGACTGCTCGACGAGCACCTGCGCGGTCGCGAAGGCGAACAGGACGACGTAAATCGCGGTGTAGAGTTTGAGCCTGGTCATGGTCACAGGATGTAGAACAGCGGGAACAGGAACAGCCACACGATGTCCACGAAGTGCCAGTACAGCCCGAAGTACTCGACCGGCCGGTCGTCGTCGAGGTACGCGCCGTTCCACGCCCGCCTGATGAGGTAGAGCGTGACGACGAGTCCCGCGATGACGTGCAGGCCGTGGAGTCCGGTGGTCAGGTAGAACGTCGAGGAGGCGACGTTCGTCCCGATGTCCCAGCCGTGGGGGAACGCCTCGGTGTGGACGTGGAACAGGTGGAGCCACTCCAGCGCCTTGTTGATGAGGAACGCGACCCCGAGCACGAACGTCGTCGCCAGCGACGCCACCAGGCCGAGTCGGCTCCCCCTCTCGGCCGCGACGAGCGCGAGCACGACGGTGAAGCTGCTGGTCAGCAGGATGTAGGTGTTGACGAGCCCCGGCAGCGGGACGTGGGCGGCCGGTATCAGGTGGTGCCAGTCGGTCCACCCCTCGGCCACCCGGATGAAGGCGTACGAGCCGATGAACGCCCCGAACAGCACCACGTCGCTGGCCAGGAAGATCCACACGCCGAGCTTGGTGTTCTCGACGGCCTCGAACGGCCAGCTCTCGCCGAACGGGCCGGTCGGCCCGTGGAACCGCTCGCCGGCCATCCGGACCAGCGTCCACAGCAGCGCCAGCAGACCGCCGACCGTCAGCGCGACGTAGCCCGCGCCCGCCAGCCCCGACGGGTAGCTCGCGCCCTGCATGCCCGACATGCCGAGCAGCAGCACGAACGACGAGACCCCGATGGCGAACGGCCAGACGCTGGCGTGGCTCTCGGGCTCGGACTCCTCGCCCGCGAGCGCGTCGACCTCGACGTCGGCCCCGATCGCGCCGCCGTCGGAGGCGGTCCGCGGGTCGGGGTCGCCGGGGTCGCGCTCCCCGCCGTTGGCGAGCCCCGCACCCGGCCGGAACTCCAGCGACCCGCCCGAGAACGACGGCCGGCCGGGGAAGTTCTCCAGGGGCGGCGGCGAGGGGACGGCCCACTCGGTCGTCGTCGAGTACTGCCAGGGGTTGTCGCCGGCCTCCTCGCCCGCCCACAGGCTGACCGCGAGGTTGTAGAACATCACGAGGAACGACGCCCCGAGGATGAACCCGCCGACGGTCGCGATCTGGTGCCAGGTCACGAACGCCTCGGGGTAGACGAAGTCGCGCCGGGGCGTCTCCCAGGCGACGAACATCGGGAAGTACAGCAGGTTGAACCCGACGAAGTACAGCGCGAAGTGGACCTTCCCGAGGAACTCGTCGTACATCTTGCCCGTCATCTTCGGGTACCAGTAGTAGAGGCCCCCGACCAGCGCGGTCACGCCGCCGACCATCACGTAGTGGAAGTGCGCGACCACCCAGTAGGTGCCCCGGAACTCGTAGTCGAGCACGACCGCCCCGAGGAACACGCCCGTGATGCCCCCGAGGATGAACAGGATCAGCGCGCCGAACGAGAACAGGAACGGCGTGGTGAACCGGACCCGGCCCTTGACGGTGGTGTAGATGAGCGCGAACACCATCAGGTCGAACGGCAGCGAGATGCCGATGGTGGTCGCCATGAACAGCGTCTTGATCTGGAGGTTGATCGACGTCAGGAACATGTGGTGCATCCAGACGAAGAAGCTCTGGAGCGCGACCAGCACCATCGCCGCGATGAACCACTTGCGCCCCACGAGCCGCCGCCCGGTGAACGTCTGGAAGCACTCGGCCATCACGCCCAGCGCCGGGAAGAAGACGATGTACACCTCGGGGTGGCCGAAGAACCAGAACAGGTGGGCCCACAGCAGCGACCCGGCGTGCCCCGTGGCCGCGAAGTACTGGGTGCCCAGCAGGCGGTCCGACGAGAGGATCATCAGCGCCGCCAGCAGCGCCGCGAACGCGAACAGCATCATCCACGTCGTCAGCAGGATGGTCCACGTGAACAGCGGCATCCGCCGGAGGGTCAGCCCCTCGGCGCGCATCCGGTGCATCGTCGTCAGGAAGTTCACCGAGCCGATGGTGACCGAGGCGGTGAACATCGTCAGCGCCAGCACCGCGGTGCTCGCCCCGATGTTCGGGGTGTACACCGGGAGGTTCAGCGGCGCGTACATCGTCCAGCCGCCCGCGAACGTGCTGCCCTGGAAGAACGACACGCCAAGCAGGATCCCCGAGAACAGGTAGAGCCAGTACGACAGCGCGTTCAGCCGCGGGAAGGCGAGGTCCTTCGCGCCGATCTGGAGCGGCACCACGTAGTTGGCGAACCCGAACGCGAACGGCGAGAGGAACCAGAAGATCATGATGAGCCCGTGGGCCGACACCGCCTGGTTGTACTGGAACGGTCCGAGCAGGCTCGCGCCGGGCGTCCAGAGCTGGAGCCGCATCAGCAGCGCGAGCACGCCGCCGAACACCAGGAAGAACAGCGCGGTGACGGTGTAGAGCACGCCGACGTCCTTGTGGTTGGTCGTGACCAGCCACCGCTTGATGCTCCCGGGCTCGGGCAGGTCGTGGTGGTGGTCGGCGCCGTGGGTCGCGTCGGCGTAGCCGCCGTCGGACGCCGCGCCGCCGTCGGCTGCGGTCCCGGCGTCGGGTACCTCGTCGTCGGTCATCCGACCACCCCCTGTGCGGGCGCCGGCGCAGCGGTCAGCGCGCTACCCTGCCCCGCCGGCGCGCCGAGCGCGGAGCTGTTCGACGCCGACCCGTTCGGGCTCGACGTGTTGGCGTACCACGCCTCGAACGCGTCGGGCTCCATCACCACGACGTCGGCGGTCATGTACGAGTGGCCCCGGCCGCAGAGCTCGAAGCACCGGGCCTGGTAGGTCCCCGTCTCGTTCGCCTGGAACCAGGTGTCGGTGGTCTGTCCGGGTATCGCGTCGGTCTTCACCCGCAACCCCGGTACTCCGAACGTGTGGAACACGTCGTCCGAGGTGACGGTGAGCTGGACCGTCTCGCCCGCTGGCACGCGCAGCGTGCTGGCGGTGTGGCCGTTGGGGTAGACGAACTCCCAGCCGAACCGGAAGCCGACAACGTCCACTTCGAGCCCCTGCTCGCCCTCGGCGGGCGAGTCGGCCTCCACGTACAGCAGGGTGCCGTAGGTCCACGCGATGAGCGAGACCACGATCACCGTGCTGAGGCCGAACGAGACGAACAGCTTCCGTCCGCCGCCGCCGCCGGACGGCAACTCGCCCAGGCTCGGGACGCTGTCGTCGGCCGCCCGACCGTCGCGGTCGCGGTACTTGTAGGCGTTGTACACCATGTAGCCGATGACGACGACGCCCACCAGCGTCCCCAGCGCGAGGAACACCGTGAATATTCGTTGGAACACCTCCACTCTCGTCCCCTTCGGGATGATCCCGGACTGGGCCGGGATGACCTCGTGAACGGCGACGAGTAACGCTCCGGCCAACTGAACCATGGGTGGTGATAACACGCTTCATATACTTATTGGTTCCCCACAATTATATGTTACATAGAGCAACGCTTATCCACTGTCATGTGGTAACTACCGACATGGATGGGGAGGAGTCAGAGTTCTCGACCGAACTGCCCGGCGAGGCCACGGAGGCGGCCGAACCGGACTTCGACCACCTCTGGGGCATCGTCGTCGACGGACTGATCGGCGCGGTCGGCGGCCTGGTCGGGACCGGTTCGCTGACGGTCGGGTTGCTCATCGCGGCGTCGGTCGGCGCGTTCGACATCAACGAGTTCGCCACGCTGGCCGAGCTCACCGGTCTCGACGCGCTGTTCGCGGCGAACCCGCCCGCGGTCGGCTACGTGCTGTTCCTGCTGACCGGGATGGTGATGTGGCCGCTGCTGTTCGCGTCGATCGGGTCGTACCTGCCCGGCGAGAAGTACGCCGTCAAGGGCATCCCGTTCGGGTTCGTGCTCTGGACCGGGTTCGCGCCCGCGTTCTACGTCGACTACACGGGGCTGACGCTGGCGCTGTACCTGGTGCTGACGCTCGGCGCGCACTTCTCGTACGGGTTCACGCTCGGGGCGGTGTTCGACTACCTCGGCGACAGGCCCGAGACGCTCGTGTAGCGGGGTCGCGCCGCACGACTGGGGCCGCCCCGCACAACTGGACCGCCCCGAAGACGTTCGGCGCAACGCACCTGGCGGCCCTGCTCTTTGCTCCGGTATGAACACCCAGGCGCTCGGACTCGTCTTCGGCATCCTCGGCTTCGCGGTCGGATTCGCCCTCGGCGGCGTGGCGACCGCGACGCTCGCCGGAATTTTCGGATTCTTCGGCGGCAAGGTCGCCGACAGCTTGACGAGAACGGTCGCGGCCGAGTGAGCGCGCCTCCCGAGTCGCTCGCTGGAGACGTATCGACTACTCCCCCTCGTCCGACTCGCCGCCGCCGCCGTCCGCGAGCGCGGTCTCGACCTTCCGCTCGAACCACGCCCACTCGGGCGTCCGGAGGCCGTCGTCCGCCAGATTCCACGGGTCGGGGTCCTCGACCCGAGGCGCCTCCAGCCACGAGGTGACGACGTTCCAGACGAAGACGAGCTGGCCGAGCGCGAGCAGGTACACCCCGACCGTCGCGACCTGGTGGAGGTCCGCGAAGTAGGCCGCGGGGCCGACCGTCAGGTCGTAGCCCGCGTACCGGCGGGGCATCCCGCCGTAGCCCAGCAGGATCATCGGGAAGAAGGTGACGTTGGTGCCGACCATCGACAGCCAGAAGTGCCACCTCGCGAGGGTGCGCTGGTACATCCGGCCGGTGAACAGCGGGAACCAGTAGTAGACGGCCGCGAACACCGCGAACGCGATGCCGCCCATGATGACATAGTGGAAGTGCGCGACCACGTGGTAGGTGTCGTGCAGCACCAGGTCGACCGGGATCGCCGCCTCGAACACGCCCGTCACGCCGCCCACGATGAAGTTCGCCACGAAGCCGACGCAGAACAGCATCGGTGCCGCGAGCCGCACCCGCCCGTTCCACATCGTCGTGATCCAGTTGAACGTCTTGACCGCGCTCGGCACCGCGATGGCGATGGAGACCGCCATGAACGACGCCCGGATGCGCGGGTCGATGCCGGTCGCGAACATGTGGTGGGCCCAGACGCCGAACGACAGCACGCCGAGCGCGAGTGTCGAGTACACCACGAACTTGAACCCGAACAGCTTCCGGCCCGCGAACCGCGGCAGGATGAGGCTCACCAGGCCCATCGGGGGAGAACGAGAATATAGACCTCCGGGTGGCCGAAGAACCAGAAGAGGTGCTGCCACAGGATGGGCCCGCCGCCCTCCGCCGCGAAGAAGGCGGTCCCGAAGTTGCGGTCGAGCAGCAGCATGACGAGCGCGCTGCCGAGCAACGGGAACGAGAACAGGATCTGGCCGGACTGGACCAGCACGGTCCACGAGAACAGGTCGAGGCTCGCCCAGGTCACCTCCTCGCCGCGCTCGGCGAAGATGGTCGCGATGAAGTTGATCGCCCCCATCGTCGCCGAGACGCCCGAGAGGTGCAGCCCCAGCAGCATGAGGTCGACGCCGGGATTGGCCTGTTCGACCGACAGCGGCGGGTACATCGTCCACGCCGTCTGGGCGCCCGAGATGTCACCGAGAAACGGCTCCAAGAGGACGCCGCCCCAGATGAGCAGGGCCGCGGGCGGGAGGAGCCAGAAGGCGATGGCGTTGATCCGGGGAAACGCCATGTCGTCGGCCCCGATCAACAGCGGGACGAAGTAGTTCGAGATCGCCGCCAGGACCGGCGTCCCGAACAGGAACAGCATCGTGATGCCGTGAGTGGTCAGCAGCGCGTTGTAGAAGTTCGCCCCCAGCAGGTCCACCGGCGGGGTCACGAGCTCGGTCCGCATCAGCAGGACCGCGACCCCGCCCCAGGCGAACGAGACGAGCGCGAAGACGCCGTAGAGCAGTCCGATGTCCCTGTGGTCGACGGTCGTCAGCCAGCGGAGCAGCCCCGAGGGTTTCTCCGTCCCGGTCTCGGTCGCCTCCGCGTCGGTCCGGCCGCCGGCGGGCGCGTAGGAGTGCCAGTCCTCCAGTCTCGCGACCCACCAGCCCACCCCGACCAGCAGGAGGCCCGTCGCCACGGCGAGGATCGGTCGAATCGCTACCATGTGGACCTCCTTCCGGGGGTACCGCCGTGGAACTTGTCCGGCACATGTTCGGTCGGGTCACGTACCGTTCTGCGCGGGGACTCCCGGCGCACCGCCGCTGCGGATTCAGTATATCGAAATACGGTTTATCAGTGCGGGCGGCGACGCGGCCGAATATTCCGTGGGTCTAACGGACTCCACCAGTCGGTTATTCCCACAGAATTATAAGCGAAGCGTGAGAAGCGGCGAACCACCCGAGAATGCCGCGCTTAGAATCCACGACTGCCGGAGTTTGCGGCCTTCCCCGACCGAACGACTCCAGCAGGGGGGACTGCCCGTGAGCGGGACCGCCGAATCGACGGCCAAGGAATCAAGCGACCCCTTCGCGGACGTGCGCTGGCCGACCTGCTCGCTCGACGACTTCCGCGAGCTCTACTGGGACGTCGTCGCACCCCGACTCGATGCCGCGGGGCGCGACCCCGAGGCCCACCGCCCCACCCACCAGTGGTTCCGCGAGGAGGGGCTCCGGGCGTTCCTCGCGGCGCTCCGGCGCCACCACGACCGGTCGTTCGGCGAGTTCTGGCGCGAGGACCTGGGGCTGGGCGACGACACCGGCTACGACTGGGCGACCGACCACGACCCGACCCTGGAGGCGCTCCGCGGGTTCCTCGACAGCCGGCGGTCGCGCCACTCGCTCCGGGAGTCGTCGATCGCCGCCAAGCGCGGCCGGCTCAACCTCTACGTCAGGGCCTACCGCGAGGCCAACGGCGACGACGACCTGCTCTCGCCGGTGGCGACCGATTCGGGCGTCCCCACCCACGAGGCGGTCCACGCCTGCTACGCCGCGTTCGACTGGCTCAACGACCGGGAGTACGGCGCCCGGACGAAGACCCGGGTCCGGAGCGTGGTCGACGACTGGTACCAGCACCTGGTGGGCCGGCGCCTCGCGGCGGTCAACCCCGCAACGGGGCTCTACGACGAGTTCAAGTGGCAGGTCGCGGAGTCCGACCCCGCACGGCTCTCCACCTCGCACGTGCGCGCGCTCGTCCGGGCCGCCGACTCGCCCCACGAGCGCCTGCTGGTCGTCGCGCTCGCGGCGTGGGGACTCCGGGCCAACGAGGTGGCCGCCCTCCACGTGTCGCAGTTCGTCCGGGACGTCGACGACGGGGAAGTGCCGTACGTCACCTTCGCCGAGCGGAAGAACGGGCCGGGCGAGGTGAATCTGGTCTACGGGCTCGACGCGCTCGACGACCGCCTCGACGAGCTGGCCGCCCGCGAGGGCTGGTCGGGCTACCTGTTTCCCTCGGAGCAGGGCGCCGACCCCCACGCGACCCGCGAGACCATCTGGTCGCGGTTCCGCGGGCTGGCCGAGCGGGCCGGCCTGCCCGAGGAGATCGACGGCGAGCGCCCGAGTCCGCAGCTCTGCCGGCGGTACTGGTACGACACGTACACGTCGGCGCTGGAGGCGGTCCTCGAGGGGCTCGAGGACATCGCTGCCGAGCAGGGCAGCGACGACCCGCGGGTGGTCCTCTCGAACTACCTCTCGGAGGAGCGCTCCCGGAAGGTCCGCCGGGAGTTCATGCGCCGGGAACTGGCGGCGGCGTTCGAGGGGTAAATCATTAACTGCTATACGGAACTGAGCGGGTGCCGAGTCACGCTTCGGGTCCGTACACGCTTCACCTGGACTGGAAATATTGACGTTGCTCCGCGGACCTCGTTCGGACGAACGGATTCATGGACGACTCCACCTCACCGCCCTCGGCCGAGCGCGTGCGGAGGCTCGTCGAGCAGGGCGCGACCGACGAGGCCGTCGCGGCGCTCGATCGGTTGCGGTCGGCGTCGGTCGCGGAGCGCAAGGAGGCGATGCAGTCGCTCCGGTCGAGCGCCGGCGACCTCGCCCGCGCCCCGGCCCCCGTGCGCACCGCTCTGGCGGCGTTTCTCGAGGACCCGGACCGGTCGGTGCGGCTCTCGGCCGCGAAAGCGCTCGTCGCGGTCGCGGAGGCGGCGCCGGAGGCGGCCGCCCCGGTCGTCCCGCCGCTCGCCGACCGCCTCGCCGACGACGGCGAGTTCTACTTCGTCCGGGCGCGAGCGGCCGAGGCGCTGGGGTACGTCGCGCTGGAGCGCCCCGACGACGTCGCCTCTCCGGAGACGCTGGCCGACCTCCGGGTCGGCCTGTCGCTGGACGAGCCCGAGGTCCGCGAGAAGCTCGCGAAGGCGCTCGAACACGTCGCGCTCGGCGACCCCGACCGGCTCCGCCACCGGGCGGCGGACCTGGCCGAGCACCTCGACGACGGGACCGACCTCGTGCGCTATCACCTGTGTACCGCGCTCGCGGTCGTCGGGTGCGAGCACCCCGCGGCGCTCGCCGACGCCCGCGACGCCCTCTGCGCGCGACTGGCCGACGAGAACCCCTACGTCCGGGGCCGGGCCGCCGAGGCGCTCGGACTGCTCGGGCGGGCGCCGGAGGGCGACCTCACCGTCCCGCGCTCGGACCTCGCGGAACTGACCGACGACGAGACGTTCGTCGCCGAGCGCGCCCGGTACGCCGTCGGCGCGACGGACGACGAGCCGCGCCCGGACGGAGCCCCGGACGACGTCGGCTCCGTGGCGGCGATCCGGGAGACGACCGCCGACGTCGCCGACGACGTGGCGTCGCCCGACGGCGACGCGTGTCCCGGTTGCGGGCTCGAACTCCCCGAGGCGGGGCCGCCGCTGTGTCCGCGGTGCGGCGCGCCGCGGTGACTCCGGCCGGGTTTAGGCGCGCCGAAAAGACGAAATCTCTTTATCGGTTTAGGCGAACCTAAACCTCATGGCGCGAGATTCGCGGTGCGACTCGACCAGGCGTCGACTGCTGAGAACGGGCGCGGCCGTGGGCCTCGGCGGTCTGCTCGCGGGCTGTGCTGGGCGGAGCGAGACGGGCTCGTCGACCGGATCGACTACCGACGCGGCGACGACCACGGAAGCGTCGACCGGCGGGAACGACGCCACGACCGAATCGTCGGGCTCGTACTCGGTGCGGATGGAGCCGGTCGGCGCCGTCGAGTTCGACGAACCGCCCGAGACGTGGTTCCCGTACACGGCCGACTACGCCGACATGGGCGTCGCGCTCGGGCGGGCCGACGGCCTGTCGGCCATCGGCGTCAAGGCGCGGTTCGGTTCCCACCTCTACGAGCAGCTCCCCGGCGTCTCCGTCGACAAGGGCGCTCTCACCCAGCTCTGGCAGGAGGGAACCGACAAGGAGGTCTTCTACGAGCTCGACGCCGACCTCCACGTCATCGACCCCAACTTCATGCGCAACCGGCTGCAGTGGAAGCGGGCCGACGTCGACGAGATCCGGGAGAACGTCGCGCCGTTCCTCGGCAACACCGTCTTCACGCGGGCGTACGAGTGGCACGACTACCCCTACTACTCGATGTACGAGGCCTTCGAGAAGCTGGCCGAGGTCTTCCAGCGGCGGGCGCGCTACGAGGCGTTCAAGCAGTATCACGACGAGGTGCTGGCGGACGTCAGGTCGCGCCTCCCCGACGAGACGCCCGACGTGGCCGTCCTGTACCCCGCCGACGTGCCCCCGGAGGCCTTCTACCCGTACCTGATCGGGGGCGGCACCCAGTCGAAGCACTGGAACGACCTCCGGGTCGGCGACGCGCTGGCGAAGCACGGCGTCACCGACGCCCAGGCCGGCGGCGGCACCGTCGACTTCGAGACCCTGCTGGAGATCGACCCCGACGCGCTCGCCGTCCGGCTCCAGGGCGAGGTTACCCAGGGGTACTTCGAGCGCGAGATCGACTCCCACCTGGAGGACCACCCTATCGCCGGCGAGCTCACCGCGGTGCGGAACGACCGGGTCGTCTACGGCGGGCTGACGTACCAGGGGCCGATCGTCCACCTCTTCCAGCTCGAACGCGCGGCCCGGGGGCTCTACCCCGACGAGTTCGGCGGCGAGCAGCTGTTCGACCGCCAGCGGGTGGCCGACATCGTGACGGGGGACGTCTGACGATGGCCGGCGGCGACTCCCCCACCGACCCCGAGACGCAGGGTGGAACCGACGCGGGTGCCGACTCCCGAACGACGACCGACGGGGGTGGCGCCGACCGCCAGCACGACCGGGACCGGGCCCACGACTGCGACCGGGACGTCGCCGTCGTCGGCGGCGGGCCCGCGGGCTGCTCGGCCGGCGTGTTCGCCGCCCGATACGGCCTCGACGCGGTCGTCTTCGACCGGGGCCGCTCCTCGATCCAGCAGTGTGCGGTCCTCGAGAACTACCCCGGCTTCCCCGGCGGCGTCGGCATCGAGACGTTCTACGATTTGCTGCACGACCACGTCGAGGAGGCCGGCTGTGATCTCGTGTCCGACATGGTCGAGTCGGTCTCCCGCGCCGACGGCGAGGGCTTCGTCGTCGAGACCCAGGAGGGCCGGCGCGTCACGGCTCGGCGGGTCGTCGCCGCCACGCGGTACGGCGGCGAGTACCTCCGCGGCCTCGACGACGAGGGCGCCATGTTCGAGACCCACTCCCGCGGCGGCGAGGCCCACGAGCGCTTCGACCGGGAGTACGCCGACCGCGACGGCCGGACGCCGGTCGAGGGCCTCTACGTCGCCTCGCCCTCCGCGGAGGCCGACCGCCAGGCGGTCGTGGCCGCGGGCCGGGGCGCGCGGGTGGCGCTGACGGTCCTCGCCGACGTCCGGCGCGGCCGGGGCTACCCCGACGCATTCGCCGACCACTACGACTGGCTGCGCAGGGAGGCCGAACTCGACGGCGAGTGGAGCGACCGCGAGCGGTGGCGCGAGTGGTTCGCCGACCGGACCCCCGCGGACGCCGACGTCCCCGAGGACCGCCTCGCCGACCTCCGCGAGCGCGAGATCGACCGGCGGTTCGACACGTACCTCGGTGACGACGAGATCGAGCGCCGGGTCGCTCGCGGTCAGCGGCGCCTGCTCGACCACGTCGACGACGAGTACATCCTCGAGGCCGCGCGCGAGATCGAGGCCGCGGACGAGGCACCGGAGACCCGCGACTGATCAGACGGACTCGTCGGGACTCTGTCGGAGGCGGGTCGCGAGAAAAAGCCGCCGATACGTCTGTACCGTCGCACGCGCGATGCGGTGGCTCGTATCGTCTACGCGTTGTTCATCCGCTTGCTCGTCGTCTCCCCGCACTCCAGGCACTCCGCGACCCGGTACGGTTCGCGCGAGAACTCGGTGTTCTCGGACTTCTTGCTCTCGGTCTGTATCTCGATGGTGACGTCGTGGGGCGTCGCCTCGCCGCACGCTTCGCAGGTCTCCACGGTCTCCGAGAACGCCGAACTTGGTGTGGTCATTTGGTGTTCCCCCGTTCGACTCCTCGCGCTACTGGCCCATGAAGTGGTAACTCGGTTGAACCGCGTTTCGCGCGTTCGAACGGTTCCGTGTCGGGACAAGCCGGGGTTTGCAACGGTAGCTCTCGGTTCGGCGGACAGTTCACGCGCCGTTCAAACGTTTCACCGTTCCGGAACCGTCGCGCGGACCCGACCTTGCATAGTAACGCTCTGCTAATCCCGGGGCGGGCGCCCCGTAACCGGCAAGCGACGCCGCGACCCGGCGCCGCGACCTGTCGTCGGACGGCGGGAACTCCACGCTTTTACGCACGCCGCCCGTACGGTCGCCGGTGTCAGGGAGGACAGACGTCGCCGACGGGATCGTCGCGCGGCGACGGAACGCGGTGTTGACGTGGGCGCTGGTCGCGTGCGTCGCGGTCGCCGCGGCGGCCAGCGCGAGCGACGGCGACCCCCTCTGGGCCGGCCTGGGGGTCGCGGCCGTCGCGGTGACGCTGGTCCCGGCGGTCGCCTACCGGCGCTGGACCGCGACGCTCCCGTGGGAGGTGTCGGTGTTCGTCGCGGTTCCCTATACCCTCCAGGCGGTCGACCCGGTCCTGCCGCGGTCGGTCGCGACGTTCCTGGTGGTGCCGGCGCTCGCGCTGGCGGTCGCGGTCGAGTTCGACGCGTTCACCCGGGTGGAGATGTCGCCCGCCTTCGCGGTCGCGTTCGTGGTCACCGCGACGATGGCGGCCGCGGGCGCGTGGGCGGTCGTCCAGTGGGTCGCGGACGTGACGCTCGGTACGAGCGCGCTCCGGGGGCTCTACCACGTGATGTGGTCGCTGACCGCCGCGACCGGGGTCGGCGTCCTCGCCGGGGTCGCCTTCGCCGCGTACTTCCGGCGGGTCGACCGCGAGCGCCTCGCCTTCTCGACCGCCCGAGCCGGCGAGCGCTCGTCCGACGACCCGATCCGCGAGCGCGCCCGGGCCGAGTCGGCGGCGTCGGCCCACCCCCGCCAGCGCCAGGTCGTCCGCGCGTTCCAGGTCGCGCTGGTCGCGGTCCTGCTGGCGGGCCTCTACGAGCGCAGCGTCGCGACCGTGGTCAACGCCTCGATCGCGCTCGCGGTGATGGAACTGCCGGGGCTGCTCGAGCGCGACCTGGGGCTCCCAATCGACCTCCGGCTCACGCTCTGGATCGTCGTCCCGGTGTTCCTCCACGCGCTCGGCTCGTTCGGGCTGTACGGCGCCATCGCGCTCTGGGACAACCTCACCCACGCGCTGTCGTCGTCGCTGGTCGCGGCCGCGGGGTACGCCACGGTCCGGGCGTTCGACGTCCACGACCCGGCCGTGTTCTTCCCCCGGAAGTTCGTCGCGGCGTTCATCCTGATCTTCACGATGGCGTTCGGCGTGCTCTGGGAGCTGCTGGAGTTCGGCCTCGACGGCCTGGCGTCCTGGACCGGCACGACCAGCGTGCTCGCCCAGCACGGGCTGGCCAACACCATGACCGACCTGGTGTTCGACTGCGCGGGCGCGGCGGTGGTCGCGGTCTGGGGCGGGGCGTACCTCGCCGGCGTCTCGCGGTCGCTGGCCGAGCGACTCGCGACCGACGAGCGCCGGTCGGACTGATCGCCCACCGGTTGCCCGACTTCCGTCCCGCTTCTCCCCGCCGCCGACCCGACCGCCGTTACACCTCTATGTCTCCTGCTCGTAGTTCGGTGCCGACGATGACCGACACCGAGCACCCGTTCTCCCGGGACCGGATCGCCGCCGTCGCCGACGAGCGCGGCGTCGGCGAGGGCGACCTCGACGACGCGCTCGCGAGCGTCCAGTCGGCGATCGCGAGGGGCGAGGGCGAGTACGAGTACTCCTCACGGCACAACTTCGGCTGGCGCGACGACGACGCCTACTACCTCTACGGCGACGGCATCTGGCGGACGCTCGCCGACGAGCTCTCGCTGGACGAGGACCTGACCGACGCGGCGCGCGAGGTCCACCGCCGCAGGATGACCGAGTCGGCCGAGCGGCGCGACGAGGCCGACGCCGTCGGCGAGATGCTGGCCGACGGCGCCGAACCGCTGGTGGTCGTCGACACCGCCAGCGGGCCGCCGCTGTACGGCCAGGACGTGTGAACGGCGGTCCCCCGTCGGCTACTCCTCGTCGGGCACGTCGAAGTCGTGGACGGGTTCGCCCGCCTCCTCGCTCATGATCTGGAGGGCGGCCGCGCCGCCGTCGCCGGCCGAGATGACCGCCTCCCACTTCTGGTCGCGGATCATCGACCCGACGGCGAAGGCGTTCTCGACGCTGGTCCGCATGTTGAGGTCGACGTCGACCAGGCCGTCGTCGGTCGTCTCGCAGCCCAGCTGCTCGGGGAGCTCGGTGTCGGTCCCCGTGGCGAACACGACGTACGCGGCGTCGTACTCGCCGTCCTCGGTCGTCACGGTGAACCCGTCGCCGTCCTCCTCGACGTCGGTGACCGCCTCGCCCACGCGGAGGTCGGCGTCGAAGCTCTCGACCTGCTCGCGGGCCCGCTCCATGAACTCGCTGCCCAGGATCTCGTCGATGCCGAGGTAGTTGTACACGTGGGCCTTGTGCATCCACGTCTCGTCGGTGTCGAACACCACGGTGTCGAGGTCGTTCTTCGCGGTGAACAGCCCGGCGCTGAGGCCGGCGGGGCCGCCGCCGACGATTGCTACGTCCGGCATATTTTACCGAACGGCGCTGAGTGACGTAAACGTTGAGGCCCCAACCTGTTCTGCCGCCTCCGGAACCGCCGAATTCGCCGCGGAAATCGGTTACGGCCGGTCTTCGGTATCGGGTACGTCGCTCAGAAGTCGTCGAGCCTGGTCTGGTCGCCGAGCAGCGGGCGGGCGTCGTACCCGTACCGGGTCGCGAGGTGGTCGGCGAACGCCTCGTCGAAGCCGTGGTGGGTGTAGACGACCTCCGGGTCGACCGCCCGGACGGTCGCGACCAGTTCGTCGAAGTCGCAGTGGTCGGTCAGCGGGAAGGTGACGTCGTAGCCGCCCCGGTACCGGAACGACTCGTCGACCGCCCACCCGGAGAAGCCGGCCTTCAGGCCGTCGTGGCGCTCGACGAGGTCCGTCACCCAGTCGGTCCGCGAGAGGTGGGTCGGCAAGACCACCACCTCGTCGCCCGCCAGCGGGTCGCCGCCGTCGGCGGCCAGCGTCTCGGCCGGGAACGAGAGGTCGGTCGCCGACTCGACGGCGTCGTTGACGGTCCGGACCGCGTCGTGGACCACCAGCCGGCGGTTCGTGGCCTGCGAGGCGAGCCGCTGGAGCTTCTGGGCCCGGCCCAGCGAGTAGCCGAACAGGAAGAGGGGCCGGTCGGGCGCGTCGGCCAGCCAGTCCCGGATCGCGGCCTGTAGCTCGTCCTCGGCCGGGAAGCGGTAGTCCGGCTCGCCGTAGGTGGTCTCCATCACCAGCACGTCGGCGTTGACCGGGTCGAACCCCTCGAGGTAGAGCCGGTCCCGGACCGAGAAGTCGCCGGTGTAGAGGTAGCGCCTGTCGGCCCCGTCGGCCCGGTCGCGCCCGTCGACCTCGACCAGCGCCGCCCGCGACCCGACGACGTGGCCGGAGGGGTACAGCGTCACCTCGTCGGTCCCCTCCCGGTACGCGGGAACCGACTTGCCCGTCCGGGCCTCCACCAGCGCCGCCGTGGCGGCCGAGCAGACCACCGTCTCCGGCGTCCGGCTGAAGGTGTGGTCGGCGTGGGCGTGGCTCACGACGTTCACGTCGCCGACCGCGCTCGACGCGTCGGCGACGAAGGTCCGCCCGGCGCCGCCGGGTCCGTCCGCACCTCCGCCGTCCGCGCCGTCCCCGCCGCCCGCGGGGACCTCGATGTGGATGCCGTCTCGCCGTCGAACTGCCATCGTCGGACCTGGGGGCCGCAGCGCCATTAGTTCCGCGCTCGATGTCCCGGTCTCGTCGTTCCCACCGTCCGAGTCCGTCACCGGCCACCAGTCGCTTCGCAGCTACCGCACCCCCGATCGACCTCCGCGCCACTTTCCGGCAACCCCGTCGTTTCCGCTGTCTGCCGGGCGTCGCGGTCGGTCGCCGTCCGCGGTCGGCGGGACGTCGCGGTTTGCGGTTCTCCTCCGGCGGCGTCGCCCACCGTCACACCGCAGTTTCCGCTGTTTTCCGCCGGACGCGATGGGGCGCGGTGGGGAGGGCCGACCGTCGCGGACGGCCGGCGGCGACCGCCTTTTGGTCGTCCGGCGCGTCTCTCCGGGCGTGATACGACTCCCGATCCGGCGGTGCCCCGATTGCTGGTATATCGGACCGACCCGGAAGTTCGTCGCCGCGGACGGCGCGCGCTACCGGTGCCCGCGCTGCGGCCGCGAGGTCGAGGCCCCCGACCCGCGCCTCAACTGAGCGCCGGGTACGCCCCCCGTTCCGGCGTCGACCGATGGTCGGTCTCCGGTCGATCCGGGCCGATTTGGCACCGTGCTCGACAACCCGGGTCGACCGAGACCGACTCCTGATGGTCGACCAGCGTCGACCCCGTCGGTTCCGCTGTCTGCGGTCCGTCGCTCCACACCGCTGTTTCCGCTGCCCTACCGTCCCTCAGACGGGCCTCGGCCGGTCTCGCCGCCGTGCGGACACCGCCGTTTCCGCTGCTTCGACCGCCGCGGGCCACACCGGCGTTTCCGCTGTCTTGGCGCCGTCTGGAGACGCGACCCCACGTCAGAGCGGCGTCGCTTCGGTGCGGGACGTCTCCGATACCGGACGAGCGCCGCCGGATAAACGACGGGCATCGTTCCCGCCCTCGAACGGTTTCCACCCGCGTAATCGCGGATTTCCGCCGGGAACGCGCTCGTTGGTCGGGCCGTTCCGTCCGTCCCGGGGGTCGCCGAATCCGAATCGGTAAACCGTCGGAGCGACTACCGGCACGTATGCAACCGACGCTGTCGCGGCCGGTCGTCCTCCACGCCGGCCCGGTCGCGAGCCCCGACCCGGCCTTCGTGGCGCTGCTCGCGCTGGCGGGGCTGGGCTCGGCGGTGGTGCTCGGCCTCGCGCTGGCCGCGCTGGTCCGGCGGCGCTCGCGGTCGTACCTCCTGGTGACGCTGGCGCTGGCGACCCTGCTGGCCCGGACCGGCGTCGCGGCGCTGTCGCTCACCGGGTCGGTCGACGCGGGGTCCCACCACCTGCTCGAACACGGCCTCGACGCCGCGATGGCGGCCCTGGTCGTCGCGGCGGTGTACGACGCCCGCTCTGCCCGGAAGGCCGCCGCCGAGGGGTCAGAGCCGCGCGTGCGAAGCGACGGCGGGCGCGCCGGGTACAGTGGCGGCGCGGGCGCGGAGGAATCGACTTCCCGCCGAGACGGCGACCGGGAGGGCCGGCGATGAACGCGACCCGCCGCGCCATCGCCGACCACGTCCGGGCGAACCCGGGCGTCCACTTCAACGGGGTGGTCCGGGGGCTCGACGTCGCCCCCGGTCAGGTCCAGTACCACCTCCGGCGACTCCGCGAGGAGGGCGAGGTCGTGGCCGACGAGGTCCAGGGCCGGACCCACCTCTACCCGCCGGCGTACGACGACTGGGAGCGGTCGGCGCTCGCGATGTTCCGGCGCGAGACCGCCCGCGACGTGCTGGCCCACCTGCTCGACGCCGGCGAGACGACGCCCGCCGCGCTCGCCGACGACCTCGGGCTGGCGCGCAGCACCGTCGAGTGGCACCTCGACAACCTGACCGACTACGACCTGGTCGAGAAGCGCCGGGAGGGCAACCGGGTCTTCCTCGAACCAGCACGGCCGGCGGCCACCGCCGACCTGCTCGGCGAGATCACGCCGTCGCTGCCCGAGCGCATGGTCGACCGGTTCGCGAACCTGGTCGACGGGCTGGTCGAGGAGGGGTGAGTCCGCGTGCCCCGCGGTCGGTTACAGGAGCGATTCGCAGTCGGAGAACCGCCGCGAGCCGGTTCGCGTCGACGCTCGGGGCGCTCGGCGCGGTCGTCGGTCCCCCGGCCGGCTCGTTCGGAAAGGAAATCGTCATACGGTGGGACTTGTAAAGGCCTCCAAGGATGAGCAAGGAGGGTACCGATGCGCGTCATCATCGTCGGGGCGGGTGAGGTCGGGTCGTCCATCGCTGCCAGCCTCGCGGACACGCACGAGGTGGTCGTGGTGGACACCGACCCGGAGCGAGTGGACACGCTGACCTACTCGCTCGACGTGCTCGCCATCGAGGGCGACGGCACGTCGCTGTCGACGCTCCGGGAGGCGGGCATCGACGAGGCGGACATGATCATCGCCAGCACGGACGACGACGAGACCAACCTGGTGACCTGCGGCACCGCCAAGACCATCGACGACCCGTTCACCATCGCCCGGGTGAAGAACGTCGACTACCTCGAGACGTGGCAGCACGCCGCGGACAGGCAGGCGTTCGGCGTCGACTTCATGGTCTGCACCAACCTGCTCACCGCCGAGGACATCGTGCGGGTCGTCGGCCTCCCGGCGGCCCGCGACGTCGACCCCTTCGCCGGCGGGGCGGTCCAGATGGCCGAGTTCGAGGTCAGCGACGACAGCCCGGTCGCCGACCAGACCGTCCGGGAGGCCGACCGGTTCGACTCGCTGACGTTCGCGGCGCTGCTCCGGAACGGCGACGTCGAGATCGCCCGCGGGGAGTCGCGCATCCGGCCGGGCGACAAGGTGGTCGTCATCGGCAGCCCCGAGAGCGTCCAGGCGTTCGCCCGCGAGGTCGCCCCGGCGGAGACGCCGTCGAGCAACGAGGACCTCGTCATCATCGGCGGCAGCGACATCGGCTACCACACCGCCCGGGAGCTCGAGGAGCGGGGGCTCCACCCCCGACTCATCGAGCGCGACCCCGACCGCGCCCGGGAGCTGGCCGAGAAGCTGCCCGACACCGTGGTGATGGAGAGCGACGCGACCGACGCCGAGTTCCTCGCGCGCGAGCACGTCGACGAGGCCGACGCCGTGGTCGCGGCCCTCGAGAGCGACGAGAAGAACCTGCTGGTGTCGGTGCTCGCCAAGCGGCTCGGCGCCGACCGGACCGTGGCCGTCGTCGAGACCACCGAGTACGTCGACCTGTTCGAGACCGTCGGGGTCGACGTGGCGGTCAACCCCCGCGAGGTCACCGCCGAGGAGATCACCCGGTTCACCCGCGAGCTCCACACCGAGAAGGTCGCGCTCATCGAGGCCGACAAGGCCGAGGTGCTCGAGATCGAGGTCGACGACGAGAGCGTCCTCATCGACCGGCCCATCCGGGAGGCGGTCGCGGACCTGCCGAAGGGGTTCGTCATCGGCGCCATCACCCGCGAGGGCCGGTTCATCGTCCCCCGCGGCGACACCGTGATCGAGCCGGGCGACCACGTCGTCGCGTTCGCGGAGCGCGACGCGCTGGCCGCCGTCAGCGACCGACTGTAGGAGTACACGATGGTGAATCTCAGGGTCGACTGGCGGGCCAGCGTGGCGCTGGTCGGCACGGTGGTGAAGTGGCTGGCGGTCGCGATGGTGTTCCCGCTCGCGCTGGCGGCGTTCTACGGCGAGGGGCTGGTCACCTTCCTGGCGTCGATGGCCGTCGCGGTCGCGGCGGGCTGGAGCCTCGAACGGCTCGACGACGACCCCGACCTGGGAGCCCGCGAGGGGTTCCTGATGGTCGGGCTGACGTGGCTCGCGGTCTCGGTGGTCGGCGCGCTCCCCTACGTCATCGCCGGCCAGGGGACGGTCGCCCACCCGGTGAACGCCCTGTTCGAGTCGATGAGCGGGTTCACGACCACGGGGGCCACCGTGATGGGCGACATCGGCTTCGACACCCACTCGCGGGCGCTGATGATGTGGCGCCAGCAGACCCAGTGGCTCGGCGGGATGGGCATCGTGGTGCTGGCGGTCGCTATCCTCCCGGAGCTGTCGGTCGGCGGCGCCCAGCTGATGGACGCCGAGGCGCCCGGCCCGGGCATCCAGAAGCTCACGCCGCGGATCGCCGAGACCGCCCGCGCGCTCTGGACGGCGTACCTCGGCATCACCGCGCTGGAGATGGTGCTGCTCTACGGGCTGCATATCGTCGGGCTCGCGCCCAACATGACCCTCTACCAGGCGGTCGCCCACGGCTTCACCACGATGGCGACCGGCGGGTTCTCGCCCGCGGCCCGGAGCATCGAGTACTTCTCGGCGGCGGTCCAGTGGCTCATCGTCCCGTTCATGGTGGCGGCCGGCACCAACTTCGCGCTGTTCTGGCACGCCCTCAACGGCGAACCCGAGGTGTTCGGCGAGGACACCGAGTTCCGGTTCTACGTCGGCGTGCTGGCGGTGTTCACCGGGCTGGTCGCGGTGCTGCTGTTCACCGGCGATACCCTCCAGCCGACCCGCGTCGGCCCCCTCTCCGGGAACGTGGAGCTGTCGGTCCGCCACGCGGTCTTCCAGGTCGTCTCGCTCGTGACGACGACCGGGTACGCCAGCATGGACTTCGCGCAGTGGGGCCGGCCCGCCCAGTACGTGCTGTTCGTGGCGCTGTTCGTCGGCGGCTCGGCGGGGTCGACCGGCGGCGCGGTCAAGATCGTGCGGTGGCTGGTCATCCTCAAGTCGCTCCGGCGCGAGCTGTTCACCACGGTCCACCCCGAGGCGGTCCGGCCGGTCAGGCTCGGCGGCCGGGCGCTCGACGAGCGCGCGATCCGGGGCATCTACGCGTTCACCCTGCTCTACCTGGTCATCTTCTTCTTCGGCACCATGGTCGTGTACGTCATCGGGGTCCCCGCGGCGGACCTCGTCGCGCTCGACGCGATGAGCGCGGTCGCCGCGACCCTCGGCAACGTCGGGCCGGGGTTCGGCATCGTCGGGCCGATGGAGAGCTACCTGCCGTTCCCGCCCAGCACGAAGCTGTTCATGGTGTTCCTGATGTGGATCGGCCGGCTGGAGATCCTGCCGGTGCTGGTGCTGCTGACGCCGGCCTACTGGCAGACGTAGCGGTCGGTCCCACCGTCAGCGTCCCGTTCTCATCCGAAGATCCGACGGACGTACCGACCGAACGGCGTTATCGCCTCCCTGAGCCGACCCGCCACGCCGGTCGGCCGGGCGTAGACGAGCACCGGCACGCCGAGGTCGTCGGCCCGCCGGATGACCTGATCGGGCGTCGAACCCAGCACCCATCGCTTGAACTGTCGGGTCCGCGACGCGCCGATGAGCAGCGGACCGCCCAGGTCGGCGGCCGCGTCGACGAGCCCGTCGGCCACGGTGTCGGCCTCGATCTGGTGGCTCTCGACCGAGATGCCCGCAGGGAGCGCGTCGAGCGTCTCCCGTATCACCTCCGGCGTCCCGGCTCCCTCGCCCCGCCCGCCGGGCCGCACGTTGACGACGTTGACTGCCGCACCCGCCTCGCCGAGCGCGCCGACGAGCGGTAGCATCGCGTCGTGGTGGGGACCGCCGCCCGCGCCCACGTTGACGGTGTCGATGCGGTCGGTGTCCTCGGCGTCGAAGCCCTGCGCGAACACGACGTCGCAGGGCGCGTCGTACTCGACCTTCTCGGTCACTTCGTAGTGTTCCTGGGGGTATCCCATAAGGATGAGGTCGGCCCCGTCGTCGCGGGCGGTCTTGTTGATGTCGAAGCCGATGTCCCGGGAGATGTGACCCTCGACGGTGTACTCGGCGTCCACGTCCGCCTCGCCGAGTCGCTCGACGAGCCGGTCCGCCCGCTTCTGGGCGTCGTCCTCGACGGTCTCGTACGGCGTCTGCTCGGGAATGTGAGTGACGTTGACGACCTGGAGAATCGGGTCGTCCGCCCGGACGTTCGCCAGCGCCGCGGCCAGCCTGACGTGGCTCGGCGCGCGGTCGATCCGCGCGACCGGGACCAGCACCCGGAACCGGTCCTCGGATTCGGCCGCGGCCGCTTCCTCCGCGCTGGCGATCTCCTCGGCGGCCGCCGCGAGGTCCGCGTCCCCGGACGCCGCGGCGGTCCGGTCGGACACCCTGGCTCTGGCCGCCTCCACGACGTCGCCGCCGTTTGTCGTGCCGAGCGGCTGGCGCCGGCCCACGGCCTCTCTGGTGAGCTCCTCGACGTCGGGTGCACCGCCCCACGCCAGGTACGCGCCGACGAGCACGAGTTCGACAGCGACCCCGATGGCGATGCCCGTCGGCGGCAGGTTGGTGATGAGCGCGAGGTTGGCGATGATGCCCAGGATCGGCACCCACGGCGTGAACGGCACCTCCAGCGGCCGGTCCATGTCGGGGAACCGCCGCCGGGAGACGATGAGCGCGACGTTGACCACCGCGAGCGGGCCGAGCAGGTTGAGGTTGGCGAAGCCGGTCAGCGCGTCGAGCCCGAGGTGGAGCACGCCGAGGCCGCCCTCCGCGGGGAACAGCGACATGAACACCAGGACGAGCAGCGAGATGGTGGCGGTCACCGCGGTGACGCTCCAGAACGGGGTGCCGTACTCGGGGTGGATGCGGCTGAACCGCCGGGGCGCCTGGCCCTGCCGGCCCATCAGCGACCCGATGCCCGAGGCCGCCAGGATGGAGGCGTTCGACGCCGACACCATGCTGAAGATGGCCCCGGCCACGATGAGCCACTTGCCGAAGCTGCCCAGGAACGCGGCCGCGACCTTCCCCATCGCGGTCTCGCCCTGGCGGGCGACGACCTCCGGCGGGATCGGCGAGTTGACCATGGCGACGATGACGAAGATGTAGAGGACGGTGACGGTGAGGATGCTCGCGCCGATGGCCCGCGGGACGACCCGGCGGGGCTCGATGATCTCGCCCGCGCTGGCCGCGATGGCCGAGAACCCGAAGAAGGTGATGAACGCGACCGCGGCGATGGAGACGATGCCCCCGGCGTCGGCCTGGAACTCCCCGGCGAACGTGCCGACCGCCTGGGCCGGCCCCTCGTAGACGAACGCGCCCGCGATGAACACCAGCAGCACCGCCACCTTCGCGGCGGTCACCAGCACCTGGAACGTCCCGCTCTCCTCGGTCCCCTGGGCGTTGAGGTAGCCCAGCAGTATCGCGGTTGCGACGGCGACCGTCCCGTGAGGGATCGGTATCCCGTGCGGGATGAGGAACTGGTGGAACCACTCGCCCATCGTGGCGAGGTAGAACGCGGTCGTCGCGCAGTAGCCCATGAACAGCGACGCGCCGACCGCGAACAGCAGTCGGTCGTCCTCGAAGGTGCGCGAGGAGAAGAGGTAGCCGCCGCCGTTCTCCGAGTAGATGGAGGCGAACTCCGAGTAGGAAGCCGCCGTGATTCCCGCGATGACCGCCGCGATGACGAACGAGACGACCGCGCTGCTGCCGACCGCCGCCACCGCGGTGCCCGACAGCGAGAAGATGCCCGCGGCGATCATCGTCCCCAGCCCCAGCGCGAACGCGACCCTGAACCCCAGAGTACGAGTGTGCTCTGCCATGCGTCGCTCCTTCCAGGACGATACCCTGCGCGCGGTAACGAAAGTGACGGCCACGGGAATCCGAGCCCCGGTCCGGTTGTCGTTTCCGAAACAGCGGCCGGTCGAAACGGAGTGTTCGAAACGCCCGGAAGCGGCCGGCGGCCGTCCGACGCGTCGCCGGCGGGTACGGACCGGGCCGACAGTCGGCGTCGGCTACCGACCGAACAGCCGCTCGGTCAGCGACCGCCGCCGGCGCTGCTCGGCCAGCAGCACCGAGCAGTCGAGGTGGTCGACGACGTCGAGCGCCGGCGATCCCCCGAGCAGCCGCGAGAGCATCCCCCGCTCGGTCGCGCCGAGCACGACCAGCGTGTGGTCGCGGGCCGCGCGCTCGATGGCCGCCTCCACGTCGCCGGTCTCGACGCGGAGGTCGGCGTCGGCGAGGCCGCGGTCGGCGGCCCACGATTCGAGGAACGCCCGGGCCGACTCCTCGTCGCCGTCCGCCACGTGGAGCAGCGTCACCGCCGAGCCGTACTCGGCGCGGAGGTCGGTCGCCACGCTCGCGCTGAGGTCCGAGTCCGGCCCGCCGGCGGTCGGCACCAGGATGCGCTCGGGGTCGAACCCGCGGTCCTTCAGCACGAGGAAGTCGCAGGGGAGGTCGGCGGTGAGCTCGTCGAACGTCCCCTCGACGCGACCGGGCGCGCCGTGGGAGTCCGGGCCCCAGCCCATGACCGTGAGGTCGGCCCCGTGGTCCCGCGCCACGTCGAAGATCTCCTCGAAGCTCTCGTGGGAGAGGACGGTGTGGGTCTCGACCGGCACGCCGAACGTCTCGGCGTCGCGCCGGGCCTGCTCCAGCAGCTCCGCGGACTCCCGGTCGATCTCGTCGACGTGCTCGGCGCCGTACTCCAGGGAGGTCTGGTCGGGCACCGAGACGACGTGGACCGCGTCGACCCGGCCGCCGCGCTGCCTGGCGAGGGCGCTCGCGAGCGTGATGAGGTCCTTCTCGTGCTCGGGGTTGGCCAGCGGGACGAGGACCCGGAACGACCCGCCGTCGGGCGAGACCGTCCGGGCGGCCGACACCGCCCCGTCGGGCATCTCGTCGGCGCGGTGGAGGACGTACTGGCTCAGCACGCCCTGCTTGTCGGCCCGCCGGCGCGCGTAGACGAAGTACCAGACGACGCCGCCGGCCACGAACAGCAGCGCGAGCGTGATTTCGATGGGCTTCATGAACGCGATGAGGCCGAACGAGCTCGCCGCGCCGAGGACCGGGACGACGGGGTACAGCGGGACCCGGAAGTCGGGGTCGTACTCCGGCGCGTCGGACTCGCGCATCACGACGAGCGCGAGGTTGAGCAGGCCGTAGACGATGAGGTGGAGGACGCTGCCGGCCTTCGCCAGCGTCTTCACGTCGCCGACGAGGATGAACGCGACGATTATCGCGCCCGTGATGGCGATCGAGCGGTACGGCGTGGTGAACCGCTCGTGGATCTGGTTGAGCCACGGGCTCACGAGCCTGTCCCGTCCCATCGCGAAGTTGATGCGCGACGACGCCAGGATCGAGGCGTTCGCCGAGGAGGCGGTCGCGAGCAGCCCCGCGAACGTCAGCAGCCCCACGCCGGCGGCCGCGAGGCCGACTCGCCCGAACGCGATCCGGGCCACGTCGAGCACCGGCGTCGCGCTCGCGCCGAGCGCGTCCCAGTTGATGACGCCCATCAGCACGACCATGATGACCGCGTACATCAGCGTCACGATGGCGACGCTGCCGATGACCGCCAGCGGGAGGTTCCGCCCGGGGTTCTTGATCTCCTCGGCGACGGTCGTGATCTTGGCGAACCCGAGGAACGAGACGAACACGAGCGCGGTGGCGGGCAGGACCGCGGCCGCGCCGCCGGTCTCCTCCGGGAAGAACGGCCGGAGCGTCGAGAAGTCGCCCTGCAACATCCCGAGGACGCTGAACACCGTCAGGATTGCCACGAGCGTGACCACGATGACGTTCTGGAGGCGACCGGTCTCCTTCGCGCCGACGTAGTTGACGGTCACGAAGAAGACGCCCGCGGCCAGCGCGCCGACCTGGTTGGGCGAGAGCACGAGCGGGCCCAGCGGGACCGCGGGCATCGGCAGGAACGTGGCGAGGTACTCGCCGAACCCGAGGGTGTAGAACGCCGAGGCGAACGCCAGCCCCATCCAGTTGCCCCAGCCGGCGATCGAGCCGAACAGCGGACCCAGCGCGTGGTTGACGTAGTAGTAACTCCCGCCGGCCTTGGGCATCGCGGTGCCGAGCTCGCTGGCCGACATCGCGGTGAACATCGCGATGACCCCGCCGACGACGAACGAGAGCGCGACAGCCGGTCCCGCGGCCGCGGCCGCCTCGCCCGGCAGCACGAAGATGCCCGCGCCGATCATCGTGCCGACGCCGATGGTCAGCGCCGCCAGCGGGCCGAGGTCCTTGGCGAGTTCCTCGTCGCCCATCTACTCTTCCTCCCCGTCGGTGTCGTCGACGACTTCCGCGTTCGGCAGCGCGACCACCGGCCGGTCGGTTTCGGTGACCAGCGACAGCGCCACGTCGCCCGTGAGCAGCCGGGCGAGTCGGCCGCCTCCCGTGCGGGGGACGAACACGATAGCGTCGGCGCCGACCTCCGCGGCGGCACGCCGGATTCCCTCGGCGACGTCGGTGTCGTAGACGATCCGCGTCTCCGCCCCGGCGTCGAGTTCGGCGCTGGCGGCCGCGAAGGCGCGCTCGGCGACCGCCTCGCGCTGCTCGACGCCGGCCTTGTCTGGCGCGCCGCCGGCCTTCTCGACGACGTAGGCGAAGGTCGCGGCCGTCTCCCCGAGGTCGAAGTGCTCGCGGAGCGCGCGGGCGGTCCTCCTGGCGTCGTCCTCGCTCGCGACCGGGACGAGAATCGCGTCGAACGTGGGTCCGCTCATGAGTCGGCCCAGCCGGGTTCCGGCAGCGGGCGTCCCGTCGCTCCGGTTACCGTGCGCTCTCGGGTGTTCCTGACGAGAGACTTCATTGGTCGAGAAGACCGAACGAGCCACCTTAGTTCATTCGGAGACGCGGACGACGGCGGGTCCGAAACCACGTCGGAGCGGGGCTCCCGAACTCCGCCCGTCTGTGCTCGCGAGCCGACTGCGGCGCCCTCCGGCGGCCGGCTAAAAGACTGAAAGGGCTCACTCTGTTACTGAACGCCAATGTCGGGCGACCCGGAAGGCGGGGACCTCGGACTCACCGGGGCGGTCTCGATGGCACTGGGAGGTATGATCGGCGGCGGTATCTACGCGGTCCTCGGCGTGGTGGTGAAGGTCACGGGGGCGCTGGCGTGGCTCTCCTTCGTTCTCGCGGGAATCGTCGCGCTGTGCGCCGGCTACTCGTACATCAAGCTGAACCAGCTGAGCAACCCCGAGGGCGCGTCGCCGACCTACCTCGAGTGGTTCGCCGACAGCTCGACGCTCGCGGGGATGGCCGGCTGGACCCTGCTGTTCGGGTACGTCGGGTCGATGGCGATGTACGCCTACGCGTTCGGGAGCTACGCCGTGGACATGCTCCACGTCGAGCAGGTGTTCGGGCTCCCGCTCCGGGCGCTGCTCTCGCTGGGCATCGTCGGGGTGTTCGTCGGGCTGAACCTGGTCGGCGTCGAGGAGTCGGGCTGGGTCGAGGTGGTGCTGGTCGTGGTCAAGATCGCGGTGCTCGTCGGATTCGTGGTGTTCGGGCTCTGGTACGCCTTCACCAGCGGCGCCGGGACCGCGACCGGAGGGGCACTTCAGCTCGGGCTCGGCTCCATCGGGTTCGCGCCCATCATGGCGGCCGCGATGTCGTTCGTCGCGTTCCAGGGCTGGCAGCTGCTGATGTACTCCCAGGGCACCATCGAGGACCACAGCGACACCAACCCGACCGCCATCTACATCTCGATCCCGAGCGCGGTCGCCATCTACATCGGGGTCGCGGTCGTCACGACCAGCATCGTCGGGGTCTCGCTGGTCTCCCGGCACCCGGAGGTCGCGCTGGCGACGGCCGCCTCGCAGTTCGGCGGGTCATGGGGCCACTTCATCATCGCGCTGTCGGCGCTGTTCTCGACCGCCAGCGCCATCAACGCGACGCTGTTCACCAGCGCCCAGTTCTCGGACCGGCTTATCGAGAACGAGCTGCTGCCCGACCGGCTCGACGCCAGCTCGCCCGACGAGTTCAAGGAGGGCGAGGACCTCCCCAAGCGCATCATCCTCCTGCTCGGCGTGCTGACCGCGGCGTTCACCGTGGTCGGCAGCCTGGAGGGCATCACCTCGTTCGCGTCGCTGACGTTCATCGTGGTGTTCGGCGGGATGAGCTACCTCGCGCTGACCCAGCGCGACCACGAGGACGTCTCGGCGGTCCCGCCCGCGGTCGGACTGATCGGGACCGTCCTCTTCCTCCCGATGATGGTCTGGCACCTGTGGGCCTCCCAGCGCGGCGTGTTCTACACGGTCGCCGCCATCGCCGCCGTCGCGGTGGTCGTCGAACTCGCGTACTTCGAGACCGACTTGTTCGGCTACTCCTCGGAGGAGGCGACGAGCAGCAGCGACTGAACCCGGGCTGTCGCGGCGGGGCCCGCTCTGCTTCTCCGTCACGCCCGCGTCGCTTCCCGGTTCGCGCCGGTGAACGCCCCGAGGATCTCCGGCGCGAACCCGCGCTTCGAGAAGACGGTGACCAGGTCGCCCTCGCGGACCTCGGTGTCGCCCCGCGGGAGCAGCGCCGACTCGTCGCGCTCGATGGCGACGACCCGGACGTCGTCGGGCAGGACGTCCGCCTCGTCGGCGTCCCGGAGCGTCCGGCCCGCGATGGGACCGTCCCCGCCGACGGTGATCTCGAAGACCTCGGCGCCGCCGGCCAGGTGCATGAAGTCCTCGACCGACGGGCGCTGGACAGCCCGGAAGAGGTACTCCGCGATGAGGTGCTCGGGGTTCTCCAGGACGGTGACCTCGAGCTCGCGGAACAGCCGCATGTGCTCGGGGTTCTGGACGACCGACACCTGCGAGGGGACGCCGAACTCCCGGGCGAGCAGCATCACCATGACGTTGGTGGCGTCGTCGTCGGTCGTGCTCACGATGGCGTCGGCCCGGTCGGCGCCGGCCTCCTCGAGGGTCTCCATCGACGTGGCGTCGGCGTTGAGCACGAGGCAGTCGTGGCGCTGGGCGACCTCGTTCGCCGTCGCCTCGTCGCTCTCGACCACCACGACGTCGTTCGGCTCTCGGGTGACCAGGTCGAGCAGCTGGGCCCCGATGTCCCCCGCACCGACGATGATGATGTACATGTTCTGCCGGGGTTCGTGAAATGGCTTAAAAGTAGCGTTCGTGGAACCGTAATCCGAGTCGATTGCCGACACGTTCGCGGTCGCCCACCGCCGGGGCCGCGGCCCCGGCCCGCTCGAAGCCGGGCCGGGCCAGACGACCGCCGTTTTCGACGCCCGAACCAGAACCCCCTTTCGGGTCCCGTTCCTAGCGTGGGGCGATGGACGACACCGGACCGAGCGAGCACGGACGAGCAGCGGGCGACCGCGACGCCCCGTCGCGCGAGGACCCGGCCGACGGCGCGGGGGACGCCCGGCCGGGCCGGCGGGACCGGGGCATCTCCCGGCGGGAGTTCGCCAAGGCGGCGGTGGCGATCGGCGGCGCCTCGGCGCTGTCGGCGTGCCTGGGCCGGAACGGCGAGCCGGACGTGGCCACCGGGCCCGAGGACCTCTCGACGCTCCCGTCGCGCCAGCACGCGTGGAACGAGTTCCTCCCGACCGACGACCACGGCAACGTCGTCGCGCCCCGCCACCGCATCCTGCTCCTGCTGGACTACGCCGGCGACGGGCCGCCGACCGACGCCGACCGCCGGACCGCCGAGTCGGCGTTCCGGAGCCTCGAACGCGCCTACGCCCGGGGCGGCGACGGCCTGCTGTTCACCGTCGGTTACTCGCCGTCGTACTTCGAGCGGTTCGACGCGAGCCTCCCCGACTCGGTGGACCTCCAGCAGCCCCGGGCGCTCGCGCCGTTCGAGGACCCGGAACTCGACCGCCAGGACGCGGTGGTCCACCTCGCGAGCAACCACGCCTCGGTCGCGCTGGCGGCCGAGCAGGCCCTGCTGGGCGAGAAGTCGACGCTCAACGGCGTCGAGGTGTCGGCCGACCTCGCGGGGGTGTTCGAGACGGCCGACCGCCGGACCGGGTTCGTCGGCGACGGCCTGCCCGCCGACCACCAGGACGTCGACGGCCTGCCCGACTCCGACGTCGTCTCCGAGGACGCGCCGCTCTACATGGGGTTCAAGTCGGGATTCAAGAAGAACCAGGCGACCGAGGACCGCGTGACGATCCGAGAGGGTCCGTTCGCCGGCGGGACCACCCACCAGCTCTCGGAGATCGAGCTCAACCTCGAGCAGTGGTACCAGCAGGACAGCCGGTCCCAGCGCGTGAGCAAGATGTTCTGCCCGGTCCACGCCGAGGAGGACATGGTCGAGGGCGCGGGCGACAACCTCGGCACCTCCGCGAAGATGGAGGAGACGGGCTGTCCCGCCCACGCCGACGAGCACGCCCGCCAGAAGGGCGTGGTCGGTCACTCCCAGAAGTCCGCCCGGGCCCGCGACGACGACGGCTCGCCGCTGATGATCCGCCGGGACTTCAACTCGACCGACGGCGGCCGGGCCGGCCTCCACTTCGTCTCGCTCCAGCGGGCCGTCTCGGACTTCGTCGACACCCGGGAGGCGATGAACGGCGAGGACCTGGCCGAGCGGTCGGCGGTCGGCCAGAAGAACAACAACGGCATCCTCCAGTACATGGAGGTGCTCCGGCGCGGGAACTTCCTGCTGCCGCCCCGGGAGCACCGCGCGCTCCCGACGCCGAACCCGGCGTAGTCCGCGACGCTCACCCCCGTTCGTCGCGGTCGTCGCCGTCCCCGCTCGCCGACGGGGTCCGGGCCGTCTCGCCCGCGGTCAGGTTCACGAACCAGGTCGCGCCGCAGCGACACGTCCCGTCGTCCGTGGGGAGGATGACCCTCCCCGCCGAGAGCCGCGCCGCGTACACCTGTCCGCACTCCACGCACCGGACTCCGTGTCGTTTGCTGGCCATGGATCTCGTTCCTTACCCGGTTGCCGTCCTCCGAATCGAGTCTGCACGGCTAGCCCGCGCGGGGTCGGGTTCACTTCGGGACGTCGAGCGGTAGCTCCCCGACGTCCGCGGCCAGCTCGACGAGCTTCCGGTCGGCGTCGAACCGGACGAGCTCCGCCGCCGCCAGCTTCGGCAGGTGGTTGTGGTAGAGCGAGACGTAGATCCGCTCGCGCTCGTCCTGCATCGCCGTCGGCGAGCGGTCGGTCTCCCGGCGGACGACGTCGTCCGCCAGGTCGGCCACGGCCATCGGCGCCCCCGACGCCTCCAGACGGGAGAGGACGTACCGTCGTCGTCGGTCCGCGAGGACGCCGGTCCGGGCGTCCCGCGACGGGACGTCCCGGACTCCGTCGGACGATCGCCCCGCCCGGGAGTCGCCGTCCCCTGTCGGCTCATCCTCCGACTGCGCTGACTCCTCGAACATACCGGGAGGAACGCCGCTCGGCAGCAAGGGCGTGCGGTGCGTAAATACGCACCCGTTAACTCCGGGCCGGAAGCGGTGCGGCGCTCCGCGTCGGACCGCCGGGGAGCGACCTACTCCGGGGTCGTGTTCTCGTCGTCCGGATGGCTCACCGTCAGCGCGTTCGCGACGAGGTTCCGGTGCGCCCGGCGGAGCAGCTTCGAGAGCGACTGCTGGGAGATGCCGAGCTCGGTTGCCAGGTCGCCCATCGACACCGTCCGGGGGACGTCGAAGTACCCCCGCTCCAGCGCCGCGACGAGCGCGTTCCGCTGCTTCGGCGACAGCCCGTACTGCCCGCCGCCCTTCGGCTCCGACGGGTGGTAGAGCCGGTTCAGCTCGAAGGCCACCCCGTGGCGCCGGCAGTGGTCCCGGAAGTCGGTGACCGACCGGTCGTCGTCGAACCGCATCCGGAGCTCCCAGTCGTCGGCGCGGCCGGTCGCCTCCACGATGGTGGCCCCGGCCTCGAGGTAGGCGTAGACGATGCTCTCGATGTTCTGTGTCCACTCGGCCCTGTAGAGCGTCGCGTCCTCGTACTCGTCGAGCTTGGTCACGTTCCGCGTCGTCGGGTCGGCGTTCACGGCCTCCTCGAACGCGGCCCGGTCGCCGCCGCGGACCCAGAAGTACGGCATCACGACGTCGTCGTCGTGAGCGACGACGCGTTCGATCTCGACGATCATCTCCGGCGTCTCGGCCAGCGTCTCCGAGAGCGCGAGCGCATCGGCCGGGACCGTGAACTCCGCGATCACGCTCATACCGGCCCAACACCGCGCGGCGGGATAAATGCCCGGCGCGGCCGCGGCCGACTACGCGCCGCGGATCAGGTCCGTGACGCCGGCGGTCTCGGCGACGACCCACGCGACGAACAGGAGGTACGACAGCAGCAGCGCGTACGACTCGGCGCCGGTCAGCGAGAGGTCGGTCCGGAGGACGACGAACAGCAGGATCGTCGCCAGCGTCAGCACGCCCATCATCGGGACGGCGACGGCGAAGTTGACCGGGGCGGCGCCCACGATGAGCACGCCGATCGGGATCGCGACCAGCAGGTCGAACGTGTTCGACCCCAGCACGTTCCCGAGGCTGGTCGCGCCGCTGCCCGACTTGGCCGAGCGGACGCTCACCAGCGTGTCCGGGAGGCTTGTCGCGGCGGCGAGGATGGTGACGCCGGCGAGGAACTGCGGGATGCCGAACGCGTGGTTCAGCCCCTCGACCGCGCCGACCAGCTGCTCGACCGCGACCAGGATCACGACGAGCCCGACCGCCAGCTTGCCCCACTGCCGGAGCACCGCGACGTCGCCGGCCGCCTCCTCGGCCTCGTGGTCGCGGACGTCCTGCCACTGGATGAAGAGGTAGAGCCCGTACAGCAGGACGGGGATGACCGCCAGCGGTCGGGTCAGGGTCCCGCCGAGCGCCGCGCCGTCGGACGGGTTGTAGATGACCGCGAGCGCGAACGTGACCAGCAGCACGGAGACGGCGATCATGTAGAACTGCGCCTCCTTGTAGACGATCGTGCGGCTCGACTCGACGTCGTCGTCGGTCGCGACCCCCGACAGCCCCGGGATGACCAGGATGTTGAAGATCGCCGACCCGACGATGGCGCCGACGCCCATGTCGAACGACCCGCCGAGGGCCGTGAAGACGACGCTGGCGAGCTCCGGGAAGCTCGACCCGACCGCGACGATGATCGAGCCCTGCACGACCGCCGGCAGGCCGTAGTGGGCTGCGAGCCGCTCCGCGGCGCTCTCCAGCCAGCCGCTACCGAACCAGATGAGGCCCGTGGCCGCCAGGATCACGGCCGCGTAGACGACGGGCGAACCGGGGAGGAGTCCACCGAGTACCATCGTCCGGACCGACTGATCCGGAGGCTAAATAAGTTCGGTAATTGACTGGAATCGCGCCGGGAGAACGCGAAGATATCGCCGCACCGCGAACCTCTTTGTGGGCCGACTTCCCACGTGCCGGCATGCGCAGAGTCAGATTCCGCGACCCCGCGGGCAGCACCAGAGTCGGCGAGTGGACCGACGCGACCGTCGAGGCGGCCGGCCAGACCTACGACCCGGCCGACGTCGAGCTGCTCCCGCCGGCCGAACCGACGAAGATCGTCTGCGTCGGGCGGAACTACCGGGACCACGCCGACGAGCGCGACAGCGAGATCCCCGACCGCCCGCTGCTGTTCCTCAAGCCGCCGAACAGCCTGTCGGCCCACGGCGACACCGTGCCCCTCCCGGCCGGCAAGGAGCGGGTCGACCACGAGGCCGAGCTCGCGGTCGTGATGGGCGAGCAGGCCCGCGACGTCGCCGCCGACGAGGCGATGGATTACGTCGCCGGGTTCACCTGCATGAACGACGTGTCGAACCGCGACGACCAGGACCGCGAGCAGAACTGGGTCCGCGGCAAGGCGTTCGACAACTCCGCCCCGCTCGGGCCGGTGCTGGCGACGCCCGACGAGGTGCCCGACGACGCCGCGGTCGAGCTCCGGGTGAACGGCGAGACCCGCCAGTCGTCCTCGCGCGAGGAATTCATCTGGTCGGTGCCCGAGCTCATCGAGGAGATCACGACCTACATGACCCTCGAACCCGGCGACGTCGTCTCGACCGGGACGCCCGCGGGGGTGGCGCCCCTCGAAGACGGCGACGAGGTCGAGGTCGAGGTGGAGGGCGTCGGCGTCCTCCGCCACGGCGTGCGCGAGCCCTGAACCGGGCGGCACCGGTCGACGGGGTCGGCCGAGAGCCACCGGATCGACCCCGAACGAGGGTGTTTTCCCGACCGGGCGCGTTCTGTCGGACGATGACCGACGAGCGCGCGACGGTGACCTGTCCCGACTGCGACCTCGACGAGACGTTCGACCGGCTCGGCGCCGCGCGGGCCCGCATCGAGACCCACCGGACCGAGGCCGGCCACGAGGCCGAGTGGGAGCTCCACCGGCTCGATTCGGGCGTCGAACGCGCCGGCGCGGACGCCGGCGTCTGCGGCCGGCCGGAGTGCACGAACGCGAAGTCGCCGCTGTACCGCGACGAGTAGAGCGGAGTCGGTCCGACCACCGACCGCTCGTCGCCGACGCCCGCGCCGGCCCCGCCGCCCCTTTTCGACGCACGAACCAGAATCGGTATTCGTCCGACGCGGCTAGAGCCACCCAATGAGACGACGCGACTTCCTCCGGGCGGGGGCGCCGCTCGGCCTGGCCGGGCTCGCCGGCTGCACGGGACTGCTCGAGACCCAGTCGGCCAGTTCGAGCCAGTTCACGACGGTGGCCAACCGCAAGGAGCAGGTCTACTACCCCACCCACGTCGACGGGATGGCGATGCTCGGCATGGGCGACAAGGGGCGGTACAAGGTCGGACTGATGTACAGCACGCCCCACGCGTTCTGGAACGTCACCGGCAGCGAGAAGAGCCTCGTGCGGGTCGGCGAGGACGTGACCGCCCACCTGATGGCCACCCTCTGGGACGAGCGGACCCGCACCGTGCTCCCGACCGCCAACGTCTCGGCGACCATACTGAAGGACGGCGAGGAGGTCGACTCGCGGTCGCTCTGGCCGATGCTCTCCCAGAACATGGGCTACCACTTCGGCGACAACGTGGAGCTCTCGGGCGACGGGACCTACACCGCAGAGCTCTCCGTCGGGGCGATGCAGGCCCGCGCGATGGGCGCCCTGCGGGGCGCGTTCGGCGAGCAGACCGACCTCGCGGTGGAGTTCGAGCACAGCCGGTCGAAGCTCGGGGACGTCTCGTACAAGCCGCTGCCCGAGAAGAAGGGGAAGGCGGGCGCCATCGAGCCGATGGACATGAAGATGCCCATCTCGCGGGTGCCGAAGCGCGGCGACCTGCCGAACGTGCTCGCGACCGGCGTCAGCGGCGACGCCGACTTCGTCGCGTTCGCGCCCGACGAGAACCCCCACTTCGTGACGGACGGCAAGCGGTACCTCGCGGTGTCGCCCCGCACGCCGTACAACCGCTACCCGCTACCCTTCATGTCGCTGTCGGCGACGCTGAAGCGCGGCGGCTCGACCGTCTACGACGACATCCTCCGGCCGGCGCTCGACCCCGACCTCGGCTACCACTACGGCGCCGCGGTCGACGGCGTGCAGTCGGGCGACTCGCTGACGGTCTCGGTGGACGCGCCGCCGGGGGTCGCCCGCCACGAGGGGTACGAGACCGCGTTCATGAACATGCCGGAGATGCAGATGACGCTCTGACGGCGCGGACCTGCTGAGGTTTTATGCGCTCCGGGCCGAATCGGCGGCCATGCGCTACGTCACCGTGGTCGCGCGGCCGACCGACGGGGCGCTCCACCCGCTCGACCGCGCGCTCCGGGACGAACCGGCGATCCGGCGCGAGGCCATCCACCGCGCGGAGCTGCTGGACGACGACACCATCGTGATGTTCGCGGAGGCGACGGGCGACGCCGACCGGCTCCGCGAGATCCTGGCCGACAGCGACCACGTCCTGGAGTTCACGGTCACCGCCGACGACGAGGGCCGCGTCTACTCCTACAGCCACTACGACCCCAACGACACCCTCCGGGACCTGCTGCTCCGGCGGCGCGAGCGGGAGCTGGTCGTCCGGATGCCGGTCGAGTACACCGACGACGGCGCGATGCGCGCGACCTACGTCGGCCGCGACGAGGCGTTCCGGCGCGCGATGGCCGACCGGCCCGACGGCGTCGAGATCGAGATCGAGTCGACCGGCGACTACCACCCGAAGGCAGAGGACCTGTTCGCCCGGCTGACCGCCCGCCAGCAGGAGGTGCTCCGCGCCGCGGTCCGGCTAGGCTACTACGAGAACCCCCGCGAGGCGACCCACGAGGACGTCGCCGAGGCGGTCGGCCTCTCGTCGGGGACGGTCGGCGAGCACCTCCGGAAGGCCGAGTCGGCGGTGCTGAAGCGGCTGGTGCTCTGAGCTCCGTCGCGAGGCGCCGGCGACGTCCTTACTCCTCGACCTCCTCGGCGTCGATGAGGGCGAACAGGTCCTCGTAGTCGTCGGGGAGCTGCGCGCGGACCTGCTCGATCTCGCCCGCCGAGACGAGTTCGCTGACGAGGCCGAACACGGCCTTCGCGTAGTAGGCCGCGTCCGACCGGTCGACGTTCGCGCGGTCGGCGACCTTCCCGACGAACTCGTCGTAGTCGAACCGCTGGCCGGAGTCGGCCGACTCGAGGTAGTAGTCGACCTCCATCGGCAGCGACGCCGCGAGGTCCTCGGCCTCGCCGGCCTGCAGCCGCTCGCCGAGCGACTGGAGCACCGCCCGGGTCGCGCGGACGGCCCGGCCGGTGTCCGGTAGTTCGAGTCGGTGCTGGACTTCCCCCATGAAGTCGTCGTACTTCATGCTCCGGGCTACCACGGTCGCGCGAAAATACGTAACGGCGGGTCCGGCGTCCGGACCCACCGGTGGGCTCTTGTCAACCTGCGTCGAACGGTAACGCATGTACGACCGGATCCTCGTCCCGACCGACGGCAGCGACCAGTCCGAGCGCGCGTTCGAGCGGGCCCTGGACCTCGCGCTGACCTACGACGCCGAACTCCACCTCCTCAACGTGGTGGACGTGTCGGCGCTGACCGGCGAGTTCGACGGCATGGCGGTGGTCGACAGGCTCGAAGAGGCCGGGCGCGGGATCGTCCACCGACTGCGCGACCGCGCCCGGGAGGCCGGGGTCGACACCGTCGAGACGCTGGTCCGCGAGGGCATCCCGTACTCGACCATCCTCGAGTACGCCGACGACAACGACGTCGACCTCATCGTGATGGGCACCCACGGCCGGACCGGGCTCGACCGGTACCTGCTGGGCAGCGTCACCGAGCGGGTGGTCCGGAAGTCCGACGTCCCGGTGCTGACGGTCCGCAGTCCGGCCGAGGACGGCGAGGACTGAGGCCGCTCGCCTACCCCGCTTCTATCCGCTCGGTCACGTCCATCGTGAGCTCGAAGCTCCGGAGCGCGTCGGCGTACGGCGACCGGGTAGCGCCGGGCTCGCCCGCCTCGACCGCGGCGACGAAGGCGTCGAGTTCCGCGGCGTACATCGCCCCGCTCCCCTCCTCCCGGACCTCCTCGCCGTCCGCGACGCCCGCGAGGCGATGCGCGTCGAAGTCGAGTTCGAGCCGGCAGTTCTCGGCGACGAGTTCGAGTCCGACGTCGCGGGTCGGCGACGCCGAGCTCGCGGCGACGTGGCTCACCGCGCCCGACTCGTGGCGCATCGTGGCCGAGGAGGTGTCGGGGAAGTCGATTGCGTCGGTCACGACCTCCTCGCCGCCGTGGGCCTCGACCGAGTCAACGCCGCCCGCGAGGTACCGCACGAGGTCGTAGACGTGGACCGCCTGCTCGACCACCTGCCCGCCGGACTCGGCCCTCTCCGGCCACCAGTCGAGCGGCGCGACCCCGTCGATCCACCGGCCCTCGACGAGCGCGACCTGCCGGTCGCCGAGGAGGTCGACCGCTCGCTCGACGATGTCGGCGTAGCGGTACATGTGGCCGACCTGCGTGACGAGGTCCGCCTCCGCCACCACGTCCCGGACCCGGCGGGCGTCGTCGCGAGCGAGCGCCAGCGGTTTCTCGACCAGCAGGTCGATGCCGCGCTCGGCCGCCGCGAGTTCGGGGCCGGGGTGCGCGTACGGTGGTACGGCGACGATTGCGGCGTCGGGTTCCTCGGCGTCGTAGCAGGTCGCGGGGTCGGCGTAGGCGCCGATCTGGCCGTTGGCTTCGAACTCGTCTGCCGTGCTGCGGGCGCTCGCTTCGCTCGTCGCGCAGACGCCGACCGTCTCTGCGTCCGGGTTCTCCGAGAGGTTCGCGAGGTGGTCCGCGGCCATGCCCCCCGCACCGATTACCGCGACTTCGACGGTCATAACGGTGTTCGGGCGTCCGCGCGGTTCAGCGTGGTGGCGACCTCCCGGAGCGAGCGGGCGCGTCGGCGGCGGTGGCGCTACCCCGGCAGGAAGACGTTGATGGCGGCCACGACCAGCCCCGCCAGCCCCATCCGGAACGCCGCGACGTACCACCGCTGGCCCGAGATCGAGCCCATGTAGGCGCCGAACGACGCCAGCACACCGACCCCGAGCCCGACCGAGACCGCCGCGGCCTGCGACAGCGTGAACAGCGCGCCCTCCAAGGCGAACGGGATCAGCGGGATCAGAATTCCGATGAGGGGGCCGAGCCCGCTGGCGACGGCGTGGACCGTCCGGGCGCCCTGCTGGCGGCGCTCGAACTGGGTGTCGTCGAGGTCGGTCAGCATCGCGCGCTCGGTCCGCCGGATCTCGGCCCGCGTCTCGGCGCGCTCGATCTCCCAGACGCTCCAGACGCCCGAGGTGCCGAGGCCGACGGCCGCCCCGACGCCGATCTTGACGACCGCGAGCCCGTCCGGGACGCCCGAGAGCACCGCGCCGATCACGACGCCGATGCTGGTCAGGGTCCCGTCGAACCCGTTCGAGACGAAGTACCGCCGGGAGATGGCGCGGACGTCCTCCCGGCCCAGCAGGTCGAGGAAGCGGCGGAGCGAGACCACGCTAGTCCTGTGGCGTCGACCGCTCCTCGACGACGTACTCGCCGGCCGCCGCCTCGTCGATCGAGTGGAGGCTCGCGCCGAGGTCCTCGATGGCGTCCTCGAGGCGGTCGGTCGAGACGTCCTCGCCCTCGACGGTGAGCTTGACGTTCTGTACCTCCTTGTCGAGCTCGATGAGCGAGACGCTCGCGCCCGCGATCCCCTCGACGTCGGCTAGCTGCCGGGCGAACGCCGCCAGCGAGGGTTCGTGGGGCTTCAGGACGTCGGCGACGATTCGACGGATCGGTGGCATCCTCGGGACCCACGGTCGCGACTCGCAAAGGTCTGGCGCACGCCCGGGGGTCCACCGCGGGAGGCCGTCAGCCGGCCTGACCCGCCGGCGGCTCACTCCTCGGCGGGTTCCGCGGCGGCCGGGTCCCCGTGTTCGATTTCGGTCCCGAGCAGGTCGAGGAACTGGGAGAGCCACTCGACGTGGTCGCTCCAGTCCCGACCCGTCACGAGGTTCCCGTCCGTGGTCACGCCGTCGTAGTACTCGCCGCCGGCGCGCTCGACGTCGGCCTCGAGCGCGCTGTACGCCGAGCAGGTCCGTCCCTCGATGACGTCGGCCGCGGCGAGAATCTGGGCGGCGTGACAGATGGCCGCGACCGGCTCGTCGGCCTCGAAGAAGTGCCGGACCGCGTCGAGCACCTCCTCGTGGGTCCGGAGGTACTCCGGCGCGCGCCCGCCGGGCAGCACGAGCCCGTCGTAGTCGGCGGGGTCGACCTCGTCCATCGACGCCGTGAGCTGGAAGTTGTGGCCCCGCGACTCCACGTACGTCTGATCGCCCCGGAAGTCGTGGACCGCGGTCTTGACGGTGTGGCCCGCCTCCTTGCCGGGGCACACTGCGTCGACCTCGTGGCCCACGGCCCGGAGCGCCTGGAACGGTACCATTATCTCGTAGTCCTCGCCGAAGTCGCCGACGATCATCAGGAGTTGCTTGCCGGACATGGGTCTCTCCGGAAGGAGGTACCGCGCGAGAGAGAATATAGCTACTGCCGGTCCGTCGAACGGCCGGACCTGACGGGGGTGACGCATGGATAACGGACGGTGGACGTGATGCGTCAGGTATGTGTTCCAAAGGAGGTATATGGTGAGGGCTAAGAGCAGTTCCCAGTATGAAGAGCCAGGAAGAGATTCTCGATCGGATGACCGACGCCTTCTTTGCACTCGACGAGGACTGGCAGTTTACGTACATCAACGACCGTGCCAGCGGCGTTCTTCGGCAGGCATCGTCCGACGAGGCCGCGAGCGGCGACCTCCTGGGCGAGTGCATATGGGACGCCGTCCCGGAGGCCATCGGCACGCAGTTCTACGAGAAGTACCACGAGGCGATGGCGAACCAAACCCCGGTCTCCTTCGAGGCGAAGTACGCGCCGCTCGACTCGTGGTTCGACGTCCACGCCTACCCCTCCGAGACCGGACTCTCGGTGTACTTCCGCGACATCACGGAACGCAAGCGCCTGGAGGCGGACCTTCGGAGCCGCGACGAGGTGTTCCGGCACGTGTACCGGGTCATTGCGGACAAGACGGCGTCCTTTGACGAGAAGGTCGACGCGCTGCTGGATATCGGCCGGGACGCGCTCGACACCGACTACGGGGCTCTCTCCCGGCTTGACGACGACCGGTACGTGTTCGAGCTCGTCCACGACCCCACCGGCGAGACCCGGCCCGGCGACGAGATACCGCTGGGCGAGACGAACTGCGAGCGGGCCATCGTCACCGAGGAGACACTGGTGGCCGCCGACATAGCCTCGGACGCGCCGGGGCTCACGGGCCGGGCGGGGTACGCGGAGCTCGGGATCGAGTGTTACGTCGGGACGCCGGTGGTGGTCGACGACGAGGTCCGCGGGACGTTCTGCTTCTACGACCAGGAGCCCAGACGGGAGCCGTTCTCGGACTGGGAAGTCACGCTCGTCGAGCTCATGGGCGACTGGATCAGCTACGAGCGCGAACGGGAACGGCGCGAGCGGGAGCTCTCCCGCCAGCGCGACCGCCTCGACGGGTTCGCCCGCATCATCTCCCACGACCTCCGGAACCCCCTCAACGTCGCCCAGGGACGCCTCTCGCTGGCCCGCGAAACCGGGGAGAGCGACGACCTCGACGACGTCGAGGACGCGCTGGCTCGCATCGAAGGCATCGTGGAGGACACGCTGACGCTGGCCCGAAAGGGGCGGACCGTCACCGACAGGGAACCGGTCTCGATTCCGGAGCTGGCGACGGAATGCTGGGAGATGGTCGCGACCGACGGTCCCGGCCCAGACCTCGAGGTCGGAGACGCGGTTCGGGTCCGGGCGGACCCCGACAGGCTCCGACACGTGTTCGAGAACCTGTTCCGGAATTCCGTCGAACACGGCTCGACGGGGGAGAGGGCGTCCGCCGACGCGTCGCCGACGACTGACGACTCGGAGGAATCGGGCGACAGCCGCGTCACCGTCAGAGTGGGTGGCCTCGACGGGCGGGGCTTCTACGTGGAGGACGATGGCCCGGGGATACCGGTCACCGAGCGTGAGCGGGTATTCGAGCCCGGCTTCTCGATGACCGACGACGGGACTGGATTCGGGCTGGCGATCGTCGCCGAAATAGCCGAGGCCCACGGCTGGCGCGTCACGGTCGAGGAAGGTACCGACGGTGGCGCTCGGTTCGCGTTCGAAAACGTCGAGTTCGCGTGATGCGATTCCTCCGTCACCTCTTCGAGGCGCACTTCGGACGCACGGACAGCGGTTAGGCCGGCACCGCGCCGCTCTCGGAGGCCTCGAGCAGCTCGTGGTAGCGGTTCCGGATGGTCACCTCGCTGACCTGCGCGACGTCGCTGACCTCGGCCTGTGTGACCTTCTCGTTGGTCAGCAGCGGGCCGGCGTAGACGGCGGCGGCCGCGAGGCCGACCGGCGACTTGCCGCTGTGGAGGCCCTGCCGCTTGGCGTTCCGGAGCAGCTCGCGGGCCCGGCGCTCGGACTCGTCGGAGATGCCGAGCTCGCTGGCGAAGCGCGCGACGTACTGCTCGGGGTCGGCGGGCTGGATCTGGAGGTTGAGCTCGCGGACGATGTAGCGGTACGTCCGCTTGAACTCCATCTCGTCGATCCGGCTGACGTTGGCGACCTCGTCGATGGACCGGGGCGTCCCGGTCTGGCGGGCGGCCGCGTACAGCGCCGCGGTGGCGACGCCCTCGATGGAGCGGCCCGGCAGGAGGTCCTCGTCGAGCGCCCGCCGGTAGATCACGCTGGCGGTCTCGCGCACGTCCTCGGGGAGGCCGAGCGCGGAGGCCATGCGGTCGATCTCGCCGAGGGCCTGCTTGAGGTTGCGCTCCTTGGAGTCGCGGGTGCGGAACCGCTCGTTCCACTTGCGCAGCCGCTGCATCTTCTGGCGCTGCCGGCTGCCGAGCGACTTGCCGTAGGCGTCCTTGTCCTGCCAGCCGATGTTGGTCGACAGCCCCTTGTCGTGCATCATCTTGGTGGTCGGGGCGCCGACCCGGCTCTTCTGGTCCTTCTCGCTCGCGTCGAACGCGCGCCACTCCGGCCCGCGGTCGACGTTGTCCTCGTCGATGACGAGGCCGCATTCCGCACAGACGGTCTCGCCGTGCTCGTCGTCGGCGGTGACGCGGCCGCCGCACTCGGGGCAGACCTGCTCGTCCTCGCGCTCGTCGGTCGTCCGCTCGTCGTCGTCCGTTCGCTCTCGCTCTGTCACGTCGGTCTGTTCGTCGTAGCTCTGGATGCGTGTACTCGTCATGGTTGGATGGGTCTGTTGAGGCCCGGAGAGGGGAGAAAACCTAAATAACCTCCGTGCCTCGCTTCCTAACCAACAGTAAGGCCGACAAGTACTTAAATGTTTCGGAGGCGTGCGTGTCGTGTGCACGCAGAGGCGGCAGTTTCGGCCGCGAACGCGCCCAGATTACTGCCCGCTGAAACGTCCATTATCGCCGCTTAAATCCCTGTACGCTCCCGATTGCCGAGCGCCGGAAATTCTGGGGTGTATTGTACTCGACGCTCACATCTATTTCGTCAATCGTCGGCGTCCCCGGTGGCGAGACGTGAGGTGTCGTGTCGGTCCGGCGTCGCCAAAATCGGACGCCGACCGGTCAGCGGTCGAGGTACGACATCGCCTCCTCGTCGGAGACCTGGTCGAACGACCGGTAGAACTGGCCGACGGCGCTGAAGTGGGGCGGCGTCTCGACGGCCACGACGTCGTCGGCCTCGGCGCGGAGCCGCTCGACGGAGTCGGGAGAGCCGACCGGCACGGCGAGGACGACGCTGTCGGCCCCCGCCGCCCGGACCTGCCGGAGCGCCGCGGTGGTCGTCGCGCCCGTGGCGAGGCCGTCGTCCACGACGAGCACGCGCTTGTCCGCGAGGTCCGGCAGGTCGGCCGTCCCCCGGTAGCGTTGGAGCTTCTGCCGGGCGGCCTCGGCCTCGGCGTCGCGTTCGCGCTCCACGTAGGCCTCGTCGACGCCCAGGCGGTCGATGAGGTCCTCGTTGCGCCACACCGACCCGTCGCTGGCGACCGCACCGATGGCCAGCTCCGGGTTGTCCGGCGCTCCGATCTTCGAGGCGACGACCACGTCGAGCGGCGCGCCGAGCGCGTCGGCGACCGCCCGCGCGACCGGCAAGCCGCCCCGGGGTATCCCCAGCACCACGTCGGCCTCCACGTCGCGGTCGTCGAGCAGGTCGGCGAGCTGTCGTCCGGCGTCGGTTCTGTCCTGGAACATCGTCCCCCAACGGAGACGCGGCGCCGTCGTGCTTAAACCTACCCGCGAGCCGCCAGCCGTTCGCCGTCTCCCCGACGACACCGAGAGAAGCGGACGGCCGGCTCGCAGCGGTCGATGGTGCCGCACCGGAGGTCAGGAGCCGCGGTGTTCCGGCGGTCGACCGCACTCGAGTTCCGGTCCCTCGACCGCGACCGCCGGACGACGTCGGCTACCAGACCATCTGGCCGTCGTCCTCGGTGTTCCCGATGTAGAGCAGGTGGGCGAACGGCACGAACGCGATGAACTCGCCGCTCTCGTCGAAGAGCTCCACGCCGCTGTCGCCGACCTCGTAGTCCTCGCACTCGATCTGCTCGCCGTCCGATATCTGGGCCTTGAACATCCGTCGGTACTCCCAACGCCGACCGCCAAATGACTGTCGGCGGAACGTCCGGCCACTCCGCTGGCCGGACTCCCCCTCTCCGTGTCGGTGGACCGGATCATCGTCTGACATGTGGTGAGATGGTTGATATGGTTCGAGCGACGGACTTGGGTCGAATAGTAACTTCCCAATTGTACCTCTGAGATTGATAAGTAATTACCTCCTCAGCACTTGATGGCGTCCGCTGTTTTCCTCCCGATACATTCTAACAGTTGAGGGTCTGAATTATGGTTCCTGGGCTCTTTCTGTGGAGGACTGACTAAGGATCGAGATTCGGCAGAGTTAACGGAACTGGATCCTCAATTAGAGAAACGGTAGTTGAACTGCTACTTGGGTATTTATAGCTACAATCATCCAGAAAAATCGGAGAAAGAGAATTTAGTAATTGGGTATCAAATCTCACAATTAGTGCCGAAAATTTCGCAGTTCGGGAAAATATGTGGTCTATAGATAGATTATCGGCCCAAAAGACACGTAAATCAAGATTCAATGTTTTTATATGTTCACAACAAAATCCTCCAATTTGATTTACATCGACGTTCGGTGTGCCCGGAATATAGAGCGCCGAGGTTTTCCACGTTTTCGTGGATCACATCAGTCTATATGCTCACGTTCCCACGCTTCCAAGGGCCTGAACTGCCGAGTATCGACGAGGGGCCCGACGCCGAACGGGGCGTCGGCGACCGTGCCGAGGTCGAGCGTCCCGTCTTCGACGCGGAGTGCGGCGAAGCCGTCCCCGTGGCGCCGATAGAGGTCGTCGTGCGCCGACAGGACCGTCCCCTGGACCTCCTCGGGGAACCCGCTCAGTCCCCGGAAGTAGTGGTGGCCGTTGCGCTCGACGTGGTCGGCGCCGATGGTCGCCGCGACCGCGAGGTCCTGGAGCAGTTCGACGGGACCGACCGTGGTCAGGTCCTCGGCGCTGATGACGTACTCGCAGTCGTCGTCGACCCGGTTGCGGTGGGCGACGAGGCAGGCGTTGACGACCCCCTTGAACGCGCCCTTGCAGTTCTTGTGACTGGTTCCGGCGTAGCCGTGCGTCAGGGCGGTGCCCGCGCTGTCGATGCGCCCGTCGGATTCGTCGATGATGATCGGCGGCGCGTCGTCCCACGCCGCAAGCACCTCCCCGGTCTCCGGGGTGAACGCCTCGTCGCGGGGGAGAGGTTGTTCGACGTAGGCCAAGTTTTCGAACAGGGCGGCGCAGTCGGGGTCCGCCCCCAGTGCCTCCCACTGGCGCCTGAACTCCGCCGCGCTGTCGTAGCCCTCGTTCGCGTCGACCGTACAGCGGTACTCCTCGACGCCCAGGTCGGCGAGCAGGTCGGCGATCCGGCCGAGGCGCGTCGCGTCCGTCTCGGGGTCCGCGGCGAGTTTGATCTTGAAGTGATCGACCCCGTCGGCGCGGACGTAGTCGGCGAGAGTCAGCGGCAGACCGTCGTCCGGCCGTTCCTCTCCCACGTCGGCGTCGGTGAGCGGGTCGTCGAGACCGACGGTGTGTCTGACCGCGGTCTCGCGTCCGGGCTCGGCAGGCAACAGGTCCGCGGGGTCGTACGGGGTCAGTTCGTCGTACACCGACCCCAGGTCGATTCCGAGCAGGTTCTCGCGGACCGCGGTCGGAAACGAGACGTCCTTCGCGCGACAGACGGCGTCGAGCAATGCCTGCTCGACGAGGCTGACACCGTACGACCACAGCAGCGGCGGATGACCCGCCGGTTCGGCCCACTCGCGCTGGCGCTCGGAGAGCGTCCGCCAGAAGGCGAACGGCGTCGGCGCCGGGTCGAGGTCGGTCGCGATGTCGGCGGCCGCGCGGAACGCCTCGACCATGTTCCGATAGCCCGCTTCGAGCTTCATCTCGGGGTCCTTGTAGAACCAGCCGGGGATCAGCCCGGCCATCCCGACCCCGACCTGGGACGTCCCGTCGACGTCGGCCTCGACCCGGAGGAACACCTTCGGGATTTCGGTGACCTCGACGTTCCCGAAGTGGAACGGCAGTCGGGTCTCCAGGTCGACGACGTGGAGCGCGGTCCGCGAGACTGCGACCGTCATGGCGCCTCGGACGCGGGCCGCGCTGAAATGACTTTCCCGCGGGTGACGCCGCCACTGCCGCCGTGGCAAGCATGCGGGACCACCGATCGCTCACTCCTCGACGACCGGATTCGTGAGGGTCCCGATGCCCTCGATCTCGGCCTCGCACGTCTGGCCGGGTTCGAGCAGGTCGACCGGGTCGCGGAAGATGCCGACGCCGCCGGGGGTGCCGGTCGAGACGACGTCGCCGGGTTCGAGGGTCATGTTCGCGCTGATGTACGACACCAGCTCGTCGACGTCGAAGATGAACTGCTCGGTGTTCGAGGACTGCTTGGTCTCCCCGTCGACCCGCAGCGCGACGTCGACCGCGTTGGGATCGAAGTCGTCGTCGGCCACCAGCGCCGGCCCCATCGGCGAGAACGTGTCGTAGCTCTTGCCGCGGAAGAACTGGCCGTCCGAGAACTGGGCGTCGCGGCCGCTCACGTCGTTGAGCACCGTGTAGCCCGCGACGTAGTCCCGGACCTCGTCCTCGTCGAGGTCCTTTGCCCGTCGACCGATCACGACCGCGAGCTCGACCTCGTAGTCGACCTGCTCGCCCTCGGGGTGGACGATGGGACTGCCGGGGTTCGTGACGGTGGTCGGGGCCTTCGCGAACAGGAGCGGGACGTCCGGGATCTCCTCGTCCTGCTCCTCGGCGTGGTCGCGGTAGTTGAGGCCGGCGCAGACGATCTTCGGGGGCCGGGGCACCGGCGCCAGCAGGCTCACCTCGTTGGCGTCGAGTGTCGTGAGCGTCCCGTTTCCGGCTGCCTGCTCCACCCGGTCGAGGTAGCGGGGGTTCGTGAGGTCCTGGTAGGACGGTTCGCCCGCCGGGAAGTCGGCGAGCGCGTGGATCTCCTGGTCGGTTCTGACGCCCCACGCTGGGCCGCCACCGCCGTTGTATCGAACGAACTGCATCGACCAAAAGAGGCGTCGCCTGCACCATAAATGTTGAGATAGTCGGTACCGTCTCTCACCCGGGCGGAAGCGACCGGTAGAACGTCCGACGACGCCCGTCTCCACGGTCGGGGTCATATTTATCACGGAACCCGCCCAGCGTAGTGGTATGGACGCGAACCCGTCGAGGAGTTCACTCGCAGTTCCGGAGGAGTCGATCCGCGAGGCGTGCGGCGAGACCCCGTTGCCCGAACTCGGGCTGGTCGAGCAGGTCTGGGAGACCGACCCGATCCCCGAGGACGAGATCGCCGACCGGGCCGGGGAGGCCTTCGGGTCGCTCCCGCTCGAAGCCGTCCCGGAGGGCGGCGAGATCGCGCTCGGCGTCGGAAGCCGCGGCATCGCGAACCTCGGGACCATCGTCGCGGGCGTCGTCGCCGAGGCCCAGGACCGCGGGTACGAGCCGTTCGTGTTCCCGGCGATGGGCAGCCACGGCGGCGCCACCGCCGAGGGCCAGCGCGAGATGCTCGCCGACCTCGGCGTCGACGAGTCGACCGTCGGCTGCGAGATCCGGTCGAGCATGGACGTCGTCGAGGTCGGTCGAACCGACGACCGCGACGTGCCGGTCGTCGCCGACGCCAACGCCGTCGAGGCCGACGCCATCGCACCCATAAATCGGATCAAGCCCCACACCGACTTCGACGGCACCGTCGAGAGCGGCCTCTCGAAGATGCTCGTCATCGGGATGGGCAAGCAGCGCGGCGCCAAGATCGCCCACGACTGGGCGGTCGACTGGTCGCTCCGGAACATGATCCCGGAGATCACCGAGCAGTTGCTCGACGAGCTCCCGGTCGTCGGCGGGGTCGCCATCCTCGAAGATCAGCGCGACGACACCGCGCTCCTGGAGGGGGTCCCGCCCGAGGGCTTCCTCGACCGGGAGGCGGAGCTCCTCGAACGCGCCTACGATATCATGCCGACGCTCCCGTTCGACGACGTCGACGTGCTGGTCCTCGACCAGCAGGGCAAGGACATCAGCGGCCAGGGGATGGACACCAACGTCATCGGTCGCCGGCCCTTCGCGATCCAGGAGCCCGAGCCGGAGCTGCCGGACATCAAGCGCATCTACACCCGGTCGCTCACCGAGACGACCCACGGCAACGCGATGGGCATGGGCTCGGCGGACTTCGTCCACGCCGACCTGCTCGCGGAGATCGACATGCCGACCACGCTCATCAACGCGCTGACCGCGAGCACCACCAGGGGCGTCCGGCTCCCACCCGCGGTCGAGACCGACCGCGCCGGGCTGGTCGCGGCCCTGTCGACCATCGGCATCGTGGACCCGGAGGCGGTCCGGGTCCTCCGGGCGGCCGACACGATGCACCTCCAGCGCCTCTACGCCTCGACGGCGCTCGTCGAGGAGGCCCGCGAGCGCGACGACCTCCGCGTGGTCGCCGAGCCCTCGCCCATCGAGTTCGAAGCGGGCGACTTCGCCGCCCCGTCGCCGCACGCGACGAACGACGCTGACGGGTAGGAAAAGTGCCCGACCGGAGCCACTGAAGGCTCGATTCCGCTTCTATTCGTGCTCTCCTGCGTGACACCTCGTCAGATCTCGAGCGGGTCGATGGCGACGCGACGCCCCTCGTCGGCGGACCGGTAGCTCGCCTCCGTGAGTTGGACGCCCCGGGCGCCGGCGGCGAAGTCCCAGGGGAACGGCTCGTCGGCGACGACGTGGCGGATGAACTGCTTCCACTGGTGCTTGAACGCGTTCTCGAACTCCCGGTTGTTGGGCACGCGCTCCCAGTCCTCGTAGAAGTCGTGCTCCTTCGGCGTGTCGGGGTTCCACTCCGGCTTGGGGGTGTTCGAGCGGTGCTGGGTCTTGCAGTCGCGCAGGCCGGCGACGGCGCTGCCCTCGGTCCCGTCGACCTGGATCTCGAGCAGGTCGTCGCGGTTGACCCGGACCGTCCACGAGGAGTTGAGCTGCGCGACGACGTCGTCCTCGAGTTCCATGATAGCGTAGGCCGCGTCGTCGGCGGTCGCATCGTATGGCTCGCCGTCCTCGTCGACGCGCTCCGGGATGTGGGTCTTCTCGAGGCACTGGACCGTCTCCACGCGGCCGAACAGGTTCTCGAGGACGTAGCTCCAGTGAGAGAACATGTCGTCGATGATGCCGCCGCCATCCTCGGCGCGGTAGTTCCACGAGGGGCGCTGGGCGGGCTGGACGTGGCCGGTGAACACCCAGTAGCCGAACTCGACCCGGACCGAGAGGATGTCGCCGAAGAACTCCTGGTCGATGAGCCGCTGGAGCTTCAGCAGCCCGGGGAGCCAGAGTTTGTCCTGGACGATGCCGTGCTTGACGTCGCTTCGCTCCGCCGTCCGGGCCACTTCGAGCGCGGTGTCGAGGTCGCCGGCCAGCGGTTTCTCGCAGTAGACGTCCTTGCCGGCCTCGATGGCCTTCAGGAGGGCGTCGGGCCGGCGCGGCGTGACCTGGGAGTCGAAGTAGATCTCGTCGTCGCCGTCGAGACAGGTCTCGAGGTCGGGGTCTGCGGTCCAGCGCTCGACGCCGTGTTCCTCGCTCAGCCTGCGGAGTTTGCGCTCGTTCCGACCGACCAGGATCGGGTCCGGCACCACCGGTTCCCCGCTCGGGAGCTCGACCCCGCCGTCCTCGCGGATCGCCAGGATTGAGCGGATGAGGTGCTGGTTAGTGCCCATTCGGCCGGTCACGCCGTTCATGATGATGCCAATCTCTTGCATGGGGCTAGTACGTCGTCGGAAAGTCCCATTTGAAACTATAAGAGCGTTTTGGTTAACTGGGAGACTATTCTGGGGGGTGCCCTCCCGAGCGTCGAGAAAGCATCACCGACGTTACCTATAACAATAGTTTCTTATAGTATGTCGCTTGACACGGACGTATGGGCGTGAACATCGGTTACGTCGGTATCGACCACCACCACCGCGACCCGTACTTCGCCGTCGCGAGCGAACTCGACGCCAGGGTCACCGCGGTCTGCGAGCCCGGCCGGCGGGTGGACGTCTCGAACATCGCCGCGATGGACGAGCGGCCCGACGAGGTCACCACCGAGGGACAGGACGTCGGCGATCTCGTCGCCGGCGCGGCGGTGTACGAGGATCCCCACGAACTCGTGGCCGACCCCGGCGTCGACGTCGTCTGGATCACGTACCGGAGCGACGAGACGCCGGCCATCATCGAGAGCGCCGTCGAGAACGGCGTCCACGTCATCAGCGAGAAGCCCAACGCCCGGACGGCCGCCGACCTCGAGGCCGTCGCTCGCAAGGCGAACGACGCGGGCGTCACCGTCTCGCCGACGATGTACTACCGGAAGAACCCGGTCGCGATGGAACTGCGCGACCGCGTGCGGGACGGGTTCTTCGGCGACGTCTGGACGGTCGAGGGCCGGTTCAACGCCAGCCAGCTCTCCTACCGCAACACCGACCATTACATCTACGACGCGGCGACCAGCCGCGGCGGCGCCCTCCAGTGGGTCGGGCCCCACTGGGTCGACATCATGCCGTGGATCCTCGACGACCCCATCGCCCGGGTGAACGCCGAGTTCCACGAGGCCGCGGAGGCCGACGTCGAGGCCGGGGCGGTGCTCCAGTTCGAGACCCGCGGCGGGACGCTGGGCACCTACCACACCGGCTACTACCTGAGCGACCGGGGCAAGGACACCCACCTCGGCGTCTACGGGAAGGACGCCCAGGCGCTCACGCCGCTGCACCACGACGCGCTCCAGCACGAACCGACGGTGCCGCTGGAGATCACCTCGGAGGACCCCGACTGGACGGCCGCCCCGACCCGCACCACCGAGTTCGAGTTCGCCTACGACCGGTTCCCGGCCTGGGGCGACTTCGTCCAGGACTACTTCGAGGCGTACTTCGAGGGGTACGAGACGGGCGACGTCCCCGCGACCGTCGACGACGCCCTCCAGCTGCTCCGGGTCCTCGACGCGGCGTACGAGTCGGGCGACACCGGCGGCTGGGTCGACGTCGCCGACTGACGGCCGTCCGTTCGCGATCACCCCTGTTCTCACTGCGACCCGCCGCCGAGGGTCGCTCCGCGACCTGGCGCCGAGGTTCCGTTCGTTGCTCTCGATTGCGTCGTACTTCCCGTCGCCTGTCGTTCTGCTGCTCGATCGGCCGACCTGTCCGTCGCTCGCGTCCTGAGCGCTCGGGCTCGACGGGTCGATCATCGGGCTCGACGGGTCGGTCACCCGCGGTTCGTTTGACTCTCCTGAACTTTATATGTGATTGGCGCGTGCCTACGACATATGACAGGGACAGACGAGTCGAGGACGCTCCAGACGACCGCGACCTCGATAGAGATACTCGAACTCCTGGAGGAGTTCAACGGGGCCCGGGTGTCCGAGATCGCCGAGCGGATGGACCGGCCGAAGAGCACCATACACGGTCACCTCGCGACCCTCAGGGAGAAGGAGTTCGTGGTCAAGCAGGGCGACTTCTACGCGCTGGGTCCCGAACTCCTCCGGCTCGGGAACCACGTTCGGACGCGGGAGGACGGCTTCGTGCTCGCGCGCGAGTTCACCGAGCGCCTGTTCGAGGAGGTCGGCCTCCGGTCCATCTTCGCGGTGGAGATGGGCGGGAAGGCGGTGTTCGTCCACACCGCGTCGGGGAACAAGATGGGGTGGACCCACGAGCGGCTGGGCAACCGGCTCTACCTCCACAACACCGCGGTCGGCAAGGCGATACTCGCCGAACTGCCGGCGCCGCGGGTCGACCAGATCCTCGACGAGTGGGGGCTGCCCGAGGAGACGGCGAACACGATCACCGACCGGGAGGCGCTGTTCGCGGAACTCGACGAGATACGCGACCAGGGGTACGCGGTCAACAACGCGGAGAACTTCAGGGAGCTCCATGCCATCGGCGTCGCTGCGACCAGACCGTCCGGCGACGTCATCGGAGGGTTCAGCGTCACCGGCCCCGAGCACTCCATCACCGACGTCGGGCGGGAGAGCCAACTCGCGGACGCGGTCAAGGAGATCGTCAACGAGTTCGAACTCGAACTGGCACTCGCGTAGACTGTCGGTCTCACTCAGACGTTCGAGAAATCCGAACTTTATGTGATATCCGGTTGCTATAACAGAATTAGGCCTGTTATGTATTGTGTCGTATTCACGTGCCAAGCGGACTCACCGCGAGCGTCCGTTCGACGGTGTCGAACTATTTACGGGGTCTCCGTCGGCCCTCGAATCGAGGCCGGCAACAGCGCTGTCGCAGCGGATAACCACGATGGAGTAATGTAGGGAAGTATACACAACCATTTTTATACAATGAGAATGAATACCGGGGTTGTATGTCCGACCGAGACCGGAGTGCGGCGGAGGAGCAGATAGTCGACGAACTGGACAACGTCCTCCCGGGGGAGATCGACCGCCGGAAGTTCCTGCACGGGTCGCTCGGCTCGCTGGGTGCGATGATGCTGGCCGGCTGTACGGGCGGCGGGGGCGGCCGGGACACCACCACGAGCGACCAGGCGACGACGGCAGGCGGCGACACCACCACTGCCGGCGAGGAGGCGTTCACGGATAACACGAAGGCGGTCTTCACGACGCCCTGGAAGAAGGAGCCCTCGTGGGGCCACGCCCACGTCGCCGAGGGCCGGGGGTACTGGAAGGACGCCGGGGTGCCGAACATCAACGCGACCCGGGGGAACGGTTCCGACACGGAGGCCCAGAACATCGGCGTCGGGAACAAGCCGATGGGCATCAGTTCGCTGACCACCGCGCTGAGCGTCTACCCCGAGACCCAGAACACCGAGGCGCTGAACATGACCATGATGGGCCTGGCCCGGGGCCGCCCGCTGCTGTCGCTCATCTGGCGGAAGGACCAGATGAAGGACCGGACCGACATCGCCGGGAAGTCTATCCTCGCGGCGTCTGGTTTCGCGGCGGCGACCGCCGAGGTGTATCCGAACCTCGTCGGCGTCGACCCGAGCGAGGTGGACATCCAGGAGGGGACCGAGGAGGTCGCGGCGCCCAAGCTCGCGAACAACGAGGTGCAGGCCATCTGGGGGTCGATCGACCTCTACCCCACTTACCAGGAGCAGGTCGACGCCGAGCTCGGCGTCACCCCGTTGACGGCGTTCGGCGCGTTCCCTGGCTACCCCATCTGGGTCAACAACAGCTGGTTCGAGAACAAGGAGAACAACGTCGAGTTCATGTCCCACGTGCTGACCGGCTACTTCAAGGCCCTGAAGTGGGGACTGCTGAACCAGTCGGAGTACCTCGACTACCTCAAGTCGGAGGTCAACCCCAACCTCCGGACCTGGACCCAGGAGGAGCTGGTGGGCCAGCACTCGGTCAACTGCGCCCAGGCTGTCACCCTCGACATGAAGGACAACGGACTGGGCTACTTCACCCAGGACGGGCTCTCGTTCGTGCTCGACAACGCCGCGTCGGCGCTGGTCGACAACCCCGACGCGCTGCCGAGCGCGAGCGAACTCGTCGACACCCGCGCCTTCGAGCAGTCCGAGAAGGTGACGTTCTCCGACTCGGAGTGGAACCGGCTGTCCCAGAACGCGGGCGAGATCTGGGGTATCTTCGAGGAAGCCGAGTCCGGCAACTGAGCGATTCCAGGCCTCGCACCGCGTTCGCCGACGAGGCCCGTTCCCTCCCCGGACGATTGCGAGGCATTCACAACCAAATGACAGCGGACAGCAGTAGCTGACGACTCCCGACAAGATATGTCACCGGAACCGCCACAACAGTTACGTTTAATAATCCGGAATCCGACGGCATTGGTAGACAATGAGTAACGAGATCGCGGAAACGCCCCGGGACGCCGGGACCGCCTCCTCGATGATAACGTACGACGGCGTCGACAAGGTGTACGGGACCGACCCGAGCGAGGAGTCGGTGACGGCGCTCGAGGGCATCGACCTCGACATCGAGCGGGGGGAGTTCGTCTCCGTCGTCGGCCCCTCGGGCTGCGGGAAGTCGACGCTGCTCCACCTCGCCGCCGGCATCCTGGAGCCCACGAACGGCTCGGTCGAGATCAACGGCGCGAGCGTCCAGAGCGCCGACCACGAGCGCAAGGAGGTCGGGCTGGTGTTCCAGCAACCCGTCGCGCTCGAGTGGCGGACGGTCCGGAAGAACATCCTGCTCCCCGTACAGATCCTGAAGGAGAACGGGGCGATCGACGGCGACATGGACGAGTACCGCGAGCGCGCCGACGAACTCATCTCCCTCGTGGGACTCGACGGGTTCGGCGACGCGTACCCGAACGAGCTGTCCGGCGGGATGCAGCAGCGCGTGACCATTAGCCAGGCGCTCATCTACAACCCCTCGGTCCTCCTGATGGACGAGCCCTTCGGGTCGCTCGACGCGATGACGAAGGACGAGCTCAACCTCGAACTGCTCCGGATCTGGCGAGAGACCGAGAAGACCATCCTGTTCATCACCCACGACCTCGACGAGGCGGTGTTCCTCTCGGACCGCGTCGTCGTCCTCTCGCCGCGTCCAGGCCGGGTCGTCGACGACATCGAGATCGACCTCGACCGACCGCGCAACGAGGAGACCAGGGGGACAGAGCGCTTCGTCGAACTGTCCACGCAGCTCCACCAGCACTTCAAGAGCCTGAAATGATAGCCAGAGTCGCACGGAAACTGGGATCGGACGTCTCGGACGGGGCGTGGTACTCGATCGACAACACCCGGGCCACCCGCTGGGGCCTGTCCGCGCTCGGTGTCGTGCTCACCATCACGTTCTGGGAGGGCGCGACGACGCTGCTGGCGCTCAACCCGAAGTACTTCCCCGGACCGGTCGACGTCGTCAACGAGCTGGCCCGCATCTGGTCGGCGATCGCGTTCGTGCTGCCCAACACGCTCTCGGCGGCGTTCACCGGGTACGTCGTCGCGCTGGCGCTGTCGATCCTCGTCGCGATACCGCTGGTCGCGAACGAGCGGCTGCTCAACGCGCTCATGCCGTTCATCGTCGGCATCAACACCGTCCCGCGGGTCGCGCTGACCCCGCTGGTCATCTACTGGGTGAGCTTCGTCACGGTCTCGGGGCTGGCGCTGGCGAACTACGTGATGGCCGTGTGGGTCGCGTTCTTCCCCATGCTGATCGCGGCCATCGACGGGTTCAGCAACGTCGACGAGTCCACCGAGAACATGCTCGAGATATACGGCGCAACGACGTGGCAGGAGTTCAAGTACGTCCGGCTCCGGAAGGGGCTGCCGTTCATCTTCGACGGGATGAAGATCGGGTTCATCCTGGCGATGATCGGGGCGGTCGTCGGCGAGTTCGTCAGCGGCACGCCCGGCATCGGGTCGATGGCCGCCTCGGCGATCGGCCGGACCAGTATCTCGCGGGCGTTCGCCATCGTCCTCGTGCTGGGGTTCATCAGCACCGGCGTGGTGTTCGCGGTGTACCTCGTCGAGAGCAGACTCATCTTCTGGCGCGAGTCCTCGATAATGGGGGACGGCTGAGATGTCGACGAAGTCCAACCGGCGGCTCTGGCAGGTCCGGCGGTGGATCGAGCGCCGGCTCCCGACCGTCGCCGCGGGCGTCGCGATGCTGCTCCTGTGGGAGGGCATCGCACGCGTCATCGACAACAACCGCATCTTCGCCAGCATCTCGTACACGCAGCAGCAGCTGCTGGCCGAACTCGACACCGTCACCGTCAAGATCACCGAGACGTTCACGTCGGTCGTCGTCGCCTTCGTGCTCGCGGCCATCGCGGGCGTCCTGCTGGGCGTCGTGATCGCCGAGGTGTTCACGATCCGCCAGATGTCGATGCCGCTCATCATCTTCGCCTACGCGGTGCCCCATCCGGTGCTGGCGCCGATGTTCGTCATCTGGTTCCTCGTCGGCAGCGACATCGTCCTGTTCACGTTCACCGGCCCGTCGGCGTACCTGTTCGGCTCGGTCACCGCCGAGCAGGCCCAGCAGGTCGTGGCGATCAACGGCGTCACGACGTTCGGCGCCTGGGTCGGGTTCTTCCCGGTGTTCATCAACACCATCACCGGGATGAACGAGCTCGAGGAGCGGTTCGAGCACCTCGGCACCGTGCTCGGGGCGACCCGGTGGCAGATGGTCAAGTACTTCCGGTTCTGGCGGGCGCTGCCCAACATCGCCAGCAGCATGAAGTCGACCGTCCAGCTCTCCATCGTCGGCGTCATCGTCGCGGAGTTCATCGCCTCCTCGCAGGGCATCGGCTACCAGATCGTGCTGGCCTGGAAGAACGCCGACCTCGGCTACATGTTCGGCGTGGTCCTGGTCATCATGCTGGGTTCCTACGTCTTCTACCAGACGGTCGTGTGGGCACTGAAGACCGTGACGCCGCCGGGCTCGGTCTGAGGTGCTCGCTCCGACCCGTTCCTCGAACCGCCACGACCGGCTCCGCCGTGACGATGCGAGCGGGCACCCGGACAACTATGTAGGAGTGCGACTATGACGCACACATGATACCAGACGTCGACGCGGTCGACGACCCCGCCCGGCGACTCGCCCTCGAGTGCGTGCTCGCCGGCATCGAGGCCGCCGAGCCGGCGACCGTCGTCGCCGAGCGGGTGTCGCTCGACGGAACGGCCCTCGTCGTCGGCGGCGAGCGGTACGACCTCGACGACTACGACGAGGTGATCGTCGTTGGGGGCGGTAACGCGGCCGCCACCGCTGCGAGCGCGCTCGAAGGCGTTCTCGGCGACCGGCTCGACCGCGGCGCGGTGGTCACCGACAACCCGGTCGAGACCGACCGCGTCGAGGTCCTGCCCGGCGACCACCCCGTCCCGAGCGAGCGCGGCGTCCGGAGCACGCGGAAGCTACTCGACATCGCGGAGTCGGCCGGCCCCGACGACCTCGTCATCGGGATCATCACCGGCGGCGGGAGCGCGCTCATGCCGGCCCCGGCCGAGGGCATCGACCTGGCGGCCCTCCAGGCGACGACCGAGGGCCTGCTGGCGAGCGGCGCGACCATCGGGGAGATCAACGCGGTCCGCAAGCACTGCTCGGACCTCAAGGGCGGCCAGCTCGCCGGGGCGGCCTCGCCGGCGACGGTGGTCGGGCTGGTGTTCAGCGACGTCGTGGGCAACCGACTCGACGTCGTCGCAAGCGGCCCGCTGACGCCCGACGAGTCGACCTACGCCGACGCGCTGGACGTCCTCGACCGCTACGACGTCGACGTCCCCGAGGCGGTCGAGACGCGGCTCCGTCGGGGCGACGAGGGCGAGTACCCCGAGACCCCCGGTCCGGACGACGAGGCCGTCGCGGCCGTCTCCCAGCACGTGCTCGCCGACGGAACCACTGCGCTCGAGGGGGCCGCCGAAGCGGCGCGCGAGGCCGGTTACGAGCCGCTCGTGCTGAGTTCCCGCATTCGCGGCGAGGCCCGGGAGGCCGCCAAGGTCCTGGCGGGCGTCGCCGAGGAGTGCGCCGCCACCGGGACGCCGGTCGAGCCCCCGGCGGTCCTGCTGTCGGGCGGCGAGACGACCGTGACCATCCGGGGCGACGGCGTGGGCGGACCCAACCAGGAGTTCGCGCTGAGCGCCGCCGTCGAGCTCGCCGATCCGGACGTGGTCGCGGCGAGCGCCGACACCGACGGCATCGACGGGAACTCCGACGCCGCCGGCGGTATCGCCACTCGTGGAACGGCCGACCCCGTCGACGAGGCCCGGGCGGCCCTGGCGAACAACGACGCCGGGAGCTTCCTGGAGCGCCGTGACGGGCTGATCGTCACCGGACCCACCGGGACGAACGTCAACGACCTCCGGGTGTTCGTGGTGCCCGAGCGGTGAGCGCCGACCGGCGGACTGCCGGGGACCGATACCGAAAAGCGGGCCCGCGATACCTTTATCGTCGGCGCGGGAGGTACTGTTCTCATGCGGATAGACGTCCACAGTCACCTGCTGCCGGAGCCGTACGTCGACCGCCTCCTGGAACTCGACACGCCCGTCGGGCTGGACGCCGAGGGCGGGCAGTTGTACATGGTCCACGAGCGCTCGGGGACCGCCAGCGTCGCCGCCGGCAACCGGATCCCCGTGAACGAGGGGTTCACCGACGTCGAGGCCCGGTTCGAGTGGATGGACGACCACGACGTCGCCCGGACGCTCGTGTCCGTGTCCACGCCGAACCCGCTCCACGACGCCTTCACGCCCGAGCAGTCGACGGACCTTATCCGGGCCATCAACGACGGCTTCGCCGACCTCCAGTCGGCCCACCCCGACCGGATCGCGGGCCTCGGCATGCTCCCGCTCCGCGAGCCGGACGAGGCGGTCGCCGAGGTCGACCGCATCGCGGGGGACCTGGACCTCTGCGGTATCGCGCTGCCGACGTCGGTCAACGGGCGCAAGCTGTCCGCGCCCGAGCTGCGACCGGTCTTCGACCGGGTGGACGACCTCGGGCTGACGGCCTTCGTCCACCCCCACGGCAACGCCCTCAGCGACGAACTCGGCGCGGACGAGTCGTTCCTCAATCCGCTGGTCGTCTTCCCCACCGAGACGACGTTCCAGATCGCTCGACTCATCTACGACGGCTTCTTCGACGACCACGACTTCGACGTCGTCCTCTCGCACATGGGCGGGGCGCTCCTCCAGCTGGCGGGCCGGCTCGAACGCGGCCGCGACGAGATCGACGACCCCGCCGCCCGGCCCGACAGGCCGGTCCGCGAGTACCTCGCGGAGTTCTACTACGACTGCATCTCGTTCCACCGGCCCGCGCTCGCGGCCGCCGTCGACACCGTCGGCGTCGACCAATTCGTGTTCGGCACGGACTTCCCGTTCGACGAGGAGGACACCCGGACCATCGTCACCGACGTCGAGGCGGTCGTCGAGTCGGAGGCCGACCGGGAGCGGCTCATGCACTCGACCGCGGCGGAGCTGTTCGACCTGTCGGAGGCTCGCGAGACCTGACTCTCTGTCAGTCGTAACCTTTTACCTCGGTAACGAATAACGTAGAACTGTGAGCATGGGACGAGTGACCCGTATCGAAGAGAGCGGTACAATTCCCGAGGACGCCGTCGTGCGCCACTACGACGAACTGGACGACGACGTCCGGCACTGTCTGCCGTCGCTGGTCGAGCGCGCACCGTACGACGAGGCCCCGGTATCGTCGGGCGACAACGCCGACGAACTGTACGTGAAGTTCACCGACTACTACCGGATTCAGATGGGGTGACGACTTCGGATCTCCGAGCGGTGGTTGACGACGCGGTGCATCGAACGACGGTGCTCTGGTCTGCATCGTCCCGGTCGACCGACTGATCGACACAGCCGACAGCGGCCACCACGGAGATTTCCGCCAATGACAACCGCTCGCAAGGAGATCCAGAAGGCCGGACAGTGTGCCGGATTCATCAGTCGGTCGTCTCGTTTCGATTCCTGAACTTGTTCGTACGTATCCGGTCCCGCTTTCATCCACGTTACTGATACGAATCCGCAGTTTTCGCTGCGGAATTAGCATTTATAATTTGCCCCTACGGATCAACGAGACCGGCTCGTCCGGCGGAGGGCGATCTCGCTGTTGCTGTGGTTAGGGATAGCTTAATATTCGGACTGTGCGTTTTCGAACGGTCAACAGCTGTCCCTCTACGTGCGATTGGCCCTCCAACCCTACTGGCGGAATTCGAGGGATTGCGACGAGTCCCCGGCCCGATATGACGGAAATAGGGTAGTCGATCGCCATCTGCATCTCAGTCGAAACTACAGTGCTCTAAATCAGTCATTTCTCGATAGGGGGATGTGTGCTGGGTCAGCACACCAACTCGACTGCAGCGTCGTGTTCCGACATACTCTGTCCGGCCGGCCCTCCACGAACACCGCGTACTGCCCTCCGTGACCCGCCCAAAGACCCGAGTCGCTCGCCGACGTAGCGTGCGGTATGAGCGCAGACTGGCGAGAGACAATCAGACGACGCCGTGCCGAGAAGGACGACTACTTCGGCGAGCACCCGCGGTCGCCCATCCCGGACGACGAGCGCGAGGCGTTCGAGGGTCTCAACTACTACCCTATCGACGAGGACTACCGCTTCGTCCTCCCGCTCCACGAGCACGACGACGTCGAGCAGGTCACCGTGGGGACGAGCACCGAGGGCGAGCGGGAGTACCACCGAATCGGCGAGTTCCGGTTCGAGGTCGACGGCGAGGCGGTCGCGCTGCAGGCGTACAAGGCCGACCGCGACGACGACCGGCTCTGGGTCCCGTTCCGCGACGCGACCGGCGGCGAGGAGACGTACGGCGCGGGCCGGTACCTCGACCTCGAACCCGACGACCACCGGACCGACGGCGGCGAGTGGGTGGTCAACTTCAACGAGGCGTACAACCCCACCTGCGCGTACGCCGACCGGTACGAGTGCCCTCTCCCGCCGACGGAGAACTGGCTCGGCGTGCCCATCGAGGCCGGCGAGAAGACCTACCGGTGAGGTCGGCGCCGCGGGCCCGGACGCGTCCGGCCTGGGTGGCACCGCCGTCGAATCAGTATCGACCGTCAGTCTATACCTTCGACAGCTTCGCTCGCGGAGATCGGGGTGAACCTTTCGACGCTCCGGGGCTACATTGCGGCCGTGTCGATGGGGAACGAAACCGCGGAGCCAGCCGACGAGCGGGCCGGCGGGAGATACACTACCGGAAGGTCAGGCCGGACGTCGAGGAGGCCAACCAGAGCCTGCTCCGTCTCGTCGCCAACCTCGAGGACTGCGAGGTGACCGACCTGCCGCCGCTCTACGACCGGATCGACCACATGGTCAAACAGCTCTTCACCAGCCCGCCGCCGCCCGACGCGCAGGTCGAACTCGAGTTCTCGTACTTCGGCTACCGCATCAGACTCGACCAGGGCGGCAACGCCTCGGTCAGGAAACTCGCCGGCGAGTCGGAACGCGACGGCTGAACCCGGCGGTCGTCCCTGGGCGGGGCCGGCGTCCGCACGCGATATGAGGTAGGAGGCCCACGCTACGAGAACCGACTGTCGCCCCGACCGCACCGTCACTCCAGAATCGCCGCCAGGCCGCGGTCGACGACCCACGCCGCGCCGGCCACGACCGCGGTCATCACGAGGTGGTTGCCCACCAGGCCGAGCGCGATGCCGATGGAGTAGGCCGCGCTGTCGAAGCCCAGAGTCGGCGGCGACCAGCCGTGCCACCGGGTCGCGTGCCAGGTGGCCAACGCGACCGCCGCGATGTGCGGGGCGCGCCGGACCCCGGCCGCCAGCGGTGTGGCACCCTCGAACGACCGGAGGGCGTCGCTCCGGAACGCGAACGGGACGTAGAGGAACGCCAGCGCGTAGACGAAACTCGACCCGAGGACGCTCTCGGCGCCCTCCGCGTACCGGGTCAGGATGACCAGCACGACCGAGACCACCAGCGTGACGAACGCGTACATGAAGACGGCGTAGCCGAACACGAGCAGGTAGTCGCCGCGCCGGCGCGCCCGCTCGGAGCACCAGTAGGAGTTCTTGACCGCGACGGCCGACGTGAGCAGGAACAGCACCAGCACCGCGCCGACCGCGCCGGTGCTCGCGGTCGCCGACCGCTGGAACTTCATCAGGTACACCGAGAGCGCCCCGAAGATGCCGATGACCGTGAATAGCTGGTGGTTGGCCTCCAGGAACGCCTCCAGCGAGGGCGGGCGCTCGTCGTCGGCGTCGCGGCGTCGCGCGAGTTCGCCCCAGCGACCCATGGCTACGTGGGTCCGCGGGGTGTCCATAAATGCGGCGCAACCGCGTCCCGACAGGTCCGCTGCGGGACCTGTCTCCGATGCGGAGTCGCGTTCGGGCGCGGGCGGTCAGTCGCTCTCGGCAGTCGCCTCGGACCCCTCCGCGTCCGGCTCCCCGTCGCCCTCGAGCAGTCGCTCGGCCCTGTCGCGGTCCTCGGGGTAGCCGACGTCGACCCGCCAGCCGTCCATCCGGATGGCGTCGATGGTCCGGCCGCTCTGGATGAGCAGGTCGATGGCCTCGCTGATCTCGTACTCGCCCCGGTTCGAGGGCTGGACCAGGTGGCAGGCGTGGAAGATAGCCGGAGTGAACGTGTAGAAGCCGGTCATCACCAGGTTCGACGGCGGGTCCTCGGGCTTCTCGACCACGTCGGTGATCTCGCCGTAGTCGTTGGTGTCACAGACGCCGTAGCGGTCGGCCTCCTCGTAGGGCACCTCCTCGGTGAGGAACGCGGCGTCGGCGCGGTCCTCCTGCTGGCGGTTGACCACGTCGCCCAGGTTGGCGTCGAAGATGTTGTCGCCAAGCATCAGCATGAAGTCGTCGTCGATGTGGTCCTCGACGGTGAGCAGGGCGTGGGCCAGCCCCTTCTGCTCGCGCTGATGGGCGTAGGTGATCGGGATGTCGCGGAACTCGTCGTCGTAGTGCTCGATGATGTCCTGCTTGCGGTAGCCGACCACCACGACGAACTCGTCGGCGTCGAGCGCGGCGAGTTGCTCGAAGCAGTGGGTCAGGATGGGCTTGCCGGCGACCTCCACCATCCCCTTGGGCTTGTCCTCGGTCAGCGGTCGTAGGCGGGTCCCTCTCCCCGCGGCTAAGATGACGGCCTTCATGTCCCTTCTCTGCCGGTACGACGACCCCGGAGGATAAATATTCCGTGCCCGCTCGCAGCGGAGCGTGCGACCGAGTACCAGTACGCCGTCGGCGAGGCGGTGACGCCGTCCGGGGCGGCCGTCCCGCCGGGCCGACCCCGAAGGGCTTTCCCGGCGGACTCCGAAGCCGGTCCCATGTGGCCCTGGGGTCATCTGGCGGTCGGGTACCTGGCGTACACCATCCTCGTCCACCTGCGGGAGCGCCGGGCGCCCGACGGCGTCTCGGCCGTCGCGCTGGCGTTCGGCACGCAGTTCCCGGACCTGGTCGACAAGCCGCTGGCGTGGACGTTCGGCGTCATCCCCAACGGGCGGTCGCTGACCCACTCGCTGATCACCGCGGTCCTCGTCGTCGCGGCGGTCGAGTGGCTGCTGCGCCGGCGGGGCTACGGACGGGTGGCGACCGCGTTCGCCGTCGGGTACCTCTCGCACCTGTTCGGGGACACGCTCTACCCCCTGGTCACGGGGGACCTCTCGGGGCTGGCCTTCCTGGCGTGGCCGGTCGCGCCGCCGGTCGAGTACGAGACCGAGCAGAGCTTCGCCGCCCACCTCGCCCAGCTGTCGCTCGACGCCCTCCTGACGCTCGAGGCCGGTCTCGGCGCGCTGGTGTTCGTCGTGTGGCTCGCCGACGGCGCTCCCGGCGTCGCCGTGCTCGCGGCTCTCCCCCGGTGGCTCGGCCGGAAACTCCCTGTCTGATACCGGACAGTTATCTCGGGCCGACCGGTCGAGACCACCCGATTCGGTCGCCAGCGGATTTATGGCCCTCGTCGTAGACTGTCCGGTGGGGGAGAAATTCGATGAGTCGCAAGCACGCAACTTTGGCTATCATGCTCGTGACCGCGATGATTTCCGGGGGCGTCGCGTCCTCGCTCGCGGCCACGGCCCCGGGCGCCGACCGGACACAGTCGGCGCCGAACGGGGTGACACTGGCAGCGCAGAACCAGACACAGAACACCACCGTAACGTTCGAGAACCAGACGAGCAACGGCACCGTCGTCACCATCTCGCAGGTGACGCTGCCCGACGGGGGCTTCGTGGTGATCCACAACGAGAGCCTCCTGAACGGGTCGGTGCTCGCGAGCGTCGTCGGGAGCTCGGAGTACCTCGAGGCCGGCACCCACGAGAACGTGACGGTGCGGCTCGACCAGCCGATCAACGAGTCCCAGCGCCTGATCGCGCTGGCCTACCGCGACACCAACGCCAACGAGGAGTTCGACTTCGTCACGTCGCAGGGGCAGATCGACGGCGCGTACACGGTCGAGAACCAGATCGTGGCCGACGCCGCGTTCGTGGAGGTCGAAGCGGAGGCCCAGCCGACAACGACCGAGGAGACCACGACCACGGAGGAGACCGAGGTCCCGACGACGACCACGGCCGTCGAAACGACGACCGAGACGGTGACGCCGACCGAGACCACGACCGAAGAGGAGACCACCACGACGACCGAGGAGACGACGACCACCGAGGAAGAGACCACGACGACGACTGAAGAGACGACTACGACGACCGAAGAGACCACGACAACGGAAACGACGACAACGACCGAGGAGACTACGACGACCACGGAAACGGAAACCACGACGACTGAGGAGCCCGAAGAGACGACTACGACGACCGAGGCGGCCGAGGAGACGACGACCACCGGGGCGGAAGCGGAGGTCGAGGAGCGCACGTTCCGCTTCCCCATCGACAGCATCCACGTGTCGAACTTCGCGATCGTCGTGGGCGAGGGGGAGGTCGACCGGACCGTCGTCGTCGAGGACGTGACGGTGTCCGACGAGACGGTCAGACTCGACGTCACGCAGCTGATGCTCGAGGGCGCGACCGACGGCGAGCTCCAGACGGTCCGGGTCGTCTTCCGGAACGTGACCGTCGAGAGCTCCGTGCTGGAGGTGACCGCGCCCGAGGGCGTGATCCCGCAGATCGCCGAGCAGGTCGACCTGCCGGTGACGACCCAGCCCGGAGAGACGACGACCGAGGCGCCCGAGGAGACGACCACCGAAACGCCGGAGGAGACGACGACTGAAGCGCCCGCGGAGACGACCACGGCCGTCGAAGAGACAACGACGACCGAGGAGCCCGAGGAGACCACGACGCAGCAGCCCGAGGAGACGACCACCGCTGCGCCCGAAGAGACCACGACCGAAGCGCCCGCGGAGACCACCACCGCGGAGACTACCACCGAGGAGCCCGCCGAGGCGCCCGGCCTCCGCGTCACTGACCTCAGCGTGGCCGGCGACGTCGTCGTGGAGCTCGAGGACGACCAGCTGGTCGTGACGGCGCAGGTCCGGAACCCCAGCGACGAGATCGTGTCCGAGACTGTCGAGCTCCGGATCAACGGTAGCGTCGTGGAGACCAAGCAGGTCGTCGTCAGCCCCGGCGAAACCGAGCAGGTCCGGTTCGAGACCCAGGTCACGCCGGGCCAGAAGTTCGTCAGCGTGCTGACCGACGAGTACGGCCGCGTCGCCCTCCTCACGATCCAGATCCAGGGCGAGCAGCCCGAGGAGACGACGACCGAGGCACCCGAAGAGACGACGACAACCGAGGAGCAGGAGACCACGACCGAAGAGGAAGAGACCACCACGACGACCGAGGAGACGACCACCGAGGAAGAGACCACGACGACGACTGAAGAGACGACTACGACGACCGAGGAGGTCGAGGAGACGACGACCACCGAGGCACCCGAGGAAACCACGACGACCGAGGAGCCCGCGGAGACGACTACGACGACCGAGGCGGCCGAGGAGACCACGACCGAGGCCGGGCAGGAGCCGCTGCTCCGGGTGTCGGGACTCGACGTCTCCGAGCCGATCGTCCTGGACAACGAGACGCTGACCGTGACGGCCCAGGTCAGCAACCCCGGCGACGAGGCCACGACCGAGCGCGTCGAGCTCCGGGTGAACGGCACCGTCGTCGCGACCCAGGAGGTCGAGGTCGGCCCCGGTGAGACCGTCGACGTGGAGTTCGAGGTCGACAAGGACGAGCTCGGCATCGAGCCCGGCGAGGCGTTCCTCGAAGTGCTGACCGAGAACTTCGGCGAGTCGATAACGGTCACCGTCGAAGCGGCCGACGAGGAGACGACGACCGCCGAGGGCTGAACACCGGGGCCTCCTGACCCCGGTTCGGCGGTATCGCACAGCGAGAAATCCGTTCGAGGTATTCTTTTGGGCGTTCGCGACTCCGGTTCGTGACGTCGGTCCGAGTCCCGAGTCGATTCGCCCGAGCGCCCCGACCTGACGTGCTCGACTCCTGTGGCGCGTCATGCGGCTACCGGCCCAGACACCGATGTACCAGTCGGGGGCTGCTGGCCGCCGACAGCTCGGCGCTCTCGGCCGCCAGCCGACCAGTGGCCAGCCGTCGCCGCCCGGGGTCCGGACGCGTCCGAATCCGACCGGCCGACCGGTGATAGCTCGAACTCGACCGGACCCAGTGAGGTCGGACCAGCCGACGGTGAGTTCCGGCAGAGAGCGTCGAGTACCCGCGAGAACACGTCGAGTACTCGCGAGAACAGCGAGTCCGAGATTCCCTACGACCGATTCACGGCAGATGGTGGCACCTGCAGGGAGAAGCCGCCGAGGACGGTGTCGGAGGCGGCGCGGCCGCCTCACCGCGCGAGCTGGTCGATGCCGACCGTCCGCACGGTCCGCCAGCCGGCGGCCGCCGCCGCGAGCGTCCCGATGACCAGCGCGATGGCCGCGCCGACGAGCAGGACCCGCCCCGGCGCCTGCACCAGCCCCTCGAAGCCGACGATCTGGGCGGCCACGAAGTTCAGCGCGGCCGCGAACGGCGGCGTCAGCGCGACGCCGATCAGCCCGCCGACCGCGCCGAGCAGGACGCCCTGGGCGGCGACCATCGCTACCAGCGTCCGCGAGGAGACCCCGAGCGCGGTCAGCGCCGTGAGCTCCTCCTTCTGCTGGAAGACGACGATCGAGAGCACGTTGAGCGTCAGCGCGAAGCCGGCGACCACCGCGAGCACGACCAGCGCCCCGCCGACCGCGATGACGACCGCGTTCTGCCGGAGCACCGACCGCATCTGCTCCTGGTTGGTCCGGACCTCGAGCTGGGGGTACGCCTGCTGGATGCGCTTCTCCATCGCGCCGACGTCGGCGCCCTCCTTCGCGTCGATGGTGATGAACGTCGCCTTGTCCGTGCCGGTCGTCCCGGTCACCTCCTGGAGTTCGCTCAGGTAGGTGGTCACGGTCGGCGCGCCCAGGAAGCTGGAGAACGTCGAGGAGATGCCGGTCACCTCGAACTTGTTCGCCTTCGCGGTCTTGACCGACCCGCCGACGTAGATGGTGTCGCCGACGCCCACGTCGAACATCTCGGCGGTCCGCGGGTCGATCACGATCTCGTGGTACATCTCCCCGCTGTACGTGCCGTTGGCGTAGTGGACGTCCCCGTGCGGGAGCTCGCCCTTCTGGTAGGAGATGGCGCTGCCGCCGTTGGTGATGCCGACCCCGACGAGGGTCTTGAACTCGCCCGAGCCGTTGCCGACGTACACCGCCCGGAACGCCATCGGCACCGCCGACGACACCCGCTCCCGGGAGTCGATTTGGCGGGCGATCTCGTGGGCGTCGACGATGGAGGTGCCGAACCCGCTGGGCCCCTTCGAGATGGAGCCGCCGGTCACCCAGAGGTCCCGGCCCGAGGCGTCGAACTTCTGCTGGCCGGTCTCGATGACGCCGTAGCCCAGGCTGGCCAGCAGCGTGGTCGAGAGCACCGCCACCGCGATGCCGACCACCGCGAGGACGGTCCGGGCGCGGTCGTGGCGGAGCTGGGCGGCCGCGACAGACGCCGCCATCCGGAGCTTGCTCATCGGATCACCTCCGTGACGCCCTGGGTGCGGCCCTCCATCGCGAGCAGGTACGGCGCGACCAGCAGCCCGATGACCACCGAGACGCCCAGCCCGTACGCCACCAGCAGCGGGTGGAACGTCGCGATCGGGATCGGCGCGATGGCCTGCATCGCCGCCCAGTTAGTGAGCGCGGTCGCGAGGTACGCCAGCACGACGCCGAGCGCCCCGCCGACGACGGTGAGCGCGAGCGCCTGCACCACCAGCACGGTCGCCCGCGCTCGCCGCGAGAACCCGATGGCGGTGAGCGTCGCCAGCTGCTCGCTGTCGGCCTCGACCTGGAGGCCCTGGGTGGTCGCGACGAACAGCGTCCCGACCACGACCGCGATGAGCAGCGCCGCCACCCCCATCGCGAGCGGGAGCTCGGCCGAGACCGACTTCTGGGCGGTGAACCCGGACCGCGTGACCGCGTTGGCTCCCGGGAACCGGTCCTCGAGCGACGACGCCAGGCCGCCGGCGTCGGACTGGACGAGGATCTGGTCGGCGAGATCGCCCGACGCCGCGCCGGTGATGGTCTGGAGCTCGCTCAGGTGGACCAGCATCACGGGCATCCCCGAGAGCCCGGAGGAGACCGCGGCGCTCCTGACCGCGGTGACCCGGAGGTCGCGGCTCGACGACCCCGAGATGGCGCCGCTGACCGAGATGTTGGCGCTCCGGTTGACGCCCAGCGAGTCGGCCGCGCCCTGCGAGAGGACGGCCTGGCCGGTCCAGGTCCCGTTGTAGCTCCCGTTGGCGTAGTGGGGATCGCCCGGCGCCAGCGGGGCGGTCGGCAGCCCGGCCACCCTGTCGAGCTTCGGGTCCGGGACGATGCCGACGCCGAGCACGTACTTGCTCTTGCCGCCGGCCTGGACCTGCAACACCGAGATCTGGACCGGCGAGGCGTACTCGACCTGCTCGTTGTCGTTGAGCTCGGCCGCCTTCTGGTGGACCCCGCCGAGCTGGACCGACTCGGTCGAGACCACCATGGTCGAGGCGCCGCCGCCCTCCGGGACGACCCAGTAGTCGACGGAGTCGCCCCGGACGGTCGTCCCCTGGACGAGGCCGAGTCCGGTCGCGGTCACGACCAGCATCAGCGCCACCGCGATGGCGACGCCGAACACGCTGACCGCGGTCTGGCGCGGCGCGGTGCTGGTCGCCTTGGTCGCGGTCCGCCGGAGCGCCACCCCGACCAGCCCCAGCCAGCGGGTCACCGCCGACACCGCGACACCCCCCGTCGCCGGGTCACCGTTCGCTCGCTCCCGGGTTGGGCACCGACCCGTTCAGGCATCCTGCACCTTCCCGTCGAGCAGCCGGATGACCCGGTCGGTCCGGTCGAGCGCCTGCTCGTCGTGGGACGCCAGCACGACCGCGCGGTCCTCGGCAAGGTCCGCCAGCAGGTCGAGGATGACCGCGCCGGTCTCGGTGTCGAGCTCGCCGGTCGGCTCGTCGGCGAACACGACCAGCGGGTCGCCGGCGAGCGCGCGGGCCACCGCGACCCGCTGCTGCTCGCCGCCCGAGAGCTCGCCCGGCCGGTGGTCCTGGCGGTCGCCCAGCCCCACGCGGTCGAGCAGTTCGGCGGCCTCCTCGCGGCGCTCGGACTTGCCCATGCCGCGCTCGACCAGCGGGAGCGCGACGTTGGCCCGCGCCGACAGCGAGGGCAGCAGGTGGAACCGCTGGAAGACGATGCCGACCTGCTCTAACCGCAGGCGGGTCAGCTCCTTCTGTGAGAGGGCGGAGACGTCCTCGCCGGCGAGGGTGACCGTGCCGTCGGTCGGCGCGTCCAGCCCCGACAGCAGGTGGATGAGCGTGGACTTGCCGCTCCCGCTCGGTCCCGAGAGGCCGACGAACTCGCCGCGCTCGATGGTGAGCGACACGTCGTCGAGCGCGGTCACGGTCGGCCTGTCGTCGGCGTCGTCGTCACCGCCGACCGAGAACCACCCGCCGTCGCCGCCGCGCTCGTACGTCCGGGTCACCCTCGAGCACTCCACGACCGCCTCTCTCCGGTCCGATTCCTCCGTCGCTGCTCGTGTGGTCGCGTCCATCTCCCCCACCAGAATGGGAGTGTAGAGGGCCCCGACGCACTTAGCGTTTCAGGCCGTTCGTCCCCCGACCGGGGTTAAATCAACGATTGGCGGCGTTACGGCGCGATTGACCGCGGCCGAGTCGGCTCAGTTCCTCCGGTCCCGCGACCCGAGCGGGTCCCGCGACCGCAGGACGATGCGACCGTAGCTCTTGACCGTGACCTCGTAACCGTGGTAGTCGAAGACGGCCCGGCACTCCGGGGCGGTGCCGTCGGCGGTCGGTCGGAACAGGTCGTCGAGCGAGTCCGGGTCGACCCCGCCGGCCTCGTACATCGGCGGGACGTCGGTCACGCCACGGCCGGTGGCCTCGGCGACGGCGAGGGGGACGGCGATGCTCGGCGGGTTCGACGGGTAGGCGTACGTCACGCGGTACGTCCCGGCGTCAGGGTCGCCGGAGAGTATCCGATCGGAGTCGTGGGCGTCCATGCTGGCCGCGGTACGCCCTCGCCCGCCTTCAAGCGGTCACTCCGTGTCGACACTCCCGCAACCGTACGTCGGGATTGCGGTCGGTAACGGCGGAGTTGACCGATCCGGATCGGCGGTTTCGGTCGTCGGACGGGCGTTAGAGCGCCGATAACGCTCTCAACGTCGGCTTGGGACTCCCCCGATGCGGGCGACGAACGCGAGTGACGCCCCCGACGCCGGCGGACCGCGTCGGCCGCGCCGTCCCGACACCGCCGCACCACTTTTTCGGCTCGAAGCCGTCTCCCACCGTGGAGGGGTGCGTTCAATGGGAACCAAAGACCGGTGGTACGAGAACGCGACGTTCTACGCCATCGACGTGGAGGCCTTCGCCGACGGCGACGGCGACGGCGTGGGCGACTTCGAGGGACTGACCGACCGGCTCGACTACCTCGAGAGCCTCGGCATCGACTGCGTCTGGCTGCTGCCGTTCTACCCGTCGCCCAACCGGGACAACGGCTACGACGTGATGGACTACTACGGCGTCGACGACCGCCACGGGACGCTCGGGGACTTCGTGGAGTTCGCCCGCGAGGCCGACCGCCGCGGCATCCGGGTCATCGTCGACCTGGTGGTCAACCACACGTCGGACCAGCACCCGTGGTTCCGGAAGGCCCGCGAGGACCCCGACTCGGAGTACCGCGACTACTACGTCTGGCGCGAGGACCTGCCCGAGGACCCCGACCCCGTCCGGGGCCCGGTGTTCCCCGGCGAGGAGGACAGCGTCTGGAGCTACGACGAGGCGGCCGAGGCGTTCTACTACCACCGGTTCTACCACTTCCAGCCCGACCTCAACATCGCCAACCCGGAGGTGCGCGAGGAGATCCGCAAGATCATGGGGTTCTGGCTCGAGCTCGGCGTCTCGGGCTTCCGGGTCGACGCCGCCACGCTCATGATCGACAACAAGGGCGGCCTCGAGTCCACCCGGCTCGACGACCCCCACGGCGTGCTCCGGGACATGCGCCACTTCGTCGAGCGCCGGGGCGACGACGCCATCCTGTTCGCCGAGGCCGACGACGCGCCCGAACACCTCGGCGACTACTTCGGCAGCACGACCGGCCGCCAGCCCTCGAACGCCGAGACCGCGGCCGAGCTCGGCGAGGGCGACGAGATGAACGTGCTGCTGAACTTCCTGCTCGACGCGTACCTCGTGCTCGCGCTGGCCGAGCGCGAGGCCGGGCCAATCCGGGACGTGCTCGACCTGCTGCCGCCGCGACCCGAGGGCGGTCAGTGGGCCAACTTCCTCCGGAACTACGACGAACTCAACGTGGGCCGGCTCCCGGAGGACGGGCAACAGAAGGTGTTCGAGGCGTTCGCGCCCGACGAGGACATGCGTATCTACGGTCGGGGCATCCGCCGGCGGCTCGCGCCGATGCTCGACGGGGACCCCGACCGCATCCGGCTGGCCTACAGCCTGCTGTACTCGCTACCGGGAACGCCGCTGCTGGTGTACGGCGACGAGATCGGGATGGGCGACGACCTCGACCTGCCGGGCCGGACCGCGGTCCGGACCCCGATGCAGTGGTCGGGCGAGCGCAACGCCGGCTTCTCGACCGCCGATTCCGGGGAGCTGGTCCGGCCGGTCGTCTCGGGCGGCGAGTACGGCTACGAGACGGTCAACGTCGCCGCCCAGCGGGGCGACCCCGACTCGCTGCTCCAGTGGTTCTCCCGGCTCAACCGGCTGCGCGGCGAGTGCCCCGAGATCGGCACCGGCGACTGCGAGGTGCTCGACGTCGACGACCCCGCGGTGTTCGCCCACCGGATGGTCAGCGACCACGGCCGGGTCGTGGCGGTCCACAACCTCGACGACCGCCCGACCGAGGCGACCCTCGACCTGGTGGCCGAACCCGACCGGCTGCTGGGCGAGGCCGCGTTCGAGCAGGTCCGTCCCGACAGCGGCGGGACCGCGGTCGCCGACGGGAACGGCGACGCCGATGGGAGTGGCGCCGCCGGCGCCGACGCGGGCGCGTGGCGCTTCGAACTGGACCGGTACGGCTTCTGCTGGGTCCGGGTCGAGCAGCACGTCTGAGCCGACCGGTCCTCGGTTCCTGATGTCGGCCGGCGTCGACGGTCGACGCTGCGAACGCGCGGCGGTTACTCCAGATACCCCATGTCCTGCAGGCGGCGCTCCACGCCCGCGTCGGTCGTCGCCGCCTCGCGACCGGGCTCGTACGACGGGTAGGACTCGACGCCGGCCGGGGCCACGACGTCGAGGACCTCCCCGTCCATCCGCTCGCTCCGGGGGACGCCGAACGTCGCCAGGACCGTGGGGCAGACGTCGAAGAGGTGCGGGTCGCCGAGCGCCGCGTCGGGGTCGATCGCCTCCCCGCGGGCCGCGAAGACGCCCTCGCGCTTGTGGTTCCACCGACCGTCGAGCCGGTCCCACACCGTCCCGTCGCCGACCGCCACCGAGACCAGGTGGTCGAAGTCGGCCGGCACCGTGACGACGTCCGGCCCGCGGTCGGCGTAGGGGCCGTCGAAGTACTCCTCGCTGGGCGCGACCCGCTCGAACACCGGGTCGCCGTCCGGGGTGGTCGCCGACGACAGCAGCGCCACGAGCTCGTCGCGGGCCGCCTCGTACTCACCGCGGGGGACGACGCCCTCGGGCTCGCGGCCCGCGACGTTCAGCCGGACGCCGCACTCGCTGCGGGTCCGGGCGTAGGCCGCGGAGTTCGGGAAGTCGACGGCCTCCTCGGCGGTGGCGACGGCCTCCGCGGGAACGATGCGGCCGAGCGCGCGGTTCAGCCCGACCTTCTGCAGCAGGGGGACCACCCGCTGGGGCGTCACGTCGTACCTGGCCAGCACCGCGGCGGCGCGGGTCGCCAGCGCCGCGACCGCGTCCGACGCGGCCCCGCCGGACGACGACGCCTCGTCCGCAGTCCCCTCCGAATCGCCGAGCGTGGACTTCCAGCGCGGCCGGCCGCGACCGCCGGTCGCGGTCTCGACCCAACCCTCCCGGCGGAGGAACTCGTTGATCCGGAACTCGTAGCCGGCGTACGGCCCCGTGCCGTGGTCGCTCACCAGGACGACGTTCTCGGGGTCCCACCGGTCGAGCAGCCGGTCGATCTGGTCGTCGACGCAGCCGTAGACCGCCTCCAGGGCCTCCCAGTCGCCCGGGCGGGCGTGGATGACGGAGTCGGTCTGCTGGAACTCGACGAAGCCGAACGCCGGGTCGACCCGGTCGGCCAGCAGGTCGAACGCGGCCCGCCGGCTCCGGACCGCGTCGAGTCGCCGCTCCAGCGCGGTGTCCTCTGCCCCGGCGACGTCGTCCTGGGGGTACACCTCGTACCCGCCGAGTTCGTCGCGGATCTCATCGAGGACGCCCTCGGGGTGGCACGCCGGTTCGGCCGGTGCCATGTAGCCCGGCACCAGCGCGCCGTCGAACGACGGGGCCGGGTGTGTGGCGGGCACGTTGACCACCACGCTCGACCGGTCGTGGCGGTCGAGCACCTCCCACAGCGACGGCTCCCGGACGTGGGTCGCGTTCGCGAGGTCCCACTCGTAGCCGTCGTAGCGCAGGAAGTCGAACACGCCGTGCCTGCCGGGGTTGGTCCCGGTGTACAGCGACGGCCACGCGCTCGGGGTCCACGGCGGGACCTGTGAGGTCAGCGGCGCGCGGACGCCGCCGGTCGCGATCGACCGGACGGTCGGCGCGCTCCCGCGCTCGAACAGCCGGTCGAGCACGTCCCAGCTCGCCCCGTCGAGTCCGATGAGGAGGGTGCGCATACCGTCCGTCCACGCCGCCCACCCACATATTCGGTTCCCCCGACGCCGCCGCGCGGCCCCGCCGGCGACAAGAGTGATTACCGTCGCCGCCGCAGAGTCACTCGATTCGGGCGACCGCCCGAACTCCGCTGCGTCTCCCTGTATCGAGAACCATGTCACGCAACACGTCCCCGTTCACCCAGTCCCGCGTCGTAGAGTCCGCCGCCGAATCGGCACCGGACGGCCTGTTCGACGTCGAACGCCGGGTGGTCGAGGCCCACTTCACCGACCGCGACGCCGCGGTCCTGGACCTGGGCTGCGGCGCCGGCCGGACCACCGCCGCGCTCGACCGGCTCGGGTTCGACGTCGTCGGCGTCGACGTCAGCGAGCCGATGGTCCGGCGCGCCCGCTCGCTGTTCCCCGACATCGACTTCAGGACCGGCGACGCCGTCGACCTGTCGTTCGCCGACGAGCGCTTCGACTACGTCCTGTTCTCGTTCAACGGGCTCGACTACGTCCGCCCCGAGGGCGACAGGTACGTCGCGCTCCGCGAGGTCCACCGCGTGCTGCGGCCCGGCGGGACGTTCGCCTTCAGCTCGCACAACCCGTTCTACGTCCTGCCGGCCGACCCGACCAGCCCGTACGGCTACTACCTCGTGGCGCGGTTCTGGGCGCGGAACCTCCGGGACGGGAAGGTGACTGCGGCGTACAAGACCGACGTGCTCTCCGACAGGACGCTCGACACCTACTTCATCTCGCCCCGGGGCCAGCGCCGCCAGCTCTCGCGGTGCGGGTTCCGCGTCCGCGACGTGGTCGCCAAGGAGCGCGCGCCCTCGGCCTGGCTCGACCCGTGGCCCTACTACGTCGCGGAGCGAACCGGCTCGTGACGGGTGGACGTCCGGGACGGTCCGCGCCGTCTTGGCCCCGTCTCGGCCCGCGAGACGTGATTATGCCGGTAATTTATGTGACCGTGCGTCGTACCTGCTCGCGGCAGTTGCCCGCCCGAATGACACGGAATCTATCGGACCTTCCACATGAGTGAGAAAACCGTCCGGATTCACCGAAGCATCGACGACGTCAACGAGAACCAGTGGAACACCCTGGTCGAGCAGTCCGAGCGGGGGAGCGTCTTCCACCGGACCGGGTGGCTCCGGGCGGTCGAGCGGGGGCTCGGCCGGCCGGCGCGCCACCTCGTGGTGGAGAAGGACGGCAACCCGATCAGCGTCTTCCCGAACTTCCTCGTGGACGTCGGCGTCCCCGACGTCGTCCCCGTGTTGTCCGACGGCCTGGGGCTGAAGCGGCTCGCCTCCACCGACCCCGGGTTCGGCGGCCCGCTGTTCGTGGGCGACGAGGAGTCGAACTTCGAGGTCGCCTTCGAGCACGCCGAGAGGCTGCTCTCGGCGACCGACGCGGTCCACCACCTGCTCAAGCCCTCCGGCGCGGACTTCGCGCGCTACACCACCTACCTCGCCGACCGGGGCTACCGGCCGACCGTCCGGAGCTGCCGGTTCGTCATCGACCTCCGGCAGGGGTGGGACGCGGTCGAGGAGGGCATGGCGCGGTCGAAGCGGTCGAACCTCGACAGCGCCCGCGACAGCCCCCTCACCGTCGAGAACCCGCCGCTCGACGAGTCGGTGCTGTCGTCGTTCTACGACGCCTACCGGGCGGCGATGGACCGGGTCGACGGGACGACCTACCCCTTCGGGTTCTTCGAGTCGCTCGCGACCGACCTGGCCGACCGCGTGGAGGTGTTCGTCGCGCGGCTCGACGGGGAGTTCGCCGGCGCCCAGCTCTACCTGCTCGACGACGAGCGCTCGACCGTCCGCGAGTTCTTCCGGGCCATCGACGCCGACTACTTCGAGCACAACCCGACCGAGCTGCTGGGCGAGGCCGCGATGAAGTGGGCCATCGACCGGGAGTACGACGAGTACGACCTCGGCAGCACGACTCCGGACTTCACCGACGGGTCGTTCACCTACAAGGACGAGCTGGGCGCCGAGATACGCCCCGTCCTGCTCTGGGAGCGGGGCGGCTCGGCCGTCCGGTGGCACGCCTACCGGGCCGGCCGGTGGCTGCTCCGAAACCGAGACGGGCGGAAGAAGTAGGGCGGTCGGCTTCGGGACGCGTCACTCGCCGGCGCCGAACTCCTCCTCGAGCAGCGCGACGTTGCGCTCGTTGGCCTTCCACACCGCGTCGACGATGGTCCCGAGCACCGGCACTGAGCCGATGACCGCGTCGACGCCGACGTTGAACAGCATCTTCAGCAGGGTGTCGCGCGAGGCCCCCATCTGGGCGCCCTCGGCGACGATGTACAGCGAGATGGCCGCCGACACCGCGTCGCCGCCGACCGGCAGGATGCCCAGGATGGGATCGAGCCCGATCTTGTAGTTGACCACCGGGAGCTCGATGGCCTCGTCGAGCAGCCGGGCGACCGTGCGGACGCGCTCCATCGCGGGCGGTTCGTCCTCGACCGAGACTTCGATGGGCTGGCCGCGTTCGTCGGAGCCGGAGTCCATGGTACAGTGGTGTCGCCGCGGGCCGAAAGCTCTGCTGGCCCGTCGGCCCGCCGACACCCGCCCGTCATCCTCATGGCGCTGCGGCGGCCAACTCCACGTACACGGTGGGGACATGAGCACGCTCACACTGACACGCATGGAGCCGACGGAGTCGTCGGTCCGGTACGAGTTCGATCCGCCGCCGGCGCTCAGCGGCTTCTTCCTCGACACGACGTTCGAGGTAGAGTACGGCGTCGACGTCGGGGACGTGCCCGAGAGCGTCCTCGTCGTTCCGTGGCTGGCGAACGTCAGCCCGCTCGCGTGGGCGACCGGGGTCGACGTCGAACTGCCGCGGCTCGACGAGCGGTACGGCGAGTCGCTGACCGCCGTCCGGCGCAGCCTCCGGGAGCTGTACCCCCGGGTCATCCGGGGCAGCGAGGTCCGCTGCCGGGAGCTGGTCGACAACGAGGCGGACCGCGGCGACGGGAACGCCGCCGTCCTCTTCAGCGGCGGCGTCGACGCGCTCCACACGTACCGCCGCCACCGCGACGAGGACCCGACGCTCGTCAGCATCCACGGCTTCGACGTGGACCTCGACGACCCGGACGCGTGGCGCGACAAGAAGGAGCGGGTCGACGCCTTCGCCCGGAAACGCGGGCTCGAATCGGTCTCCGTCCGGACGAACATGATGTCGTTCATGGAGGACTTCATGCTCGACGCCCACTTCCGGCGACACCTCCAGAGCGACTGGTACGACGCCGTCCAGCAGGGGCTGGGCATCACCGGCCTCTGCGCGCCGCTGGCGTACGCCGAGGGCCTGGACACGATATACATGGCGGACGGCGCCTCCGAGACGTACGACATCAAGGTCGGCAACCACCCGAGCGTCGTCGACAACATCGCGTGGAGCGGGACCGCGGTGCGCAGCGACGGGTACGAGTTCACCCGCCAGGAGAAGATCGAGGCGATGGCCGACTTCCTCGAGACCGAGGACATCTCGCCCCACACCTGTCTCAAGTCCGGCGCGGGCAACTGCAGCGAGTGCGAGAAGTGCCTGCGGACCGCGTTCGGGCTGGTGCTGGCCGGCCTCGACCCCAACCGCCACGGCTACGACGTCGACGGCGGGAGCTTCGAGTACGCCCGCGACCGGTTCGCCGGCGGCGAGTGGCGGCTCGGTCCGGCGAAGGCGGTCATGTGGCGCGACCTCCAGGACCACGCCCGGCGCGACCTCGACGACCGCCTCGACCGGGACGCCCCGTACTACCCGGAGGCCCGCGCGTTCTTCGAGTGGCTGGCCGCGGTCGACGTCGACCGGTTCGAGGACCCGACCAACTCCTCCGGATTCCGGGCGTACGAGCTCACCCGCCGGCTCCCGCCCTCGCCGCTGGTCCACTCGGTCCGCCGGCAGGTGCTGGACGTGATCTGGTAGGTCGACGGCAGAGGCGGCTCCCCCGGCGCCTCAGAGGCTCAGCGCGGTCGCCAGCTCCGACTTGAGCGACTGCACCGGCTCGGCGTCGGAGAGCCGCCGGCCCAGTTGGTAGGCGGGCCACTTCAGCGTCGAGACGCCGCGTTCCCACGCCAACGCCGGCATCGGGCGCGCGCCGAACTGCTCCTTGAACCGGAACACGCCGTCCCGGAAGTCGAGGTCGGTCCCGCCGAAGTTGTACGTGTCGTAGCCGTGCTCCCGGCCCCACTTGATGGCGTGCTCGTGGAGCAGCTCGGACGGGTTGTACTCGAAGTGCTCCTCGGTGATGGCGGACGACTCGTAGTGGATCGTCTCCCGCTCGTCGTCGAGCGTGAGGAGTATCGTGCCCCGGTCGCCGCCGTCGGCCCGGAGCGTCAGCAGCTTCAGCCGGTCGTCGAAGTCGGCGAGCTCGAGCCAGAACCGCCGCGGGGTCTTGCGGCCGTCGACCCGGTCCATCACCGCCGAGAACCCCTCGTAGAACTCGGCCATCGACTCCTCGGTCACCTCGCGGTGGACGACCTCGTACTCCTGGTCGTGAGCCTTCCTGATGGCTCGCCGGCGCGAGCTGTCCATCCCGTCGAGGATGTCCTCCCAGTCCCGGTCGATGTCGAGCGTGAAGTCGCCGTACACCAGCCGCTGGCGGTAGCCGTGCTCGCGGAACAGCTCGTGGTAGCGGCTGAACTCCGGCCCGGAGGTCTGGACCTGGTTCGAGACGACGTCGTCGTCGCAGACCGCGGGCACCGCGTCGAGCAGCGCGTCGATCACCGCCTCCTCGTCGGTCATCGCGATCGGGCCGGCGGGCCCGGGCTTGGGCGACGAGAGGTGCTTGACCGGCAGCCCGTCGCTCTCCATCACGAAGTTGGGGAAGAGGCCGACCGGATTGCCCTTCTTCTCGACGACGAGGTGGCGCGGCTCGTACTCGGTCCCCCGCTCGATCGCGCGCTGCCAGCCCCACCGGTGGTACACCCGTCCCACCGCCGCGTTCTCGACCACCTGGTTCCACTGGTTCCGGTTCACCGCCTCGATCGTGTCGACGCCGCGAACGTCTAGAGACATCAGAGTAGTTCCCCCGATTACCTCCCTCTGACGCCGGGCGCGATGAAAAGTGGTTCGGCACACGCGGTGGCACGCTCCGGACGTGGGGCCCGCAGGTCGGCCGGGTCGGCCCGCCGGCAGGTGCGCGAACTGGCAGGTACCTTCATTACGAATCGCGCGGATACGTCACCCATGGGGGAGACGCGGAACGGTCGCGCGGCGGCGCTGGTGCCGAGCGGCGCGCGCGAGCCGCCGGGGTACCAGTGCCTGCGGTCGCTGGGCCGGGCGGGCGTCCACACGATCTACGGGAAGAAGTACGACAGCGACACGATACCCGCGTCGCGCTACTGCGACGAGGCCGTCTCGCTGCCCGACCCCGACGAGGACGTCCTCGCCTACCGCGACCGACTGCTGGAGATCGCAGAGCGGCCCGACGTGCGGACCATCGTTCCCACCAACGAGTACGACGCCTACGTCCTCTCGAAGTTCCACGAATCGTTCGCGGGCGAGGTGTCGCTGCCCGTGCCGCCGTTCGAGTCGCTGCACACCGTCCACGACCGGGTGCGCCTCGCCGAGGCTGCCGAGGCGGCGGGCGTGCCGGTGCCCGAGACGCGACCGTTCGACGAGGTCGAGGACTGGAACCGGGAGCTGATCGTCAAGTCGCGGTACAACCTGCTGGCGCACGACTACGACGCGTCGCTGCCGCGGGACCGGGTCGACATCGTCAAGGACGTGACCTACCTCGACCCGGGCGAGGTCCCCGACCGCGAGGAGACGGTCGACCGGATGGGCCACGTCCCCATCGTCCAGGAGTGCGTCCCGCGGGCGGCCGAGTACATGGTGGGCGCGCTGTACGACCGGGGCGAGCCCGTCGCCACGCTCCAGCTCCGCCAGATCCGCGAGGACTCGTACAAGGGCGGCGGCGGGGTGTACCGCAAGTCGATGTACGACCGGGAACTCGAGCGGGTGGCCCGCGACCTGCTCGCCGAACTCGACTGGCACGGGCTCGCCTGCCTCGAGTACATGGAGGACGAGGAGACGGGCGAGTACAAGCTCGCCGAGATCAACCCCCGGATGTGGCAGTCGCTGGTGCCGGCGGTCCGGGCGGGCGTGGACTTCCCGTACTACTACTGGTTGCTGGCGAACGGGCGGCGCGACCTGATCGACCCCGAGCCCCGGGTCGGGGTCGGCAGCCACCTGATACGCGGCGAGGTCAACCACCTCCAGAGCATCGTCGACGCCGAGGGGGACGACGACCGCCCGAACCTCTACGCGACGGTGGGCGAGATGGTCGTCTCGACTCTGCTCGAACCCCGGTTCGACACGCTCCGGCTCGACGACCCCCGGCCGTTCGCCGAGGGGGTCCTGTCGGGGCTCCGCGAGCGAATGCAGTCGTGAGGACACTTCGGTCCCGGACAGAACACGTTTATGCGAGTCTCACGTTCGCCGTCCCATGGCGCGCCACCGACACCAGCGACGGTCCGAGCGAACCGCTCCAGGGGCGACGAGAGCACTCGCTCGCCGGCCGGTCGCGGAACGCACCCGGTCCACTGCGGAGGTCTGAGCACCCGTGGCTGACGGACTGCGACCCTCGGCCGACGGGGTGCTGTTCGCGGTGCTCTGGGCGGGCATGGCGGGGTTCGTCGTGCTCCACAGCGTCACGCTGTTCGAGAGCACCGGCGAGCGGGCCGTCTCGCTCATCCGGATGGCGTGGTTCCTGGGGCTCGCGGTCGTGATCGCGGCGGGCGCCTACACCGCGGTCCGCGGCGACCTGATCGGTTCCGAGGGGTAGCGCGCCCGACCGCTACTGCAGCCGGTTGATGGTCCGCTTGGTCCACCGCGCGGCCTCGTAGGTGGGCGGGCCGCCGACAGACGGCAGGAAGTGCTTGTAGAACTTGGGCTCGACCGGGTACAGCTTCACGGCCCGCTTCAGGAGCCGCCGGCCCTCCCACACCCGGTCGGCCATCACGAGCTGCTTGCCGACCCGGTAGGCGGTCCAGGCCCGCATCTTCCGCTCGAACACGGGGCCGAACTCGGCGGCCAGCGGGGCGAACTTCTCGACGAACAGGGGGTAAGAGCCGTTCTTCATCGCGTCCAGGTCGTCGGTGAGCCGGTCGCCCGAGTGCCTGGTGTACCGCAGCAGCGGCTCGGAGACCGCGCCGAACCGGCAGTGGCGGGAGAGCCGGACGTACCACTCGAGGTCCTGCCAGCTCGGGAACCGCTCGTCGAACCCGCCGGTCGCCTCGACGACGTCGGCGTCGACCATCACGGCCGAGCAGGAGCCGACCACGTTCTTGCAGAGCAGCGTCTTGGTCAGCGCGTCCCGCTCGCGGGGCATGTCGAACCTGGTCTTGCGCTGGATCTCGTTGCCGTCGTCGTCGAGGACCTTCGACCCTGAGGTCACCAGTCCGACGTCGCCCTCCCGGAAGCGCTCGACGTGGCGGGCCACTTTCTCGGGCTCCCACCGGTCGTCGTCGTCGAGCAGCGCGACGTAGTCGCCGGTGGCCGCCCGCATCCCGGTGTTCCTGGCGGCGGCCCCGCCCCGGTTCTCGTCGTGGCGGATGACCTCGAACGCCGCGAAGCGGTCCGCGACGTCGTCGTCTAGGTGGTCGGCGACGGGCACGTCCGAGTAGTCGTCGACGACGACGAGCTCGATCGGGTCGTAGGTCTGCTCGGCGACCGTCCCGACGGCGTCGGCCAGCCGGTCGGCGCGGTTGTACGTGGGGATGACGACGCTGACTACCGGACTCTGAGACGGCCCCATCGTCCCGTCGATATCACGGTCGCCAAGTTAAACGTAGTGGCTTTCACGGCCTCACTCGGCGGATACGAAGGGGAAGCGCGCGATGGGGAGCTGGTCGACCAGCTCGTCGACCTCGCTCCGGTCGACGGCGCCGGTCGCGTACGCGAACCCCGCGAACACCACGAAGCCGACCGGCGGGACGACCGCCAGCGCGAGCAGCTCCGTCCGGATGGCGTCCGCGAGGAAGAAGATCACCGCGGCCGAGGGGACGGCGGTCAGCGCGACCCGGCCGAGCCGGAGGTCGCCCGCCGGGTCGAAGCCGATGCGCCGGGCGCTCCAGACGTGGAGCACCACCATCGAGCCGTACCCGACGCTCGTGCCGATCGCCGCGCCGAGCATGCCGTACTGGGGTATCAGCGCGACGTTCAGCCCGAGGTTCAGCGCTGCCGCGACCGACGTCGCGTAGATGAGCACCCGGAGCGACCCCTCGCCCTGCCCGATGGCGAAGATGGGCCGCGAGACCGCGAACCCGACCGCGCCGGGCAGTAACACCAGCAGCGGCGTGACCGCCGGCGCGAACCCCTCGCCGAAGTACAGCGGGACGACGACGTCCGCCAGCGACGCCAGCCCGGTGGCCAGCAGCAGCGCGAACAGCAGGCAGTACCGGGTCGTCCGCGAGGCGAGCTCCGTGATGCGCTCGCGGCGGTCGTTCGACCAGAGCTGGGAGGTCGAGTGCAGCAGCACCATCTGGAGCGACCGGGGAGCGAACCACATGAACTCCGCCATCACGAGCGCGGCCTTGTAGTAGCCCGTCTTGGTGCTGCCGACGAACGCCTTGAGCAGCAGCACGTCGGTGTGGTACAGCGACGCCATCAGGAAGGTCAGCACGACGCTGAGCGAGTTGAACGTCAGGAGCTCGCGCCGGGGGAACTCCTCGCGGATGGGCGAGGTGACCGAGTCCAGCGAGACCTTCCGGTGGACGAGCAGGAACCCGCCGGCGGCGACCACCACCGTCGCCGCGAGCCGGCCCAGCAGCATCCCGTCGACGGCGTACCCGGCGACCGCGAGCGACAGCCCGATGCTCAGCAGGAGGACGAGCCGGAACAGCCGGATCGACTCGGAGAACTCCTCGTACCGGAACCCCATCAGCGCCCCGCGGCTGACCGCCCACACCTGCTTGGCGACGATGATGCCGGCCGCGATGTAGAAGTACGACTCGAACGCCGGACCGAACACAGTCTGGACGACGCCGAAGTACGCCGCGGCGGCGAGGAGCACCGCGGCGGCGACGGCCGTCACCATCCCGACCCGGAGGTAGAAGACGAACACGTCGCTCTCCCAGTCGGGCGCGTCGCGGTCCTCGGCGATGTACTTCCGGATGCCGTCGAAGATGCCGGCGTTCACGAGGATCCAGATGATGCTGATCACCGAGAGCACGACCCCGTAGTCGCCGTAGTTCGAGGCCCCGAGCACGCGGACCACGACGGGCGTGCTCACCATCCCCACCACCAGCCACCCGATCCGGCCCCCGAAGATTGAGAGGAAGCCTCTCAGGATGCTACGTCCCATCTCTCCTGCTTGTAACTTCTGACTGGGCCATAGAAGTACCGGCTAGCCCGTCGTCGTCGTGCGGTGTCGGCCCACGCTCCGCCTTCGGGACCCCGGTTCCCGTCAGTTCCACCGACATTCAGACCCGGCGCCGAAACGCCTCCTTGACCGTGTTGTACGCGTACCGCGCGGCCGGACACGGGTCCGAGGCGTCGAGGTAGTCGAACCGGGGGTACCGCACGAGCGAGGTCAGCACCGACGCCAGCGCCTCGGGCACCGACGGGCGCTCGACCAGCGGCACGTCCTCCCGGAGCACGCTGAGGAGGTACGACACCTCGCCCATCAGGAGGTGGCCGCCGACGCCCACCTCGTAGCCCGGCTCGACCAGGTCGGGCCGGCCGTTCGCGACCAGCCAGTAGTACAGCGGGAAGTCGGCGCCGGCCTGGACCGCGAACGGCACCGACGACCAGAACCGGGGGTTGATCTCCATCAGCTTGAACGCCCCGGTGTCCGGGTCGCGCTTGAACTCCACGTCGGCCGGGCCGTGCCAGTCGAGCTCGTCGAGCAGCGCCAGTCCGGCCGCCTCCAGGTCGGGCTCGTCGACCGACTTCCGGAAGCAGCTGGTGCCGCCGCTGTAGTGGAACCCCCGGATCTGGCGGTGCTGGAACGTCGCCAGCGGCTCGCCCGAGTCGTACATCGCGCAGAAGCTGTACTCGTCGGTGTCGGGCATGTACTCCTGGACCAGCGGGACGTGGCCGGCGGCGTCGCACAGCGCCTCGACGTCGGGTCGCTCGCCCGGCGGGAGGTAGCTGGTCGCGGGCGGCTGGCGGAGTCCCCCGGCGGGCGCGTCGCCGTTGGCCCTGACGGGGTGGCCCTCGGCCGACCCCATCGGCTCCCGGAAGGCGTCGGCCAGCACCGTGTACCGGCCCTTGACGATGCTGGGCCGCGACCAGTCGGACCACTCGGTGAGCAGTTCGGTCTCGGGGACGCCGACGCCGACGTCGGCCGCCAGGTCGAACAGCGCCTTCCGGTCCTGGACCCGTCGGAGCGTCTCGAAGTCGGGGAACGGCGTGGCGACGTGCTCGGCGAACTCGTCGCGGTACCGCGAGAGCACGTGGACGTCCTCCTCCCGGAACGGGAGGATCGTCCGGACGTCGTCGCGCGCGGCCAGGTCGAGCAGCGCGTCCCGGTACGCGACCGCGCTCCGCGCCGGCGACGGGACCCGGACCGTCTCGTCGCAGTACCGCGAGCAGAACACCTCGGGCGACTCCCGCTCCGAGACGGCGACGGTGTGGACGCCGCGCCGGTGGAGCGAGCGCAGCGCCACGAAGGAACTGGGAACGTCGACCGCGCTAACGACGACTGACTTCATTCCTCCTCACGTTGTGGGGTGCGGTGTCTTTGTTATTCATCCGTTTCGGTGAGTACGGTCGAACTGTCCGGACCGTTCCGCGCGTCAGGCGCGGTAGAGGCCGACCGACCAGTGGTCCGGGCCGAACAGCCTGCCGCCGAGGCCGACGTTGCCGTCGACCGCGCAGACCCAGCCGTCGTCGGTCCGCCACGGGTCGATGTGGTGCATCCGGCCGGAGTTCCACCCAACCACCCCGCCGGCCCCCTCCAGGACGGGCGACTCGGGCCGCTCGCGGTCGGCGTACGCCTCCGGCGTGAGCGTCTCGACGTCGTAGGCCCGGACCCGCTCGCCGTACCGACCGGCGCAGTCCTGGAGGAAGACCAGGACGCCGTCGTCGCCGACGACGGGGCGCCCGGCGGGCCGGGCGCCCTCCGGTCGGCCCGAGACGACCGGGTTGTCGGGGTGGGGCGTCCACTCGTCGGCGAGCAGGTCGTCTGCGTGGTAGGCCCAGAGGTCGTACCGGCCGTCGTCGCTGCCGAGCAGCGCCCACCACCGGTCGTCCCACCGGAAGACGACGCAGTCGGCGAGCTGGCGGTCGGGGTCGACGACGGTCGACGCGGGCTCCCAGCCGCCGGGCAGCGAGTCGGTCCGGAACAGCCGGATCGCCGCCGGGTCCTCGCGGTCCCAGCGGTCGGGCAGCATGTAGTAGTCGCCCGCCCACTCGAACACGTACGGAAATGCGAGGTGGACCGCATCGCGAAGTACGACCCGGTCGTACGACCACGCCCGGCCGTCGTCGCTGGTCGCGTGCCCGATGACGCCGGTCGGCCGCCGGTCGCGGTTGAACACCTCGAAGAAGAGGTGCCAGGTCCCGTCGGCCGCGAACAGGAACGGGTCGGCGACGAACTCCGCGTCGCCGTAGTCGTCGACGTCGGCCGCGGTCACCACGGGGTTGCCGGCGGCGGCGACGGCGGGCTGCGGTCGGAACGGTCGCGGGAGGTCGCCCCCGGCGCGGTGGCCGGGCCGGACCGCCTCGGCGTCGGCCGGTGGCAGCGCCGCCGCCCGCTCGCGCCCGGTCGGCGCCAGCCTGTCGGCGACGTCCCGGTGGACGAACTCGCCGACGGTCCACGAGGCCCGCCGCACCGGTCGGAACCTACCAAGCATCGGCTCCGCTCCCGGTCTCCTCGTTCCGTCCGCCCGGCGCGAGAGACCGCGCCCCGGCGGTACGCGACCCCCTTGCGGTTGCGTGTTCCCCCATACCCCTCCGGACGGCGTCGGGTCCCAAAAAGGATGTGTCCGGTAGCCGAGACGTGGGGTCGTCCGTCGACGAGTCGAGGGGAGGACTCGCGCCGCGATCGAGGAGGACTAACTGGCCCGGGAGACGGGGGCGCCGGACTACCCGGCCCGGGGAACCGGGCGCGCGCGGCGCTCGACCGCCGATTCGTTCGCGTACTCGACGCCCCGCACGAGGTACGTGTTCAGCGTCCCGGTGTCGTACACGTGGAAGAACGACGGGTCGGTCCGGAGCCGCCGGAAGTCGGCCGGGGTGTGGCGCCAGTACTCCCGGTAGGCCGGGTAGAACCGCGGGTTCTTGATGCGGCTCAGCCGGGTGGTCACGAGGTACCGGCGGTCGAGGTCGGCCGACTCCGGGACGTCCTCGGCGGTGACGTTGGTGTAATTGAAGTGCATCGGCGGTGGTGGGGCACCCCATCGTATCGTCCCCGCCGGGTCGCTCTTGCCCCGCTGGAGGGTGTACATCCGGTACTGCTGGACGCCGAGCTGGTCGATGAGCAGCGATCGGTTCCAGTGGTTGAACAGCCACTCCATCCCCTGGACCTCGGCCTTCGTGATCTGGTTGTTCTCCTCGTTGTCGAGCGGGGAGCCGTACAGCCCGAACACCGAGAAGAACGCGAACACGAAGAACGAGATCACGACGACCGGCCGGAGGTACCGAACCACGGTCTCGGAGTCGAGGCGCCGGAACAGCGTGTAGAGCCCGCTCCCGATGAGGACGATCCCCGAGAGGCGGGCGTACCGGACGAAGCGGTTGAACCCGAGGGTTACGTCGACGAAGAACGCGACCACGCCGGCGAAGCTGAACACCACGAACGTCGCGCCGAGGAACGCCTCGACGGGGTCGAACCGGCGACGGCCCCGGACGACGAGGTAGGCGTAGTAGCACAGGAACACGCCGGCCATGCTCAGGATGGCGGCGACGAACCCGTACGTGTAGATGCCGACGAGCGCGACGTCGGCCAGCTCCGGCGACGTCCGCCCGAACACGCCCGCGATGTGGCCGAACGTCGAGGAGCCCTCCGACATCCCGACGAGGGTGTAGACGATGAGCAGCGTGCTGCCGATGATGGACTCGAACGAGTAGTACCACGAGAAGAACAGCACGAACGCGATCGACGCCGCGACCACCGACGTGGTCTCGTTGGTGGGGACGTTGACCGAGAACCGCCGGCCCACCAGCAGCGCCAGCTTCAGCAGCACGAGCATCCCGGTGAAGAACACCGTCACCGCCGGGTGGTAGAACGCGAGCGCGACCACCGACACCACCAGCGGGAGCCGGTACCGGTAGAGCGACCCGCCGCCGTACCCCCGGAACACCAGGAACAGCAGGAAGGGGACGAGCATGAACGCGAACACGCTCGGGTGGAAGAAGATCTGGTCGTAGCCCAGCACCAGCAGCGCGGAGAACGGCAGGACGAACGCCACCTTCCGGAAGTCGGCGAACAGGACGTTCAGCAGCGCGAACGTCGAGACGATGTAGAAGATCGACATCATCGGCGGCAGGACGTTGACGACCTCCTGGGGCCGGATGCCGGTCAGGTAGCTGAACGTCGCCGCGAGCAGGTGGATGTTCGGGTAGTAGTTGCTCCGCGGGACGTGGTGGAGGTCGGTGATCCGTCGGATCATCCCGATGTACGTGATGATGTCGCCCCGCGCGAACAGGTGGTACCGCAGGGCCGGGATGATCAGCACCACCAGGTTCGCCGCGAGCACGACGCCCAGGCCGTACTTCCAGAACCGGCGGCGGCCGTCGTCGTGGCGGCTGCCGAAGATGACCAGCTGGCCGGCGAGCACCGCGAACATGACGAGCAGCCAGAACGCCGGGGTGTACGCGTCGTACACCGTTATCTCGTAGTCGCCGGCGGCCGGGTTCGAGGCGACGAACAGCAGCGCGGTCGCTACCGACGCCGCACCGACCGCCGAGAGAGCTTTCAGCTTCAGGACTCGGTCCACGCCCGACACGCCCCCATCGTCTCCCTGTCCAATCGCCTCGGTAATGGTTCTTCTGGGGCGTCGTGCCCCGCGATACCACCGAACGCGGTACTCCCGTGCGCCCGACAGGTCGCCGGTGACCGGAGGGCGACCGCCGACGCTCGCGGCGCCGGCCGACCCCGAGGTAAGCCGGGCCGACCGCCCGGGTAAGCCGCCGCTAGGCCGCTACGTCTTTGACGGTCGCCGTGGATAGCCCGACCCATGACGCCGGTCACGCTCGCGCTGCTCGCCGTCCTGGCGGTGTCGCTCCTCCTCACCGCGTACGCGTACTTCCTGTATCCCGCCGCGCTCTGGACCGCGACCCGGTTCGTCTCGTCGCCCGAACCGACGCTGGACGCCGACGACGCGGACCTGCCGACGGTGTCGCTCATCGTCGCCGCGTACAACGAGGAGGACGTCATCGCCGAGAAGATAGAGAACAGCCTCGAACTCGACTACCCCGACGAGAAGCTCGAGATCGTCGTCTTCTCGGACGCCTCCAGCGACCGGACCGACGAGATCGTCCGGTCGTACGCCGACCGGGGCGTCCGGCTCGAACGCATCGAGGGCCGGGTCGGCAAGACCGAGTGCCAGAATCGGGTCGCCGAGATGGTCGACGGGGAGATACTCGTGTTCTCGGATGCCAACTGCATGTACGAGCCCAACGCCGTTCGGAGACTGCTCGCGCGGTTCGACGACGACGTGGGCTGCGTCGTCGGCGAGCTCCGCCACACCCGGACCGAGGACGACGTCGAGGGCGAGTCGCTCTACTGGCGGTACACCCGGCTCGTCAAGCGGCTGGAGACCCAGCTCGGCTCCGTGGTCAAGGGCAACGGCGCCATCTACGCGGTCCGCAGCGAGGACTACGTGCCGCTGCCAGCAGACGCGATGAGCGACTTCGCGGAACCGCTGGCCGTCCGGGAGAACGGCCGGACGGTCAAGTACGCCCACGACGCGGTGGCCCGCGAGCGGACCGCCGGCTCGGTCGAGGCCGAGCAGTCCCGCAAGACCCGGATGGCGACCCGGTCGTGGCACACGATGGCCCAGCACGTCGGCCTGCTCAACCCCCTGAACTACGGCTGGTTCTCGCTCAAGACGTTCACCGACACCGTGCTCTGGTGGAGCACACCGTTCCTGTTCGCGGCCGCGTTCCTGAGCGCCGCCGCGCTGTGGGCGCTGACCGGCAGCCCGCTGGCCGGCCTCGTCGCGGCGGGCCACCTCGCGCTGGTCGCGTTCGCCGCCGTCGGCTACTACCTCGACCGGCGCCGGAGCTCGGTGCCGTTCCTGTTCCACGTCCCCCACTACTTCCTGGTGGGCCACTACAGCCTGGTCGTCGGCGTCTGGAACTTCCTCCGCGGGGAGAACATCGTGACGTGGAACACGATGAACGAGTGAGCGGTGGACCCCGACGGCCCGATACCGGCCGGTCGACGCCGGACGCGCGACCGTCCCGCTACGCCGGGCGTGAGAGCGCCGCCGTCGTCCGGACCACGACGACGCCGTCGTTCTCGTAGGCGACCTCGAACGCCGCCGAGTCGCGGAACCCCTCGCGGAGCAGTCGCCACGTCAGCTCGTCGCGGTCGCCGCGAGAGACGTAGACGTAGTCGGTCTCGACGGACTCGGTCCGGAGCGTCCGGGCGAAACACGCCGCGTACTCGCAGTTCGACAGCTCACCGTACTTCCGCAGGTGGTCCTGGTACCGTTCCTCGCCCAACCACTCGGCGCCGAGCGGCGAGACCACGAGCGTCCGGTCCGCCATGAACGGGAACCACTCGTACGGACCCCCGGTGACGACGAACGACGCGTCCGGGGCCGTGTTCCGCTCGACCCAGGAGATGGCCCTTCGGTCAGCCGACGTCACGTCAGACGTCGTCGACGTGTCGCTCGGCCCGAGTACCGGGTAGCCGGCCGTGAAGAGGACGCCGCCGACGAGGCCGAAGCCGACTAGCAGCCCGACCGCCGCGGCCGACAGGTACGACCGCGGGATCTCGAACGGGACGGTGGCGTCGCCGACGGCCGCCAGTACGTCGTCCACGACGAAGTGGGCGGCTGCGAACGCGCCGACGAACATCAGGAACCGCGGCCGGGGGATGGTCAGCAGGACGGCGCCGAACCAGACCGGGAGGAAGTATCTGGCGCGACCGACCAGCGAGACCAGCCCGACCACCGCGAGGGCGCGCCAGAGCGGCAGCAGTTCGGTCCTGAAGTCCGACAGGAACTGGGCGCCGCTCACCAGCACGCCCGGGAAGATGCCGCCGCGGGTCCCGGCGGCGTTGGTGAACACGTCGATGCCGTGGACCTGGCTCACCTGCCACAGCCACGGGAACGCGAGCGCGAAGCCGCCGGCCGCGACGGTCGCGCCCCGGACCAGGCCGGCCGGGGTGCGATCGAAGTAGAGGAAGAAGGTGACGTACGAGACGCCGAAGAACACGGTGTTCACGGGGTGGGTCAGGACGGTGCACCCGAACAGCGCGGCCGAGAGTAGCAGCCACCGGCGCCTCGGGGCCGTGAACAGTTTGAGGCCGGTGTAGACGCCGGCCACCGTGAACAGGAAGGCCGGCGCGCGGACGACGCCGCCGGCCGAGAGGTGCCACCCGAACACCGCCGGCGAGAACGCCACCACGGCTGTCGCGAGGCCGGCCTTCCGAGCGGAGTCGGTGAGTTCGAGCCCGACGAACAGCGTCGGAACGAGGTAGAGCAGGGTCACGACGCCCGGGAGGTACCGGGCGAGGGTCAGGTACGAAAGGCCGGTCGCGCCGTGCAGGACCGCGACGAGGTACGGACCGAGCGGCGGGTACGCGAAGGGGAGACCGCCCCGCGTGTAGTGGGGTACTCGCGCCGGGAGCTGGTAGCCGTGCTGGTGTATCTGCTGGGCCATCTCCAGGTAGAGGCCGGCGTAGTTGCCCGGAAACGGAACTGTCAGCAGGTACGTCGCGTACACGGCGGCCCCGACGAGAAACGGCGCTACGTACCACCCGACCGACCCGTGCGTGGCGTTCCAGCTAACCCCCCGGTGTTCCCACTCCATGGCCGTTTGTGGACTGGCTCCCCAATAAATCCTTAGCGGACCGCTACCGGTGACGGAGCCCCGATCAACCGGGGGCCGCGGGGAGGCGTTCAATCTGTGCAGACGCCGACGGTCTCGCCGTCGCCGGCCCGAACCGGCCGCGACGTCCGGGTCCGCGGTTCTCAGTCGGCGTCGCGTACCAGCGCGTCCTGCCGCGTCAAAGCGTGACGGTCCTGGTCTTCTCGGTGACGTTCCCGGCGGAGTCGGTCACACGGAGGTTCACGTCGAGTTCGGTGCCGATCGGGAACTGGAAGAGGTCCCAACCCGAGGCGCTGGGGCCGTTCACGTCGGTCACGGCGAAGTTCATGTCGAGGCCGTTCTTGACCACGACCACCTCCACGGTGTCGAGGTTGCCGTCGGGGTCCGAGACCGACCAGTTGACCGAGAACATCCGGTCGTCGCCCAGCGTCTCGCTCTTTGAGACGTCGAAGCTGTCGACGGCCGGTCCGGCGGTGAGCTCGTCGACGCTCACCTCGCTGCCGCCGTACCGGATGGTCCACTTCGACTCGTCGATGCCCGTGACGGAGGTGATCGCACCGTCGACGAGGTAGGAGTCGCCGTACCCGTTGCCGGTGGCGCCGGTCACCGTCATCGTGCCGTCGCCGTTGTCGGTCACGCTGTCGTTGTCCTCCGAGGAGTTCCTGTCCGCGCTCGTGCGCTTGCTGACGGTGCCGTCGACTGTGAACTGGTACTGGGTGGTCGGCATCCCGTCGCTGCTCACGAGTTCGAGGACGGTTCCCTTGTCGGTGTTCGAGGGCTGGGACGTCTGGGTGCCGTCCGTCATCGCGGGCCGCTGGTTCGTGTTCAGCGCCCAGCTGTCGATGTAGACCGACTGGTCCTGCGGGGAGGGGCTGCCGCCGCCGAAGTAGACGTTGAAGCTGTAGTTGACGCCGATCGAGAGGTCCTCGGTGAACCGCATCCCGGACCGGTCGACCTTGAGCTCGTCGTCGATCCACATCTTGAGCTCGCCGTCGGAGTTGGCGTTCCCGCCGCTCACCGAGTTGAGCTTGATGTACTGGTCGACCTTCACCCACTCCCCGCCGGTGACGGTGGCGGCGTGGAAGTAGTCGCCGTACTGGCCGTCCATGTCCATGTGGTAGCAGTAGTACCCGATCCCGATGTCGCCCCCGCGGTCCGTGAACCCGCCGCGCGCGGACCAGCCGTTCGTCCCGTTCGACGGTTCACCGCCCTTGCCGCCGCCGGGTTCGGTGTTGGCCGGCCCGGGGATCTTCGAGACGTTGCCGTCGGCCTGGAAGTCCGAGGAGAACCGAACCCAGTAGCTCGCGTAGAGTTCGGTCACTTCCGAATCGACGTCGCCGGCCTCGACCGGGTCGTACAGCGAGGCGATGCCGTAGTGGTTCCCGCTGGGGATGTCCACGCACAGGGAGTTGCTGCCGGACTTCACGGGCGAGGAGACCCGCTCGTCGTACTGGCCCTGTCGCCACGTGCTCGTGAAGTTACTGGTGTAGTCGGCGGTCGAGAAGTCCTCCCGGAGGAGTGCGCCCTGGCTCGAACTCGCAGCCGCAGAGGCGGTACTCATTCCGGCCACCGACGCCGCCGCGGCGCCGGCGAGTCGGAGGTAGCCGCGGCGGTCGAGCAGTGACGCCTCTTCGTCGGGTTCGCGTGCCGTCTTGTCGCGTGCCATGCCACTTTCAATGCTTGATTACCAGCTTAAAACATTATCGGAACCGCCCCATGTTTTGTTGGCTGTACTAGGGTTAATGGAACAGTCCGGAACTGATAACCGAAACGGCTGGTTGAGCCGGGGTAACGGAGGATTAACCGGGGGTGTAGCGTCGGTAGCGGACGCTACGAGGTCAGCAGCGGTTCCCCGAGGAGTTCGTCCAGAACCGCGTCGTACGCCTCGAACAGCGCGTCCCACGAGTACTGGCGGCCGAGCTCCCGCCCGTTCGACGCCAGCGACGCCCGCAACTGCTCGGACTCGGCCAGCGTCTCGACGGCATCGGCGAACGCGTCCCACGAGTTGCGGACCAGCGCCGTCTCGCCGTCCTCCAGCGGCAGCCCCTGGGCCCCGACGTCGGTCGTGACGACGGGCAGTCCGGCTGCGAGGTAGTCGAGCATCTTCAGCTTCGTCCCCGAGCCCAGGGTGAGCGGACAGACCGCGACGTCGGCGGCCGCGAGCGCGCCCGGCAGGTCCTCGACGTACCCCGGCGCGTGGACGTTGTCGCGGGTCGCGGCCGGCGGGTCGCGGCCGACGAGGAGGAACTCGACGTCGGGGAGCGCGGGCGCCAGTTCGTCCAGGATCACGTCGGCCGCGACCGCGTTCGGGTCGTAGTCGAACGCGCCCACGAAGAGGCAGACGGTCGCCGCGTCCGGGATCCCGAACCGCTCGCGGACCCGGTCGGGGTCGCCGCCCGCGTCGATGGCCTCGAAGTCGGTGCCGTTGGGGATCGTCTCGACGATAGTGTCGTCGGGGAGCCGGAACCCCTCGGCGTCGTCCGGCGACTGGAACACCACCGCGTCGGCGGCGTCGATGCCCCACTGCTCGAACCGCCTGAGGTTGCGGACCGCCCGCCGCCGCACGACCCCGGGGACCGGCCGGAGCCCGAACTGCTGGTCGACGAGGTCGTACATCGCGTTGTGCTTGTTCAGCAGCAGCGCGGCGTCGTAGTGGTCCGCGAGCCGGACGCCGGCCCGGAGCATCTGGGGGTTCTCGCAGCAGACGACGTCGAACTCCCGGTCCAGGCGCTTGCACCGCCGCACGGTCCGCTCGGCCTGGAGCCGGTCGAGCCGGTTGTCGGCCCCCGCGGCGAACGAGGCGTACCACGCGTAGATGCGCGACAGCTTGCGGTCCAGGAACGGGTTGTCGGTGTTCACGGCCCGGACACCCGGATGGTCGACCGCCACGTCGTCGGGGTGGGCGAGCGTCACCGACCCGAACTCCGCCAGCTTCTTGGCGGTCTCCCAGATCCGGACCTCCTCGCCGTTCGACGGCGGGTAGAGGTCGCCGCGGTGGAGCTGGAGGACGCCGGCGTCACCGACCATCGCGCTCACCTCCGGGACCGGGCGCCGGTTCCGCGCGGACGCTCCGCTCGACCCGCACGTCCGGACGGGAGGTGTCCGCCTCGTCGTCGACGATGCGCCGGACCGCCTCGTGGAGCCGCGACGCGACCGCCTCGGGGTCGTTCTCGGTCTCCACCTGCCGGCGGGCGTTCCGGCCCAGTCGCTCGCGCTCGGCCGGGTCGTCGAGCAGCGACGAGACCGCGTCCCCGAGTTCGGCCGGCTCCGCGGGGTCGACGAACACCCCGGACGTCCCATCGTCGATCTGCTCGGCGATGCCGTACGCCGGGTTCGTGACGACGGGGAGCTCGGCCGCCTTGGCCTCGAGGATCACGTTCGGGTAGCCGTCGATGTACGACGCGTACAGGAACACGTCCGCGGTCCAGTAGAGCCGCGCGACGTCCTCCACGAACCCGGGCGCGTGGATCCGGTCGCGGACGTCGCCGGCCCGGGCGTCGAGGAACTCCAGCAGCCGCCGGTGATACCGCCCGTCGCCGGCGATGACGTACTGAAGGTCCTCGCGCCGGCGCAGCAGCGGGACCACGGCGTCGACCAGCTGTTCGACCCCCTCGTACTTCCCGCGGAAGTTCAGGTTCGTGACGGTCAGCAGACGCTGGCCCGACCCGACCGGCGGAACGCCGGGGGTCGCGGAGGCGGCGTCAGACTCGGGCTCGGACGCGGGCTCGGCATGTGCATCCGGGGCCGAATCCGCGTCCGCCGGCGGGGCGTAGTCGCCGACCGAGACCGGGTTCGGGACCGAGCGGACGCGGTCGGGTGGACACCCCGTCTGCCGGCCGACCACGTCGTCGAGCGCGGCCGACACCGGGACGAACCCGTCGGCCCCGCGGAATATCGCGCGGGTCAGCAGGGCGAAGGGCAGGTGGGCCGCGAGCGAGCGCCACTCGCCGTTGCCGGCCTGCTCGCTCGCGGTCTCGCGGTGCTGCCGGAAGATGTCGCCGTTCAGCCTGATCAGCACCGGGACGTCGTGGTACCGGCCGAGCAGCGTCCCGACGGTCCCGACCAGCCCCGACCCGTTGTAGACGAGGACCGCGTCGGAGTCGCGGCTGTCCACGCACCGGCTGCCGCGTCGCAGGGCCGCGAGGTAGGCCGCTACGCCCTCGTCGGGGTCGACGGTCACGAGCGTGCCGCGGTCGCCCAGCGCGTCGAACGGGTCGCGCATCTCGTCGACGCGCATGTCCGCCAGTCCGAGCACGTGGAGCGAGTCCTCGCCCGCCGTCATCCGTTCGACCCCCGCTCGTGGAGCCGCTCCATGTGGGTCTTCACCGAGTGGAGGATGACGCTGGTGAACGAGAGCAGCGCGCCGAGGAACGTGCCGAAGATGCAGAGCAGCACCAGTCCGACCGGGAGCGTGCCGCTCTCGACGTAGTTGAGGACGGCCCAGTAGCCGACGCCGAAGCCGCCCGCGACGATGGCGATGCCGGGGACGCCGAAGAACGTGAGCGGGTGCTCGTGCTCGATGGTGTTCAGGATGTTGCGCACGAGCGAGAGGCCGTGGACCAGCGGGTTCTGGGTGCTGGTGTCCTCGCCCTCGTACCGGATGGTCGTGCCCACTTCGCCGATGGCGTACCCCCGGGTCCGGGCGTGGTAGAGGATGTCGGTGCTGGCGCTCATCCCCTCGCCGAGGGTGTCGTCGGCCGCCAGGCTCCGGACGGCCTCGCGGTCGAACGCCCGGAACCCGCTCTGGGTGTCCGAGACCCACGAGCCCCGGGAGGTGCTGCCGAGCGTCAGGTTGGTGAGGACGTTGATGATCAGCAGGCCGAGCCGGCGGTACCGGGGGACGGTGTCGGAGTCGCCGCGAAAGCGGCTGGCGACCACCACGCTGGCGTCGGTCTCGCGCTGCTCGCGGAGCAGGTCGGGGATGTCGTCGGGGTCGTGCTGGCCGTCGCCGTCGAGGATGACCAGCGAGTCGACGTCGCGCCGGTCGGCCTCGGCGAACGCGGTCTGGAGCGCCGCGCCGTAACCGCGGTTCGTGTCGTGGCAGACGGTCGTCGCGCCCGCTCGCTCGGCCGCCTCGACGGTGTCGTCGTCGCTGCCGTCGTCGACGACCACGACCTCGTCGACGTGACGTCGCACCCGCGAGACGACCTCTCCCACGGTGGCCCCCTCGTTGTAGGCGGGGATCGCGGCCAGCACGTCGACGTCGAGCCTGTTGGGGCCCTCGAGCACCGGCGCCGGGGTCCCGAACCCGTCGGCGGTGGCCGTGGCCTCCTCGCACCGGGAGAAGTCGATGCGGTCGGCGTCCGTCTCGACGTGCAGCAGCCCCGGGAACCCCAGCGCCTTCGAGATGCGCTCGACCGAGTCCCGCACCGCGTCCGCGTCGGCGGCGTCCATCTCCAGCGCGAACCCCCCGAGCCGATCGACGAGGGGTTCGACCAGCGAGTCGCTGGACTCCGAGAGGGCGACGAAGGTGACGAACCCGCGCCGGTTCGCCCGCAGGATGGTGCGGGCGATGGCGCCCAGGTCGTGTTCCGAGGCGAGGATGCCTATCGCCGGCAGCTGTTTCTGCTCGGTCGAGAGCTCCCTCGGAACGTGTCTCTCTCTCGTGTCCTCATTCGTACTCCCCATCGACGTAGAGTTGGGAGAGGCTGATTAATAGTTAGAAGCCGCGTATCCCGTATAAACAGCCGATGGGGAACGAAACGGTCCGGTACGGACCGCGTTTCCGCGTCGATAACGTCCGCGACCGGATACGTTCGCACCTGCCCGCGGCGGAGCCGGACAGCGAGCCGGAGGTCTCCGTCGTCCGTCGGTCCGACCACCGGTCGCTCGCGGCCCGGACGTCGGTCGACGCCGGAAACTCTCCGTTTCCGGAGAGGACGACCGGGCTCGGGTCGGGCTACCCGGTGTCCGGTCCCGCGGTGACGTTCGTCCAGAAGTGGGCCCGCCGGTACGCGTTCGCGGCCGACGGGTTCGCCGGCGGGTTCCCGCGGTAGAGCAGGAACTGGACCTTGAGGTCCTCGCCGGTCATCATCGGCCGGAGCCGCTGGGTGCGGACCACCGACTCGTTGGGCGCGAGCTGGGCCTCGAAGGTCCCGAGCCGCCTCGTCTCGACGACCTCGGTCGCGTTGCCGGTCGTGCGGACGCGCTGCAACCGGACGAGCCCCGTGTAGACCTGGGGCCCGTTCTCGTGGTTGACGATGCCGACGACCACCGTCTCGGTCTGGCCGCGCCGGATCTGGGTCGGGTAGTTGTCGGGGACGAGCGCGCCGGACTCGTTCTCGGTCACCACGTAGAACTCGGTGAACGACTGGTCCTCGACCGGCCCGGCGACCGCGTACGCGACGCTGCCGGCGCCGACCAGCACCGAGCCGACCAGGACGACGTTCAGGACCAGGTCGAGCCGGCCGTCGGGCCGGAAGAACGCCCGCCTGACGCTGTCGGCCCAGCGCCCGTACGGCACGCGGAACCGGTCGTCGGGCGGCACCCGCCGCCGGCGGACGACCGCGACCGCCGTGAGTCCGAGCGTGAGCCCGCTCACCGCCAGCAGCATCGTCCCCTGCCGGACGCCCCACGGCGTGAAGTTGAGGGCGAACGCGAGCAGCGGGACCGTGGTCACGCTCAGCCCGAACGAGAGGACCGCCCGCTCGACGAGGTCGATGCCGGTGCCGGGGCGCGGGAACAGCGTCGCCCGCGCGTCGTCGGCGTCGTCGTCGGACTCCGGGAACAGGGCGGCGGCGAACGCGTAGCCGGGCGCCAGCAGTACGAAGACGCTCGCCACCACCGCCCGCAGCAGCGTCCCCCTGACCACCGGCGCCTCGACCACCACCCACGTCGCGGCCACGAGGCCGACCAGCGCCGCGAGGTCCGACGGGACGGTCCGGACGCCGCGGGGCACCATCAGCCAGAGTTTCCGGGCGTCTACCATCTTGGCATCACGACCGCTATGCTAGCTACTCATAAAAAACAGGTGGTAGATTTGAACTCCGCGGCTCGGCTTCGAACCGCACCGCCGGAGTCCGAACCTCAGATCAGCCCCTCCGGCAGGAACGAGACGACGCGCCGGACGACGATGACGCCGAAGCCGAGCATCCCGAGAACGACGAGCCACCGGATGCGCCGGCGCCACTCCGGGGTGACGTTGACCGGCGCGGTGAGCTCGATCAGCGCGAGGAAGCCGACCAGCGAGGCGATGAAGAACACCTCCAGGGTCAGCCGCCCGAGCGCCGCGAGCCCGAGCGCGACTGCCAGCATCACGGCGATCTGGGCGTGGACGAACCGCTGGCGCCGGCGGATGGTCATCGTCGGGGGTACGGCGGCCTCCCCATAGAAAGTTCCGCCCGTTCGCGGGTGACGGCGGCCCGCGGGGCCCGCCGTTCGCCCCGGCGGTGAAAGATACGAGCGATTACCGGGGGCAACAATGCGAACCATTCTATGGGCTGGTCGGCGTACCACCGTCGGAATGAGGCTGTCACGCCGCACGGGGGACGCGGGTCCGGGAGTCGACGGTGCGTCGGGCGGGCGGCGGCGCTGCGCGTCGACCGGAGGGCGACGGTCCGCGTCCACTGCACGGGGACGCCCCGCCCCGCCCGGAGGGTCGGGAAGATGACGCGACTGCCGGACGTGTCGATACCCCGGCTGCTGCTGGTCGGGCTGACGCTGACCGTCGTCGCCGCGGTGGTCGGGTACGGGAGCGTCTCGTCGGCCGCGTTCGGCGCGTACAACTCCGGGTGGGACGGGACCAGCGCGCTCCGGTCGACCGCGGCCGGGACCGGCGCGCAGGTCACCGTCGCCCAGGAGACCGACGCCTACGACCGGGCCGCGCCCCGGCGGACGGTCGCGTTCGTCGTCGCGCCCACCTCGACGTACGACTCCCGGGCGATCCTCCGCCTCCGGGAGTTCGTCAGGCGGGGCGGCGTCCTCGTCGTGGCCGCCGACGACAACGAGTCGGTCAACTACCTGCTCCAGGGGCTCGGCGCGCGGGCCCGCCTCGACGGGCGGCCGCTCCGGGACGCCCGGGTGAACTTCCGGACGCCCGCGATGCCGGTGGTCTCGACCGGCCCCAACCAGTCGCTGGTCTCGGGCGTCGACGGCGTCACGCTCAACTACGGCACGGCGGTCCGGCCCCGCGGCGCGACCGTGGTGCTCAACACCTCCGAGTACGCCTACCTCGACACGAACCGGAACGGCACCATCGACGAGGGCGAGCGACTCGCCGCCCGGCCGGTGGCGACCGTCGAGCGCATCGGCGCCGGCCGGGTGGTCGCGGTGAGCGACGCCAGCGTCTTCATCAACGCCATGCTCGACCGGCCCGGCAATCGGCAGTTCGTCCGCGAACTGGTCGACGGCCGGTCCCGCGTGCTGGTCGACTCCTCGCACGCGGCCCGGCTCCCGCCGGTCCGGGCCGCGCTCTGGGCGGTGCGGGACTCGCCGCTGGTCCAGTTCGGCCTCGGCGCGGCGGTGGTCGGACTGCTCGGGGTCGTCTCCCGGCGGTCGGGCGCGCTCGACGCGCTCCGGCGGCGCTGGGACGGCGACCCGGGCGTCGAGCGAAGCGCGGTCGACCGCGAGCAACTGGTCGCGTACCTCGAACGCCAGCACCCCGAGTGGGAGCGCGAGCGCATCGAGCGGGTCGTCTCCGCGATGCGCGACGACGAGTGAGGGCGAACGGTGAGAGTCTGGGAGACGGGGAACGAGCGGACACTACGGGACGAGCGAGCCGGCGCCTCGACCCCGCAGTAAGCCGGGACTAACCGTTCCAGTTATTCGGCTCCGCGGAGTACAGGCGACGATGTCCGACCCAGCCGCGCTCTACGAGGACCTCCGCGAGGAGATCCAGACCGTACTGGTGGGCAACGAGGAGGCCGTCGAGGGCCTCGCGGTCGCGCTGCTCACGAAGGGCCACGTGCTCATGGAGGGCGTTCCTGGCGTGGCCAAGACCACCATCGCCACGTCGTTCGCCAGGGCCACGGGGCTCGACGCGAACCGCATCCAGATGACCCCCGACATCCTGCCGGCCGACGTCACCGGGACCCACGTCTACCGCGAGTCGACCGGCGAGTTCGAGCTCAAGCGCGGGCCGGTGTTCGCCAACGTCGTGGTGGCCGACGAGATCAACCGGGCGACGGCGAAGACCCAGTCGGCCCTGCTGGAGGCGATGCAGGAGCGGACGGTGAGCATCGGCGGCCAGACCCTCTCGCTGCCCGAGCCGTTCCTGGTCGTGGCGACCCAGAACCCCATCGAGATGCAGGGGACCTACGACCTGCCCATCGCCCAGTACGACCGGTTCCAGCTCAAGATCGACGTCGAGGTCCCCGACCGGGGCGCCCAGCGCGCGCTGCTCGACCGGTTCGACGACCAGCCCGACCTCGGTCCCGGAGACGTCTCGCAGGTCGTCGACCGCGGGGAACTGCTCGACGCGCGGGACGTCGTCGCGGACGTGTACGTCGACTCGAGCATCAAGCAGTACCTGCTCGACGTCGCGGCCGAGACTCGCGAGAGCGCCGACACCGACCACGGCGCCTCGCCGCGCGCGACCCTGTCGTTCCTCGACGCGGCGAAGGCCCGGGCCGCCATCCGTGGCCGCGACTACGTCACCCCCGACGACGTGAAGGCGCTCGCCGAGCCCATCCTCTCCCACCGGCTCTCGCTGAGCGCCGACGCCGAACTCAGCGACGTCACCACCGACGAGGTGGTCGCGGACGTGCTGGCGTCGGTCGACGTCCCGGAGGTCTCGAACGAGTCGGCGATCCCCGAGGAGGCGACCGAGTTCGGCGACGACGCCGAGCGCGGCCAGTCCTGAGTACGCGAGGTCGGCAGAATCAGTCGGTCCGCGTCTCCGCCGGCGCGTCGGCCTCCGCGGCTGCAGTCCCTTCCGCCTCCGCCGTTCGCTCTTCTTCGACGTCGGTCGCCTCGTCTCCTTCCGGCTCTGCATCTGTATCGGTCACTCTCGCTTCGTCAGCTCCCGCTTCGTCCGACGTCGCCGATTCCGGCTCGGCTTCGGGCTCGGCGGACTCGCCGACGTCCGTCAGGTCGACCTCGGTCTCGTCCCACTCGCAGGCCACGAGCGCCGTCGAGTCGTCCTCGTCCTCTGTCACCTCGACGGTCACGGGCGCGTCGAGGCCCGCCGTCAGACCGACGCCGAACAGCGACGCCACCGGGTGGTCGAACCGGTCGACCGACCCGTACGCGCTGCCCGCGACCTCGAAGGCGACCCGGCCGTCGTCGGGGTCGGCGTCCGCGGTGGCGCTGGTGGCGAGCTCGAACCCCTCGACCGCGGCGTCGGCCAGCTGATCGGCCAGCACCGCCGGATCGTCGGCGACGCTGTCGGTCATCGACCGCTCGAATTCACGGTACAGCGACCCGCCGCACGGCGGCACCGCCACCCCGCGGCTGCGGTCGTCCTCGGTCGCGACGAACAGCGAGCCGAGTTCGGTCGGCGCGGGCACCTCGAACGACGAGCGCTGCGGGACGTACAGCCGGACGTTCGCGAACTCCCCGGCGGCGTCGGCGGGCGCGTACACGAACTCCTCCTGGAGGCCCAGCTCGGCCACCAGCCGGCGGCCGGTCGCGGCGAACGCGGCGTACACCTGCTCGCCGGTGGCGGCCGCGAGCAGTCGCTCGGGCGTCAGGTAGTAGGTGAGCACCGCGCCGAAGACCCCGGTGCCGCCGAGCGCGAACAGCACCGACCGGGCGTCGGGGAAGAAGACCGCCCCGGCGGCGGCCAGCGCGCCCACGACGAACAGCCCGACCGCGGTCCGGCGGTAGCCGGCCCGCCGGCCCTCGACGTACTCCTCGCGGAGCCGGCGGTTCTCCTCGGTCAGCAGCTCGACCTGTGCGGCGAGGTCCTCGACCGACTCGTCGGTGGCGTCCGACGCCTCGGCTCGCTCGCGGTCGACGGGCGCGTCGCTACTCACCGGCGACACCCCCGAGTTCGACGCGCTGGTACCGGTGGAGGCCGAACGCCGCGAGCCCGGTCGCCGCGAGCAGCGCGCCCGCCGCCACCGGGAGTTCGAGCAGTCGCCCTGCGCTGGCCCACGCGGCGACCCCGCCGAGCGCGATCCAGGCCACCGCCGCGGCGACCCGTCGACCCCGGCCCGCGCCCGCGGTCAGCGGGACCAGCAGGAGGCCGAACAGCCCGACCTCGGCGACGGCGAGCGCGGGCAGGGAGGCGTCCCCGAGGAAGGCGACGACGCCGACCTGCCCCGCCGCGAAGGCGTAGGTCTCGTCGAGGGCGTACCACGCCGCGAGGACCGCCAGCGACGCGAGCGCGCCCCGGACGCCGGCGACCCAGACGAACGCGGCCGCGGCGACGAGCGCGAGGGCGAGTTCGGCGACCGAGAACCGGTCGGCGTCCGCGGCGGACCGGGAGTCGGGACCGAACGACGGCGTTTCGACCACGTCAACCACCCGCCCCCGCGCGGCCCCGTCGGGCCCTGCCCCTGGCCAGCAGCGATTCGAGCCGGTCGCCCGGCCCGACCTCGAACACCGAGACCCGGTCGAGCCGGGCCATCTCGCGGCGGAACCGCTCGAAGTCGACGTACCGGTCGTAGGTCGACTCGACGTCGGCCGCGTCGTCGCGGTCGAACAGCACCGTCGGGGTCAGCATCGCCACCACGCGGTCGGCGCGCCGGCGGGCCAGCTTCACCGTCTCGCGGACCTCGGTCCGGTTGGTGTCGTCGGTCACGATAACCGCGGTCGTGGCGCCGTCGTCGCCCTCCAGGTAGGTCCGGGCGACGCCGTAGAGCGGGTCGCCCGAGACGCGCTCGACGTACGGCTCAGGGACCGCGAAGTACGGGCCGAGGGTCCGGGCGTACGCCGACTCGTCGCCCCGGAGCGCCCGGGTCCGCCGCCGGGCGTCGGCCAGCGAGAAGTCCGGGCCGCGCTCGTCGGTCGGGACGCCGCCGGTCGGGTCGAGCGACCAGAGGTGGTCCTCGAAGTCGGCCGCGTCGGCGCCGTCCTCGAAGGTCCGGCGGGCCACCAGCCCCTCCTCGCCGACCGCGAAGCTCCGGACGAGCTCGTCGCGGCTCCGCGCGTACTCGAACAGCCGGAGCGCGACGCTCCGGGCGTAGTCGAACTTGGTCTCGCCCTCGGGACCGCGGGCCATCGACGGCCGGCAGTCCAGCAGCACCGCGGTGGTCCGCCTGGTCGCGGCCTCCGACTCCCGGACGTACGGCTCGCCCAGCCGGGCGGTCGCGTTCCAGTCGATGCGCCGGAGCTGGTCGCCAGGGACGTACGCCCTGACCTCGGCGGTCTCGATCCCCTCGCCGCGCTCGTCGGTCTCGTGGTCGCCGTCCATCACCGACATCGCCTCGCCGCCGCGGCCGACGTGGGGCGTGATCGCGCCCCGCGACGCGACCGTCACCGTCGCGCCCTCGCCGGCCCGGAACGCCGCGGTGAACCGGCCGGCCGGGTCGGTCGCGTCGGCGGTCGGCGGGTCGAACGCGAAGCTGCCGGCGAGCCGGCACTCGACCTCGTAGCTCGCCGCCGCGCTCGTGGTCCCGGCCGGCAGGTCGGCGCGCCGGTCGCCGTCGGTCGCGGACAGCCCCACCGGCGGCGACGACTCCACCGCCAGGTCGACCCGGGACGGCCGCGACAGCTCGGCGTCGAGCTCGACCGTCGTCGCGTCGCCCCGGCCGACTCGCTCGTCGGCCACCGACTGGGTCGCGTCGAGAGCCGACGCGGTCACGGTGACGGTCCGCACGAAGTCGTACTGGCGCGCGAGCGCCGCCCCGCCGACGCCGGCGGCGCCGACGAGAAGCAGCGGTTCGCCGAGCAGCGCGGCCAGTCCGGCCAGCGCGGCGCAGAGTCCGACCTCTCCCCAGTACCGTCGCGTTACCCCCATCGGGCCACAAGACGGGGTTCTCGTAGTTCAAGCTACTGGTAGTTGCGCGCCGAGACGGCCATGGGACGGCGTGACAGGGCCGAGCAGACGTCCAACAATGGTATTACCGAGGCGAGAGTACTGGGCGTGTGTGACGGGGTGGGAGAGAGCCGTCGGTGACACGTTCGCAGTCCTGGTAGTCCTCGCGCTGGTCGTCCCGACCGGGGCGGCGCTCGCGGGCGCCGCCGACCAGCCCGGGCCGCGGCCGACGGCGGACGCCCGGGCTGTCGGCGGGCCCGCCGACCGGCAGGCGCAGGACAACGCCACGACGACGGGCCGGGCGCCGGCCGAGAGCGGCGGGGCCGGCGCCGACGAGACCCCGACCGGTGGCGACGCGGCGACCACGACCGAGACGGTCTACCACGTCGACCCGGACGCGGTCGGCGACGGCGACGCGGGCGACGTACGGGGCTACCTGGCCCGGGAGATGGCCGAGCAGCTCTCGAGCAGCCTCAACGCCAGTCAGGGCCAGATCGACCGCGCGCGCCGGCTGGTGGGCAACGACTCACAGTACGCCGACCTCGCCGAGAAGTACCGCGAGGTCACCGGCGAGTCGGCGGCCGAGGCCGAGAGCTCGGCGTTCACCCGGGTCGGGCTGGTCCAGCGGTCGTTCCTCGCGAACGTGACCCGGTACCGCCAAACGCTCGACACGTACCGGCAGGTCCGCAACGGGTCGAACGTCACCCGCGAGCGGGTGCTCGCCCACCGGCTGGCCGACATCGCGCGGGACGTGAACCGGTCGGCGGTCCGGCTCAACCGGACCTACCGGAACGCGTCGGCCGAGCGCGACATCGACCTCGAATCCGCGACCGCGTCGGTCGGCGACATCCGGGCGAACGTGACCCGGACCCAGCGGACCGTCCGGCGGCGGTCGCTGGTCCGGACAGACCTTCGGCTCCGGCCGACGGACGACACGGCGTCGTTCACCGACCCGGTGACGCTCGCCGGCCGCCTCCGCACCGCCGACAGGGCGGCGGTCGCGAACGAGACCCTGCGGTTCCGGGTCGGCAACCAGACCCTCGCCGCCACGACCGACGCGCGCGGCCGGTTCGAGGTCACGTACCGACCGACCCTGATCCCGCCGGGCGACCAGCGGCTGGTCGTCCGGTACCGCCCGGCGAACGCCTCGCGGTACGCCGGGGCGACCGCGGGCGTCCGGGTCAACGTCACGCGGGTCGCGCCGGACGTGACGATAGCGAACCGGACCACCGCGGTCGGCTACGGCGAGAACGTGGTGGTCAACGGGACCGTCGGCGCGGCCGGGGTCGGCGCGGCGGACGTCCCGGTGGTGGTGTCGGTCGGCGGCGTCCCGCTCAACCGGACGACGACCGGGCCGAACGGGAGCTTCGGCGTCGCCGAGGCGCTGCCGGCGAACGTCTCGGCCGGCGATCGGCGGGTGTCGGTCCGGGTGCCGGCCGGGAACCGCGCGCTCGGCGGCGCGACCACCGCGGCCGGCGTCACCGTCGAACCGACCGACACGTCGCTGCGGGTCGCCAACGCGACGACGTTCGGCAAGTCGGTGTTCGTCTCGGGCTATCTGCGCACGGCCCAGGGGGCGCCGCTGCCGAACCAGACCGTCGTCCTCCGGGTCGGCGGCAAGCCGGTCGCCAGGGCGCTCACGAACGCGTCCGGCGGCTACGCGGCCACCGCGAACGTCTCCTCGGAGCTGGCCGCCGGCGAGTCGCTGCGGGTGAACCTGACCTACGGGGCCGCGGGGACCAACCTCCGGCCGTCCCGGGCGAGCGCGACCGTCCGGGTGCCGGCCGGCGGGGGGTCGCTCGTCGACTCGCCGCTCCTGGTCGGCGCCGCCGGCGCGCTCGGCATCGCGGTGCTCGGCGCGTTCGCCTGGCGGTTCCGGTCGGACGACTCGGTCGGCGGCCCCGGCGCGACCGACGAGGGCGAGGTCCACCCGGTGGCCAACCCCGGCCGGTCGGCCGAGAGCCTGTTCGCGGCGGCCGACGACGCGCTCGACGCCGGCGAGCCCGACGCGGCGGTGCTCGCGGCCTACGGCGGGGCCCGGCGTCGGCTCGCGGCCGAGGTGGAGTCCTCGCCCGCGGAGACCCACTGGGAGTTCCTCGCCGACTGCCGGGCGGCCGACGTCCCGGACGACCGCCTGGGGCGGCTCGAAACGCTGACCGAACTGGTCGACCGGGCCGCCTTCGCCTCGGAGTCGGTCGACCCCGACGAGGCCCGGGCGGCGGTCGAGACCGCGGCGGCGTTCCGGGAGGAGACCGAGCGCCCGGCCGCCGCGGCCGACGACTGAGCGGGAGGACGTGAGGGCTCGCCCGCCCGACTGTTCTGCCGGCGGACGCACCTTTTTGGTCGCGCCGGCCGACGCACCTGACATGGAGTACACGACGCTCGGCGACACCGGGATGGAGGTCAGTCGGATCTGCCTGGGCTGCATGAGCTTCGGATCGAGCGACTGGCGGCCGTGGGTGCTCGACCCCGAGGAGGGCGAGGAGATCATCGAGCGCGCCATCGACCTCGGCATCAACTTCTTCGACACCGCCAACATGTACTCGAACGGCGAGAGCGAGCGGGTGCTCGGCGACGCGCTCGAGGGCCGGCGCGACGAGAGCGTGGTCGCCACGAAGTGCTACTTCCAGATGGACGACGAGGACCCCAACTCCGGGGGCCTCTCGCGGAAGGCCATCGAGCAGGAGCTGGAGAACTCGCTGGACCGGCTCGGGATGGAGACCATCGACCTCTACCAGATCCACCGCTGGGACGACGACACGCCCATCGAGCAGACGCTGCGGGCGCTCGACGACGCGGTGCGCCGCGGGAAGATCCGGTACGCCGGCGCCTCCTCGATGTGGGCCCACCAGTTCGCCGAGGCGCTGCACGCCAGCGACCGGCTCGGCCTGGAGCGCTTCCAGACGATGCAGAACCACTACAACCTGGTGTACCGCGAGGAGGAGCGCGAGATGCTGCCGCTCTGCGAGAAGGAGAACGTGGGCGTGATGCCGTGGAGCCCGCTGGCCCGGGGGTACCTCACCCGGCCCCACGAGGAGATCGACGCGACGACCCGCGGGGAGTCCGAGGAGCACATGTACGAGCACCCGTACCGCGAGGGCGGCGGCCGGGAGATAAACGAGCGCGTCCAGGAGGTCGCCGCCGACAAGGGCGTGACGATGGCCCAGATCGCGCTGGCGTGGCTGCTGCACAAGGACTGGGTCGACGCGCCCATCGTGGGAACGACGAGCGTCGAGCATCTGGAGGACGCGGTCGAGGCGCTCGATATCGACCTGTCGGCCAGCGACGTCGCCTATCTGGAAGAGCCCTACGAGCCCGTCCCGGTCTCGGGCCACGACTGACGCGGCGTACGGGCGAGGCCGAGTAGAGCACGCCCCGGCGTCTGGAAGAGTTCGAACCGTTATCATTTCAATCAGATTCCGCAACAACACCTACGGCGGTCGGCGGCTACTGTCCGCCAATACGATGAGCGTACTCGTCGAGTTCTCGATAGACAGCGGGGACTTCCTGCTCGGCAACGTGCTCCGCGGCCCCGAGGAGATGCGGTTCGAGCTCGAACGCATCGTCCCGACCGGCGACGCGGTCATGCCGTTCGTCTGGGCGACCGGCGGCGACTTCGCGGCGTTCGAGGGGAACGTCACGGCCAGCGAGCACGTCAGGGAGCTCCGGGCGCTCGACAAGGTGGGCGACCGGGCGCTCTACCGCATCGTCTGGGACGAACCGCACGCGGGGCTGATCGAGGTGCTGGGCGAGACCGAGGCGACCATCCTGGAGGCGCGGGGCGACGGCGCCCGGTGGCGGTTCCGACTCCGGTTCCCGGACCACGACAGGCTCTCGGCGTTCTACAACCTGTGTACGGAGAACGACTTCCCGGTCCACATCGACCGGACCTACACCCTGAGCGAGCGCATCGAGGGCGGCCACCGGCTCGGGCTGTCGGCCGAGCAGCGCGAGGCGCTGGTGCTCGCGCTCGAACGGGGTTACTTCGACACCCCGAGCGAGGCGAGCCTGAGCGACCTCGCCGACGAGCTCGGCATCACTCAGCAGGCGCTCTCCGACCGGATCCGCCGGGGCAACGAGAAGGTGCTCCGGTCGGTGCTGCTGTCGTCGGCGTCGGACTTCGACTGACCGATATAAAAGGGCTGTTCTGACAGGAACAACCGGTTTGGGACCGCGCTCCGGAGTTGTTCGACAGACCGTGTGCCCGACAGACCCAGCGGACGACCGCGCCAGCGACCGAGTCGACGCCCACCTCGGCCTGCTCGCCGCGCCGGCGTGTCGGTACGCCCTCTACTTCTTCGGGGGGTCGTCCGACGCCACGGCGACGCCGAGCGAGCTCGCGGACTGGGCCGTGACGACCGACCGGGTCGACCCCGACGCGTCCAGGGACCGACTCGCCGTCCGGTTCCACCACGCCGCGCTCCCGCGGCTCGACCGGTGCGGGGCGGTGACCTACGACGCGGCCGACCGGACCGCCGAGTACCGCGGCGGGGCGGACATCGAGGCCCTGGTCGCGCTCGCGAGCCGGGCGGAGCGGGAGGGGTGGTGAGCGTGGCTCCACAGCGCCCGGTGGCACCGCCTCGCGCCGCGAGCCGCCTGCCGATTACACGGCCATGTCCCGCCCGCTGCTGATGTGCCGGGCCTGCGGGCACTTCGTCGGGGCCGCCGAGACCGACGGGGCGCTGCGACCGCTCCGGGCGGCGTGTCCGCAGTGCGGCGCGACCGAGTTCGTGGACTTCCGCGCCGACTGACCGACCGGCGCGGTCCGGTGGTGCGGCCGTCGCCCGGGAGCCCGACCCGCGGCCGACGGCTCACGCTCCGTCGACCGTCTCGACGCCCGCGAACTCGAAGCGGGCGCCGCCCTCGGCGCTCTCGGTGATAGCGTACTCCCACCCGTAGGCGTCGGCCAGTTCCGCGACGAACGTCAGGCCGAGCCCGATGCCGTCCTCGTCGGTGGTGTAGCCGGCCTCGACCACCCGATCGCGCTCGGCCTCGGGGATGCCCGTCCCCGTGTCCTCGACGAAGAACCCGGTCGGGAGGTCGCCGACCCGGACCGCGATGGGTTCGTCGACGCGCGCGACAGCGCCGCCGGCGTCGGCCTCGGGCCGACGGCTCGCGGAGCCGTGTTCGACGGCGTCCTCGTGAGTCTGCGAGCGAGGGCTCGTCGAGCCGTGTTCGACCGCGTTCCGGAACAGGTTCTCCAGCAACTGCTGGAGGTGGGTGGGGTTCACGCGGAGGCGCCGGGACGTCGACACCTCGAACGCCGCCGGGCCGGTGTCGGTGTTCGCCCACGCGTCGGCCGCGACCTCGGCCAGGGCGACCTCGTCGCGCCCCTCGATCTCCTCGTCGCCGCGCGCGAGCACGAGCAGCACCTCGATGATATCGTCGATCCGTTCGAGCGACTCCGCGACGCGCTCGACCGACGCGCCCTCCCCGTCGCCGACGAAGTCGAGGTAGATCTGGGCCACCTGGAGCGGGTTGCGGATCTCGTGGGCCAGCATGCTGGCGAACCGGTGGAGCCGCTCGTTCTGGCGTTCGAGCTCCGCCTCGACCGCCTTCCGGTCGGAGATGTCCCGGAACGTCCCGACGAAGTAGTGCTCGCCGTCGTGGGTGAACTCGTTGAGCGAGATGGCCAGCGGCACCTCCCGGCCGTCCCGGTGCTGGCCGGGGAGCTCGACGTACGTCCAGTCGATGTGCTTCTCGCCGGTCTCGAGGTAGCGCTGGAGCGCCTCGGCGTGGACCTCCCGGAGTCGCTCGGGGATGATGCGCATCTTCGAGGCGCCGACCAGCTCCTCCGGCGGGTAGCCCAGGATGCGCTCGACCGCGGGGTTGGCGTACCGGATGACGCTGTCGTCGTCGAGCATGATGATGCCGTCGGCGGACGCCTCGGCCAGGGCGTCGAACGCCTGCCGGCGCTCGGCGGCGTCGCTGATCTGATTGGCGACATCGTCCTCCTCGATTCGCCGGACGACCCCGAGCGTCCCGAGGGACTCCCCGTCGCCGGTGACGGTCCGGAGCCGGACCTCGCAGGCGACCGCGTCGCCGGCCGCCGTGAACACCGGGACCGCGAGGTCGACGTGCTCGCGGGACCCCGACAGCAGTCGCTCGCGGATCGCGGTCTCGATCCGGACCACGTCCTCTGCGTCGAGGAATCCCCCTAAGCGACCGCCGACCAGTGCCTCGCGGTCGTACCCCGTGAGCGCAGTCAGCGCGTCGTTCGCCGCAACGACGTCGCCGCCGGGGGCGAGCAGGAAGGCGCCGTACCCGACGGCGTCGAGCAGCGCCGCGCTCGGGAAGCGGTCGGCTGCCGACGCATCGGACCCGGACCCCGCCGAGCGTTCGGGAGACTTGCCCATCGGAATTTCGTTTGGGGGTCACGGTAATAAGGTCGCCGGCATCACCGTGCAACAGCGGACCGTCGGTCGGTTCCAGGCGACCCTCGTCCGTCCGGTCGACGGCTCTGCGCCCGTCCGACGACAGCACCACGTCCACCCATCGCCGGCTTACGTCCGATCGTCGAGGGCAACCACGCCCGACCGCCGACGGCACCACGCCCGGCCGCCGACGGACCCGGACTTTTGACGCGGACGGAACGCCTTTGACAGCGACTCGTGTACCCCCGAATATGACCGACGACAGAGCGCAGCTACGGACCGCAGCCGACGACCTCGACGAGCTGGCCGAGAGCGTCCCGGACTCGGACGTCGCCGACCGCCTCGACGGGCTCGCCGACCGGCTCCGGTCGATGGCCGACGCCAACCGCGGGCCCGACCACGGCAGCCTCGACCGCCTGATGCACAACCTCCGGGAGGTCCGCGGGGAACTCGACGGGGAGGAGGCAGAGACGGTCGACGCCGCGCTCGGCGACGTCCGGGACTACCGCGAGACCGTCGAGGGCGTCTGAGTTCTCAGTCCGCGGTGGTCGCCTCGCGTTCGCGGACCGGCCGGAGCTCCGCGCTGAAGTGGCGGAGCTCGGCCATCTCGGGCTCGTCGACGATCTCGAGGCCCGCGATCTCGCCGGCGTCGCGGCGGTCGGCCACCCGCTCGAACGTCTCGGCGACGTGTTCGAGGTGGTCGGCGCCGTAGGTGCGGCGGGGCAGCGACAGCCGGACCAGTTCGGGCCTGTCGGTCTCGGGGAAGGCGAAGCTCCCCAGCTCGACGCCCCGGACCGCGCCCTCGCGGTAGAGCTCGCAGACCAGCGCCTGCCCGGGGAACCGGTCGGCCGGGACGTCGGGCAGGAACGCGGCGGCGTCGACGTACACCGCGTGGCCGCCGGTGGGTCGCTGGACCGGGACGCCCCGGTCGGCCAGCAGGTCGCCGAGCCGCCGGACCTGGTCGACCCGGTCGGCGACGTACCGCTCCTCGACCGCCTCGCGGAGGCCCACCGCCATCGCTTCGAGGTCCCGGCCCGCCATCCCGCCGTAGGTCGTGAACCCCTCGTAGAGGATGCCGCGCTCGCGGGCCGTCGCGTACAGGTCGTCGAGTTCGGGGTCGTCCCGGATGCCGACGAACCCGCCGACGTTGACCAGCCCGTCCTTCTTCCCGCTCATCACGACGGCGTCGGCGTACGAGAGCTGCTCGCGGGCCACCTCCGCGACCGAGTCGTCGGCGAACTCCGGCTCGCGCTCCCGGACGAAGTAGGCGTTCTCGGCGAACCGGCAGGCGTCGATCACGAAGACGGCGTCGAGCTCGTCGGCCACCTCGCGGGCCGCCCGGACGTTCTCGACGCTGACCGGCTGGCCCGCCAGCGAGTTGTTCGTGATCGTCAGCAGCACCGCGGGGACGTTCTCGGCGCCCACCTCGTCGACCAGGTCGCGGACCGCCTCGACGTCGAGGTCGCCCGCGAAGGGCCGGTCGTCGTCGAGCGCGCCCTCCCGGGGGCAGTCGACCGGTTCCCCGCCGCTGTTCGCGATGTGGGCCCGCGTGGTGTCGAAGTGGGTGTTGTTGGGGACGTAGTCGCCCTCCCCGACCAGCGCGCCGTAGAGGACGTTCTCGGCGCCCCGGCCCTGGTGGGCGGGGATGATGCGCTCGAACCCCATCACGTCCGCGACCGCCTGCTGCAGGCGGTCGAAGCTCTGGCTGCCGGCGTAGGCCTCGTCGCCGGTCAGCATCGCGGCCCACTGGTTCTCGCTCATCGTGCCGGTGCCGCTGTCGGTCAGCAGGTCGACGAACACGGCCTCGGAGTCGAGGTTGAAGACGTTGTAGCCCGCCCGCTCCAGGTTCGCCTCGCGCTCGTCGCGGTCGGGGAGCCGGATCGGCGAGACCATCTTCGCCTTGTACGCTCGCATGTCCGGACGGTGGGCGCCCCGGAACGTATTGCTTGCGCGACAGCTCTGGACGTGAGTCGCCGCCGACGGCGTGCGGTCGCCGGATCTGGTCACTCGTGGACGCCGCTGTCGAGAACGGACTCGGGCAGACCGAACGTTCGTTAACGATATCGCTTACGTTTACGTAAACGGTCGCGTGGCCCGGGTTTGAATTTATAGCCCAGCGCGCGTTCGCCCGACAGACCTAAGCCTACCGTTCTTCTGCCATCAATCAACGTGCCCGACGACACCTCCGACGGGGACGACCACGAGGCGCCGCCGTTCGACGTCGATGCACGCGAGGACGGGGAACGCCCCGTCGGCGACCTGTTCGAGACGGTGTCGGACAGGCGGACACGGTACGTCCTCGCGCACCTCGAGTCGCTCTCGGTGGACGTGGTGGACCTCGACGACGTCGCCGAACACGTCGCGCGGCGAGAGCGGGCGGCCGACAGCGCTGGCGATCCCTGGACGGACGACACCGACGTCGAGGCGGAGGACGGCACGGCTGACGACGAGGTCGGGGCCGCGCGTCGCGAGGGGTCCGGACCCGACCGCGAGCGACACCGCCGGCGCGTCGCGGTGACGCTCCACCACAACCACCTCCCCAGACTCGACGCCGCCGCGGTCCTCGACTACGACCCCCGGTCGCGGACCGTCCGGTACTGGGGCGACGACCGGGTGTCGACCGTGCTCGGACTCCTGGAGGCCTCGGAGGGGCCCTGAGCCGGCCGGCGGTGACGGGCTAAAATCGAACACGGAAGCCGGTAAGTATATGCGGATCCGCGTCCAATTCGCGGCCAGTCACGAGGGACCGACCGGTCCCGATCCCGACGGTCCCCGGGAAGGGAGTGTCCCGTCCGCACTGCGTTCTACCGGGACCGAGCCACGAAGTATGAGAGACACCGACGAACCCCGAGACGACGCTAACCGGCGCACGGAGCGACGTCACGTCCGCTACGACCCGGAGGCCGACGACCGGCCGAGCGAGTTGCTCGTGACGGCGGTCGCCGACGCCGCCGGCGTGGACCCGCTGGAACTGGACCCGCTGTTCCGGACCGTCGACCCGGACGTGCTCGACGAGTTCGTCGGCGCGGGCGGCCTCCCCGACGTCGACGGCCGGGTCTCGTTCACGTACGAGGGCTACCGCGTGACGGTCCACCCGAGCGGGCTCATCGAACTCGAACCGGTCGACTGAGATTCCGGCGGCGACTCCGCCCGGCGTTCTCGTCGACGACCCGGCGAGCGCGGCGTCGGGACCGAGTTCCGCCGGTCCTTCGACCGCCCGCCGGGGCCCATGAGCGACCGGATGCAGGACAGCGCCAGCGGAGCGGCCGCAGAGCCCGGCCTCGAGACGCTGGACCTCCACTCCGGGGCGGCCCACGATGCGATGCACGTCGTGAGTCGGATCGACTCGGGGACGCTGTCCGCGCCCTCGCAGTACGGCGCCTCGCACAACTCCGGGAGTGAACCGACTGGGACGACTGCGCACCCTCGACTTGGGCGCTGGTCGGGGCGCTCGCGGACGTAACAGGTGTGTGGGTACTCGGACCGAAAAGAGGGCTACCGGAACGTCGTCACTCCGGCTTCAGGCCGCCGTCCTGCACGCGCATGACCGCCTCGCCGTCCGCCAAGTTGGGCGCGTCGACCAGCCGGACGATGCGCTTGTCGCCCTTCGACTGCCGCAGGTAGATGCGGAACGTCGAGGTGTGGCCCAGGATGTTGCCCCCGATGGGCTTGGTGGGGTCGCCGAAGAAGGCGTCCGGGTTCGACTGGACCTGGTTGGTGACCACCACGGCCGCGTTGTGGAGGCTGCCGAGCCGGACCAGGTCGTGGAGGTGCTTGTTGAGCTTCTGCTGTCGCTCGGCGAGCTCGCCCCGACCCACGTACTCCGCGCGGAAGTGGGCGGTCAGCGAGTCGACGCAGACCAGCCGGACGGGCCACTCCGAGTCCTGGTTCTCCTTGACGAGCTCCTCGGCCGTCTCGGCCAGCAGCATCTGGTGGTTGGAGTTGAACGCCTTGGCGACGTGGATGCCGTCGAGCACCGAGTCGACCAGCCCGTCCTCGGTCCGGACCTGGTGGAGCCGCATCGCGGCCTGCTTGGTCTCGTCGTCGAGCCCGCGGACCATGTCGTCGATGCGCTCGGGCCGGAACGTGTCCTCGGTGTCGACGAACAGCGCGGTCCCCTCCAGCCCGCCGTGGTCGCGGGGCAGCTGGACGTTGACCGCGAGCTGGTGGGTGACCTGGGACTTGCCCGTGCCGAACTGGCCGTAGACCTCGGTGATCGACTGGGTCTCGACGCCGCCGCCGAGCATCTCGTCGACCGCCGGGACGTTCCACTCCAGCTTGCCGACCTGGTCGCGGCGCGCCAGTACCTCGGTGCCGGTCTCGAAGCCGCCCACGTCGGCCTTCTCGCGGGCCGCGCGGATGATGTCCGCCGCGTTCGACTCGCCGACGTCCGCCGTGTTCGAGAGCTCGCCGGGGCTCGCCACCGCGATCGAGACGAACGAGTCGTAGCCCGCGTCGCCGAGCTTCTCCGCGGTCGCCGGTCCGACTCCTGGGAGCGTGTCGAGTTTCTCTGTCGCTGCCATCGGCAGGTGTTGGGGCCGCGGGGAGATAAGGAGGCGTATACTGGGCAGTGAAAGTGAAACTGAACGCGGAGTAGGGCCGCCGCGCCCACCGAGTGCGGGGCGACCGACCGTCACCGGCCGGCGGACGACTCGGCCCGGTGGCGCGAGCCGCCCGGGAACAGTTAACTGACCGCCGTCCGACGAGTCGACCATGGCGCTACTGTCCGAGGAGACCGAGCGGTTCGTCCGCGCGATGGTGCCCGACCGCGACGACACCCTGCGCGAGATGGAGGCCCACGGCGAGGCGATCGGCTTCCCGACCGTCGGGCCGGCGGTCGGCGGCTTCCTCCGGCTGGCGGCCCGGATGGTCGACGCCGAGCGGATCTTCGAGTTCGGGTCGGGGTTCGGCTACTCGGCCTACTGGTTCGCCGGGGCGCTGCCCGACGGCGGCCAGATCGTCCTGACCGAGCACGACGCCGACGAGCTCGACGACGCCCGGGAGTACCTCGCGGCCGGCGGCTACGCCGACCTCGCGGCCTTCGAGGCCGGCGACGCCCTGGAGACGATCGAGCGCTACGAGGGCCCCTTCGACGTGGTCCTCGTCGACTGCCGGAAGCGCGACTACCCCGACGCCTTCGACGCGGTCCGGGAGAAGGTCCCGGAGGGCGGGGCGATCATCGCGGACAACGCGATGCAGAGCTCCGCCCAGGACTTCGGGGCCATCGTGTCGGTACTCGAAGGCGACGACCCCGGCGACGTAGACGAGGAAACTCGCGGCGTCGTCGACTACCTCCGGTCGGTCCGGGACGACCCGTCGTTCGAGACGGTCCCGATCCCGCTCGGCGAGGGCATCGCGGTGAGCTACAGGACGGAGGCGTAGCCCGCCGACGGTACCGGATCGGATGACGACGCAGAGAAGTACGGACACCCGGCGGCGTCGAACGGGCCGCCCGCAGCGATGAGGGCGGCGACCTATCGCTCCCCGTCGACGCCGATCTCGTCGGAAAACTGCGCGAAGAACTCCTCCATGAACTGCCAGCGCGACTCGCCGAGCCGGCGGCCGGCCGGCGTGTACAGCGCGTCGAGCCGCTCCCGCGCCCACTCCCGGAGGAGCCCGACGTCGGGGTCGTCCGGCGCGTCCGCGCCGGCGGCGGACGCGTCGTCGATGACCGCGTACCGCTCGCCGGCTCGGCCCGACCGCTCGCCGACGATGCAGGCCAGTCGGACGATGCCGCGCGCACCGGCGGCGTCGAGCTTGTCCGCGTCGAAGAGCAGCCTGGCCTCGGGAGTCTCGGGCTCGGGCGAGCTGGCCCGGACGCTGTGGGCCCGGATGCAGTGTTCGACGGCGTCGATGCTGTCGGTCGCCACCCCCTCGGTGGCGAGCAGGTCCGCGGCTTCCCGCGCGGCCCACTGGTCGTGGTCGGCTATCTCTCCGGTGCGTTCGAGCGGCCGTCCGATGTCGTGCAACCACGCCGCGGCGGCGAGCACGTCCCTGTCGACCGCACCCTCGGACTCGCCCGCCAGCCGGAGCGCCACGTCGCGGACCCGCTCGGCGTGGAACCGGTCGTGGGCCGGGAGGGCGTCGTCGTAGTAGGGCAGCGCCAACCGCCGTGCGAGGGGACCTAGCTCCTGAGTCACGGATGGTGGAGACGTCTCTCCCCGCGGAATTAGAGGTTGCGGAACTGTCAGATGGGCGGTGACCGGGACCGGGAGCCCCGGTGTCGGCCGATTCGCGACGGACCTCCGCCCCTCAGGCGAGGTGCCGGTAGGCCCGGAGGGTGTTGCGGCCGGCCTCGGTGAGCGAGAGGTACTTCCGGCGGCCGACCTTCGCGACGTCGACGTACCCCTTCGATTCGAGGGGATCGACGACGTGGCGGTCGAGCAGCCGGTACAGCCCCTTCTCTGTCTCGGCCGACGACTCGGCGACGAACCGGAACCGCTCCGCCCGGGCGAACTCGACGAGCTCCTTCTTGCTCGCGCCGCGGTACCGCCCGCGGGCGTCGGCGGCGTCGGCGTCAGCGGTCGCGTCGGTCTCCGTCGCGTCCCCCTCCGCCCCGACCTCGCGCTCCCGTTCGTCGATGAACCGGAGGAACGCCACGTGAGTCGCAGAGGGGCTCTCGATGGGATAGGTCGGCAGCGAGAAGACGCGCTCGACCGCGTCGTGGAGCGGTTCGGACGGGACCCGCTCTGCCGCCGGGCCGTAGTCTGGCCGGGCGTAGATCGGCGTCGCCCCGGTCGCCATGCAGGCGATCATCCCCGCGATGGCGGTGATCTTGCTGCCGCCCGAGAGGTTGACGTACACGTCGTCGCCCTCGTGGTCGTCGATGGCGGCCGCGACCGTCCCCAGGGTGTCGTAGAGGTCGAAGATGTCGCACTCCCGGCGCTCGAGTTCGATGCGCTCGTTGGCCGCCAGCTCCGCGACGAGTCGGTCGAGGTACGGCACCGCGGCACGGCTGTCGTCGTAGGCGACGGCGACCACCTTGTCGGCCTTCCACTCGAATATCGGTCGCCTGAGCCGCTCGTACTCGAACCCGAGCGGGACCACCTGGACGCGCTCGGCCACGGGCGGATCGTCGTTCATGGTCTCCTCTCCCGCCACATCGGTTAAAATAGTACGGAAACGTCGTTACCGATGCGACGGTATCGGCTCTGTCGGACCGTCTCGATTCTGTCTCACCGACGCTGGTACTCCTTCGACCACGTCGGTACGAGTCACTCACCGCCTGGCCGACCCCAACTGGACGAGCAACGCCCCGGCGGCGACGGCGAGAATTCCGCCGATTTCGTGACCACGAATCGTCTCGCCGAGGAACAGCCATCCCAGGACGGCGACCTGGACGAGCATCGTGTTGTTGATGACGCTCGATTCCACGGCCGTGAGCGTCTGCAACGTCCGGTTCCAGAGGGTGAACGCGCCGGCCGTGTTGACCACCGCCAGCCACCCGACGATGCCCCAGGCGTACAACGGGAGCGCCGGCGGCCCCTGCACCGCGACGCCGACCGCCAGCAGCACCGCGGCCCCGATGGCCATGCTGACCGTCGTGACCGCCACCGGCGAGAGGGGTCCGTCCCGGTTGACCCGTCGGCCGACCAGCGACCCCGCGGCGTTCCCGACCAGGCCGACGCACATCACCGCCAGCCCGAACGCGGAGCCGAGCGGGCCGGCCCACGGCCGGAAGTAGAGCCCGGCGCCCGCGAGCAGCACCGCCAGGCCCGCCCACTGGCGAGCGGTCGGTCGCTCGGCGGCGACCGCAGTCCCGGCGAGCGCCACGGCGACCGGGGTGAACGTCAGCACGAGGCTCACCGTCGCCGCCCGGAGGTGGCCGAGCGCGACGAACTGCGCGCCCTGGGTCACCGCGTACAGCAGGAGCCCGAGCGCCAGCAATAGACCCCACTCCGACCGCCCGGCCCGCCTGACCGCCCGGTGGTGGCCCCGGCGGACGAACGACGGGAGCAGGACGATCGCGGCGAGGCCGTACCGGAGTCCGGCGAAGGTGAGCGCGGGGATGTCCGCGAGGCCGACGTCGATGAGGACGTACGACGACGACCAGAGGAGCGTGACGAACAGCGCTTCCAGCGCGGCCCTCGCGTGCGTCGACACGGAGGGGACTCTGCGACCGGCGACGTCCGACCACTCGACCATGGCCGAGGTTGGCGGCCGACGGACGGTGAAGGTGTTTCCGTTACTGTCGTTACTATCGTTACCGTCCGCGGCGGTGCGTCGCAACCGTCAGCAGACGTGACCGCCGCCGTCGACCCAGACCGTCTCGCCGGTGACGTAGGAGGCGGCGTCGCTCGCCAGGAAGAGGTACGCGCCGGCGAGCTCCTCCGGGTCGGCGGCACGGAGCGGGAGGTCGGGGGTCTCGCCCTCGGGCGCCATCGCCGCGGCCTCCTCGGCCCAGCCCTCGCGGATCTCGGTGGCGACCGGGCCGGGCGCGACCGCGTTGACCCGCACGTCCTCGGTCGCGAATTCGAGCGCGGCGCCCCGGGTGATCATCCGGACCGCGCCCTTGGTGGCGGCGTAGTGGGAGTGGTCCCACGCCGCCCGGCCCTGGGTGTCCGAGGAGGTGTTAATCACGACGCCGGGGTCGCCTCGCTCGATCAAGTCCTCGGCGGCGATCTGGGTCCCGAAGAAGGTGCCCCTGGCGTTGACGGCGTGGACCTCGTCGAACTCCTCGGGGGTGACGTCCAGGAACCGCCGCTTGGTGTAGACGCCGGCGTTGTTCACCATCGCGTCGACGCCCCCGAACTCGCGGGCGGCCTCGACGACGGTGCGTATCTGGTCCGGGTCCGAGACGTCGGTCTCGACGTACTCGGCCGTCCCGCCCGCGTCGCTGATTCGCTCGTGGGTCGGCGTGGTCTCGTCGGGGCCCTTCGGTTCCTCGCGGACGTCCGCGACCAGCACCGTCGCGCCCGCGTCGCCGAACGCCAGCGCGACCGCCCGGCCGATGCCGGCGGCCCCGCCGGTGACGACGACCGTCTGGTCGGAGAAGTCGGGATTCAGCGTTGCCATTCCGTGTCGGTCGTGGCGGCGCCGCCCCGTAACGGCGTCGACCGGTCGACCGGACCGTGGCGCGGCCCGACCGCCGCCTCACATCGCCCAGTCGACGACCCAGCCCATCACGCCCATCGCGAGCATCGCGATACCGACCGCGGACGTGGTGGGTTCGGGGAAGAAGAACAGGACGGCGCCGACGATGAGGAAGGTGGCGATGAGCCCCTCGTCGAGCCACGAGCCGTCGTCCTCCTCGTCGGTCGCCCCGTACTCCGGGTCCTGATAGCCGTACATGTCCTGGTCGGCGTCGACGGTGTCGCCGCCGGGCCAGAGCCCCCACCCGGTGGGCCAGTACTCGCCCCGGGGGCCGTACCCGAAGAAGCCGGTGTCGTCGTCGGCGACCGCGTCGCGGTCCGCCGCGGGTTCGTCGCCGTGGACCTCCCGGTACGTGTCGTCGTACTCGTCGTCGGTGTACGGGTCGTTCGCCATGCCGAACGGAACGTCCGTGACGGGGTTATTACCTGTGGCCGAAGTGTCAGACGACGCCGGGCGCAAGCCGGTGGTCGAGCGGCGGCGACGCCGGAAGTAGTGTCGAGACGTGGCGTCGAGACGGCCTCAGAGCAGCCAGTCGACGACCCACGCGACCACCCCGAGCGAGATGAGGAAGATGCCGATGGCCGACGTCGTGGGCTCCGGGATGAGGAAGAGCGCGAGACCGACCAGCAGGAGCGTCCCGATCACTCCCACGTCCCACCCGGCGCCGTCGTCCCGCTCGGCGTCGGCCCCGTCGTATTCGGCCCCCTCGAACGACTCGTCCTCGTAGACGTCGTCCTCGTCCGTGGCCCAGAACGGCCAGGAGAAGGGGTACATCGAGCCACCCAGCGGCAGTAGCGTGTCGTCGTAGGGGTCGTCGACCTCCTCCTCGCGGACGCCGCGCGTGTCTCCGACCTCCTCCTCGTCGTACGCGTCGGCGGGGTAGCTGTCGTCGCTCATGGTCCCCAGTCGGGCCGGAGAACGGTTATCGGTTGGGGCCGAGCCGGCGAGTATCGGCACTCCGCGCACCCGGAACGCGATCAGGCGAGCCAGTCGAGCAGCCACAGGGCCGCGCCGACCGCCATCAACGCGACGCCCAGGCCCGACGTGGCCGGTTCGGGGAACAGGAACAGCGCGAGGCCGGCCACCAGCAGCAGGGTCACCAGTCCCTCGTCCCACCAGCTCTCGTCCTCGGTGGCCTCGGCGCGCAGGGCCTCGTCGTCCCTGTCATCGGACTGCTCTCTGCGGTACTCTACCCCGGTGTCGTCCGCGTCGACGTCGGCGCGGTCATCTGACGGGCCGACGCCGGCGCGGTCGTCGGACGGGTCGTCCGCCATGCCCGAGGCGACGCCAGCGCGGCGGTTATCGGTTCGGGCCGCGGGGCGCGGTGCGGGCTCACTCCCGCCGGCTGCCGGGCTGGGGGTCGACGTGGGGCTTCGCCATCAGGTCCTCGAACCGCCGGGCGTCAAGCCACTCCAGGAGCTCGACCAGCTGCTCGGTGGCGGCCTCGAACAGCCGCTCGCCCTTCTCGGGGGTGGCGTCGGTCTGGTCGCCCAGGACGCCGTTCGCGGTGTTGTCGATGGAGTCGTAGAAGTTGCGCGCCCCGTGGACGTACGCGTCGTCGCTGTTCGCCCAGTCGACCAGGCCGCCGTCCCGGGCGTCCTCGAGCCTCTCGGTCCGGACGTGCTCCGGGTCGAGGTGCATCATCATCGCGGTCTCCTTGGGGCCGCCGTGGGGACCGTTTGTCGCGAACAGGTCGTCGACGAGGTCGGGGATCGACTCGTCCCACATCCACTCGACCGCGTAGGCCGCCTCGTCCTCGCGCAGGCGGCGGCCGACCTCCCGGAGGTGGGTCTGGTTGCCGCCGTGGGCGTTGACGAAGACGATGCGGTCGATGCCGTGGTACGCGAGGTTGCGCGAGATGCTCTCGACGTAGTCGCGGAACGCGGGCGCGTCGGCCCACATCGTGCCGTGGAACTGCTTGTGGTGGACGCTGACGCCGACGTTCACGGTCGGCGTGCAGAGGTAGCCGGTCCGGGCCGCCGCCTCGCGGGCCAGCCCCTCCGCGATGGCGTGGTCGGTCGACAGCGGGAGGTGGGGCCCGTGCTGCTCGGTCGATCCCAGCGGGACGACCGCCAGCGACTCCTCGGCCACGTAGTCGCCCAGCTCCGGCCAGGTCTGGTCGGCGAGGTACATACCGATTAGGCCGGCGGCGAGCGAGTAAAGTGCTTCCCCGCCCGTAGCATCACGGGAACTGCGCCGCGTCCGGTGTCGGAGCGACCCCCGAACGCCACCGGGAGCTGCACTCGTCCGGTACTCCGGGACGGTCCGGTGGAGCGCTCCCGAGGCAAAGGCGGTTACCGCTCGGTAACCTCCTTTCACGGGGGTTAGGAAACGTATAATTCCCTGGCGGCCCACGCTCGAAACACGATGTCTGACTGCCTCGACGACGACGCCCCACCGAGCGCGAAGCTGGTCGTGAAGGTACTCGAGTACAGCGACGAACCGCTGACCCAGCAGCAGATCAGCGAGCGGACCCGGCTGTCGCCCCGCACGGTCCGCAGCTCCATCAAGCGCCTCAAGGACCAGGGCGTCATCGACGAGCGCGTCTACATCCCCGACGCCCGCAAGCAGCTCTACGCGCTCACCGACTCGGTCCAGGAGTGCCTCCAGGCGGGCGAGAGCGCCGCCGAGAGCGCCGAGGCGGTCTGAGACCGGCGTCGCGACCGGCCCCGGGTTCCGGCCGGAACCCGCCGATCGAGGGAACGATAACCAGACACCCGTTCCGCCGAAGACTGTCGGGCACACGGCGCGGGGGCCGCGACCCAGTTGCTTTCTCTACGTCATTCCGGTTCCTCGTCCGCCGAATCCGAAACCGCTTCCTCCCGGCCCCGTGACGGTCACGGCGTGACCGAGTACGACAAGCTGGTCCGGGACGAGATTCCGGCCGTCATCCGCGCGAACGGCGAGACGCCCGTGACCCGCGTGGCCGAGGGCGAGGAGTACCGACGCCGCCTCCGCGAGAAGCTCTGCGAGGAGGCCGCGGAGTTCCGCGAGAGCGGCGACCCCGAAGAACTCGCCGACGTGCTGGCGGTGATCGCGGCGATACGCGACGCGGAGGACATCGACGGGGAGGAACTCGACCGACTCTGCGAGGAGAAGGCCGACGAGCGCGGCCGGTTCGACGAGGGCGTCGTCCTCGAACGCGTGGAGTAGGAGACGGAAGCGCCAACCGGGGAACCGCGGCGTCTCAGTCGTCGGTGGTCGGGTACTCGCGCGCGAGGTCGACGTCCGCCAGCGTCGGCTCGCCCGACACCTCGTGGGTGCCGACCGGCGGTCGGTTGACCTCGGCGGCCGGCGACGCCTCGACGTCGGTCTCGTCGTCTAACTCGGTCATCTCGCCGTCAGCGCCCCTCGCGTCCTGGTCGATGCGCATCGAGCAGAACTCCGCGCCGCACATCGAGCAGAACCGGGCCTCCTTGTAGTTGTCGCCCGGGAGCGTCTGGTCGTGGTAGGACCGGGCGCGCTCGGGATCGAGCGCCAGCTCGAACTGGCGGCGCCAGTCGAACTCGTAGCGGGCCTCCGAGAGGGCGTCGTCCCAGTCCCGGGCGCCCGCCCGGTCGTTGGCCACGTCGGCGGCGTGGGCGGCGATGCGGTAGGCCGCCAGGCCGTCGCGGACGTCCTCGGCGTCCGGGAGCCCGAGGTGCTCCTTCGGGGTGACGTAGCAGAGCATCGCGGCGCCGGCGCGGGCCGCCTCGGTCGCGCCGATGGCGCTGGTGATGTGGTCGTAGCCCGGCGCGACGTCGGTCACCAGCGGCCCGAGCACGTAGAACGGCGCGCCGTCGCAGACCGCCTGTTGGCGCTCAACGTTTGCCGCCACCCGGTCCATCGGGACGTGGCCCGGCCCCTCGACCATCACCTGGACGCCCCTGTCCTGTGCGACCTCGGTCAGCTCGCCGAGCGTGTCGAGCTCCGCGAACTGGGCGTCGTCGCCCGCGTCCGCGAGACAGCCCGGACGGAGCCCGTCGCCGAGGCTGAACGTCACGTCGTACTCGGCGAAGAGCTCGCAGATGTCCTCGAATTTAGCGTAGAGAGGGTTCTGCATCCCGTTCTCCTCCATCCACTGGGCGAGGATGGAGCCCCCGCGCGAGACGATGCCGGTCTTGCGGCCGTCGGTCAGCGGGAGGTGCTCCATCAGCACGCCGGCGTGGATCGTCATGTAGTCGACGCCCTGCTCGGCCTGCTTCTCGATGACGTCCAGGAGGAGTTCGTGGGTTATGTCCGCGACGTCGTCGACTCGCTTGACCGCCTCGTAGATGGGGACGGTGCCGACCGGGACCGGCGAGTGCTCGACGTTGGCCTCCCGAATGCGGTCGAGGTACCCGCCGGTGCTGAGGTCCATCACGGTGTCGGCGCCGTAGTGGACCGCGGTGTGGAGTTTCTCCAGTTCCTCCTCGACGCCGCTGTCGGTCTCGCTGTTGCCGATGTTGGCGTTGACCTTCGTCGCGAACTCCCGGCCGATGATCATTGGGTCGAGCCGGTCGTGCCCGACGTTGGCCGGGATGACCGCCTGCCCCTCGGCGACCTGCTCGCGCACGAACTCGGGGTCGACCCGCTCGCGCTCGGCGACTCGCTCCATCGCGTCGGTGACCGTGCCCTCCCGGGCGCGCTGTAGCTGCGTCACGAACACTGGGTTGTACCACCGGATAATAAATCCACGGGGCGGCCCCTCGCCCTACCCGGATCGCATCGACCGGTAGTAGGCGACGCCGGCTGCGGCGCCGACCGCGAGCAGGTACGCCACCGCCCACCCGAGCGGTTCGAGCGACACGCTCGCGGAGAACCCGGCGTCGACGGCGACCTCGGTGGCGAAGTGGCCAGGGAGGTACGAGGCCAGCCAATGGGGGTCGCCGACCATCGGGTTCTGGAAGAAGAACACGTCGACCATCGGCGCGAACAGCAGGAGGTACACCCCCGCCAGCCGCGAGAGCGCGAGGCCGGCCAGCGCGCCGACCAGCCCGTAGGTCAGCCCCGCGAGCACCGACGCGGCGACGAACCAGCCGAGGCGCTCGGGGACCACCTCGACCGAGAGGACGCCGAGCGAGACGCCGGCCGCGACGCCGGCCGCGACCGCCAGGAGGCCGACGCGCGCGACCAGCAACTGGGCCGGCCGGTAGCCCGCGACGACCAGCCGACCGTCGGCGTCCCGGGCGTTCAGCATCAGGAACAGCCCCGCGATGCCCCCGACCAGCGCGCACAGCAGGGGGACGAGCAGGATACCGTACAGTTCCGAGGACGGAACCGCGACCGTCCCCTCGCCGGCCACCGCGACGGGCACCGGCGACGCCGGCAGCAGGTAGACGAGCACTCCCACGAAGTACGCCGGCAGGAAGACCAGCAGCGCGAGCAGCACCGGGGTCCGGGCGTACTCGCGCAGGCCCATCTCGAACGCCGCGGCGACCCGTCTCGCGAATCCGAGCCCCGGTCGGTCGCCGCCGTCGCGGGGAGCGCCGCCGTCGCCGGCCGGCGCCCCGGCGTCGATTCTGCTCACGACAGCACACCTCCCCGACCGGTCACGCGGACGTAGACCGCCAGCGCCGCGACGAAGGCCGCACCGAGGTACGCCAGGGCGGCGAGGGCGTCACCGGACGCCACCGTCCCGTCGAACACCGCCGCCTGGAAAATGTCGTGCGGGTAGTGCAGCGGCAGCAGCTTCAGCGCCGGCGAGTCGACCGCGACCACCCCGCTGGAGAGGAAGTCGTCGAAGTCCACGAGGAAGACCAGGACCAGCGAGCCCTCGAGCGCCCGCGGGAGCACCGCCCCGACGAGCATCCCCACCAGGCCGTAGAGCAGCGCCGCGAGCGTCAGCGCGCCGAACGCCGCCGCCGGCGCCGCGGGCTCGACCCGCCACTGGAGCACCGCGGTCGAGACCGCCGCCACGAGCGCGCTGCCGAGCGCGACCGCCGCCAGCCGCGAGGCGAACAGTTCCGCGCGGTCGTAGCCGCAGACCCGGAGGCGCTCGTCGGCCTGGACCGCGCCGATGCTCTGGAACAGCCCCAGTATCCCGGCGAGGAAGGCCGCGGCGTAGACCGCGCCGTTGACCCGGCCCATCTCGGCCATCGACTCGACGGCGAGCCCCGGGAACTGGGGGAACGCCGCCATCGCCGCGCCGTACCCCTCGATCACGACCACCGGGAAGGCGACCAGCAGCGCGACGTTCAGCGGCGTGCGAACGAACGCCCGGACGTGCGAGGCCACGCCGATCCGGAGTCGGCGGAGGCGGCTCCTCCGTTGCGGTCGGGCCGGACCGGCCGGCCCCTGCCGTCCGCCAGCGCCGTCCGGACCGCCCGCGGTTCGTGTGCTCTCAGGCATCGGTCCCGGCCTCCGGTGCGGGGTCGTCGCGGTCGGTCGCCTCGTCGGCCGCGGAGTCGCGGCCGGCGCCCGGGTCCCGGGGGTCCTCGCCGGGCCGGTCCGCCGGGTCCGCGTCGGTCACGTCGGCCAGCCGGCCGTCGGTGAGCTCGAGGATGCGGTCAAACCGCTCGCGCTCGCTGACGAAGTGCGAGATGACCGCGATGGCGACCCCGCGGTCGGTCAGCTCCTCGGTCAGCTCCCAGAACGCGAGGTACGTCTGCCAGTCGAACCCGGTGTACGGCTCGTCGAGGAACAGCACGTCGGGGTCGGCCATCACCGCGACGCCCAGGTTGACCTTCTGGCGGTTGCCGCCGCTGAGCTGGTCGACCCGGTAGTCGAGGAACTCCTCGAAGCCCAGTCGCTCGGCGAGCCGGTCGCGGGCCTCGCGGATCTCGTCGCCGGCCAGCCCGTGGGCGGTCCCGAACAGCCGGAACGTCTCGGCGACCGTGAGCCGGTCGTACAGCAGCGGGTCCTGGGGGCACCACCCCGCGACGCCGTCGACGACCACCTCGCCGTCGTCCGGTTCGAGCGCGCCGACGAGGAGCTTCATCAGCGTGGACTTGCCCGACCCGTTCTCGCCGACGATGCCGACGATCTCGCCCGCCCGGACGTCGAGGTCGGCCCCCCGGAGCACCTCGACGGTCCGAGCGAGCGGCAGCGGCGAGTCGTAGGTCTTCGTCAGCCCGCGCCCGCGGACGACCAGGTCGCCGTCGAGCCCGTTCTCCGCTGCTCCGCGATCGTCTCCGTCGGCCGGAACGCGGTCGTCCCGCACTCCGTTTTCTATATTCACCATATACCGAATATTCCGTAGGACACGATTTATTTGTTCCGGTGGCCTATTCCCGACACCGAATGACCGACTCGAACGCCGATTCCGACACGGACGCCGAAGGCGACCCCGTCTCCGGTGCCGACGCGACTGGACCCGACGACGAGGCCGTCCGGGAGGCCCGCGAGGAGGTCGTCGAGGCGCTGGCGCGGGCCGCGGACGTCTACGGCATCAAGCCGAGCTACGGCCGGCTCTACGGCCTGCTGTTCTTCGCCGAGGAGCCGCTGTCGCTCGACGACCTCGCCGACCGGAGCGACTACGCCAAGTCGACGGTCAGCACCGCGATGACCGCGCTGGAGCGGTACCACTTCGTCCACCGCCGGTCGATCCCCGGCGAGGGCAAGAAGGCCTACTTCGAGGCCGAGACCGACCTCTGGCACGTCTGCCAGCAGTTCCTCACCCAGGAGGTCCGGAGCGAGGTCCGCATCATGACCCGCGCGCTCGACGACGCCGCCGAGACCCTCCGGGCGGCCGACTCCGAGCGCGCCCGGCGCGACCTCGAGAAGGTCGAGAGGCTCCGGAGCCTCTACGAGAAGGCCGACACCGCGGTGACCGTGCTGACGAGCTCGTCGCTCGACAGGATCACGAGCGTGCTCCGGCGGCTCCGATCGGGGGAGTAGGGCCGGCCCGCCGGTCGCCGGTTCGGTCCGGGAGCGTCGGCGCGGAGACCCCAATCCCTTATACCCTCTCCCGAAAACGACCACCCGATGGACACCTGGAAGCGCCGGACGCTGTACTACGTCTCGACGCTCGCGGTCGTCTTCGTCGGCTACGCGGTGGTCTACGACTACGGGATGACCGTCTACGAGAACGACCCCCAGCCGTTCTACCACTCGCTGCAGGTCGTCGTCGAGACGTTCACGACGACGGGGTACGGGTCGGACGCGCCGTGGGCGACCCCCGAGATGAACGTGCTGGTGATGATCATGGACCTGACCGGGGTCGTCCTCATCTTCATGGCGCTGCCGGTGTTCGTGGTCCCGCTGTTCGAGGACGCGCTGTCGACGACGCTGCCGACCGCGGTCGACGACCTGGAGGACCACGTGGTCATCGCCACCTACTCGCCGCGGGCCGAGACGCTCATCTCCGAACTGGAGTCGTGGGGCGTCGAGTACGTCATCGTCGAGCCCGACCGCGAGCGGGCGATGGACCTCTACGAGTCGGGCCACTCGCTGATCCACGGCGACCCCGAGTCGGTCGAGACCCTCGAAGCGGCCAACCTCGACGCCGCGACCGCACTCGTGGCCGACGCCAGCGACGAGGTCGACGTGAGCATCGTGCTGACCGCCCGCGAGGCGGCCGAGGACGTCCGGGTCGTCAGCGTCGTGGAGGACCCCGACCAGCGGCCGTACCACGAGCTCGCCGGGGTCGACGAGGTGCTGTCGCCCCGCCGGCTGGTCGGCGAGAGCCTGGCCGACAAGGTGACCACCGCGGTCTCGACCGAGCTCGGCGACGCGGTCGAGATCGGTGCCGACTTCGAGATCGCCGAGCTCCCGGTCCAGCGCGGCAGCGAGATCGCGGGCCACACGCTGGCCGAGAGCGGCATCCGCGAGCGGTCGGGCGCCAACGTCATCGGCGCGTGGGTCCGCGGCGAGTTCGAGACGCCGCCCTCCCCGGACCTCGAACTCGACGCCGGGACGGTGCTGCTGGTCTCGGGCCGGCAGTCCCAGCTCGAGCGGCTCAAGGAGTTCACGAGTTCCCAGGCCCACCGGCCCCGGCAGGGCACGGTGCTGGTGGTCGGCCACGGCGAGGTCGGGTCGACGGTCACCGACGCGCTCGCGTCGGCGAACATCTCCTACACCGTGGTCGACCTCGAGGACACGCCGGGCGTCGACGTGGTGGGCGACACCACCGACCCCGAGACGCTCGAGGCGGCGGGCATCGAGCAGGCCCGGACGGTGGTGTTCACCATCGCCGACGACACCCTGACCGGGTTCGGGACGCTGGTCGCCCGCGACCTCAACCCCGACGTCGAGGTGCTGGCCCGGGCCGAGGAGACCGAGAACGTCCAGAAGCTCTACCGCGCCGGCGCCGACTACGTGCTCGCGCTGGCGACCGTCTCGGGCCGGATGCTGGCCTCGACCATCCTGGAGCGCGAGGAGGTCATCTCGATGGACAAGCAGGTCGAGGTCGTCCGGACCACCGCCGAGGGGCTGGTCGGTCAGACCATCGGCGAGGCCGACGTCCGGGCCCGGACCGGCTGTACGGTCGTGGGCGTCGAGCGCGACGGCGACGTCCTGACCGAGGTCGGCCCGGAGTTCCGGTTCCGGCACGGCGACGCCGTCATCGTTGCCGGCACCGACGAGGGCGTCAACCGGTTCACGACGCTGGCGAGCTGATCGAGGGACGACGGGGCTGCCCCCGCCGGAACAGTTCCACCGACCCGGTAACGGCGGATTTCGGTTCGGGGGTTTTTGACCCTCGGTCCCGTACCCGGACCACCCACAGCGGTACGGGGGCCGGGGTACGATGAACGTCATCGAAGGGGCACGAATCAGTTGGCGCAACATCAGAGAACACAAGCTTCGCTCGACGCTGACGACGCTCGGGGTCATCATCGGCGTCGCGGCGGTCATCACGTTCGTCACGCTGGGGGCCAGCCTCCAGCAGGACATCATCAGGACCGTGGCCGGCGGCAACGCCGCCACGATGTACGTGACCGCCCAGTCGCCCGGCGACAGCAGGGTCCCGTCGCTCGGCAGCGCGAGCGGGTCGGTCGTCTTCACCCAGCACGACGTCGAGCAGATACGGGAGCTCGAGGGGGTCGAACTCGCCGCCCCGGAGAGCGGCATCGCCGCCACGTCGGTGACTCACAACAACTCGTCGGTGGGCAGACAGTGGGTGACCGTCTCCTCGCCCGGCTACTTCCAGGCGCGCAACATAGAGTTCCTGTCGGGGCGACCGTTCCGGATGGGCCAACGCGAGGTGGTCCTGAACCGGCCCGCCGCCCAGATGTTCGCCGACAACGTCACCGTCGGCGAGAACGTCTCGTTCACCCGGGCGGCCACCGGCGAGACGCTGAACGCCACGGTCGTCGGCATCGTCAAGCCGAAGCGCGGCGGCGAGGTCCTCGGATTCAGCCGGGGGAGCGCCCAGCCCGCCGTCTACGCCCCGGCCCAGCCCTACTACGAGCGGACGGTGACCAGCCCGACCCTCCAGACCCGCCAGCTGGTGTACGGCCGCATCCTCGTCAAGGCCCAGTCGCCGAGCCAGGTCGACGCGGTCCAGGGCCGGGTGTACAACTACCTCGGCGAGCGCTCGGACGCCCGCCAGCTCAAGGCCCAGTCCTACCAGTTCCAGGTGACGACCCAGGACCAGATCGTCGGCCAGATCAAGCAGCTGACCAGCACGTTCACCGCGTACATCTCGGGCATCGCGGTCATCTCGCTCATCGTCGGCTCGATCGGTATCGCCAACATCATGCTGGTGTCGGTGACCGAGCGCACCCGCGAGATCGGCATCATGAAGGCGGTCGGCGCCCAGAACCGCGACGTGCTCCAGCTGTTCCTGGTCGAGGCGGTGATGCTCGGCGTGCTCGGGTCGGCGCTGGGCGCGGTGGTCGGCATCGCCGGCGGGTACGCGGGCGCCGAGGCCATCGGGCTGCCGCTGGCGTTCCAGCCGATCTGGTTCGTCGCCGCAGTCGCGGTCGGCGTCGTGGTCGGCGTGCTCGCCGGCCTCTACCCGGCGTGGGACGCGGCCCACACCGACCCCATCGACGCGCTCCGCTACGAGTGACCCCGTCGGCGGGCGTCGTCTCGCGGGCCCGGTCGCGGCTGAGTCCGCCTCGCCGCATACCGCGCGCCGCGGAGCCAGGGTTGAGTGAGCGCCCCAGGCGGTCCGCGAAAGCACGGGACGGCGTCGCATACGAGCGGCGGCGTAGACGCTGCCTGACAAAAGTTATTAGTCTGCTGAACCCTTCGTGCCGAACCACGGACAGCATTCGGGACGTGTCGTCGAGCCGCGGCGAGGGACGACCCCTTCGCGCACCTGCGGGGCGGACGGCCGCGGCCGGCAGACGGCGCCGGTTCGTTTCGAACCGTTCTCGCCGAAATCCGGCCTTGAACCGCGACCCCCCGGAAGTAACGACGCCGGGGCGCGAGCGGTCGGCGGCGCCGTCCCGAATAGCCACTGGATAACAAAGGGGGCCCGTCGTGAAGGGTCCGACGAGACCGAGCGCGTCCGCTTCGGGCGCAGGGAATCCTCCACATGACTGAGCAGAACCTCGCACAGAAGACGACCGTACGTGAGCAGGGCTACAAACGGGAGTTCGTCTGGCTCGCGCCCGCGTTCCTCGCGTCGGTGGTGCTGTTCTACTTCTACCTCCGCGCGCACCCCTACCCCTCGTTCGGGGCCGGGCTCTACCTCCTCATCGCCGAGCGCATCTCCGAACTGGGCTACGCCCTGCCCGAGACGATCCCGTACTACACGAAGGGGGGCGTGCCGTTCGCGTACCCGCCGCTGATGTTCTACGCCGTCGCGGTCATCCGGGACCTGACCGGCCTCGACCCCATCACCATCGCGCGGTTGCTGCCGGGCGTCGTGAGCGTCCTCTACCTCGTGCCGGTGTACCTGCTGGCCCGCGACCTGCTGGACTCCCGGCCCGAGGCCGCCCTGGCCAGCCTGGTGGTCGCCGTGAGCCCGCCGGTCCTCCAGTGGCACATCTCGGCCGGCGGCATCGTCCGGGCGCCGGCGTTCCTGTTCGCGCTGTCGGGCATCTACGCCGGCGTCCGGCTCTACCGCGACCGCGACCAGCGGTGGGTGGTCCCCTCGCTGGCGCTGTTCACGCTCACCGTCCTCACCCACCCGCTCTACACCGCCTTCTTCGCGCTGTCGTACTTCCTGCTGTTCGTCGCGTTCGACCGCACGCTCTGGGGGCTCGTCCGGGGCGCGATCGTCGGCGTCGGCGGCATCCTGCTGGCCGCGCCGTGGTGGGCGCAGGTGATGGCCCACCACGGAGTGGACGTGTTCACCAGCGCCGCGGGCACCCACGGCGGCATCGGGGGCGGCCTCAAGACGCTCCAGGCGTTCGCGCACCTCAACCTCCACGGCGCGCTGGTCGAGCAGATCTGGGCCGTCGTGCCGCTGCTCGGCATCGCGTACCTCCTGAAGGAGGGCCGGTACTTCCTCCCGGTCTGGTTCGTCGCGGTGGTGCTCGCGTTCGGCAAGGCCAGGCTCTCGGTCACCGTGGGCGCGTTCATCATCGCCGTGCTCCTGCTGGAGGCGGTCGGCCCGTGGCTCAAGCGCGAGTCGCCGGTCAGAGTCGGGCGGCGGGGCGTCGTCACGGCCGCGCTCGTGCTGATCGCGACCGTCGGGCTCGCCGGCGGCGCGATGTACGCCACCGGCGCTGTCGACGCCCACGCCGGGAGCCCGTCGCTCCCGCAGTTCATCACCCACGACGACGTCCAGGCGATGGAGTGGGTGGAGGAGAACACCAAGCCGAGCGCCACGTTCGTCGTCCAGGGCGACGCCGCCGAGTGGTTCCCCCAGCAGACCCACCGCACGATGCTGGTCGGGCCGTGGGGCGTCGAGTGGAAGGGCCACGAGCCGTACACCCGCCAGCTGAGCCTGTTCCGGGACATCTCGTGGTGCAACAGCGCCCACTGCATGTCGAAGACGCTGGCGGCGGAGAACGTCGACCCCGACTACATCTACCTGCCGAAGGGGAAGTTCACGGTCCGCGGGATGCAGTACCACCGGACCAGCAAGCTGGCGATGTCGATGCACCTCTCGCCGAAGTACCGGACGGTGTACGAGAACGACGGCGTCATCATCTTCGAGGTGCTGGGCGACGAGCGGGCGTCCGGCGGGCAGGGCTCGGGCGGACAGACCTCCGGCGGACAGAGCCCGAGCAAGTAGCGCGAACCCGGCCCGTCCCCGACCGGCCGCTCAGAACAGCGGGTCGAGTTCGCCGTCGTCGTCCTCGATGAGGTCGGTGGTGTTCCGCTCGCTCTCCCGGCGGATCTCGTCGATGTTGTCCTGGGTCTCGACCGCGACGTCCTGGAGCTCCTCGACCCGCGGCACCTCCGAGACGCCCGACAGCAGCACGACGCCCGCCACCTGGTCGGCGTCGTCGACCGGGTAGTCGCCGCCCCGGACCTCCATCGAGCCGGTCTGCTCCTCGAGCCACTTCCGGCCCTTCTCGACGCCCTTCCGGTTGAGGTACGCCGGCGGGCCGCTGGCGACCAGCAGCGAGCGCTCGGCGCTGTCGATCTCGCAGGGCAGCGTGAGCCGGCCCAGCGCGGCCTTCCGGACCAGGCTGGTGATGCGGTTGGTCGCGTGGGTCGAGTCGACCTCGTCGGTCCCGTCGCTCGTGAACCGCGAGAGCAGCCCGCCCGACGGGTTCTCGACCTCCTCGGCGGCGTAGCCGATGGTCGAGACGCCGCCGGTGTCGAGCGTGTTGATGATCTCGCTGGAGTCGACCACGCTCTCGCCGACGGCGTCGCCCCGCGACACCTCGCCGGCGCCGAACAGCACGCCGAACCGCCGGACGATCTCCTCGTTGATGCGGTCGTAGCCCGAGCCGACGCTCTCGCCGGCCTCGCGCCACGCGTCGTTGTCGAAGACGAGCAGGTTGTCGACCTCGCGGACGAACGTCTGGAACGACCGGGCGGCGTTCAGCGTGTAGATGCCGCCCTCGTCGCGGCCCGGCAGCACGCCCAGGCCGTACACCGGTTCGGTGTAGATGCGCTTGAGGTACTTCGCGAGGACGGGCGCGCCGCCGGAGCCGGTACCGCCACCCATGCCGGCGACGATGAGGAACGCGTCGACGTCGTGGATGGGCACGTTGTCGACCGCGCCCTGGATCTCGTCGATGTCCTCCTCGGCGATCTCGGCGCCGAGTTCGTTGTCGGCGCCCACGCCGTGACCCTTCACCCGCGACTGCCCGATCAGCACCTGGTTCTCCTCGGGCACGTGGTCGAGGCCGACGAGGTCGGCCTTCGCGGTGTTGACCGCAACCGCCGACCGGACGGCCTCGCCGCCGGTCCGGCGGTCGTACTCGATGAACTTGTCGACGATCTTGCCGCCGGCCTGCCCGAACCCGATCATCGCGAGCTTCACGGCGACCACCTCCCCGCGGCGGTCAATCGGTGCCTGTCGTCGGCGTCGGCGCCGCCTGTAACTCCGAAGCTGCCCCCGTACTGGTTGTGAGACATTCCGTAACCCCTGCGGGGTGGACCACGGGGACGCTGATAAATCCTCAGTACGGTTTTATCTCGCAGTCGAGACGTCGCCGGGTCAGGGCGGGCGTAACGCCGACCCGGCATCTGTCCGCCCGACTTCGAGGTCTCAGTGACGCCGCCTCCGTCTCGCGTCGCTTTCGGTGTTCGGGAGGCACAACTTAGGTCGGCGAAGGGCGAGCCAAAGGGGTAGGTAGCAATCCGATAAGACGGCGGTTGACCCGAATCGCGGACCGCGTTGGGTACCGCGGCGATGCCGCCGCTCGACGCGGACGTCGCGACCGACCGGTCGCGAGTCCGTTCGACGGCAGGTCCCCGCCTACGCCGCCGCCGAGACGTGCTCGCCGACGGTGTCGACGATGGCGTCGACGTCGTACTCGTCCTCGTCCTTGTCGAACACCTGATCGCCGTCGACGCGCACTTCGAACACGCCGCTGTCGCCGGTCACGAGCGCCACCGATTCGAGTCGCTCGCCGTACTCCGAGAGCAGCGCGTGCTGGACGTCCTGTGCCCGGTCGAGCATCCCGCAGGGGACGCAGAACTCGATCTCGACTCGCGTCATGGTCGTCCGGACGTAGCACCCGAACGCCCTTAAAGGAAGGTGAGACCCCGGAACGCGGGCGGTCGCCGCACGGCCCGGGGCAGCGCCGGCGGGACGGCAGGTCGCCTCAGACCGGGTCCGGCTCGCCGTCCAGTCGGTACACGTCGACCTCCCCGCCCGTGTCGGTGTCGCGGTCGGCCGCGGCGTCGACGGCGTCGCGGGCCAGCGCCTCGGCGTCGTCGGGGCCGATGCCCTGTTCCCGGCCTTCGAGCACGCCGAGCGCCAGCTGCGCCCCCGAGCCGAAGGCGAGCGCGTCGTCCCCGATGACGCCGCCGTCGCTGTCGATGCCCCGGACCCGCGGCACGTCGTCACCGTCGCGGGCCGCGACGACGGCCTCGACCCCCTCCGCGGCGGCGACGTCGCTCGCGACGCTGACGAGGCGGTCGATGCTCATCGGCTCGCCGTGTTCGGTCTCGTAGGAGTCCACCTCGGCGTCGAGCCGACGCCGGAACTCGTCGACGTCGCCGCCGGCACCGACCGCGGCCGCGCCGACCCCGTCGAGGTCGAAGACGTGGCGCTTGCTGTCGCTCGACACTGTGCCGCCCTCGGTGAGCCGGCGGTCGCCCGCGAGCACGGCGCCGCCGTCCACTTCGATGCCGACGATGGTCGCCATGACGGGTGGTCGGTCGCCGCGGGGAAGTGCGTTGTTGCCGAGCGGAAGACGGCGGGGTCGAGGCCCGGCGCGCCCGAGGCCGACGCCGAGTCGGCAGTCCGGCCGGCCTGAGCGGCCGCGAGGATAGCCGCTGCTGCGTCTCGTGAGGTCGCAGGAGGGCACCTGACGGCGCCGGGGACGGGGTGCGGGACCGCCGTCGTCGACCGCGGGCGGGGTCGGACGACCGGCGGGACGGCCGGTTCGAGCGGTCGCGGGACTACGCGGTTATCGAGGACGTCTCGCCGAGGTGGCCGGTCTCCCACTCCCGGCGGGCCTCGATCTCGCGGCTACCGCGGTCGGTCAGCGCGTAGTAGTTGGTGCGGCGGTCGCGCTGGCCCTTCTCGACAAGTCCCTTGTCGACGAGCGTGTCGAGGTTCGGGTAGAGCCGGCCGTGGTGGATCTCCTTCTCGTAGTACGTCTCGAGCTCCTCCTTGATGGCGAGTCCGTGCGGTTCGTCCTTGCCCGCGATGACGTACAGCAAGTCCCGCTGGAAACCAGTCAGGTCGTGCATGAGTTACGGATAGACGATAGCTTGCGCGTAATTATAAGTTTGATGGCCGGTAAATTCATCCTCGGATGGGGAACGCGGCTTACGGGACACGGCAGCGAGTCCCGGTCGAGGGCATCGGCCGACAGCCTGACGGCATCGCCTTCCGGGCGGGGAGGCGGTTTCAGGCGCCGCATAACAATGGCCGTGCGGGCGGAACTCCCGGTCACCGACCGCCGGGCCCCGCGCGGGTCTCGGCCGGACGACACTACCATGAAGTATCTGTTCTTCGCCAACACGCCGGCGCAGGTCCACCAGTACAGGCGCGCAGTCGCGGCGCTCGGCGACCGGGGCCACGAGACCCTCGTGCTCGCCCGCGACTACGGCTGCACCGAGGCGCTGCTCGACTACTACGACCTCCCCTACGAGCTGTACGGCCGGTGCGACACCGAGAAGTTCTCGCTGGTCCGCGAGCTGCCGAGCCACGCCGTCAACATCGTCCGCCGGACGCTGGGGTACGACCCCGACTGCGTCTTCGGCCGGGGCGCGTACGCCGCGCTCGCGGGGGCCGTCGGCCGGGTGCCGGTCGTGCTGGTCGACGACTCGGGCAACACCGACCTCGACCACGCCGTCTCTGTCCCGCTGGCCGACGCGGTGCTGACGCCCCACACCTTCGAGAAGGACCTCGGCGAGAAGCACTACGAGTTCCGCGGGTTCAAGGAGTGCGCCTATCTCCACCCCGAGGAGTGGGACCCCCAGACCGACATCCGAGACGAGCTCGGCGTCGGACCCGACGAGGAGTTCGTCATCGTCAGGCTCAACGCCTTCGGCTCGCACCACGACGTCGGCCAGGCCGGCTTCACCCCCGAGAGGCGCCGGGAGCTGGTCGACCGCCTCGCCGAGCGCGCGACCGTGTTCGTCTCCGACGAGGGCGGCGACATGGACTTAGACGAGGCGCCGGCCCGGCCGTTCGACCTCCACCCGGCGCTGCTCCACGACGCCCTCGCGGAGGCGTCGCTGCTGGTGGCCGACACCCAGACCATGGTGACCGAGGCCGCGCTGCTCGGGACGCCCGCCATCCGCTCGAACTCCTTCGTCGGCGACGACGACATGGGCAACTTCATCGACCTCGAGCGCGCCGGGCTCATCTACAACCTCCGGGAGTTCGACGCGGTGCTCGACGCCGCGACCGACATCCTGGCCGACGACGGCGCCGCCGAGCGCTGGCGCAACCTCCGCGACGACTTCGTCGGCGACAAGGTGAACCTGACCCGGGTGATCGTCGACGTCGCCGAGCGAGTCGGCGAGGCCGAGGGGAGCGCCCCCGGCAGCGTCGCCGGGGTCACCGGCGTCTCGCCCCGGGGACCCGACCGGGACCGCGCGGTGGCGCTGGGGACCGAGACGCTCCGGAGCGACGGGGGCCGGCGATGAACGTGCTCAACCTGGTCTCGAACGAGGACGCCCGGTTCTTCCAGCAGCAGACGGAGGTACTGGAGCGCCGCGGGGTCGAGTGCGCCACGATGACGCCGCCCGGCGACCACGTCGCCCGGGAGGACGTCACCGAGCGGTCGGCCGGCGACTACCTCCGGTTCGTGCCCCAGGTGATCAGCGAGTCGCTGGAGGGGTACGACGTGGTCCACGCCAACTACGGGCTGACCGCGCCGGCCGCGCTGGCGCAGGTCCGGCTCCCCGTGGTGCTGTCGCTGTGGGGCACCGACCTGATGGGCGAGTACGGGTGGCTCTCGAAGCAGTGCGCCCGCTACTGCGACGCGGTCATCGTGATGTCCGAGGAGATGGCCGACGAGCTCGACCAGCCGTGCCGCGTCATCCCCCACGGCATCGACATGGACCGGTTCGCGCCCCGGCCGACGGACGAGGCCCGCGCGGAGCTGGGCTGGGACTCCGACAAGCGCCACGTCCTGTTCCCGTACCCGCCCTCCCAGGAGGTGAAGGACCACCCGCGCGCCCGGCGGATCGTCGACCGGGCGAGCGACCGGGTCGACGCCGACGTGGAGCTCCAGGTCGTCTACGGCGTCCCCCACGCCGAGGTGGCCACCTACATGAACGCCGCCGACGCGCTGCTGCTCACCTCGAAGCGCGAGGGGTCGCCCAACTCGGTCAAGGAGGCGCTCGCCTGCGACCTCCCGGTCGTCTCGACCGACGTGGGCGACGTGGCCGACCGACTCGACGGCGTCTCGCCCTCCCGCGTCTCGGACGACGACGACGAGCTCGCCGCGGGCCTCGCCGACGTGCTCGAGGACCCTCGGCCCTGCGACGGCCGGGAGGCGGTCCGGCACATCGGCCTCGACCGGATGGCCGAGCGCATCGAGGCCGTCTACGAGTCCGTGGTCTGACGCGGGCTGAAACCCGGGTGGGGCGGCCTACACACCGGTCGCGACGCCGCGACCGGCGTAAGCGGCGACATCTCCTGGCAGTAAACTCTCGCTTTACCCAGCACTAGGTTCAGGGTACCGCTTCGCACCACGACCGACCGGCGTACGGCCGACTTATAGCCGGTCAGAGGCCCTCTGTTCCGGATTAGGCGCTGGAGAACAAAGTGGCGAGAAACGGATGGATACGCCGAAGGAACCATGAGCTTACAGGTCGCGGAGGGCGGGCGGTCGGCCCGGTCCGTCGCGGAGTCGCTCGACGGCGCCCACGTCGTCGCCGGCATCCCCGCCTACAACGAGGAGAGCGCCATCGGCAGCACCGTCCTCGGCGTCAAGCGGTGGGCCGACGAGGTCGTGGTCGTCGACGACGGGAGCACCGACCGGACCCCCGCGCTCCTGGCGGAGGCCGACGTGACGGTCCTGCGCCACGAGACCAACCGGGGCAAGGGCGCCGCCGTCCGGACCCTCTTCGCCCACGCGCGTCGCACCGACTGCGACGCGCTGGTCCTGCTCGACGCCGACGGCCAGCACGACCCGGCCGACGTCCCCCAGCTGGCCGAGCCGGTGGTCGAGGGCGACGCCGACATGGTCGTCGGCAGCCGGTACCTCGCCGACGACGGGCTCGACGAGACCCCCGTCTACCGCCGGCTGGGCCAGCTCGTGCTCGACTACTGCACCTCCCGGGTGACCGGTTCGGACCTCACCGACACCCAGAGCGGCTACCGGGCGTTCTCGCCGGAGTGCCTCGAACGGCTCTCGATCACGACCGACGGGATGGGCGTCGAGAGCGAGATGATCGACTCCGCGACCAGCGAGGGGCTGACCATCACCGAGCGGGCGATCGACGCCCGGTACGACGACCTGGAGGGCCAGACCCACAACCCCGTCAAGCACGGGCTGGCGGTCATGCTCTTCCTGGTCCGGCTGCTGAAGCGCCGCCGACCGACCCCCTCGCGCTCGCGCAACCAGTAATCAACTATGTCCACGATACAGCTCCCCGCCGACCTCGACGACCGCTACGAACTGCTCGCCGACCGACTCGACGGCTTCGACGACGCCGCCGACCTCGCGGCCTACGTGCTCGAATCCGCCGCCGCAGAGATCGAGCGCGGCGACGCGGCCGACGCCGGCGCCCGAAGCGCCGACGACGACGTGGTCGAGGACCGGCTCGAACAGCTGGGGTACCTCGAGAAGTGACGATGAGCGACGGCACAGTCCACGTGTTCGGGCTGGACGGCGTCCCGCCCGAGCTCGTCGACAGGGGCATCGACGCCGGCCGGCTCCCGACCTTCGAGCGGATGCGCGCCGAGGGCACCGACGGCACCACCCGCTCGACGGTGCCGCCGCTGTCGATGATCGCCTGGAGCTCGTTCGCCACCGGGCGCAACCCCGGCAACCACGGCGTCTACAACTTCATGCTCAAGGAGGAGGGCGGCTACGCCACCGACTTCGTCGACGCCGAGACCCTCCGCGAGCAGTCGGTGCCGGTCTGGGAGTACCTCGACGCGGAGGGCCGGCGGTCGGGCGTGATGAACGTCATGCCGGGCTACCCGCCCTCGCGGACCGACGGGTTCCACATCTCGGACAACATCACGACGCCGCCCTCCGGGTCGTACGCCTACCCCGACGAGCTCCGGCGCGACATCGAGGAGCGGGTGGGCGGGTACGACGTCGACCCGTACGAGGGGTACGACGACGGCAGCGACGAGGGCAACCTCCAGGGGCTGCTCGACAACTTCTTCGCCATCGAGCGCAACCGCATCGAGGTCGCGAAGCTCCTGCTCGAGGAGTACCCCTGTGACTTCTACTCGCTGGTGTTCTCCGGACCGGACAACGTGCTCCACGTGCTCGGCCACGTGCTCGACGAGACCCACCCCAAGCACGACCCGGAGGTGGCGGCCCGCTACGAGGACAAGCCGCTCGAGCTGCTCGAACTGTACGACGAGTTCCTCGGCTGGGTGATGGAGCGGATGGACGACGAGGACACCATGCTGGTGCTGTCGGACCACGGCCACGGCCCGGTGTACCAGACCATCAACCTCAACTCGTGGCTGTACGACGCCGGCTACCTCGACCTGCAGTCCCGGCCGTGGACCCGGCTCAAGCAGTTCGGCTACAACCACGTCTACGACGCGGTCGAGACGGTGATGAGCGAGCTCAACCTGTTCTCGAAGCTCAAGATGGGCGTGGCCCGCACCAGCGGCGGCGGGTCGGGGCCGGACCTCGCCGAGCTGCTCACCATCTCGCAGAAGGACATCGACTGGAGCGAGACCGCGGCGTTCACGGTCGCCAGCGGCGGCCAGATCTACCTCAACACCGACGACCACGACGAGGGCGCGATTCCGCCCCGGAAGTACGACGAGGTGCGCGAGCGGCTCCGCGAGGAGCTGCTGGCCATCGAGCACCCCGAGCGCGGCGACCGGGTCATCGACTCGGTGCTGTACGGCGAGGACGTGTACGGCGACGAGTACGCCGACACCCGGCCGGACCTGGTCTGCATGCCCGCGCCGGGCTACCAGATCCAGTACCCCCAGACGATGAAGACCGAGCGCATCTTCGCCGACCCGCCCAAGACCGGGTCGCACACCTCGATGAACGAGATGCACGGGGTCTTCTACGCCTGGGGCGGCCCGGTCGAGAGCGAGACCGGGGTCACGGTCGACCTGGTCGACTTCGCGCCCACGGCGTGCTCGCTGCTCGACGTCCCGGTCCCCGAGGGGATGGACGGCGAAGTCCGCGACGACGTGGTCGACGTCGGCGCCGAGCGCGCCAGCTACGACGGGAAGGTAGAAGCGAAGCGGGCGGTGCGGGAGGTCGCGGCCGACATCTCCTCGGACTGAGCGGCGGTGACGATAGCGGCACCCCTCATTCTGACTCGGCGTCGGTCGCGCCGGCGAAGTCCGCGGTCGGGCGCTCGCCGCGCAGCAACTGCCCGCCGAAGCTGTTCAGCAGCACCGCCGACACCGACAGCACCATCGCGAGCATCGCGAACACGGGGTGGACGAGGCCCGTCGTGGCCGCGGTCACGCCCACTCCGTTGAACGCGAACGCGGCCGCGAGGTTCTGTCTCGTCTTCCGATAGCTGCGGTCGGCGATCTCGCGGGCCTCGACGACGCCCCCGAGGCGGTCGTCGACCAGCACCACGTCGGCGCTCTCGATGGCGACGTCGGTGCCCGCGCCGACCCCGATGCCGACGTCGGCCTGGGTCAGCGCCGGCGCGTCGTTGATGCCGTCGCCGACCATCGCCACGCGGTCGTCGCCCGACTGGAACCGCCGGATCTCCTCGCGCTTCTGGCCGGGCAGCACCTCCGCCCGCACGTCCTCGATGCCGACCCGGTCGGCGACCGCGCGGGCGGTCCGCTCGTCGTCGCCGGTGAGCATCACGGGCGTCAGCCCCGCCGCTCGCATCCGGGCGACCGCCTCCTCGGCGTCGGGTTTCACGGGGTCGCCCAGCGCGACGAGGCCGACCGCCGCTCCGTCGACCGCGACCACGACCACCGTGTTCCCCCGGTCGCGGAGGCGAGCGGCGTCCGACCGGACCTCGTCGGGGAGGTCGGCGGCCCAGCCGGGCTTCCCGACGCGGACTTCGCGGCCGTCGACCGCCGCGGCCACGCCGTTGCCCGTGACGCTGTCGAACTCGTCGGGCGTGGGGAACTCGACGCCTCGCTCGGCGACGCGGTCGAGGATCGCGTCGGCGAGGGGGTGCTCGCTGTACACCTCGGCGGTCGCCGCCGCGCGCAGGACGTCGGTCTCGTCGGCGTCGCCGACCGGAATCGTCCGCTCGACCGCGGGCTCGCCCCTCGTCACCGTCCCGGTCTTGTCGAGGACGACGGTCCCGGCCTCGCGGAAGGCGTGGAAGGCGTCGGCGCTCCGCATCAGGATACCCCGCTTCGCGGCGACGCCGCCGCCCCGGACGAGCGCCAGCGGCGTCGCCATCCCGAGCGCGCAGGGGTAGCCGAGCACGAGGACCGCGAGCGCGGCGTACGCCGCGCGCTGGACGTCCGGGTCGCCGCCGAGAGCGACCGGCCCGAGCGTCCAGGCCAGCGCCGCGGCCGCGGCGACCGCGAACACCCCGGGGACGAAGTACCGCAGCACCCGGTCGGCGAGCGCGACCGCGCCGGGCTTCATGGCCCGCGCGGCCTCGACCTCCCGGGCGACCCGGTTCAGGAACGCGTCCTCGCCGGTCGCGGTGACCTCGACGAGCAGGCTCCCGGTCCGGGTGACGCTGCCGCCGACCGCCTCGTCGCCGGGCGCCTTGTCGACGGGCGCCGACTCGCCGGTCGCCACGCTCTCGTCGACAGCGCTCTCGCCCTCGCGGACGACGCCGTCGACCGGCACGCGCTCGCCCGGCTTCACCCGGACGCGGTCGCCGACCGACAGTTCGTCGACTGGGACCTCCTCGACCGTCCGGTCGCCGTCATCGCCTCCGTCGGCGTCACTTTCGTCGCCCCGCTCGACGACCCGCCTGGCGGTGTCGGGCCGGAGGTCGAGCAGGTCCTGCACGGCCCGGGAGGCACGCGTGCGGACCAGCAAACTGGTGTACTCCGAGAGGACGTGGTAGGTCGTCACGAACGTCGCGACCGCGAAGAAGTGGACCGTCGGGAACGACGGAACGGCAAGCAGGCCCAGGAGGCCGCCCGCGAGACCGGCGAGCGCGCCGGCTTCGAGCAGCACGTGCTGGTTCAGGATGCCCCGCCGGAGGCTGTTGTACGCCTTCGAGAGGATGTACCGGCCGGGCCCGAGCGTCGTCGCGAGCGCGACGCCGAGCGCGGCGAGGTCCATCGCGGTCGACGTCGACTCGAAGCGCCCGCGGACGAGCACCATGAACAGCATCATCGCCGCCGTGAGCCCCGAGAGCGCGCCGGCGACCGCGAGCCGGCGCTTGCCGCGGTCCAGTTCGGCCTGCTGTTGCTCGAAGCGGGCCTCCTTGTCGGGGTCCCGGACGGTGAACCCGAGGTCCCGGAGCGCGTCCCTCAGTTCGACCTCGGACACCTCGGCGTCGTCGTACCGGACCCGGACCTCCTCGTGGGCGAGGCTGACGCTCGCGTCCTCGACGCCGTCGGTCCGGTCGTACGCCTTCCTGATGCTCTCGGTGCAGAACGAGCAGCTCATCCCGCCGACGCGGTACTGGACCTCGGTTCTCGTCACGTGGGGCAGTTCACCTGCAGCGGCGAAAAGCATTACGATGAATCTCGTAGCGGTACGACGTCAGTAACGCCACCCTTACGACCTTCGCGCCCGAACCGCCGGTAGATGGCACTTCTCGATACCGACGTGTCGGTCCGGAACGTCGTCACCACCGACCCGGAGCGAGCGAAGGCGCTGGAGAACGACGTGCGCGCCAAGATCGTTGACGCGCTGGCCGACCGAGCACTCACGGTCGCCCAACTCCGCGAGGAACTCGCCGACCGCGGCGAGCAGAAGGCCGAAACGACGGTTCGTCACCACGTGAACGTCCTCTCGGAGGCCGGGATCGTGGAACTGGCACGGCTCGAAGAGGCCGGCGGCGCCACGCGGAAGTACTACAGGTCGAACACTCGCGTCTACGCCTACGACCTCCCCGACGGTGCCGACGAGCAGCTGGCCGACGCCAGCGAACTCGTCCGGGCGGAGCTGCTGTCGCTCGTCGAAGAACTGGGTGAGGAACACGGCGACGAGATCGCGGCGGTGGCCCGTGAGATGCGCCCGTGCGAGTACTGCGACACCCAGCACTACGAGGAGTTCGTCGTGCGGGAACTGATCGACCGAGCGCTGACCGACCTCGGCGAGTCAGGCGCGGTGGACGACTTGCTCTAATCTAACTCCACCGCCACGCGCTCGCCGGTTCGGGCGGCCTCGTAGGCCGCCTCGGTGAGCGCGGTCACCGCCAGCGCGTCGCGGGCCGTGGCCGGGGGCTCCTCGCCGGTCTCGATGCAGTCGATGAACGCCTCGGCCTTGTCGCGCTGCTTGCTCCGGTCGATGTACGGGATGACCGTCGTGCTGTCCTGGTCGATGCGCTCCAGCTCGCGCTCCTCCCACTGGCGCCCCTCGAGGTAGACCGCGCCCTCGTCGTCCCAGACGTGGATGTGCTCGCGGACGCAGGGGGCGTCGCTGTGGACCGAGATCGTGCCGTGGGCGCCGTTGGCGAACTCGACGGTCAGGACCGCGCGCTGGTCGACCCGGCCCTCGTCGTCGGCGAACACCATCTCGGCGCTGACCTCCTCCGGGACCAGCCCGGTGGTCCAGAGCACCGCGTCGATGAGGTGGCTCCCGGTGTCGTAGAGGTTGCCGCCGCCCGAGAGGTCGGGGTCGGTCCGCCACGTGCCCTCGAACCGGTCGATCCAGTCCTGGGTGATCTCGGCGCTGAGGAAGGCCGGCTCCAGGTCGGGCCCGTCGTCGCCCCGCCAGCGCTCGCGGGCGGTCTGGAACGCGGAGTTGAGGTGGCGCTGGTAGCCGACCATCAGCACCCGCTCGCTCGACTCGGCGCGCTCGGCGAGGTCCCGGGCCTCCTCGAGGTCCGTCGTCAGCGGCTTGTCGCAGAAGACGTGGAGGCCGCGGTCGAGCGCCGCGGTCACCATCTCGTGGTGGAGCGTGTGGGGCGTCCCGACCAGCACGGCGTCGAGGCCCTCGGCGTCGAGCATCTCGCGGTAGTCCTCGTACTGGGAGCCCTCGCCGACGTAGAGGGTGTCGCCCGCCGTCTCGCGGGTCTCCGCGCTGACGTCCGCCAGCGCGGTCACCGTCGAGCGCGGGTCCTGGTTGAACAGCCGTCCGACCGTGGTTCCGATGTAGCCGCCGCCGATGACGCCGACTCTGAGTTTCTCGGCCTGAGACATCCGTGTCCGTCCCCACTACGACCCGCGCCTTGAGAGGTCTGGCCGCGAGCGGGTCCGGGACCGGTCGCGAGCGACGGGCCGCGGTGCCCGTCGGGCACCGAACCGGCGACGGGGGCTACCGATGGACCACCGTTCGCCGCCTCGGCTACGAGAGGTGGGCGGTGACGTCGGTCGAGGAGACCATCCCGACGTAGTCGTCGTCGACGACCGGGAGGTGCTTGATGCCGTACGTGGTCATCATCGCGGCGACCTCCTCCATGTAGAGGTCCGGCGTGGCGGTCTCGACGTCGGTCGTCATCACGTCGGCCACCTTCAGTTCGGAGACGTCCCGTCCGTCGGCGACGGCGTCGAGGACGTCCGTGCTGCTGACGATGGCCCGCGGCGTGGTCGGGACGACCAGCGCGCTGATGTCCTTCTCGCGCATCCGCTCGGCCGCCTCCCTGACCGTCGCGTCCTTCGATATCGTCTCCAGCGGGGTCGACATCACGTCCTCGACGGTCGGCCTGTCACTCGAACTCATACTGCAAGAGACGCATGCCGAGGTAAAGGGGCTTTCCCCGCGACCCTCAGTTCGTCACCACGAGCTTGCCGACGCTCTCGCGGTCCCGCATCGCGGCGAACGCCTCCCCGGTCGCCTCCAGCGGGTACGTCCGGTCGATCTCGGGGGACAGCTCCCCGGCGGCGACCAGGTCGACCAGCGTCTCGAGGTCGGCCTGGGTCCCCATCGTGCTGCCGATCACCCGCTTGTGGCCCAGGAACAGGTCGGGAACGTCGATCTCCGACCGCCCGCCCGCGGTCCGGCCGCAGACGACCACGCGCCCGCCACGGCGGACGACGTCGAGGCCGAGCCCAGTGTAGGGGCCGCCGAGGTGGTTCAGGACCGCGTCGGGCGCGCCGACCGACTCCACCGCGGGCCGGAGCTCGTCGGGGTCGGTGCCCCGGACCGGGTGATCGAGCCCGAGCGCCTCGACCCGGTCGAGCTTGTCGGCCGACGAGGACGTCCCGACGGTCTCGGCGCCGAGGACGTCGGCGAGCTGGACGCCGGCGACGCCGACCCCGCCGGTCGCGCCAGGCACGAAGACGAGGTCGCCGGGTCCGACCTCCGCCTGCCGGAGCATGCGGTACGCCGTCACGTACGCGGTCGGGAGCGCCGCGGCGGTCGTCGCGTCGACGGAGTCGGGGAGCGCGACGAGCCGGTCGGCCTCGACCCGGGCGGCCTCGGCGAGCCCGCCGTGGTAGAGCGAGAAGTTCTCGCAGCGGTTCTCCGGCCCCTCGCGGCAGAACCGGCAGGCGCCGCAGGTCCGGTTCGGACACAGGACGACCCGGTCGCCGGGTTCGACCCCGGTCGCGTCGTCGCCGACCGCGCGGACCACGCCCGCGACGTCAAGGCCGCTGACGAAGGGCAGGTCGTCGGCCTCGACCATCGCGGAGTCGCCCTCCAGTATCCAGAGGTCGTGGCGGTTGATCGCGCACGCCTCGACGTCGACGACCGCCTCCCCGGGTCCGGGCTCCGGCGTCGGCTGTTCGACGATTGCTACCCCGTCGGGGCCGGTCAGTTCGGCGAAGGCTGCGGCGCGCATCGGTTCGGGGTTCGGACGCGAGGACATTAGGGATGGCCGTTCGCGCTCGGTCTCGCAATCGACACGGGCGTCGGCGTCGCCACCGGCGCCGGCGGGGCGGTAGGGCGGCGGCCCGGACGCCGAATCGGGACGTCGAGTCGGACCCCACGGCCCGTGACCCGCCGGTCACAGCAGTCGCTCGCCGAGCAGCGGCGCCGCGACGACGACGCCGACGGCGACGGCCGCGCCGAGGAACGTGAGCAGGTACGACGGGTCGAGCACGTTCACCGCGCCGAAGAGCGCGGCCGCGGCGGCGAATAGGGCGAATCCCGCGACCGCCTCCCGGGCGTCCGTCGGGTGGGCGGGCGTCGCCGCCGCGATGCCGCGCCAGACGAACCACCCGCCGACCGCGCCGCCGACCGCCGACACGCTGTCGGAGGTGACGCCCGCGAGCAGCCCCGCCGCCCCGACCGCGACCGCGACCTGCAGCGCTCGCGCCGGTTTCGTCCCGCGGTCGGTCAGCCGGTAGAGCCCGCCGAGGACGGCCAGGCCGAGCGCGGCGCCGACGACGACGTCGACCAGGTAGTGGACGCCGAGCACCAGCCGCGAGAGCGAGACCAGGACGACGACCGCGGCCGCGACCGCCAGCCGCGACCGGGCCGTCCAGCGGTCGAGCACGAGCGCCAGCCCGCCCCAGAACATCGTCGTCCCGAGGGCGTGACCGCTCGGGAACCCGGGCCCGTCGGCGGTCGCCGCGCCGGCCAGCAGCGGTCGGAGCGCCGACGGGAGCCACCCGAGGCCGGGCGGTTCGCCCGCGCCCGGCGGCCGCGGCAGCAGGAACACGTTCTTGAGCGCGCCGATGAGCCCCACGTACGTCAGCACGAGCCCGAGGACGAACAGCCCCCGACGGCGGTCGATGCCCCACCGGGGGAACTGGTCGCCCGCGACGTAGAGCGCGCCGCCGAGCAGGAACAGGAACCAGACGTCGCCGAGCTGGGTTGTCACCGCGAAGAGCACGAGCACCGGTCGGTCCGCGGCTCCGTGGAGCGCTTGGGTGACGCCGACGCCGCGTCCGGTTCCGAACACACCGGTCCAACGGGACTGGGCGGTGTCCCTGTTACGGCCCGGGCCGCCGACGGCCGGTGGTCGCGGCGAGGCGGCCGCCCCGCGTCCGCCCGGTCACTGCGCCTCGCGGTCGAACGAGGCGACCCGGCCCCACGAGCTCTTCTTGCCCCAGAGGCCAGACCGCATGCACTCCAGTTCGACGATCTGGGAGTTGTCGACGAAGAGGTTGACCTCCGGGCCGAAGTTCTTGATGTACCACTCGAACACCTCGGGGTCGGCCGCCTCGAACACGCAGTTCTCGACGCCGACCTCGTTGGCGATCTCGAAGGCCACGTCGGTCCGCCACTCCCTGACGCGCTCGGTGATGCCCTCGGACTCGACCATGATCTTGTACGCGCCGGCGTCGAGGTGCCGGCGGGCCTCCCGGATGGCGCTCGCCGGGTCGATGGCCTCCTCGCTCTCCAGGTCCTCCACGCTCGACGCGCCGCCGGCGCCGAACTGGACATTGATCTCGGGCTTGGGCTTCAGCCCGTGGTCGCCGACCAGTTCGGTCAGTTCCACCAGGTCGTCGGTGTCGACGGCGATGAACCCCGACGAGATCTCGACGATGTCGAACCCGAGGTCCTCGGCCGCCTCGACGTAGCGTTCCACTTTGTCGTGGTCCCGGACCAGCACGTTCTCGACGAACCCGCCGGTCGAGACCTGGACGTCGTACTCGTGACAGACCCCGATGAGCTCCTCGACGGCCTCCTCGGGCATCAGCGCGAACGACCCGCCGGAGAACTTGTAGATGTCGACGTACGCCCCCATCGTCTCGAGGATGTCCCGCAGCTCCCTGGGCCCCATCGGGTCGTAGTACGGCCCCCGGATCTCGGTGATGCCCTTCTCCCGCGGCTTCGATTCGCGCTCGTTGACGTGCAGGAAGTCGAATGCTCTGTCCATCGGAAACCCCGACCCCGATACGACGAACCGCCACTTCACTGTTGGCCAGCCGAGGGGAACCTGTCAGTCGGCTCGCGCTCGGTTACGCTGACCACCAGCGTGTACCCCGGAAATCCACCCGTGCGGGCGGGGCGTTCCGGACGTGATCCGTCACGATCGGTCCCGTGATTCTCTGAGTCCACCGTCCCGAGACGACCCAACCGATTTGTGTCGCGCCGTCGAATCAGCCTCGAAGAATGAGCGACCGATTTCTCGTGGTCGGGGGCGACGCGGCGGGGATGAGCGCGGCCGGGAAAGCGAAACGCGACGACCCCGACCGGGAGGTCGTGGTGTTCGAGCGCGGCGACTGGGTGTCGTACGGCGCCTGCGGCATCCCGTACTACGTCAAGGGCGAGATCGCCGACATCGAGGAGCTCCAGGTGGTCGAGCCCCGGAAGCTGGTCGAGGAGCGGGGCATCGACCTCCGGCGGCGCCACGAGGTCGTCGCCGTGGACCCCGACGCGCGGACCGTGACGGTCGAGGCCGACGGGGAGCGCTACGAGGAGCCGTACGACGACCTGCTGCTGGCCACCGGCGGCCGGGCCGCGCTCCCCGACGCGCCCGGCACCGACCTCGAGGGGGTGTTCGCGGTCCGGAACCTCGAGGCCGGGCGGGCGCTCCGGAGCTACGTCGTCCGCGAGGACGACGCCGAGGTGCCCGCCCACCCGGACGCCGGGTCCGGCGACGGCGAGCGGCTCCGCTCGCACCTGCGCGAGACCGACGTCGAGCGCGTGGTCGTGATCGGCGCGAACAAGATCGGCGTCGAGATGGCCGAGGCGTTCGTCGCCCGCGGGTTCGATGTCCACGTCGTCGAGGCGGGCCCGCACGTCCTGCCCGTCTTCGGGCCCGACGTGGCCGACGTCGTCGCCGACCACCTCCGGGACTCCGGCGTGCGGCTCCACCTCGGCACTTCGGTCGAGCGACTCGTCGGCGAGGCGGAAGCGGAGGAGGGGACCGGTCGGGCCACGGAGGAGGGGACCGGTCGGGCCACGGAGGAGGGCGCTCGGCCCGCGGAGGGGACAGACCGGGTGCGCGCGATCGAGACCGACGCCGGGCGCATCGAGGCCGAGGCGGTCCTCTGCGACGTGGGCGTCGAACCCGAGACCGACCTGGCCGAGTCGGCCGGCATCGACCTCGGCGAGACCGGCGCGATACGGACCGACGAGTTCGGCCGGACCGGCGACGACCGGGTCTACGCCGCGGGCGACTGCGCCGAGAAGCGCCACCTGCTGACGGGCGAGGCGGTCCGGTGGCCCTACGCGCTGGCGGCCAACCGCGCCGGCCGGGCGGTCGGGCGCACGGTCGCCGGCCGACCGACCCCGGTCGGCGGCATCGTCGGCACCGGGGTGATGAAGGCGTTCGACCGGGAGGTCGCCCGCACCGGCCTCGACGACGAGCAGGCCCGCGCGGCCGGCTTCGACCCGGTCTCGACCACGGTCACGACCATCACCCGCGCCCACTACTACCCGGGCTGGTCGCGCATCGTGGTCCACGCCACCGCCGACGCCGACTCCGGCCGACTGCTCGGCACGAGCATGGTCGGCGCCGAGGGCGCGGCCCACCGCATCAACGCGGTGGCGACCGCGCTCCACGCCGGACTCACGGTCGAGGAGGTCGGCCGGCTCGACTTCGGCTACGCCCCGCCGTTCGGCCCGGTCTGGGACCCGGTGCTGCTGGCGGCGAAGGCGCTGGGCGACGAGTTGGAGTGACCGACGCCCCACGGACCTAACTTCCCGTGCGCCGTAGCGTCCCCCGTGACCTATCAGACCACGATGGGCTGGTCGCTCGTCTCGTCCGGCGTCGTCACGCTCCTGCTCGCGTTCCTCCCCGGCGACTCGATCTGGTGGGGCGTCGGCCTGCTCATAGCCGGCATCGCGATGCTGTACGTCCGGCAGTGAGCGACGGGGAGTGAGCGCCGAGGCGCCCCGACGCCCCTCCGCGCCACTCACTCGACGTGAACCCGGGTGACGTGGCCGCCGCAGCCGCACTGCTCGACGTACTCCCACGACACGTCGTCGCCGAACGCCTCCCGGAGCGCGTCGTAGAGATACGTCTCCGGGTGGCCGTGGTCGCCGTGGGTGACGAGGTTGACGTGGTTGCCGGCGGTCGTGTGCTCGACCGCGGTCTCGGCCTGCCGGACCACCAGGTCCCGGCTCTCGGCGTGGTGGGGTTGCTCTAAGTTGGCCGACCACGAGTTGTCGTGGACCCGGTCGGTGATCGGTTCGACGTCGCTGTCGAGGTCGGCGTCGTGCTCGCGGTCGTCGCTCGCGGTCTCCATGTTCGAAGTGAGGCCGCGTCCGCGAGAAGGGGTTGTCCCGAACGCGTTCGGCCCACTGTTCCGGCTTGACGGCCTCGCCGGCTCGTCAGTCGACCGGGGCGACCGAGCGGAACGCGTCAGTCCAGCAGTGCGACCAGGTCCGACACGTCGCGCTCGTCCAGCGAGCGCACCGTCTCGACGATCTCGTCGCGCCGGTCCCGGTCGTAGCGCTCGCCGGCGGTCTCGTGGAACTTGCGCTCGATCTCGTCCCACGACATCGGGTCGTTGGGGTGGCCCTCGAACTCGTCCTTCTCGACCAGGTAGGTCGTCCCGTCGGCCGTCTCGACCGCGACGACCGCCGGCATCTCGCCGTCCTCGAACCGCTCGGTGAGCTCCTCGTCCGCCGAGACCTCGACGTTCCGGAGGAGCCGCTGGACGTCGTCGCGCCGGATGCGCTCGGGCTCGTACTGGGCGTTGGTCAGCTCGCGGTCGATGAGCGCGACCGCCAGCATGTACGGCAGCGAGTGGTCGGCCTGGGCCTTGGTCTCGACCTCGTAGCGGCTCCCCTCGCCGCCGCCGATGATGAGCTTCGCGCCCGCGAAGGTGTCGAGCCGTATCTTCTCGACCTCGTCGGGGTCGATGTCCTCGCGCTCGGCCAGTTCGATGATCCCCTCGACCGCCGACTGGGCGTAGGTCTCGGCGACGTACTTCTTGGTCATCACGTCGTGGACCCGCTCGGCGGGCGTGAACTCCGCCCGGAACTCCCCCGAGACGGTCTGCTTCCACCCCTTCCTCCCCTCGAAGAGGTTCACCGGTCCTTCCATCCCGTGCTTCGCGAGGAACGCCGAGTACACCGCGTTCCGGGCGGCGTTGGCCGACGCGACGCCCTTCCACGCCGAGATGCCCTCGGTCCTCGTCACCCGGAGCGCGTTGTGGGCGGTGCCCGCGATGCCGACGGCCGACCGCAGCTGCTCGCGGTCCAGACCCAGTATCTTGCCGGCGCCGGTAGCAGCGGAAATCACGGTGTGGGTCACGTGGTCCCAGCCGCGGTCACGGACCGGCGCGTTCCACGCCAGCGCGGCCTGGACCTCGTAGGCGACGCCGACGGCGGCGAGCAGGTCCGCGCCCGAGGCGTCCCCGTACTCTCCGCACGCGACGACGGCGGCGATGTTGTCGCTCGGGTGGGGCGTCTCGCCGGGGGCGAGAAACGAGTCCATGTAGTCGAGGTACCGCACTAGGGCGGTGTTGTACATCGTCGCGTCGGGCGGCGACGCGGTCCCCGCGCCGGCCGCGGGCCCGGAGTCGGCCGAACTGCCGCCGCCCCACAGCGTGCACCCCTCGCCGCCGAACTCCGCGACGGTGTCGCCGACGACGCCGACCGGCTCCTCGTCCATCGCGGCGACCGCGATGCCGACCGAGTCGAGCACCCGCTTCCGGAGTTCGTCGACCGTCTCCTCGCGCAGGTCGGCGAAGTCGAGCCCGAGCGCGAAGTCGGCGATGTCTGCGGTCGTGGTCATGGCCCGGGGTGAGACCTGCGGGGCCAAAAAACGCGGCAAGCGTTCAGCCGGAGACCCACCGGGCGTTCGGCCGGAAACGCGGCTCGTGCCGGCGGTAAGGCCTGATTACGAGCGCACGGGGCCGGCCCGGAGAGTCCGGGAGCGGCCCCCGCAGCCCGGATTCGGGAATACCGACGTTCGGAAGACGGCCGCCGCGTCCGGGCTCAACGCCGCCGGGACGCGAGCGCGCCGCCAGCGAGCAGGACGGCGAGGCCGACCAGCGCCGCCACGGGACCGAAGCCGGGCGCGGGCGCGCTGGCCGCGGCCGTCGTGGTCTGGGTCGTGGTCGTCTCCTCGGCGACAGCGGTCGTCTCCGCACCGCCGATCTCGGTCGTGGTCTCCTCGGCCGCGGCGCCGTCAGCCGCGGTCGTCTCGGCCGCGCCCTCGGCGGCAGCGGTCGTCTCCTCGGCGCCGGCGGCCGGCGTCTCCTCGGCCGCCGCGGTCGTCTGTTCGGCTGGCGTGGTCGTCTGTTCGGCCGCCGCGGTCGTCTGCTGGGCAGCGGCGCCGCCGCCCTCGCTCACGACCCGGCCGGTGGCGTTGACGTCGAGCTCGGCGAGCGACACCGTGAAGTTAGTGCCCGCGGGGACGTCCGAGAAGTCGAACGTCGCCTCCCAGGTCCCGTCCTCCGAGACGGTCGCGGTCTGGCGCTTGAGGAACGGGTTCTGGTCGACGTTCGCGGCCTCCACGGTCAGCTCCGTTCCGGGCGCGAGGGTGCTGTCGCCCGAGATGGTCGCCCCGCTCGCCGACGGGACCCGGATCGGCCGGTCGAACGACGCGTTCCGCGGGACGACGGTGAAGTTCGTCACCAGCGACGTCTCGTTGCCGGGTTCGATGTAGGGGTTGGCCGCCGTGAGGTTGAACGTCGCGCGGTAGGTCGCGTTCGGTTCGAGCGCGTTCGAGTCGACCACGAAGAAGAACCGGTTGCCCGACTCGTCGACGAGCAGCCGGCCCTGCTGGAGCGACACGGGCTCGTCGGGTACGTTGATCTCGCCGAGCCGTGTCAGGTTCATCGACACGCCGGTCGTGTTGTTGTTCAGGTCGGAGATGTTCTGGACGTAGCCGTAGAGGCCCGAGGCCTGGACCTCGATGACGGCCCAGTCCTGGTAGGCGATGTCCTGGTCCCGGGTGGCGACCTCGGCCAGCCCGGCGACGCTGTCGACGTCGGCGCTGTCGGGCGCGGTCCACACCTGGATGCCGCCGGTCGAGCGCTCGTTCAGCACGATGGACCCGACGGCGGTCCGCGTCTGGCCCACCGACACCTGGACCGGGTAGGTCGCGGCGTCGAGCCGGTTGGGGACCGGGTCGGTCAGCAGCTCGAAGTCGGTGAAGTTGTCCTCGCCCGCGACCGAGATACCGGGCGAGTCGGGCGAGACGCCGGCCTCGTAGGTGTTCAGTCGGACGGTGGCGACCCCGTCGCCGTTCGCGTCGACGACGGTGAACCGCGACTGGTAGCCGACCGACTGCGACCCGACGGTGACCGTCGCGCGGTCGGTGCCGTCGAAGGTGACGTTGAACTCGACGACGTCGCCGCGCTGCTCGGTGTAGGTCCCGTTCGAGAGCGACGCCGAGCCCTCGGCGGCCCGGGTCACCTCGATGGTGGCGACGTCCTGGACGTTACCGCCGGCCGCGACCACCGTGACGTTGTAGGTGCCGGGCTCGACCCCGCTGAAGTCGGCGTCGAAGACGGCGTCGTCGCTCGCGGTCCGGGTCGAGACGGCGCGGCCGTTCCGGACCTCGACGTCCGAGAAGATGTCCGCCAGCTGGGACGCGCTCAGCTGATCGGAGGTGAGCGAGAAGTTGTAGCCCGCCCGGTTCGACTGGACCTGCAGGTCGGTCGCGGCGGCGTCGCCGTCCCCGGCGACGACGCTCTCGTCGGCGAAGCTGGCGTCGAGCGTCTGCTGGGACACCTCGAAGCTGGCCGCGCTCACGCTGCCGACGCCGCGGACCGCGCCGTTCTGCACGACGACGGGCTGGCCGTTCTCGTCGACGATGACGTAGTCGCCCTGGAGGTTGTTCGTCGAGAACGTCGCCGAGCCGTTGGCGTCGAGCAGCACCTGGGTCGCGAGCCCGCCGACCTGGCCGTTCTGCACCCGGCGGACCTCCCAGACCTCGCTGGCGTTGGCCTGGCCGGCCGAGAACCGGAGGAACTGCCCCTGCCAGAACGTCTCGCCGGAGTCGACGGCCACCTCGTCGAGGCCGTCGTCCTGAGCTCGATCGGTCGTCTCTGCGCCGTTCGTCACTGCACCGGTCACGCCCGCCGTCACCGCGCTGACGACGAGCAGAGCTGTCAGAAGTACACTCGTGCGTGTTCGTGTCATGGATTTCCCACCCCCCGCACGGTCGTCTCCCCCCGAATCGTGCGGGTCTCGTGAGGGATTCGACGAAATCCGATAAGTATCTTGTGACGGTACGCTCGGCTTGCCCGCGAACAAAGAGTGCCTAGCCTGGCGAGGGCGAACTATCGCCGGACGAGGGGCCGGGTCGGTCGGCGGCGGGCGAAGACAGCCCGCGCCCATCTGTTAAGGGGGTGTGCTGTGCGGGGGGCGTGCTGTGCGGCGAACGCCGGCGCAGATCGCCCGAAGCTACAACCCGCTGGGGGTCGTAGCGCGCACGTCATGGACCGCACCAACCCCGCGACGGGCGAGGCGCTCGAACCGATACCGGACGACTCCGAGGAGGACGTCGACGCCGCGCTCGACGCGGCGGTGGAGACCTTCGACGAGTGGAAGGACGTGCCGATGCTGAAGCGCCAGCAGCTGCTGGCCGACGCCGGCGACGTGCTCCGGGAGAACGCCGACGAGTACGCCGAGCTGATGACCCGCGAGATGGGCAAGCCCCTCTCGTCGGCGCGCTCGGAGGTCGAGAAGTGCGCGTGGGTCTGCGACTACTACGCCGAGAACGCGGCCGAGCACCTCCAGGACGACCACCACCCGGGCCCGGCCCACGCCGAGACGTACGTCTCCTACGAGCCGCTGGGGCCGATCCTGGCGGTCATGCCGTGGAACTTCCCGTTCTGGCAGGTGTTCCGGTTCGCGGCGCCCCACCTCACCGCGGGCAACGTCGGCCTGCTCAAGCACGCCTCGAACGTCCCCGGGTGCGCCGAGGCCATCCAGGACGTGTTCGAGGAGGCCGGCTACCCCGAGGGCGTCTTCCAGTCGCTCATCGTCCACTCAGACCGGGCCGAGCAGGTCATCGAGGACGACCGCGTGAAGGCGGTCACCCTGACCGGCAGCGCCCGGGCGGGCCGCTCGGTGGCGAAGACCGCGGGCGAGAACCTCAAGAAGTCGGTGCTCGAACTCGGCGGGTCGGACCCCTTCGTGGTGCTCGACGACGCCGACCTCGAGGCGGCCGCCCGGGTCGGCGCGCAGGCCCGGACGCTCAACGCCGGCCAGTCGTGCATCGCGGCCAAGCGGTTTGTGGTCCACACCGACGCGTACGACGAGTTCGTCGAGAAATTCGTCGCGGAGATGGACGCCCTGACCGTAGGCGACCCGACCGACGAGGACACCGACCTCGGTCCGCAGGCCCGCGAGGACCTGATGGAGTCGCTCCACGAGCAGGTCCAGCAGACGGTCGACGACGGCGCGACCCTCGAACTCGGCGGCGAACCGCTCGACCGCGAGGGGTTCTACTACCCGCCGACCGTGCTGACCGACGTGCCCCGGGACGCGGTGGCCGCCTGCGAGGAGGTGTTCGGGCCGGCCGCCGCCGTCTTCGAGGTCGAGGACGAGGAGGAGGCCGTCGAGGTCGCCAACGACGTCCACCTGGGGCTGGGCGCGTCGGTGTGGACCACCGACCTCGACCGCGGCGAGCGGCTCGCCCACCGCATCGACGCGGGGATGACCTTCGTCAACGAGCTGGTGAAGTCCGACCCGCGGCTCCCCTTCGGCGGCGTGAAGGACTCGGGCTACGGCCGGGAGCTGGCCGAGCACGGCATCGAGGAGTTCGTGAACAAGAAGACGGTGTGGGTCCAGGAAGCGGACGCGAGCGAGGAGGACGTCGAGGTCTCGATGGAGTAGCCGCCGACCGCGGACCGGAGGAGAGCAGCCGTCGACCCCGAAACGGAGGCGGACCTACTGGGACTCCTTCCGGCGCTTGCGCATCTCGGCGACCGGGAGGCCGAGCAGGCCGACCACCAGCGCGCCGCCCAGCCCGACCGTGAGGGTGTCCTCGAGGTCGGATCCGCCCGAGCCGCCGGACCCGCCACCGTCGAGCGACCCTGCAGTGGGTTCCTCGGACGCCGCCTCGCTGCCGACCACGACGGCGCCCTTCATGCCCATCGCCTTGTGGGGCGAACAGGCGTACTTCGTGATGCCAGTCTCCTCGAAGGTGTGCTCGAAGGCGTGGCCTGCGCTCCCGGCCATCTGGCTCTCGAACGAGCCGTCCTCGGCGACCACGTTGTGCGAACCGCCCTTGCCGGTCCACTTCCAGACGACCGTCGTACCGGGGTCGACTCGCACGGCCGGCGGGTCGAACGCGAAGTTCCCGTTGTTGCCCTTCGCACCGACCTCGATCGTGACCGCCGACCGGCCCGTCCCGTCGACCACGCCCTCGTAGTTCGAGACGTTGTCGAACCAGGAGCCGAATCCGCCTCCCGAACTCGACCCGCCCGACTGCTTCGACCCGGAACCGGACGACGTCGTCGCCGACTCGACGGCCACGTCGCCGACCACGACCGCCCCTTTCATGCCCATCGCCTTGTGGGGCGAACAGGCGTACTTCACGATGCCCGTCTGGTCGAACCTCTGAGAGAAGGTGTGGCCCTGCTCGCCGGTCAGTTTGCTCTCGAACGAGCCGTCCTCGGCGACCACGTTGTGCGAACCGCCTTTCCCGGTCCACTTCCAGGTCACGGTGGTCCCGGGGTCGACCCGGACCGCCGCCGGGCCGAACGCGAAGTTCCCGTTGTTGCCTCTAGCGCCGACCTCGACCGTGACCTCGGACTTCCCGGTCTCGTCGACCACGCCGTCGTAGTTCGAGACGCCGTCGAACCACCCGCCGAAGGGCGACTGGGCCGCCGCGGGGACGCTCGCGCCGGCGCCGACCGCGGCCGCGCCGGCCACGCCCGCCGCGCCCTTCAGGAACGTTCGTCGGTCCAGTGCGCCGCCGGAACGCGGGGTATCGGAGTTCATCGGTACCTGGAGGTTCCGGCCAATGGGCGTTATAAACCCCCTCCGGTTCCCGGTCCGCGGTAATCGGAGCGAACATGTTCGGCCCCTACTCCAAGACCGACACCGAGCAGAACTCGAACCGGGCGCCCCCGGCCTCGCTCTCGGTGAGCCGGCAGTCCCAGTCGTAGATCTCCGCGAGCTGGGAGATGAACGTCAGGCCGAGGCCGATGCCGGCGTCGTTCGTGGTGTAGCCCGCCTCGAACACCCGCTCGCGGTCCTCCTCGGGGATTCCCGGCCCGTCGTCCTCGACGTAGAACCCCGACGAGAGGTCGCCGACCCGGACGGTCAGCGGGGCGTCCTCGCGGGCCCCCGAGTCGGAACTCGTCGGACTGTGCTCGACCGAATTCTTGAACAGGTTCTCCAGCAGGTGCTGGACGTGGCTGCCCGCGGCCTCGACGACGCGGTCGGTCTCGACGCTGAGCCGGGCGTCGCCGGTCGCGAGTTCGCTCCACACCTCGGTCGCGGTCGCTGCGAGGTCGACCGGCTCCCGGTCGATGGTCGCGTCCGAGCCCCGCGTCATCACCAGCAGGATGTCGATCATGTCGTCCATCCGGTCGAGCGCGTCCTCGACCTGCTCGAACGCGGTCTCGTCGCCGGCCGCGGCGTTCGAGACGTATATCTGGGCGATGGAGAGGGGGTTGCGCAGCTCGTGGGCCAGCATGCTGGCGAACGACTCGAGCCGCTCGTTCTGGCGCTCGAGCTGGGTCTCCCGGCGCTTCCGGTCGGAGATGTCCCGGAAGTACACCGACAGCCCGCTCTCGGAGGGGTAGGCGTGGAACTCGAACCACGCCTCGAACGCGTCGACGTACTCCTCGTGGGACACCGGCTCCTGGGTCTCGGTCGCCCGCCGGAACGCCTCGCGCACGCCCGACTCCCGGAGCTCGGGCAGCGCGTCCCAGACGACGTCGCCCACCGGGTCGGCCCCGCCCGTGCCGAGCAGCCGGCGGGCCTGCCGGTTGGCGTAGACGAACCGCCACTCGTCGTCGAGCGCGACGAAGCCGTCGTCGATGCGCTCGAACACCTCGTCGAGCTCGGCCTGGAGCTGGTCGCGCTGGCGCTCGATGGTCCGCTCGCGGTCGGCCCGGTCGAGCGCGGCCTCGGTGTTGGCCGCCAGGATCTTCGCGAGGTCGAGGTCCGCCTCGGTGAGCCGCTCGCTCACCGTCGACCCCGCGGTGAGCACGCCGTGGTCGCCCAGCGGGAGGATCATCTCGGTCTCGATCGGGGTCGCCGGGTTGTAGGCGTCCTCCCGGTCGCCGACCGCCTCGTAGAGCTCCGGCTCGCCCGACTCGTACACCCGCCAGGCCAGCCCCTCGCCCGCCGGGAAGCTCGGCACGCCGTCGAACAGCTCCTCGGCCTCGGGCGTCGCGGCGACCGGTTCGAGCGCGCGGTCGGCCTCGTCGAGCAGGTGGACCCCGCAGATCCGGAGCCCGAGGATGTCGCGGGCCGTCGAGACCGCGATCCGGCAGATCTCGGCCCTGGTCTCGGCCGCCATCAGGTCGCGGGTGACCGACCGGAGCGTCGCCAGCGTCTCCTCGCGGCGCCGGCGCTCGGTGACGTCGCGGAACACCGCCTGGTTGAGCGTCCGGCCGCCGATCTCGGTGATGCCCGCGCTGATCTCGACCGGGATCTCGCGGCCCTCGGCGTCGACCACGTAGTTGTCGCCGTCGTCGCGCACCACCCCGCCGGTCCGGACGTGCTCCTCGAACAGGCGGCGGTAGCGGTCGGCCTCGTCGGGCGGGTGGAGCTCTGTCTGGTGCATCCCGACGATCTCCTCGCGGGACCTGCCCAGCAGCTCCTCGGCGGCCTCGTTGGTGTCGACGATGACGCCGGTGTCGCCGTCGACGATGAAGACGGCGTCCGGCGCGGTGTCGACCAGCTTGCGGTACTGCTCGCGCGAGGCCTCGAGGTCGGCCTCCCGCCGCTTGCGCTCGGTGACGTCCCGGCCGACGCCCGCGATGCCGACGGGGTCGCCGTCGTCGTCGGTCATCAGGGCGCCGGTGAACTCGTAGGGGATCTCGGTGCCGTCCCGGGTCACCAGCGGCGCCTCGACCCTGGCCCGGCCCTCCTCGAACACCCGGCCGACGGCCGCGGCGACCCGGTCGGCGGCCGCGCCGGCGAAGAAGTCGGTCGGGTCCCGGCCGGCGAGCTCTTCGTCGTCGTACCCGGTCACCGCGTTGGCCCGGTCGTTCCAGTGGACCAGCCGACCCTGCGCGTCGAGCACGAAGAAGACGTCCGGGAGCGCGTCGAGGGCGGCCCCGACGAGGTCGTCCGCGGCCCCGGACTCGGGCTCGGCCTCGTTCCGCTCGCAGTTCGCCGCCGCGCGTTCGGCCCGGTAGCGCGCCAAGGCGCTCTCGACCCGCCGGACCAGCTGTCGGCGCTGGTAGGGCTCGCCCCGCCAGTGGATGAAGTCGGTTCGCTCGCGGGCCAGCACCGCCTCGGCGAGGTCGGCGTCGGCGGTCTCGCCGACGGCGACGAACTGCGCGCCGGGCGCGGCCGCCCGGACGCCGTCGAGGAGCGCGACCGCGTCCGCGTCCGGAAGCTCCGCGGCGCTGACCACGCACGCCGCCGGAGCGCGTTCGAGGCTGTCGAGCGCGGCGCGGGCCGTCTCGACGAGCTCGACGGTCACGCCCGCGGCGTTCGATTCGAGCGCGCCGACGCCCTCGCCCGCCCCGGACGGGAGACGTCCGACCGCGAGCACGCGGACAGGGGCGGACGCCGCCGCGTCTGAGTCCCCCGGTAACTGCACGGTAACCCGGAGGCGGTCCGCGATAAAGAACCCACTGAAACCGACTCCGGGGTCGCGAGCGCCGGCCGACCGCCTCGTCGGGCGCCGAGTTCGGCCGTCCTACTCCACGACGACCTCGACCAGCGACATGTCGTCGCTCGGGATCGCGGCCGCCAGGGCGTCTTCGAGCTCGTCCCAGTCGCCGGGCCGGTAAGCCTCGATGCCGAAGCTCTCGGCGAACGTCCGGAAGTCGGGGTTGCCGAGCTCGGTGCCGAAGTGCTCGCCGCGGTGCTCGACCTGCTCTTCGGTGATGAGCCGGTACTCGTCGTCGCGGAACAGCAGGACGGTGTAGCCGCAGCCCAGCCGGGTCGCGGTCTCGAGCTCAGCGGCGTTCATCATGAACCCGCCGTCGCCGGTGGCGGCGACCACGTTCGCGTCGACCGCGAGGTCGGCCGCCAGCCCGCCGGGGACCGAGATGCCCATCGACGCCAGCCCGTTCGAGACGATGCAGGTGTTGGGCTCGTAGGTCAGGAAGTTCTGGGCGATGGCCATCTTGTGGCTGCCCACGTCCGAGAGCAGCACGTCGTCGGCGGCCATCGCGTCCCGGAGCGCGGGCAGCACCCGCCGGACGGTGAAGGGGTCGCCGTCGTCGGGGTCGGCGGTCACGTCCGCGAGGATGTGCTCGCGCAGGTCGTCGTACCAGTCGGTCTCGAAGGCGGCGCCGATCTCGTCGCAGCAGGCGTCGAGCTCCCGGATTGCGGCCGCGATGTCCGAGACGACCTCCACGTCGGGGTTGTAGTGCTCGTACACCTCGGCGGGCTCGCTGTCGACGTGGACCACGGTGGTCTCGCCGGTGGGGTTCCAGTCGGCGGGGTCGTGCTCGGCGATGTCGTACCCCACCGTGATGACGAGGTCGGCCGAGTCGATGGCGTCGGAGGCCTCCTCGTGGTCGCCCGAGTCGAGCGTCAGCAGCGAGTGGTCGTCGTCGTCCGGGACCGCGCCCTTGCCCATGTAGGTGGCCGCCACTGGGAGGTCGTACGTCCGGACGAACTCCCGGAGCGCGTCGCTGGCGCCGGTCCGGACCGCGCCGTTGCCCGCGATGACGATGGGCCGGTCGGCCCCGGCCAGCAGGTCCCGGACCCGGTCGAGCGACGGGACGTCGGGCTCGGGCCGCCTGACGCGGCTCCGCTGGGCCATCGGCCGGACCTCGCAGTCCTCGTCGGCGACGTCCTCGGGGAGTTCGAGGTGGGTCGCGCCGGGCTTCTCGTACTCGGCGGTCTTGAACGCCTTCCGGACCGACTCGTGGACGATGCCGGGGTCCGAGATCTGGGCGTTCCACTTGGTCACCGGCTCGAACATGTCGACCACGTCGATGGCCTGGTGGCTCTCCTTGTGGAGGCGCTCGAGCCCGCCCTGGCCGGTGATCGCCACCAGCGGCGCCTTGTCGAGGTTCGCGTCGGCCACCCCGGTCAGGAGGTTGGTCGCGCCCGGCCCCAGCGTCGAGAGGCAGACCCCCGCGTCGCCGGTGAGCCGGCCCCAGACGTCGGCCATGAAGGCCGCGCCCTGCTCGTGGCGCACCGGGACGAAGGTGATCTCGGAGTCCCGGAGCGCGAACATCGTCGCCTCGTTCTCCTCGCCGGGCAGGCCGAACACGTACTCGACGCCCTCCGATTCGAGCCCTGCCACGAGGACCTCTGCGGTGTTCATGCACCCGGCGTACGACCTCCCGGCCCATAGGTCCGGTTGCCGGACTCGCGGCCGCCCCGCGTTACACCAACCCGCGGGTCCCGAATCTTTATCACGGTTTCCCGACAACGTGCTGTCACGGTCGTATGAAGACCTCTCTCCTCCGCCGCTGACCGGCCGAACGTCCGCGGTCGCGACGAACGAGGCGTCTCCGCAGCTCCAGTGCCGATAGCCCGAAGCAAAGGCTGTCGTCGCACCGTCGCTGGATTCCGTGGTCGCTAGGGGGCAAACCGTCGCGTCCGCAGGGCGTCGTCCGGTCCGGGCTCGCGATATAGTCGCCGCGAGGCGGGTTCGCCTCGCATCGCCGCACCGAGTCGGGGCAGCGACGAGCGATCGCCACCACCACGAATCACTCACCTATGCAATCACAGGACGCAGTCATCGCAAAGCGCGCCGACCCGGACGACGCCGACGCCGGCGCGCCCGACGCCGACGAGATACGGAGCCTAGCCGAGGCCGCCGGGTACGAGGTCGCCGCGGCGGTGACCCAGACGCGCGCCGAACACCCCGCCGCGAACCTCGGCCCGGGCAAGGTCGAGGCGCTCGCAGCGACTGCCGCCCGGGTCGGCGCCGACGCGGTCGTCGTCGACAACGACCTCTCGCCGGGCCAGCACTGCGCGCTCGCCGAGGCGTGTCCCGATGGAACCGCGGTCCTCGACAGGCGCAGGCTCGTGCTCGACGTCTTCGCGGCGCGGGCCGGCGGCGAGCGGGCCGCGCTCCAGGTCGAGCGCGCCCGGCTGGCGTACGACCTGCCCCGCGTCCGCGAGCGGATCACCCGCGAACTGGCGGGCGAGGACCTCGCGCACGACGAGCGGGGCGGCCGGCGCGTCCGCGACATCGAGCGGCGAATCGACGAACTCGACCGGAAGCTCGCCGAGCGCGGCGACGACGCGGCGGCCCGGCGCCGGCGCAGACGCGAGGAGGGGTTCGCGTTCGTCGCGCTCGCGGGCTACACCAACGCCGGGAAGTCGACCCTGCTCCACCGGCTCGCCGACGACCTCGACTTCGCGGCCCGCGAGCCCGACCACGACGACCTCGAGGGCACGGCCGAAGTGCGCGACCGGCTGTTCGAGACCCTCGACACGACGACGCGCCGGGCCACCGTCGAGGGGTACCGGACGCTGGTGACCGACACCGTCGGGTTCGTCGACGACCTGCCCCACGAGACGGTCGCGTCGTTCCACGACACCCTCTCGGCGACCGGCGACGCCGACTGCGTCGCCCTGGTCGCCGACGCGAGCGACCCGCCCGCCGAGCTCCGCCGGAAGGTCGAGACCGGCCTGGACCTGCTCGCCGACGCCGAGGGCGAGGTCGTCCCGGTGCTGAACAAGGTCGACCTGCTGTCCGACGACGAACTCGCCGCCCGCGAAGACGCGATCCGGGAGCTCGTCTCCGACCCCGTCGCCGTCAGCGCCGCGGCGGGGCGGAACCTCGACGCGCTCCGCGAACGCATCGCCGCGGCGCTGCCCGACCGGCGGACAGCCGAGCTCGTGCTGCCGAACCGCGACGACGCGATGAGTCTCGTCTCGTGGCTCTACGACTACGCGGACGTCCGCGACGTGACCTACGAGGGCGACGAGGTCCGGGTCGCGTTCGCGGCCGGACCCTCCATCGCCGAGCGCGCCGAGGCGAAGGCCGAGGCACTCGGCGCCGAGCCGGTCGACGGCTGACGGAAGTCGGCTTCAGACGCCGCCCGCGCCGGCGCCGCCGCAGCCCGCGGCCGCGCTCCCCGCCCCGGCGCAACTGGCGGCGCTGGCGCTCGCGGCGGAACTCGCGGCGATGACCGCCATCCCGGCGTTGCGGCTATAGTCCTTGCACTCGCCCCACGCGACCGGCGCGACCTCGTCGTCGATGTCGTGACCGTCCTCGACCGCGGCCCGGAGGTCGTCGACGCCGAAGCCGGCCGCCGAGACGAACCGGTCGGCGAGCTCGGGCGGGACCGCGACCCGGCGGCACTCCTCGGCCTCGAACAGCTCGTCCCCGTCGAACGTGAACTGGACGTCGAAGTGGCGGACGAACACGTCCTCGGTCTCGAAAGCGGGCGCCAGGGCGCTGATCGCCTCGCCGACCAGGTCCCACACGAGGTCGAAGTCGGGCGACTCGACGTCCTCGCCGAGCGAGAACCGCGCGATGGGGACGGTCACGGGCTCGTCGTCGGGGCCCTCGTTGACGACCGCGACGCCGGTCACGGCCGCGTCCTCGATGCCGCGCGCGTCGCCGTCGACGCGCTGCTGGAGGGCGTCGTCGGCGGCCTCGCGGGCGGTCTCGATCCGGTCCTGCGCGTCGTCGCCGTCGTCGCCGAGCAGGCGCTCGATGAGTGACATCGAGTTGACGTTCGCGGAGGGGAGACTTCAAAGTTGACGTGAGCCGGGCGGTCCGCACGGAGAGGCGAGGCGCCCGGGCACAGACTTTCGGTGCCACCCCGCGAGGGGACGGTATGGCAGTCACTGCGATCGACCACCTGGTCCTGTACGCGACCGACGTCGAGGAGACCTGCGAGTTCTACGCCGAGACGCTGGGCGTCGCGGACAGGGAGGCGTTCGGCGACGGCCGGGTCGCGCTGACGTTCGGGAACGCGAAGCTGAACGTCCACCCGGCCGGCGACGAGTACGACCCCCACGCGGCCGACCCCGCGCCCGGTTCGGCCGACTTCTGTCTCGTCGTCGACGAACCGGTCGCGGCGCTCGCCGAGCGGTTCGCCGACGCGGGCGTGGAACTCGTCGCGGGGCCGGTCGCGAAAGTCGGCGCCCGCGGCGAGACGGAGTCCGTCTACGTCCGCGACCCGGACGGGAACCTCGCGGAGTTCGCGCACTACGGCGACTGAGAAAGGGACGAAGGCGATCGACCCGCTACGGGCTCGTCACTCGAGGAACGGCTGAATCATGTCGAGCACCTTCTCCGGCGGAAGGGGCTCGTCGAACGCGTCCGGGAAGGGCGACTTCCCGGTGAGCCCGTTGAGGTACGCCGAGTGTCGGCCCTCGACCGTGGCGATGGTCGCCGCGGCGGTCAACAGCTCGTCGCTCCCGCTCAGCAGGTCGATGGCTCCGTCGTAGGCCGAGACCCCGGTCGTCTCGAGGGTCTGTGCCGTCTTGATGAACGTCTCCGGGCTGCTCAGGTCGAAGGTGAACGCCACCTCGTCTTCGCTGACGGGGTCTCCGCCGAGCTTCTCCACCGCGCTCACGAGCGCGTCGACGTGCGCCTCCTCGTGGCTCTCGATCGCCTCGAACTGCTCGTACAGGGTCGACTGCACGGGCTCGCCGAAGTCGTCGATGAGGTCGGACTCGACGAGGTCGTCCTCGCTGAACTCCCCGAGTCCGCGCGAGTAGAACGTCGCCTCCAGTCGCTCGAGCGTGAGCGCGTAGTTGAGGGTGTCGACGTACTTCTGACCGCTGTCGCCCGACGCCGCGGCGCTGCCGGCGCCCGCCGAGAGGCCGAGGCCCGCTGCGGACGCGGCGGCCCCCTTCTTCAGGAACCCCCGTCGGGAGTCGAACGCTCGCCCCAGGTTCTCGGTAACCGTCTCTATTCGCGCGTTCCGCCCGTCCGCCTCGAACTCGTTGTTTTCGTTCGTCATGGATGTCTCCGTGGACTGTGTCGTCCGCTCCGGTGGTGACTCGCCGCTACGACTGCTTTCGAACTCGGTGGTCGGCAGAGCAGTCCGCTCTGCCCCGGCCACCGGTTGCAGCCACGTCAGTCGAGGGACCGCGCAGGTGTAGTACGCGAGAATTGTTTGTGAGGTAACGCTGCATTTCGGCTACCGTCCCGACCGTTGTACCGAGATGCAGAGCGTCGCCGCCGGGAGAACAACTTTGGGCCTCTCCGCCGATAGTCGGTAGCGTGACTTCCGACGAAGACCGCTCGCGCGTCGCCGCGTACGCCTGCCGGGACTGCGGTTCGGTCGCCATCGACGACGGTAGCCCTGAGTGCTGCGGGACGGAGATGGACTCGATCGCGGCCGACGCGGTCAGCGAACCCGAACTGGAGTCGCTCCTGCCGGAGGTCTTCGACGTCTCCGAGCGCGGGATAGCGATCGCCGTCCACCTGATGGAGGAGGACGAGGCGACGACCGACGAGATCGCCAGCGCGCTCGACATCAACCGTACCACCGTGACCCGGCAGCTCAACCAACTGCGCGACCTCGGCGTCGTGGAGTACGGCGAGAAGTCGCTCGCCGAGGGCGGCCGGGTCCACGTGTACAGCCCCGTCTCGCTGGGCGAGATGCGTCGGCGCCACCGCGAGGGGCTGCTCGAGTGGGTGACCGATGCGCTGGCGCTGCTCGACGAGATGGACCAGGAGAAGCTCGCTGCAGTCGCGGAGTCATCGTCGGCCGACGGTAGTTCGACCGAGCCCCGGGGCCGCGAGTGAGTCCGATCGGCCCGGAGAGGCCGGACCGACCCCCTCAGAGGAACGTGACGTACCCGCAGGTCGAGCACCGGAGTTCGTCGCGACGCCGGACCAGCACGCCCCGGCCGCACCCGGGGCACGGGCCCACCGCCACCGCGCCGGCGTCCTCCCCGTCGGCCTCGACCGCCCGGCGGAGCCACGCGAGTTCGGCCTCGAGGCGGCCGACCCGTCGCTCGAGCTCCCGCATCCGGTCCACTCGTCGCCGCGGCGCCCGCCGTCCGAGCGATTCGCCTGCCATAGTCAGGGGTACGCGGCCATCGACGGTAACTGTTCGCACACCTGCCGGCGGGCCGTCACCTCGGGTGTCGGGAACCTGACGCTGTCGCCCGCGCGAAGAAAGGACTTTGCGCCGCGTCGGCGTACCTCACCCGGACCATGACAGCCAGCCAGCCCACGCCGGAGCCCGGACGAACCGTCCGCCCGCGAGGTGAGACGGCGTGACCGTCGTCGCGCGGTTCGAGGTCATCCCGGCCAGCGAGGGGAGCATGTCCGACGCGGTCGCCAGCGCGGTCGCCGCGCTCGAGGCGTTCGAGGTGAACTACGAGACGACGCCGACCGACACGGTGATCGAGGCCGACGACCTCTCGGAGGTGTTCGACGCGGTCGAGGCGGCCCACCGCGCGGTGGCGGGCGACCGGGTCATCACGTCGGTGGAGATCGACGACGACCGCACCCGCGACCGACCCCGGGAAGACCGGGTGGCGTCGGTCGAGCGCCGGCTCGGCCACCCCGCCAAGCGGGAGCGCCAGAAGTCGGCCGAGAGCGGGGACGCGGTGGCGAGCGCGACCGGCGACCGCCGCGCCGCCGGCGGCCCGGACCGGTACGGCGGCCCGCGTCGGTCCCGGACTCCGACCGCCGAGCCGCCGCGTCACGTCCGGGACGCCGGCGCGCCGCAGACCGAGCCCCGACGCACCGGGTCGCGGTACCTCCGGACGACGTCGCCCCGCTCGGACTGAGTCGACCGGGCGGGCCGCCCGCATCACTCCTCGTCGTCGCTCCGCCGCACGGTCAGCGCCGGACAGTCGACCCGCCGCAGCACCTTCTCGGCGACGCTACCCAGCAGCAGGCGGTCGAGGCCGGTCCGGCCGCGGGTGCCCAGCACCACGAGGTCGGCGTCGCGGTCGGCGGCGGCGTCGACGATGGCCCGGGAGGGCACGCCGTCGACCACGTCGCCGGCGGCGTCGAGGCCGCGGTCGCCCGCTCGCTCGACCACCGACCGGACCGCGTCCTCGCCGCGATCTTCGAGCAGGTCGAGCGCCGCGTCGGGCGCCTCGACGTCGGCCTCCTCGTCGGCGACGAAGCTCCGGACGTCCGCGACGTAGAGCGCGTGGACGGTCGCGCCGAAGGCCGCGGCCACCGCGAGCCCGCAGTCGACCGCGGGTTCGACGCCGTCGCTCCCGTCGGTCGGGATCAGGACGGTCCCGTAGCCGTCGGCCGGGTCGGCGTCCGGGCCGACGGTGAGCACCGGTCGCTCGGAGAGCCGCACCACGCGCTCGGTGGTCCCGCCCACGAGCGCCCGCCGGAGGTCGGTCCGGCCGTGGGTCCCCATCACCACGAGGTCGACGTCTCGGTCGGCGACGTAGCCGAGGATGGCCTCGTGGGGCCGGCCGTGCAGGAGGTCGGTCTCGACCGCGACGCCGTCGCCGAGCAGGTCCGCGGCCGCGGCGATGGCCGCCCGGGCCTCCCGTTCGAGCCTGTCGCGGCGGTCTGTGCCCTCGCCGTCCGTCGCGGGGGTCGTCGCAGCGGAGTCGGTCGTTTCCGCGGAGTCGGTCGTCGCCCGCCGGCGCTCGTCCGCGACGCTGACGACGTGGACCGTCGCGCCGAAGGTCCGCGCGAACGCCCGGGCGTGGCCGGCGGCGCGCTCGGCCCCCTCGCTCCCGTCGGTCGGTACCGCGATCCGGTCGAACATGTCCGCGTTCGCCCGACTACGACCCGCCGGCTTTAACGACCGTCGGCCGATTCCGACCGTCGTCGAACCGGACCGGAGCGACAGGCGTCGACGCCGGCGGTGCTGTCATCGGATGCGGTGGTAGTCGTACTGCCCGCGGACGTTCTCGTGGAAGTACGACCCGTGGGAGCGCGCGCCGAGGAACGCCTCGTAGGTCTCGCGGGACACGTCGGCGTACCGGTAGACGCCGCCGCTCTCGAACTCGACCTCCAGGGTCTCCTCCTCGTCGTCGTAGCCGATCGACCGGATCGAGCTCGACGCGACCGGGCTCCGGGTCTCGGCGACCCGCTCCAAGCGCTCGTACGGGACGTACCCGACGACGCGGTCGGCGTGGTACAGCACGACCCCGTGCCGGCCCTCCTCGAGCTGGTCGCACTCGATGCGGTCGCCGGCCACCGTGACGGCCTTCATGACCCGGGACACGTCGCGAGCGCCACTGAATGCATCGGCCGTCGACGGGCCGCGGACGCGGGCGCGGCCGGCGCCGGGAGCGGGACCCGGCGCGCCGAACTCGCGGCGGTACACATACCCCTGTCGCCAGCGTACCGTTCGGTATGCCAGAGCTGTACGGCGAGTACGAGGGCGAGGCCGAGAGCCAGTACGTGGGCTGCGTCGTCTGCGGGAAGACGATCGACCTGTTCGAGCCCCATCCGATGTTCCGCGAGGAGAGCGTCTCGGAGGTCGGCGACGTGGTCGCGCGGACCTACCACTTCTGCAGCGAGGACTGCATCGAGCAGTGGAAAGCCGAGCGCGACTCCGGGGAGTGAGGAACTGCGGCGAGCCGAGGGGAGTCACCAGTCACGGGATCCATCCCGGGCGGGCACCGCGTTCCGGGACACCGGGTTCCTCGGCGGATTCACCGACTTCGATGCCGGAAGCGTCCGGGACGAGAATCTCGGAGGGAACTGGTCCGTTACCACAAAGCTCTAACCAGTACTCGATCACAGTTCGGACATGTGCCCTCCAGTCGCGCGTCGACGCGTTCTCGCGCTCGGTGCGGGCGGGCTGACCGCCCTCGCGGGATGCCAGTCGGTCCGGTCGTTCGGTTCGGAGACGCCGATTCTGATCAGCGTCACGAACGCGACGGACGACCGACGAGAGATGTGGGTCCAGCTCACGAGGACGGACGACTCCGACCCCATCGGTGAATCCGTCGTGCTGGACCCGGAAAGTTCGACGGTCCTCGAGCGGCAGGTCACCGCCGACACGTACCGGTTCACAGGCGCCGTCGACGACCCGAACCCGGCGCTCGAACGCAGCGTCCAGTGGGAGATCACGGACTGCTCGACCACCGGAATCGTCACCCTCGCCGCCGGTGTCGACGGTGCGGAACTCCTCGTCGACACCGCTTCGTGCGACGGTTCGTAGGTCCCGTTACGGTTCTCGGTTCCGCGGTTCGCCGTCAGCTGACGTTTTCAGCGTTCGAGAGCCGCGGTGTCTAACGGCTCGCTGATCCGGACAGCGGCTCGCCTGCTGATCCTCCGCGGTATCTCGTGTTTCGGCTCCGACGGGGTGGTCTCTCAGGAGGAGGAATCCGAGCGCAGGACGTATCAGGAGAGTAGTCACGTTCTACCAAACGCCGATTCCCCGAGGAGAGGGGCGATACCGAGCGACGATCGACCCTCGGAGCGCAGCGGAGTCCCCTCAGGCGATTCGCCGGACGCCCCTGGTGATGCGCTCGCGGTTGTAGACGAGTTCGCCGAGCGCCCAGACGATCAGCAGGAGGGCGGCGAACACCGCGGCGACGAAGTCCCACGGGCCCATCCAGACCGGGCGGATCCACGGCGTGACGTGGGCCCACCGCTCGGCGAACGCGTCGACCGGTTCGGCGATCGGGGTGCCGGCGAACGCGGCCGACATCCACTGGGCGAACGTCAGGCGGTCGCCCGTGCCGGGGGTCAGCCCCGCGCTGTTGGTGATGGCGTACTCGCCCTTCGCGTTCATGTCGGCGATGGTCGAGAGGTTCTCGGCCTCCGCCGCCTCGTCGCCGAAGGTGATGCGCTCGGCGTCGTACGGGGCCCAGGGCGCGTAGAACTCCCAGACGATCTTGCCCGACGGGGTGATCTCCATCACGCGGTTGTTCATCGAGTCGACCACGAGGGTGTTACCGTTCGGGAGGCGGTCGGCGTCCCGCGGCCAGTTGAGGCTCTTCGAGGAGCCCAGCTGCCACGTCCGCTCCCAGTTCTGCCCGCGCTTGGCGTACTCGACGATGCGGTCGTTCTCGGAGTCGGCGACCAGGATCGTCGGCGTGCCGTTCGCGCTCTCCAGGTACTGGGGGTTGTGCTGCTCGTGCATCACCGAGTAGTTCTGGTCGCTGCCGAGCCGCATGTCGATCTCCTTCGTCGAGCGGTTGATGACCATCACCTGGTCCATGTTGCGCGGCGAGACCAGGTACTGCCCCTCGGCGATCTTGTCGACGTCGTTGACGTGGGTCCAGTCGTTCTTCGGCGGCGGGGCCGCGTAGGTGCCGCCCTGCTTCTTGGTCCAGTCGGTGTGCTTGCGGAACTGCCACTCCCAGACGACCTCGTCGCTGCCGCGGTCGTAGATGAAGATGCGGTCCTCGTTGACCTCGGTCGTGGTGTTGTAGTTCCGCATGTTGGCGAGCAGCAGCTGGTCGCCGTTGATGAGGTCGACGTCGTGGGTGTCGTGGACGTGGTCGAACCGCTCGCGCCACACGATCTCGTCGCTCTGTGGGTCGTACTCGTAGACGGTGGTCCCGCCCTTGCGGGTCCCGCTGACCAGCAGGTTGCTCCCGTTGACGGGGTCGACGTCGTAGAACCACGTGACGTCGAGGTTGCTCCCGTTGTGGATCCACTTCACGTCACCCCGGGGGCCGACGCCCACGATGCGGGCGGGCTTCTTCCCGCTCGACTGCCCCTGGAACTTGAACCCCTGTATCGAGATGACAGTCGTCCCCTCCGCCGGGGACTCGATCGTCCCCTTCTGGAGGTCGGAGTGGGAGGGCTCGTACGTGAGCGCGGAGACCGCGGAGGGGGCGAGTAGCGACACGATGACCAGCAACACGACGGCGCGGACCACCCAGGGCCGGGAGAGGCGCGCCTTCCAGTCGTTCGGCATACACCCCGATACAGCCAGCCGGAATATATGGGTTTTGTCCTCTTTCCGGCGACGCAGGGCGAAAATCTACTCGGAGGCGGCGCCTCGCGTCCCGGTCGAGACGACGCCCCGGGTCCCGGTCGGTGACACCGCCGCGCCGGCAGTGCCCCCGCCTCCGCGCCGCCCGCCGGGTCGCCCGGACCGTCACGCCTTTTGGCCCGGCGGACGTGGCCCGCGTATGGAGTTCAGCGTCATCCAGGGCGACATCGCCGACCAGCGGGCCGACGCGCTGGTCAACGCCGCGGGCACCAGCCTCCGGATGGGCAGCGGCGTGGCGGGCGCGCTCCGCCGGGCGGCCGGCGAGGAGCTGAACGAGGCGGCGATGGCGAAGGGGCCGATCGACCTGGGCGAGGCGGCGGTCACGGACGCCTACGACCTTGACGCCGATTACGTGATCCACGCCGCCGCGATGCCACACTACGGCGACGGGCAGGCGACAGCCGAGAGCGTCCGGGACGCGACCCGCAACAGCCTGGCGGCGGCCGAGGAGTTGGGGGCGGAGTCGCTCGTGGTTCCCGCGCTCGGCTGCGGGGTCGCGGGGTTCGACCTCCGGGAGGGCGCTCGCATCATCTGCGAGGAGCTCGCCGCCCACGAGGCCGACTCGCTGTCGGACGTCCGGTTCGTCGCGTACGGCGACGAGGAGTACGAGACGGTCCGGTCGGTCGCCGAGGACGTGAGAGAGCGAGTAAATGTGTGATTTCCGCACTGTAACGAAATCTGTTTTTACCAGTAATCCGTAAGGTTCGTCGGAGACCAACCCACATGCGCTCGAACCGCCGGACGGCCGCCGGGAGCCCTCAGCCGACCCCGCGGCGGGGACGTTCGAACCGCGGACCGGGGAAATCTACTTCTATCCCCGGTGACGACCTACCGACCGAGCCCGGCCCGAGAGGGGTCGGCACCGCCGCGGTGCCGCCCGGCGGCCCCGGGGCGCGGCGCCGGAGTCCGGCGGGAAACCGACCACGACCATGAGCGAGGAGTTGCGCGAGGAGAAACGCAAGATAGAGGAGCTCCACGAGGTCGCCTCCGAGATGGAGGGCTGCCACGACGAGTCGGCGGTCTACCGGCTCGGCGTCGAGGCCGCCGAGGAGATCCTGGAGTTCGACATCTGCGGCATCGACGTCGAGGAGGACGGCTACCTGGTCCCGGTGGCCACCTCCACGGAGATGCCCACCGAGGGGTACGAGTCGCTGGCGGCCGACCAGGGGATCGCCGGCCGCACGTACCAGACCGGCGAGTCGTTCGTCGTCGCCGACGTGCGCCGGATGGACGAGGCCGAACCGGTCCAGCAGGAGTACCGGTCGATTCTCAGCGTCCCGGTGGGCGACCGGGGGGTGTTCCAGGCCGGCTCCCGGGAGACCGACGCGTTCGACGAGGACGACCGCGAGCTCGCGGAGCTGCTGCTGTCGCACGTCTCGGCGGTGGTCTCGCGCATCGACTCCCAGGCGGCGCTGCGCGAGAGCGAGGAGAAGTACCGGACGCTGGTGGAGGGGAGCCACGACGCCATCTTCATCCACGACGACGAGCGGTTCCAGTTCGTCAACGACCGGGTGTCGGAGCTCACCGGGTACGACCGCGAGGAGCTCATCGGGATGCCGGTGTGGAACGTGGTCCACGAGGACGACGTCGACCGGGTCCGCCGGCTCGTCGAGCGCCGGAAGAACGAGGGCCAGACGCCCCACTACCAGCTCCGCATCCGGACCCGGGAGGGCGAAGTCAGGTACCTCGAACTCAGCGTCCAGGCAATCACGTACGACGGCCAGGGCGCCCACCTCGGGTCGGCCCGCGACGTGACCCAGCGCCGGGAGCGCAAGCGGAAGCTGGAGCGAAAGAACGAGCGGCTCCGGGAGTTCACCAGCGTCGTGAGCCACGACCTCCGCAACCCCCTCAACGTCGCGCAGGGCCACCTCGAACTCGCCCGCGAGACCGGCGTCGACCGCCACTTCGAGAAGACCGAGTCGGCGCTGGCCCGGATGGAGTCGCTCATCGAGGACCTGCTGGAGCTGGCCCGGCAGGGCCAGGACGTCAGCGACACCGAGTCCGTCGACCTCGAAGCCGCGGTCCGTCGGGCGTGGGCGAACGTCTCGACGGGAGACGCGACGCTCGACGTCGCGGGCGACCTCGTCGAGATAGAGGCCCACGGCGGGCGGCTGCAGGAGCTGTTCGAGAACCTGTTCCGGAACTCGGTGGAACACGGTTCGACGAGCCCTCGCTCGGACGCGGACGTGACCGTCCGCGTCGGCCCGCTGAGCGACGCGGTCGGCTTCTACGTCGAGGACGACGGACGGGGGATCCCGGACGAGGAGCGCGAGAAGGTCTTCGAGCACGGCCACACGACCACCGATGACGGGTCTGGGCTGGGCCTCTCCATCGTCAGGAGCATCGCGGACGCCCACGGCTGGACCGTCTCGCTGGGCGAGAGCGAACTCGGCGGTGCGCGCTTCGAGGTCGCGGTCCGGTAGCGGCCGACGCTCACCTGAACCCGCGGACGTCGCCGATCGAGAGCGGGCTGCCGGGCAGGTCGGCCGGCGGGTCGGGGTCGTTGTACGCGCTCGGCGCCACGTCGTTGGGCGAGTCGGGGTAGAACAGCGCGGCCAGCAGGTGGAGCTGGCGCCGGCCGACGTCGAGCTCGAACTGCCCGCCGCCGTACATCTCGATGCCGAGGTCCTCGCAGAACTCGACGGTGTCGAGCAGCGACTCGACCGAGCCGAACCGCGAGGGCTTGACGTTGAGCCAGTCGGGCTCGAACGGGAGGTCCCGGACGCTCTCGACGCCGGTCACGGGGTAGTCCCACGACACCCGGTCGCTGGCCGGGTCGAGCGCGGCCGCGGTGGCGGCGGTCCACGCCGGGTCCTCGAGCACCGCGTCCGGGAACGCCTCGACCACCCGCCGGTAGAGGTCGGGGTCGGCGCTGCCGGCCACGTCGGCGTCCTCGTAGAGCGCCTTGAAGTCGACCACCCGGACGCCCGCGCCGGCCAGGTCGGCCACCAGGTCGTCGGTCCAGCCGTCGTCGGCGTCGAGCTTGAACTCCAGGTCCGGGTCGCGCTCGCGCCACCGCCGGACGGCGTCGGCGCTCGGCGGGTCGCCCAGCGGCGGACTCGCCACGAAGCGCACCGGGTCGTACGACCGGTCGAGTCGCTCGCCCAGGTGGGTGTCGGCCTGCCGGAGCGCGAGGTCGAGCGCCGCGCTCTCGAACGCCCACCGGCGGTAGTGCCGGAAGTGGGCGTCGGGGTCGGCGTCGGGGAAGAGGTCGAGGTCGGCCAGCGCGGCCGAGAACGAGTCGACGGTGTACTCGCCCGTCAGGTCGAACCGGTCGGGGATCGGGTGCAGGTCGGCGTCGTAGGTCACGTCCTCGCCCCGCCCGACCTCCCCCTCGCCGGCCAGCGACACCACGGTCGTCGCCCGGGTGAACTTCGCGGTCTCGCGCTCCAGGCGGTCGTACGCGACCGACTCGACGGTCAGCGGGAGGTCCGATACCCGCTCGTAGAGGCTCATACCCGGCCGGACGGCCGCCGGGAGGAAAGTCGTTGGGTCGTCGCGGTCGGCTGCTGCGTCACGACGGCGGCGGGACCGTCGACCGTTCGGTCACGACCGCGACCGGGCCGTCGCTACTCGGTCACGACGGTCACCGGACCGTCGAAGTTGAGGATGATCGACTGGGTGAGGTCGCCGAACAGCGCCTTGCCGGCCGGCGAGCGGTTCTCGCCCGCGATGAACAGGTGGTCGCAGTCCCGGCCCTCGGCGGTGCGCAGGATCTGCTCCTGTTCGTCGCCGACCGCCCCGACCGCCTCCCACGAGACGTCGACCCCGTCGAGCGCCTCGCGGCCCACGTCGGCGGCGAACTGCTCGGCGCCCTCGCGGGCCTCCGGCGCGGAGTAGACGACCGACCGGTCGGGGACCGACTCCATCGCCTTGCGCTTGTCCTCGTACTCCTCGTCGGTCGTGACGTGCAGCAACACCAGTTCGGCCCCCACGGCGGCGGCGAGTTCGCCCGCCTCCCGGACGAGTCGCTTCGTGGACGCGTCGGCGTCGACGACTGCGAGTGCTCGGTCCATGTGTTGGCAGCGATGATCTATCCTAATCAATAAAACAATCGACTTCGCTGTACCAGCCGACGGAGAGCCGGAAACTACCCGACGGTCGGCTGACCTCGAAGCCCGGGAAACCGGTCGCGAGCCGGCTGAGGACCCCGTAATCGCCGCCCCCACGCTTAAGCGGCTGCGCGGCGTCGCAGCGTCCGTGCCCGACGACCAGCCCTCCAGACGAGACGTTCTGCGAGCGACGGGGACGGCCGGCCTCTCCGGCGCGGTGGCGACGCTGTCGGCCGCCGACGCGGTCGCCGCACGGGCCGACCCGGACGCCGCCGACCCCGGGACGTTCGCGGTCGACCGCCAGGCGGCGACGTCGGTGTTCCCCCAGTCGGTCGCGAGCGGCGGCCCCACGCCGAGCGGCGCGCTGCTCTGGACCCGGCTCGACCCCGACGCCTACGACGGCGAGACGCCGCTGGCCGTCGAGGTGGCCCGCGACGAGGCGTTCGAGGACCCGGTCTACCGCGGGACCGTCCCGCCCGAGCGGTTCGGGCCCGAGCGCGACCACACCGTCACCGCGGACGTCGACGGCGAACTCGGCCCGAACAGCCGCTACTACTACCGGTTCGTCTACGACGGCGACGCCAGCGAGGTCGGCCGGTGCCGGACGCTGCCGGAACCGGGCGCGAGCCCCGACTCGCTCCGGCTGGCGGTCGCCTCGTGCAACGACTACCGCCACGGCTACTTCGGCGCGTTCGGTCACATCGCCGAGGCCGACGTCGACTTCCTGGTCCACCTCGGGGACTTCATCTACGAGTACGGCGGCGAGGACGGCCCCGACGACCGGGCCATCGACCTGCCGAGCGGCGAGCACCAGGCACAGGACCTGGCCGACTTCCGGCACCTCTACCGGACGTACCGCTCGGACGACCTGCTCCGGCGGGCGCTCCGGCGACACACCATGATCCACACGTGGGACGACCACGAGATCGTCGCGGACCGGTGGTGGAACTACGAGACCGACGCCCCCGAGACCACCGAGCACCCGCGGGGCGACGACCCGGAGTTCATGCGGGAGCTGTACGTCGCGGGCATCCGGGCCTACACCGAGTACGTTCCCGCGCGCGTGAAGTACGACCCGCCCGCCGAGGACGGGTCGGGGCTCTCGCCCGAGGCCATCAGGGAGCACTTCCGGCTCTACCGGTCGTTCCGGTTCGGCGACCTGGCGGCGCTGTTCGTGACCGACGAGCGGCTCTACCGGTCGCCGCCGCCCGAGCCCGACGAGTCCGACTCGTCGGTCCCCGCGAAGACCGCGGCCGAGGAGCCGGGCCGGACGATGCTGGGCGACGACCAGCGGAGGTGGCTGCTCGACGGGATGACCGGCTCGAACGCAAGATGGAAGCTCTGGGGCAACGAGGTGCTGGCGTCGGCCTTCAGGTTCGTCGACGGCGGCGAGGTGACGGTCAACGCCGACGCGTGGGACGGCTACCAGTCCGAGCGCGAGCGGGTCCTGACGCGGCTCTCGAAGGCCGGCGTCGACAACCTGGTGGCGCTGACCGGCGACATGCACAGCTACCTCGCGGCCTACCTGCTGACCGACTACGAGCTGGTCGGCGGGGAGGACGGCCTGTCGGACGTCGGGCCCGGCGAGCCCGCCGGCGTCGAGTTCATGGCGCCCGCGGTCAGCAGCGACAACCTCGTGGCGCTCGGGGAGTTCCCCGAGAACGGCACCGAGACGGTGGTCGGGGCGCTCAAGGCCGGCAACCCCCACGTCGAGTGGTTCGACAGCAGCCACTGGGGGTACGCGGTCGTCGACGTCGGGCGCGACCGCCTGGTCTACTCGGGCTACCACGTCGACCGGGACGAGGACTCGGCCGACGCGCCCAGACGGCTCCTGCGTCGGTACCGGGTCCCGGCCGGCTCGGTCGAGCTGCAGCGCACCGACCCCGGCGGCGGTGACGACGGGATCCTCTGACGCGCTGTCGCCGGGCCCACCCGCGATGATCCAGGGGGTCCGACCCCCGCGTTCGGTTCCTACTCCCCCGCGTTCGGTTCCTACTCCCCCGCGTTCGGTTCCTACTCCCCCGCGTTCGGACCTGAGCCCACCTCGGTCGGGCCCGACTCCGCACCGGTCGGTGGCGAGCCGTCGCGCGTGCCGGGCCCTGATTCGGACGGGGCGGCGTTGGATGAACGGCGGTCCGAGAGGAAATTTTATAACGCGGAAGATGGAAACGGAGTAACAATACACCATGGTGACGGGACGACACACCCGGCGGGCCCCCGACGACCTGCCGCCCGACGACACCGCGGCGTTTCTGTCGCTGCTGAACGAGCTGAAGGCGACCGGCTGCAACCTCCTGGTCGTCGGCGACGCGCCCCGCGAGGTGTTCACGCGGGCGAGCGCCCAGCTGTTCGGCGACCCCGACGTGCTGCGCCACCGGGTGCTGGCCGTCACCGACGCGACGCCGGCGGGGGTCGCGAACCGGCTCCCGGACCCCGGGGAACCCCCGCGCCCGCTGGCCGAGACGACCCGGCTGGTGACCCACGCGGGCGTCCCGCGGTCGACCGCGGCCGACGCCGAACTCCCGCCGGAGCTCGCCGACGTCCGGGAGACCCGTATCACCGACCCGGAGCTGCGCGGCCTGGAGGGGGCGCTCGTCGAGGCCATCGAGGGCGCCGCGAGCGCGGCCGAACACCTCTCGCCGGCCGACCTCCGGGTCGGCGTCGACTCGCTCGCCCCGCTGCTGGACCACTACGGGGTCGAGGTCGTCCGGCGGTGCCTCGAGGCGGTCGGCGAGCGCGTCCGCGACCACCGCGCCATGGCCCACTACGTCCTCCCGGCCGCCCGCGACGCCGACCCGGTGCGGGCGCTGGCCGAGCCGACCGACGCCGTCATCGAGCTCCGGGCGGTCGACGCCGCCGACCGCGACCACGACGCCCAGCAGCGCTGGCACGTCCCGACCCGCGACATCACGACCGAGTGGACGCCGCTGTGACGGGCTGTCGACGGTCGCCCGCACTGGGGACCGACCGGCGCAATCGCTCGTACTCGTCCGCCCGTCGCCGGAGTCCCGTCCGCGAAAGATGAGAAGCGAGCCGCGCCGCTACTGGAAGTCGGTCGTGTTGTACATCTGGCGGCTCGGCCCCGCCGCGCCGAACTTCTCGACGTTCAGGTCCTGGTACCAGAACCGCTCGTCGGTCTGGTGGTAGACCGGGAGGAACACCACGTCCTGCCAGTTGGCCTCCTCGATCTTCACGTAGGCCTCGTTGCGGGCCTGCTGGGCCTGGTCGGTCGGCGCGGGATTGTTCTGGATGGTCTGCCAGGCTTGCGTGGCCTGCTGGGCGGCCTCGGTGTCCGACCAGTTGACGTACGAGATGGGCGCGTCCTTCGAGGTGTCGGTCTGGGGCGGGTTGAGCAGCTGCAGGAAGTTGTCGGGCGCGGGCCAGTCCATGATCCACCCCAGCGAGTACGCCTGGAGGTTGCCCTCGCGCCCGCGCTGGAGCAGCGTCGAGAACGGCGCCCGCTCGACGGTCAACTGGATGTGAGCGCTGGCGAGCTTGTCGCGCAGGAGCTGTGCCACCTGCTGCCACACGTTCGACTCGTAGATGGTGAGCTTGAACTGGTAGCGGTTGTTCGGCCCGTAGCCGGCGTCCTCCATCACCTGCCTGGCCTTGTCGAGCTGCGTCCGGTTGTACCCGTAGGGGTAGTTCTGCTTGGCGTGCTGGTCGTAGGCGTCGGGACCGCCCGGATAGATGTTCGGCGGCGTGAAGTGGTAGGCGGCCGTCCCGCGCCCCTTGAACACCTGCTCGACCAGCTGTAGCTGGTTCATCGCGTGCGCGACCGCCTGCCGGGCGGGCTTCTCAACCCGGTTCGTGTTGAAGCCGAGGTAGTAGGCGCTGATGGTCGACACCCCGAGGTAGTTGAGCGTCTCGCCGTTCCGGACCGGCCCGTACGTGCCGACGTCCCGACCCAGGTCGTCGGTCCGCTCGACGTTGAGCTTCGACGGGTTGAAGAAGGTCGTCGGGATCGGGAAGTAGTCGGCGTTCTTGTTCATCGCGTAGGTGTACTGGGCGTTGTCGTCCTCGATGATGCGCCAGTTGACCGCGTCCAGGTTGGGCCCCTCGCCGTGGTAGTTATCGAACGCGCGCACCTCGGCCTCGTCGTTGGGCGACCAGTGGTCGAACTCGAACGGGCCGGCGCCGATGGGGTTCTCGGTCGCGAACTGCTGGTGGCTCATCTGGCCCTCGTACCCCTCGATGTCGCCGACGATGCCCTCCGGCACCGCGGCGAACGACGTGTACGCCAGCATCGGGAGCGTCGCGTGGAACGGCTGCTCCATGGAGAACCGGAGGGTGTAGTCGTCGACGGCCTCGACCGCGAGCGACCCGGGCTTGTACACCTCCTCGCCGTTCTGCTGGGTCGTCTCGTGCTTGATGCCGATGGAGTCGAGGATGAAGTACGCCCGTCGGGACTGGTCGGAGGCGGCCAGCCGCTCCCACGAGTAGACGAAGTCCTGGGCCGTGACCTCGCCGTGGTCCCCGTGGAACTGCGCGCCCTGTTTCAGGTTGAACGTGTACGTGGTGAAGTCGTCGGAGGTCTCGTACCCGGTCGCCAGCTGGTTCTGTACCTCGATCTCCCCGTTCGGATAGTTCATCAGGGCGTCGAACACGTTCTGGATGACCGTCCCCGAAGCGGTGTCGGTCGCCTTGATGGGGTCGAGCGTGCTCATCGTGCCCGTGTTGATGAGGTTCAGCGTGCCGCCGCCACCCCCCTGCTGGGTCGTCGTCTCCTGACCCGCCGCGGTACCCGTAAGCGCGACCGCCGATGCCGCCCCGCCGGTCGCCTTCAGGAACGAGCGGCGGGACATGTTGGATTTCTCGGACATGCAAATAGAAGGACCACGGAGCGGCATATGTAGTTAATTATTTATAATTCGGAAGTCGCTTTTTGGTAAAACCGGCGGAGTTGTCGCGAGTTTTGCCGGAGTCGGCCAAAAAGAAACCCGGTCGCGGGAAAACCGAACGCGCCCGTCCGGTGAACCAACGGCGACCCGCGGGGAAATCGAGCCCGGAGGGCCCCGACGGCGGTGACCGAGCGGGTACGCCGAGCGTACGCCCGAACAGGCTCCCCTGGAACGACGGCAGCGCCACGCTGCGTTCGGCGCGACCCCTCCCGTCGCACCGACAGTCCGCGCATAACAAAGTGTCGTCCGCGCGAGGCTCCGCCGAACGACTCAATGACTCGAACACGTCTCGCCGACTCGCTGCCGGAGGACCGGGCCACCTCGCCCGCCGTCGGCGCGGTCCTGATGGTCGGCATCACGGTGGTACTGGCGACGGCGGCGGGGACCCAGGTGTTCGGCCTCGCCGGCAGTCAACAGGGCGCCTACGCCACCGCGACCGTCGACTACTCGACGAGCGAGGACCGGGTGACGGTGACGTGGCTGACGACCGCCGGCGCCGAGACGCTCAAGGTCAGGGTCCAGGTCCGCGGCGAGCGCCGGACCGTCGAACTCGACGGCGTGGGCGACCGAGTGGTGGTCGACGACACCGGCGTGTCCGTGAGTACGGGCAGCGTCGGTCGCTTCGAGTCGCCGAAGATCGGAGACGGCGACCGGGTGACGGTGACGGTCATCGCGGTGAGGGGCGGCGACTCGGTGGTGGTCGCCGACCGGAGCGCGACGGTGTGAGCGGACCCGGCCGAACGCCACCGGGACCGGCACCGGCCGGAACCGGAACGCGGCGGTGCGACCGGGAAACAGACACATAACCGGGCACGTCGTAGGGCCGCCGATGAGCATCGGACGCGCGACCCACGGCGGGCGCGAGACGGCGTTCGACTGGCTGGTGGCGCTGCTCGCGCTCGCGCTCGCCGGGGTCCACGTCTACCTGGCCGCCGCGGCCGACGAGCCCCGGTTCTACGTCGTGGCCGGGCTGTTCGTCGTCGGCGTCCTGTTCTTCTTCACGGGCTACTGGCGGGCGATGCTCTACCTGCTCGCGGCGGTGTACGTCGGCACGCTGGGGGTGCTCTGGCTGCTGGGCGGGATGGAGTACCGGAGCGTCGGCCTGCTGACGGGCGCGCTGAGTGTCGCCTTCCTCGGGCTCTCGGTCTACCTCTACCTGCGGGAGTCGGGCGCGGCGTGAGGCCGGCCGCGCCCGCCGGGCGCGGCACGTCTCGCGGACACCGGGCGGGCGACCCTACTCGACGTACATCGAGTAGGTGATGACGGCGAAGCCGGCCGCGGTCAGCGCGCTCTCGATGACCAGCACGAGGGTCCGGTCGACGCCGACGACCTGGTCGGCGATGCCGGCGAGGAACGCGCCGAGCGTGACGACGCCGAAGCCGAGCGCGAGCGCGCCCAGCGCCGGCGATTCGGTCCGGCGGTACGCCTTGTAGGCGAAGAAGGTGGTGAGCCCGCCGAGCGCGAGCGTGACGGTCTTGAGCACCACCACGAGCACCGTGACCGTGAGCACGTCCCCCGTCACGTCTCCTTGCGCACCTCCGACCACATGTCCGCGAGCCGCTCCTCGGCCGTGCGGGACGGCCGCGAGACGGTCACGTCGAGCTCCCGGTCGTCGGTCAGCGCGAACGTCACCTCCTCGAAGTCGAGGTCGTAGCGGGTCGTGTGGTGGCCGTCGCTGCGGACCTCGGTCAGCTCCGAGAGCAGCGACGCCTCGGTCAGCGCGTCGAGCTTGCGGTAGACGGTCGAGAGCGGGATGTCGGTCGCCTCGGAGATCTCGCTCGCTGTCATGGGTTCGTCGAGTTGTCTGACGATGGCCCGGCAGTCCGGGTCGTCGAGGGCGTCGAGGACCGCCTGGAGGTCCGGCGCGTCCTCCACGCCGACCGGGTCTCGAACCATCCGTTCGCACCTTCCGACAGGGAACACATAACTGGTTCGACTTCAGCGACCGCCGCGCCGCCTCCGGGTCTCGGCCGCACGTGTTCGCCCGGGGTCGGAGACCGCCCACCGCACCGAACATGTTCAACCGGCCTCCCAGCTCGTGGGAATCACCGCCGGCGCTCTTTAAGTAGCCCATCGAAGGTGGAACTGTACCAATGACCGACATCGGAGCCCCCGGAGACGGCCCGTCGCGACGCGACTTTCTGAAGGCGACCGGCGCGGGCGGCCTGGCCGCCGCCGCCGGCTGTACGGCCCCGAGCGGCCGCGACCGACCCGCGACACAGCAGCGAGCCATGCAGTCCCAGACCTCGCTCCCGTCCACGAGCCCGCCGGAGATCGTGAACGTCGACGAACAGGGCGGTAAAGTCACGCTCAAGTCCCAGCCCGCCACCCACGCGGTCCACCCGCTCGACTCGATGGGCGGGCCGGTGGAGCTGCCGCAGGTGTGGGCGTTCCAGGCCGACGACGGCGACCCCAGCGTCCCCGGCCCCATCCTCCGGACGACCGAGGGCCAGGACATGGAGGTCACCCTCGACAACACCGAGGGCAAGCGCCCGCACACGCTCCACTTCCACGGCGTCCAGAAGACGTGGGAGAACGACGGCGTGCCCACGACGACGGGCATCACCGTCAAGCCCGGCGAGAAGCACACCTACCAGATCCCGGCGAACGTGCCCGGCACCCACCTCTACCACTGCCACTACCAGACCCCGCGCCACATCGAGATGGGCATGTTCGGCATCTTCCGGGTCGACCCGAAGGGGTACGAGCCCGCCGACAGGGAGTACTTCCTCACGCTGAAGGAGTGGGACTCCTCGCTCTCGCGGATGATGGCCGGCGAGAGCGCGAGCTACAACCCGCGCAAGCGCAACCCCGACGTCTTCACCATCAACGGCAAGTCCGCGCCCCGGACCCTCCACCCCGAGGACGGCTCGCCGATCATCGTCAAGCGGGGCGAGACGGTCCGGCTGCACATGGTCAACGGCGGGTACATGTCCCACCCGATGCACATCCACAACCACCGGTTCCGGCGCGTCGAGAAGGACGGCGGCGTGATCCCGGAGGCCGCCCGCCACGACATGGACGTGACCAACATCGCGCCCGCCGAGCGTCACACCATCGAGTTCGAGGCCGACGCCGACCCCGGCATCTACCTGATGCACTGCCACAAGGTCAACCACGTCATGAACGGCCGGTCGTACCCCGGCGGGATGCTCAACGGCGTCGTCTACGAGTCGGCGATGGACACCGACATCTTCGCCCAGCTGATGGAGTACGCCGGCTACCAGGGGTAGGACGATGACCCGAGAATACACCCGCCGGCGCGCGATACAGGTCGGCGCAGCGGCGACGGCGACCGCAGCCGCGACAGGGTTTGCCGGCCCGGCGGCGGCCCAGTCGGGCGGCGACCTCTCGTCGTGGTTCGAAGGCGTCTCGAACTACGACGGGATCGTCGACAAAACTGGTCAGTCGGAAGTCACCGTGGCGGTCGGCGCTGCGGGCAACAACGGGAACTTCGCGTTCGGTCCCGCAGCAGTTCGCGTCGACCCCGGAACCACCGTAATCTGGAAGTGGACCGGCAAGGGCGGCAGCCACAACGTCGTGGCCGAGGACGGCTCGTTCGAGAGCAAGCTGACCGGCGAGCAGGGCCACACCTTCGAGCAGACGTTCGACGAGGCCGGAATCACGAAGTACGCCTGCGTTCCGCACAAAGCGATGGGCATGAAGGGTGCCGTGGTCGTGGGCGACGAGGCTGCGGCGTCGGCCGAGTCCGCCGGCGGCGTCTCGCTGGGCGCCACCGAGTACGCGGTCGGCGGCAGCGTCCTCGCCGGCCTGCTCTCGCCGCTCGCCTTCGCGCTGGTGCTGTTCGGGCGCGACCCGGACAGGAGGAAGCAGTAGCGATCCAGTGACGGCGGCCGTCGCAATCAGTCTCTGTCTCTCGCGCTCCGTTCAATCGTCTCCGCCCCTCCGACCGCACGCCTCGCTCAGTTCCTCGGCCGCGCGAGGACGTACCGTCCCGCGCCGAGAACCGCCGACGACGTCCGAGACCGACTCCCCCGGCGGTCCGGCGCGCTCGCTCGGGCCGGTTCGCCTCGTCGGGACCTCCCCGGCTCGCCGGCTGCTCGGCTTCGCCCTCGCGTTCGTCGGCGTCCAGAAACTCGGCTCGGCTGGACTCCGGAGCGGCGGTGTCGGTGACGTATCGGATGCTCCCATCGGAACGCTCGTCGTCCCGAACGGGCTGTATCTCGGCGGCGTTCGGTTCAGGTAGGCTCGACTCGGATAGAGTGTAGATTGCGCTCCGAAATCGAACTGTCGGTTGTCCGGAGGTTCGACCTGTGGAAGAGCCGAGCAGCTAGTTACTGCCGTCACCGCTGTCCCGCAACCGCACAGCAACCGCGGGCCTCACGCCTCCCCAGCCGCTTGCGCTGCTCGCTCACTGCGTTCGCTGTGCTGCTCATCCCTCGCACGCCTGGCGGACCACGAGGGTCCGCCGTGGGTGCTTCGCTCCCGCGAGCCTCGGCTCGCTCCGCTCGCCGAGACGCCAGCGTGCGCCGAAGTGGAGAAGTCGCTGGTAGAATCTGACCGTCGAAAGCGCAAGACCGACCTACCGGTACCCGTCCCGGCCCTCCGCCGCCAGGTCGCGGAGTTTCGCGACGCGCTCGGCGGTCGGGGGGTGAGTCTCGACGTCGACCGGGAGGCCGGCAATCGGGTCGTCGCCGTCGGCGGGCTCGGTCCGGACGATGCCGTGGGGCAGGAAGCAGAGCTCCCGGACGCCGGCGGCGCGGGCGTCCTCGGTCGGCGAGGCGGGCGCGTCGTCGTCGAGCGCCTCCAGCGCCGCGGCCATCGCGGCGGGGTCGCCGGCGAGCAATGCGCCGGCGCGGTCGGCCGCGAACTCCCGGTACCGCGAGAGCCGGCCGCTCAGGACCACCACCGGGAGCGCGAGCAGGCCCAGCGCCACCCCGCCGAACAGCCCGGTGAACACGACCAGGCCGGCGAACGCCAGCAGCGACTCGGCGCTGAACGGGGCCGCGTCGACCAGCCCGGTGCTGACCGCGTACCCGCCGACGGCGGCGAGGCCGAGCCCGAGCGTCCTGACCGGGCCGCTCGCGTCGGAGAACAGCGAGTACTCGTCGTTGGCCAGCGCTGGCAGGAACGTCGCCAGCGTCATCACCGCGGCGTCGCGGTTCTGGAGGTGCGCGAGCTCGTGGGCCAGCACCGCGTCGAGCTCGTCGCCGTCGAGCCGGTCGAGCAGCCCGGTCGAGACCGCGACGGTCCCGCCGCGCAGGTCGCCGACCGTGAAGCTGTTGGGGACGTCGGTCTCGGCCACGGCGAGCGTCGGGGGCGTCACGCCGGCGGTCTGGGCCAGCCGGCGGAGCCGGGCGTGGAGGTCGGGGTACGCCGACTCGTCGACCGGCCGGGCGTCGGCGGCCCGGAGCGCCTCCCGGCGGGTGTACCGGAGCTGGGCCCACGCGAGCGCGAGCGTGGCCACCGCGACGAGCGCGGCCCACGCGCCGCCGGGCAGGCCGCCGCCGACCAGCGGGAGGAGCCACGGCCGGAGCAGGTACGCGACGACGCCCACGAACAGCGCGTCGGCGGCCAGCACGAGCGCAAGGGTGGCCGCGACGCGCCGGCCGAGGGCCGGGCGGTCCGACGAGCGGTCGTTCGGCGGGGAGTCTCGGGACATGGAGGGCGGGTCGAGTTGGGCTATGACGGAGAGGAAGATATATCTGACTGAAAGTTTTCCCCTCAACCGTGGCACACGAACGCCGCCGCGCCGCCCTCGCCGCCCTCTGCGTCTTCGCCGTCGCAGTCGCCGCCACCCTCCTGCCCGCCAGCGGTTTCGGGAGCCAGCCCGCTGGCGTCGGCCTCGGCGGCGGCCCGGACGCACCGCCCGGCGCCGGAGGCGGCACCGACGTCGACCGACAGCCCACCACCGCAACGTCCCCGCCCCCTGGCACGACGACGAGTGGTCGAGACGAAACCACGACGACTGCGACAACGACTACCGCCACCGCGACGACCACGACCGCCGCCGGCGAAGCCGACGTCGGCGGAGGCGGCGGCCAGAACCTGCTCGGCGTCGTCGTCCTCGCCGGCCTGACGATCGTCGGCGGTCTCGCCATCGCCGGCTTCTGGTCGGGCGTGCTCGCCGTCAACGCGGCCGGCGGCGCGATCCCGTTCACCGTCGTCGTCGGGGGGACCCCCGTCGGCGAACTGCTCGGCGGCGTCCCGACCCGGACGATGTCGCTGGTCGTTGGCCTGTCGGGCGCCGTCCCGCGACTGCTCGACGACGCCGCGTCGCTGACCGGCGCGGTCGGCGGCGCGCTCGGGAGCGTCCTGGGGGCCGCCGGCCGCGGGACCGCCGACGCCCTCCGGATCGGCGCCCGGGGCCTGGCCGCGACGTTCACCGCGGTCCCCAGCGCGCTCGCCGGCCTCGGCGCCGGCGGCGGCCTGTTCGCCAGCCTCGGGAGCGTCAGCGTGCCGAGCCTCGGCGGCGGGCGCGGGAGCACGGACAGCGGAAACGCCGGAGGTGGCCGGACCGCCGAGCCCGAGAACGTCCGGCCCCCGACCGTCGAGGAGGCCTGGGAGGCGCTGCGCGACCGGGTGCCGGTGCGCAACCGCCGCGCCCGGACGCCCGGCGAGGTCGCCCGGGCCGCGGTCCGGCGGGGCTACCCCGACGAGGCGGTCCGGCGGCTCACCGACGCCTTCCGGGAGGTCCGGTACGGCGACCTGCCGCGGGACGCCCGGACCGACTCGGCCCGGTCGGCGCTCGACCGGCTCCGCGACCACTGGAGGGACGACGAATGACCGCGCGACGGTACGGGGGTGACGGCGAGTGATCGCCCGGCTCCTCGGCCGCGCGGTCGCGCGGCTCCAGCGGCCCCGGACGCTCGCGGCCCTCGGCGGGACCGCGCTGGCGCTGGCGCTTGGCGTTGCCTTCCTGCCGTGGCTGTTCCCGGCCGCGGTGTTCCGGCCGCTGTCGGGGCCGGTCGCCTCGCCGGCCGCCATCGTGCTGTTCGGCCTGGCGGCCGGCCTGCTCGGCGCGCAGGCGCTGCGCGAGACCGCCACCGGCGCGGTCGACGACGCGGCCGGGCACTCCGGCCGCTGGACGCCGGCCCGACCGCCCGAGCGGGCCTACTACGACGAGTACCGGACCGCGGGCCACGACGTCGACGCGGTGTTCGACGTCGACCCCGACGAGGCCGACGCCCTCGCCTCCGGGCGCCGGAAGGCCCACAAGCGGATCCTGCAGACCGCCATCTCGGTCGTCGCGGACGTCGAGAACGTCGACCGCGAGACCGCCGCCGACCTGGTCGGGTCGGGGGCGTGGACCGACGACCCCCGCGCGGCGGCCTTCCTCGGCCGGCGCAACTACGCGCCGCTCCGGACCCGCATCCGGGACTGGGCCAGCGGCGAGCACTTCGAGCGGTGGGCGGGCCACGCCGTCGCCGAGATCGAGGCGCTCGACCGCGACGACGTGAGCGGCCGCGAGCGGATCGAGGCCCGCGAGCGCCCCGAGACCACCGGGACCGACGAGACACCGACCGTCGAGGACCCGACCGACGTGTTCGGACCGGGCGTGACGGCCGGCGCCGCAGACGAGAGCGAGACGGTCGACACGGAGGACGCGAGCGGGACCGCCGAATCCTCCGAGGGCGTCGCGGTCACCCCCGACGGCGAGGCCGCCGACGCCGAGCGGGAGGTGGTCGGCCGATGAACGAGCGGACGCTCGCGCTCGTCCTGCTGGTGGGCGCGGTCGGGGTCATCTACGCCGCGGCGTTCCGCGTCTCGCGGAACGGACCGAGCGCGCTGGGCCGCGACCGGGACGGCCCCGACTCCGACGCGGCCGACGAGGCGGACGAACGGGACGAGGACCGACCGGGCGAGACGGTGAGCGGCGACCCGTCGGACGACGACGCCGACGAACCGCCCGCCGTGCGCGTCGGCCCGCGGTGGGACCCCGGCACGACCGTGGCGCTGCTCGCGGGCGCGGGCGGCATCCTGACGAAGAACACCACGATGTTCCTCGCCGGAGTCGTGGGCTTCGCGTTCGCGGCCTACCGGTACGGCACCCGACCGCCCTCCCTCGACGTGGCGGTCGAGCGCGTCATCGAGGACCGATCGCCGCTGCCGAGCCGCGACGTCGAAGTCAGCCTGACGGTCCGCAACGAGGGCGACGAGCCGCTGCCGGACCTCCGGGTCGTCGACGGCGTGCCCGAGCGGCTGGCCGTCGTCTCCGGGTCGCCCCGCCACTGCACCAGCCTCCGACCGGGCGAGGAGGCGACGTTCGAGTACGCGGTCCGGGCGCGCCGGGGCACCCACGAGTTCGGCGAGACGACCCTCGTGGCCCGCAACGTCGGCGGCAGCGCCGAGCGCCGGACGACCCGCCGGGCCGCGACGCCCGACGCGCCCGACGGCGACGCGCGGATCACCTGCCGGACGCGGGCCGACGACGTCCCGCTGCCGGCCGACACCTCCTCGCACCCCGGCCAGGTCACGACCGACTCGGGCGGGGAGGGCGTGGAGTTCTACGCCACCCGGGAGTACCAACCGGCCGACCCGATGAGCCGCATCGACTGGAAGCGCTACGCCAAGACCCGCGAGCTCACCACCGTCGACTTCCGGGAGACCCGGGCCGCCACCGTGCTGGTCGTCGTCGACACCCGGACGCTCGCCCACGTCGCCCGTCGCGACGGCGAACCCGACGCGGTGGAACTGTGCACCTACGCCGCCGAGCGACTCGTCGAGGCGTTCGTCCGGCGCAACGACCGGGTCGGCCTCGCGCTGTTCGGCCCCGAGGAGGCGTACCTCGACCCCGCGGGCGGCGACGAACAGGTCGCCCGCGTCCGGGCCGAACTCGAGGACGCGACGCCGCCCGACGAACTCGACGTCGGGATCTTCTCGGACAGGCGCCGCAAGCGGGCCAACGAGTCGCGGTTCGACACGCTCCGCAAGCGCACGCCGGCCGGCGCCCAGGTCGTCTTCCTGTCGCCGATGGCAGACGACTACGCGGTCGAGGTCGCCCGGCGGTTCCGGGCCTACGGCCACGCCGTGACGGTCGTCAGCCCCGACGTCACGAGCGAGCGCCGGGCCGCCGACGGGGCGCGGGCGGCGCCGACCCGCGAGAGCGCCACGCCGGGCGCGGCCCTCGAGCGCATCGAGCGCTCCGAGCGGCTCGCCGCGGCCCGGTCCGGCGGCCTCCAGGTCGTCGACTGGTCGCCCGACGAGCCGATTCGCACGGCCGTCTCGAAGGCCACCGCGAGGTGGTCGGGATGAGCCTGCGCGAGTGGGCCCGCGCCGACGACGCGACCGAGCGGGTCCCCGAGCGCCGGGCCACCCCGTTCAGCGGCACCGTCGCCGTGCTGGTCGCGGTGCTCGCGGGCCTCGCGCTCGGGGCCGCGGACGGGAGCCTGCCGGCGGTGGTCGGCAGCCTGGCCGGCGCGGTGGTCGTCGCGCTCGGCGTCCGCGCCGTCCAGTCGGAGACGAACGCCCGCCGGGCGGTCGGCAGCGTGGGCATCGTCGCCGGGGTGAGCGCGCTCGCGGGCGTCGCGCTGCTGGGCGGCGGCGCGGTCGCCCTGCTGGCGGGCGCGGCGGTCGCGGCGGCCGCCGTCAACGCGACCGTCGCGTTCGACGAGCGGGTCGAGCGCCCGGCCGGCCGAGCGCTCTGGCGGTCGGCCACGGTGCTGTCGATCGGGGCCGTCACCGCGGTGCTGCTCCACTCGGGCGCGCTCGCCGCGCTGGTCCGTGTCGGCACCGCCGGCGTCGTCGACGCCGCCACGTCCAGCCTGCTCGCGATGCTGGTCGTGCTCCAGCTGGAGGTGCTGGCGGTCGTCGAGCTGCTCCACTGGGCGGTGCCGGTGCTCGACCGGTGGTTGCCCGAGGGCCGGGACCTCCGGGCCGCGACGCTCGACCGGTTCGACGTCCGGATCGAGGACCTCCCGAGGGCCTACTGGGCGGCGCTCGGGCTCCAGGTCCTGCTCGCGCTCACCTCGTGGGGGCCGGGCTGGTTCGCGGGGTTCCTCGAGACGATGTCGGTGTTCGGCCGCGTGGTCGGGCTGGTGCTGGCCACCGGCGCGCTCCACGTCCCGCTGGCCGTCCTGCTCGCCGGGCTCGTCGGCGTGCTGGCCGCCCGCGGGCTCCAGGCGCTGTTCGTCGGGTGGGCCGGGACCGACCCGCCGCGGGCGGTGGCCTACGCCGCCGGCGGGGTCGCGACCCTGGTCGCGGTCGGCCTGCTCGCGGTCGCGCTCCCCGACCGGGCCGGCGGACTCGCCGGGACCGTGGGCGCCGACTGGAGCGAGACCGTGGCGTCGCTCGGCCTGACCGCGACGGTCGCGGGCTCGGTCGGGGCCGTGCTGTTCGTGGTCGCGGTCGCCCGGCGGCTGGTCGCGGTGCTGGTCGCGCCGTGGGTCGCCCGCGACTCGGCCAGCGGGTTCGCGGTGGCCGCGGCCGCGCTGGTCGTCGCCGCGCTGGCGGTCGCCGAGACCGGCGGGTCGGCGCTCGCCGTCTTCGGCGGCGTCGCCGGCGCGCTGGCGGTCCACGCCCTCGGGACCAACGCCGTGGACCTCGGCGCCCAGGTCGGCTCCGAGGCCGAGACCCGGGCCGGCGAGGCCGCCCACGCGGTCGGGACGCTGCTGGTCGGCGCCGGCGGGATCGCGCTGGCCGGCGCGACCGCGGTCGTCATGGGCCTGGTCTCGCCGTCGCCCGCGGCCTGGCGGGCCAGGCTCGCGGTGGCGCTGCTGCTGGTCGCGGTGCTGTGCTTCGCGGTGCTGTTCGAGCGGGAGTGACCCCCGGAACTCGTTTCTGGAATCGAACGACGGTCGGTCAGGTCCGCCGGTGCGCCCGGAGGACGCCCGACTCGGTCCGGACCACGGCGGACTTGCCGACGACGATCGGCGCGTCGGACGCCAGGTCGGCGGCGACCCGCCACCGGACCTCGCCGCTTCCGGCGGCCAGCGCGTAGAGCCGGCGGCCAGTAGCGACGTAGACCGCGTCGGCCGCCGCCGCCACCGACGTCGCGAGTCCGCCGGTCGTCCCCCACGCCGAGCGATCGCCGTCCGGCGTCGGCCGGAAGGTCCACCGCTCGCGCCCGTCGTCGGCGCGGAGGGCCGCGAGCGCGGCGCCGGACTGGTAGACCGTCCCGCCGGCGACCGCGGGCGACCCGCGCAGATCGGCGACCGTCGCGGACCAGCGCTCGCGGCCGTCGGCCGCGCCGAACGCGAACAGCTCGTTGTCGGTGGGAACGTAGAGGGTGTCGTCGGCGACGACCGGGGCGCCCTCGCCGCCCGACGGCCCGGCCCTGCGGTCGACTCGCCAGCGGACCTCGCCCGCCGGCGACCGGGCGACCACCGACAGGTCGCTCCGGCCCCGGTACCGGCAGGCGTAGACCCCGTCCGACGAGGCGACGAGCGTGCGGTCGCCGCGGACGTCGACCGAGCGGCGCCACAGGGTCTCGCCGCGTTCCAGACCGACCGCGAGCAGGGCGGCGGTCGGGGCCGCGGTCGGTTCGGACGCGTCGGAGCCGGCGGCGTCCGACTCGCTCCCATCGGACGCGGACGCAACCGTTCGAGCGAGCGCGTAGACTCGGTCCGGGCCGACCGCGACCTCGCGGGGCGTCCCGTCGACCGGAGCGCGCCAGCGGCGCTTCCCTCCGGGGTCGAACGCCGAGAGGGCGCCGTCCTCGTGGCCGACGACCAGCGAGTCCCCGCTCGCGGTCGCGGCCACGAGCGGGTCGGTCTCCTGCTCCCAGCGCCGCTCGCCGGTCGCGGGGTCGTAGGCGGTCAGCGACCCGAACTCGCCCCACCCGTCGGACCCGAAGTCGAAGGACCGCCGCGAGCGGGTGACCGCGAACAGCAGTCGGTCGCCGCCCAGTACGACGTCCGGAGCGTAGACGCCGGTCCCCGTCTGGACCGACCACCGGACGTCGCCGCCGCCGGGGCGGTAGCCGCAGCCCGCGAGCGACGCGGCGCCGGCGGCGGCGAGGCCCGCTTTCAGAAACCGTCGTCGGGACGAGGAGGGAACGTCCGGACGGTCGGGCCGCCGGGTCATCGCGATTCGAGGCCGCGGTCCATCTCGCGGAGGCGCTCGATGCGGTCCTCGGTCGGCGGGTGGGTCGCGGGGAACACGTCGCGGCTGATGAGGTCGCGGTCGGCGCCGAACTGCGGCGCGTCGATGGGCGCGACGTAGAGGGCCTCGAGCCCGCCGTCCTGCTCGCGGAGGTCGTCGTCGGGCAGTTCCGTCATCGTCTCGTCGAGCGTCCGGAGCGCCGAGGCGAGCGCGCCGGGGTTGCCGGTGAGGCTCACCGCGCCCCGGTCGGCGGCGTACTCCCGGTAGCGCGACAGCAGCCGGAAGAACAGGAAGCTCCCGACCCAGAAGGCGGCCGAGACCGCCAGCGTCAGGATCGCGCTGACCGTGAGCACGACGATGGCCACGGCCAGTCCCTTCGCGCCGTCGTCGTCAGCGTGGCGAAAGCCCCCGAGCACGTGGAAGACGCCCTGGAGCACGACGTACGCCGCCATCGCCACGAAGTAGGTCAGCGTCGGCAGGAAGAACGCCAGGGTCATCACGGTCACGTCGCGGTTCTTGACGTGGGCGAGCTCGTGGGCCAGCACCGCCTCGAGCTCCTCGGCGTCGAGCCGGTCGAGCAGCCCGGTCGTCACGACGACCGTGGCGCTGGCCGGCGACCGACCCACCGTGAAGGCGTTGGGCACGTCGGTCCGGCTCACGGCGAGGTCGGGCACCGGGAGGTCGAGCTGCGAGGAGAGGCGGGTCACCGCAGCGTGAAGCTCGGGGCGCTCGTCGGCGTCGACACGCCGGGCGCCCACCGACCGGAGCGCGACGCGGTCGCCGAGGGCGTACTGGGCGGCGAAGCCGACGACCACGGCGCCGACCAACAGGAGCGGGTCGACGTAGAACTCGCCGTTCCACGGTCGCTCGGTGGCGAACTCGAGGAGTTCGAGCCCGACCGTGTTGAGCAGGAACAGCATGACGTAGGCGAACGCGAACGGCAGCAGGAGGACGAACGCGAGCGTCAGCCCCATCCGGAGCTGGAGGCTCCGGTCAGACCGCCACTCCACGGGGCGACACCTCCGTTCGCGGGGGAGTTCGGGGGAGCATGTCGGAGGGGTCTCCGGAGCGGAGCAAAAATCTTGTCCTCTCGCCAAGGTGATCCGGGCCGGGGTCGCCGGGAGCGGCCACAGTCAGCCGCCGCCGCGACGTCACCCCTCTGCGCTCAGTGCCGGGTCACTCCCTGTCCGCACCCAGCGTCATCACGGTCACGCGCGCCACCGCGTCGAAGTCCCGGAGCCGGTACACGAGTTCGCGGACCTTCGCGGCGGGGCCGCGGCAGAACGCGGTCTCCAAGCACCAGTCGCCGCGGTGGACGTGGCTGGTCGCGGTGATGACCTCGCCGAACTCGTGCTGGACCGCGTGGAGGTCGTGGATCACCGCGTCGTGCTCGTAGTCGTAGGCCAGCACCGCGGTCACCGGCCCCTCGGTCGACTCGAGTTCGGCGTGGGACTCGACGTACTCGCGCATCGCCTCCCGGACCGCCCGGGAGCGCGAGTCGAGCCCCTGGGCCTGCCACGTCTCGTCGAAGGCCGCCAGCACTTCGTCGGGAACGTTGAGACTGGTTCGCATGTCCGGGGGTTGCTCCCCGGCGGGGTTGGGCATTTCGGGTTCGGCCGGCGGTCGGCGGGCCGGCGCGCCTCCGTGTCCGGGCAGCGGCGCCGCACCAGAACCTTTAAGATTTAGGTTTGCCTAAAGCTCGCGTATGGCCGCACGTTCCGAGGCGAATCGCGACGAAATCTCCGAGGAGGACCGCGAACCCGAGGCCCCCGCGCTCTCGCTGCTCGAAACGCGACCCGGACGAAGCGTCCTCACCGAGGAGGGCAACACCGACGGCTGGATCGCGACCGACGTGACCGTCGACGTCCGGGAGTAACTGGTTTTCCGTCTCTGCTGTCAGCCGATTCCAGCGGGCCGACCGTCGAACAGTCGCCGTCGACGGCAGTGACGGCTTCCCGGTAGTTCCCGTATCCCGACAGAGCCACAGGTACGCCAACCGGTATCAGGCAACCGGGTCGACCGGCGGACAGTGCGAACGTCTGACAGGGATCGCGAACGGAAAGTTCGTCCGCGAGGACTATATTTTAGGTAAACCCAAAAAATGTTCTCGTACGGAAAAGTTCAAGTGGGTAGCGGTCGAATCTACGACCGCAATGAGCACCCAGAAGACCGTTCGTCAGGAGGAAGGCACCGTCGAGGAGAACCCGGTGCGGCTCGACCGGGAGAAGGCCGAGCAGATCATCGACGCGCTCAACACCGACCTCGCCGACGCGTACGTGCTGTACCACCAGCTCCACAAGCACCACTGGAACGTGGCCGGCGCCGAGCACAACGACATCCACGTGTTCCTCCAGGAGGCCTACGAGGAGGTCGAGGAAGCCGCCGACGAGCTGGCCGAGCGCGTCCAGGCCATCGGCGGGGTCCCGCACGCGAACATGACGACCCTCTCGGAGGCCGCGACGGTCGAGCCCGAGGACGAGGACGTCTACGACATCCGGACCTCGTTCGAGAACGACGTCGAGATGTACGGCGACATCATCGAGAGCTACCGCGAGCACATCGAGCTCGCCGAGAACCTCGGCGACTACGCCACCGCCGAGATGCTGCGCGAGCACCTCGAGCACCTCGAGGAGCACGTCCACGTCATCGACCACTACCTCGAGGACGACACCCTCGTCCAGTAGGGCCGCCGGACGCCGGCGACGCCGCCGGGAGACGGTCGCACCGCCGGCCGCCCGCGGTCCGGACCGTGACGGCCGGCGTTCCTCGTCGGACGGCCCCGCGGGGCCGTCCGGACCGAACGGTTCACTCCTTCTGCGGTAACTGACTGGCTTCTCGGCGTCGGTCGCAGTCGGGTTCCCAGAGGCGACGGCGGCGGACGCTCCGCGCCCGACAGCGGCCGCCCGTCGAGCGACCGGACCGGTCGCTACCGGGTCCGACGCCGGTCGGGCGAGCGCTAGTCGTCGGCGGCCCGGGGGCTGCGGGTCTCCCACTCGGCCTGGCACTCGGCGTCGCAGAACGCGAAGAAGGTCACGTCGCCGTCGGCCTGCCGGACCGCGACCGGGTAGTCGCTGTCGAGTTCGAACGCCGAACCGCAGTGGGTGCACTCGCCGAACGACCGGCCGGTCCCGTCGGTGACCGGCGCCGCGGCGACCAGCCCCCGGCCGTCGGCGACGACGTCGCACCCCGCGTACGTGAACGAGACCCGGAGGTCGCAGCGGGCAGACTCGACGAGTCGCTCCAGGCAGTCGGGGTCCAGAACGTCGTAGAGGGCGGGGAGATCCCGGACGTCCTCGCCGACCACCGCGGCGACCGTCTTCGTGACCCCGTCAAGCATCGTCTCGCCGTCGTCGAGACTGTAGGAGTGCCCGAGTTTGCCAGTCATTTCTCGACGGGAGAGAGGCGTGCTCTGGCCAAAAATCTAGGGGTATCGTTCTCCTGTGACGCAAGAAATCAGTGAAATATTGTACTTTCTGTAGCTATACGTCAGGAGTCGGCGACGCCGAAATCAGTCCTCCGGGACGTCCTGGCCCAGGTGGTTGAACGGCTGGACGTGCTCGTCGAGGGTGAGCCGCTGGGACTCGACGGTCACGCCCAGCTCGGTGAGTTCGGCCGCGATCGCCATCACGTCCGCGAGGTCCGTGGCGATGCCGGTGACCTGGAGGTTCCCCTGGCCGGCGAGCAGCTCCCGGACGTTGACGACGCCGTGGACCTCCAGCACCGCCTCGGAGACGTCCGCCAGCCGGTCGGCCGCGACCGTGCAGGTGAACACGACTTCGAGCGGGAACCCCGCCGCCTCGTAGTCGAGGGTCGGCACGTACCCCCGGATGACGCCACGGTCCTCCATCTTCTCGATGCGGTTCCGGACCGTCCCCTCCGAGACCGGCAGTCGCTCGGCCATGTCGACCGGCGTGAGGTTCCGCGCGTCCTGCTGCAGGAGGTAGAGTATCCCCCGGTCCACTTCGTCGAGGTCGTCGGCACTCATCCAGTGACGGTTCTTCGGTCCCCCAAATGAAACTTGTTGTCGCGCCGTCCGAGGCGGCGACGGACGGGAACTGCGACCCCGTCGGGGCGCGGAGGCGGTGACGATACCCGCCCCGACGGAGACGACCGCGCGTCGGCCTGCCCGCCGGTATTACGCCGACCCCGATCCGGTAATAACAACCCGTTTAGGTCCGGTCTCCCTACCTCACGGCGAGAATGGTACCGGGAGACGCGGTCGGACTGTTCGTCGGCGCGGTCGCGCTCGGCGTGGCCCACGGTATCGAGCCCGGGCACGGCTGGCCGGTCGCGGCCAGTTACGCCCTCGACCAGTCGAACAAGTGGCTCGCGGGCTTCGCCGCGAGCCTCCTGCTCGGGGTGGGCCACCTCGTCAGCAGCATCGCGATGGTGGTCGTCTTCTTCTTCGCCAAGCGCTACTTCGAGCTCACTCAGATCAACGAACCGATCGAGCTCCTGGGGGTCCAGCTCGGCGGCCCGGTCGGCATCGTCGCCGGCGCGGTCCTCATCCTGCTCGGCGTCCGGGAGTACTTCCACGGGCACAGCCACTCCCACGGACACGACCACGGGGACGAGGAGTCCCACCACCACGACGGACACGACCACGGTCACAGCCACGACGACCACGGCCACGACCACGGTCACAGCCACGACGACCACGGGCACAGCCACGAGGACGACGCCGGCCACGGTCACGAGCACCTGCACGACGACCACGGACACGCTCACGACCACGGCGACCGCGGTCTGCTCGGCAGACTGAAGACGGCCATGCCCTTCGTCGGCGGCCACGGCCACGGCCACGGCCACGGCTCGGCCGAGGAGGCGGCCGAGCGCGGGCTCTGGGGCATCGCGGGGTTCGCCTTCGTCCTCGGGTTCGCCCACGAGGAGGAGTTCGAGATCATCGCGATGTGCGCCGGGTCGAGCTACTGCCTCTCGCTGATGACCACCTACGCGCTGACGGTCGTCGCGGGCATCGTCACCCTCACGCTCCTGCTCATCGCGGGCTACCAGCGGTACGAGCAGCGGGTCGAGCGGTACACCGCCTACCTGCCGGCGTTCTCGGCGGCCGTGCTGATACTCATGGGCCTGGGGTTCGTCACGGGACTGTTCTGAGCGTCCGCGTGACGGACCGCGGGCGCCTCGCCCGCTGGGACTCGCTCGCCCCGCCTCGCTCACCGGGTCCGGCCGTCGCGCGCGGCGAGCAGTCGGATCCCCCGCCAGACGGCGACGCCGAGGACGGCGCCGACCAGGACCGCGGCGGGGTCGAGACCGCCGGCGTGATTGGCGTGTAGGGGGAGGAGGGACATGGCCGACAGTTGGGTCCCGACGGTCGTCAAGGTTTCCGTCGCGGAACGCCGCCCCGACCAGTTAGATTTTTGTCTCGCTTGCGAGAACTGTCGACCGGTGAGACAGATGGACGAAGCGGCCCTGCTCCCGACGCTGCTGTACCTCCTGCTGACGGCGACGGCCGTCGCGTTCGCGGCCTGGTCGCTCGACTGGTTCCGGCTCACCGCGCTCAGCGCCACCGCGGTCGCGCTCGGACTGATCATCGAGGGCGGAGTGGCGTACGAGGGCGTCAGGCGGGCGATGCGGTGACGCGGCACCGAACAGCGCCCGGGTGCCACCGGGTCGACAGGTGACCGCCGCGCGCTGCGTTCCAGTCGGAGGCCGCGGTCGGCAACCGGTACCGTTCGCCCCCGCTCATCCCGCGACCGACCAGAATCGAACGCTCTGGGGCACCCGCCAGAGGGGTTCGGGGAGGTCGCTCTCCGACGGGTCGTTCTCCCTGACCTCGTGGCGCCTGTGCTCGACGAGCCGGCGCACCTCGAACCCGGCGTCGACGATGGCGTCGTGGAGGTCGGCGACCGTGCGGTCGAAGACGGTCAGCGTCGACTCGTAGCCCTCGTCGATCGTGATCTCCCGCGGTCCGGGATCGAAGTAGTCGCCCTCGACGGTCCCCGTGTCGTCGTCGAGGTTCTCGGAGAGCGGGTGGGGAACGCTGAGCACGAAGACGCCGCCGTCCCGGAGGACGCGGCGGGCCTCGGCGAGCGCTCGGTCGAGCCGGTCGACCATCTGGAACACCGCCTCGGAGGACGCGAGGTCGAAGCTGTCGTCGGCGAACGGGAGGTCCGTCACGTCGCCCTGGACGAACCGGGCGTCGACGCCGTAGAAGTCCCGTAACCGCCGGGCGTGGCGCAGCTGCTCGCCGGAGAAGTCGACCCCGACGACGGTCTCGGCGCCCAGTGCGGCCGTGCCGACGCTCCCCTGGCCCCCGCCGCACCCCAACTCGACGTAGTCGCTGCCCTCGACGGTAGAGAGGACGTCGGCGGGGCGGCCGCCCGGAGCGTCCGGCGCGAACGGGGACGGGGCCGGCGGAAGCTCTCCGTCCGCCGTGTCCGCGTTCCACAGGGCCTGGAAGTCGTCGCTCCACTCGTTCCAGAGTCGCCGGTTCCCGCGTCCGTGTTCGGTCACGGCCCGACCTCCGGCCGCAGGCGGTATCAGTATTCCGCGGGTTTGGTACGTCTCCGCACGGAGTCGACGCTCACCGAGCGAAGCGGGGCGAGACGTCGGAACAGTAGAGAGGGCGGAAGAGTCGTAGTTACCGCAGGAACCCGAGCAGCTCGTAGTCGCGGTCGGGCGTGTACCGGCGGAAGAGCAGGCTGTTGGTCAGGACGCTCACGCTGGAGAACGCCATCGCGCCCGCGGCCAGCACGGGCTGGAGCAGGCCGAGGCTGGCCAGCGGGATCATCGCGGTGTTGTAGCCCAGCGCCCAGAAGAGGTTCTGCTTGATCTTCGCCAGCGTCCCCTCCGAGACGCGGATGGCCTTCATCACGTCCGCGGGGTCGTCGCGCATCAGCGTCACGTCGGCGGCCTCGATGGCCACGTCGGTGCCCGACCCGATGGCCGCGCCGACGAACGCCGCGGCCAGCGCGGGCGCGTCGTTGACGCCGTCGCCGACCATCATCGCGTTGCGGCCCTCCGACTGGATCGACTCGACCGCGTCGGCCTTGTCCTCGGGCAGCACCTCGGCCCGGACGTTGTCCGGGTCGATGCCGACCTGCTCGGCGACCGCGCGGGCGGTGCGCTCGTTGTCGCCGGTGAGCAGCATGACCTCGCGGCCCGACTCGCGGAGGTCGGCGACCGCCCGCTTCGCGCTCTCCTTGACGGTGTCGGCGTCGGCCACGACGCCGGCGAGCTCGCCGTCGATCGCCACGAGCATCGCGGTCTTGCCCTCGCGTTCGAGGCGCTCCATGGTCGCCTCGGCGGGCGAGACGTCGACGCCGCGGTCGGCCAGCAGCTTGCGGTTGCCGACCAGCACCTCGCCGCGGGAGGTCGTGGCCTCGACGCCGTGACCGGGGACGTTCTCGAAGTCCGCGGGGTCCTCGACGTCGAGTCCCCGTTCCTCGGCCGCCTCGACGATGGCCTCCGCCAGCGGGTGCTCGCTGCCCTTCTCGGCGCTGGCCGCGGCTTCCAGCACGCGGTCCTCGTCGGTTTCCGTGGGCGGCGCTTCGAGGGTGCCGCCGTCGGCCGCCGGGTCGCCGCCGTCCGCTGCGGTCTCGGCGTCGCCGGCGCCGTCAGCGCGCGGCCCGAGGGCCACGACGTCGGTCAGCCGCATCTCGCCCTCGGTCAGGGTGCCGGTCTTGTCGAACACCACCGTGTCGACGTCCCGGACCCGTTCGAGCACGTCGCCGCCCTTGAAGAGGACGCCGTTCTGCGCGCCGATGGAGGTGCCGACCATCGTCGCCGCGGGGGTCGCCAGGCCGAGCGCGCAGGGGCAGGCGATGAGCACCGCGGAGGCGAACACGACCACCGCGAACTCGAACACCGAGACGCCGCCGCCGACGACCGTCGGGCCGCCGGCGACCAGCCCCCACAGCGGGAGCGACTGGACGAAGCCCGCCAGCGCCTCGGGGAAGAGGAACCAGAGCACCGCCCAGAACAGCGCGTTGGTGATGACCGCGGGCACGAAGTACGCCGAGATGCGGTCGGCCACCTGCTGGATCTCGGGCTGGCGGCTCTGGGCCTCCTTGACCAGCTGGACGATCTGCTGGAGCGCGGTCTCCGAGCCGACCTTGGTGGCCTCGACCCGGAGCACGCCGTTCTCGTTGACGGTGGCGCCGACAACCTCGTCGCCGGGGGACTTCTCGACCGGGACCGACTCGCCGGTCACCATCGACTCGTCGACCGCGCTGTCGCCCTCGCGGACCACGCCGTCGGTGGGGATCTTCTCGCCGGGCCGGACGACCATCAGGTCGCCGACCTCGACGTCCTCGATGGGGATCTCGACCTCCTCGCCGTCCTCGACTATGGTCGCGGTGTCGGCCTCCATCTCCAGCAGCTTGCGCAGGGCCTCGCTGGCCTGGCCCTTCGAGCGGGCCTCCAGGTAGTTGCCCAGCGTGATGAACACCAGGATGAGCGCGGCGGTGTCGAAGTAGAGGCTCCCGGCGATGAGGTCGAACAGCACCGCGACGCTGTAGAGGTAGGCGGTCGACGACCCCAGCGCGATCAGCACGTCCATGTTCGCGGTCCGGTTGCGCACGACCGCGGTGTAGGAGTTCTCGTAGAACTCCCTGCCGAGCAGCACCTGGACCGGGGTCGCCAGGCCGAACATGACCCAGCCCAGCGGAACCCCGAACAGCTCGTCGGCGAGCAGCCCGTCGAACAGGTAGTGCTCGAGCAGGAAGAAGACCAGCGGCGCCGACAGCAGCGCGCCGAGGATCGTGAGGTTGCGCTGGCGGCGGATCTCGGCGTTGCGGGCGTCCTCGCGCCGGTCGCCCGCGGTCTCGCCGTCCCCGTCCGAGTCGTCCTCCCGGATCGGCTCGTAGCCCGCCGACTCGATGGCGTCGTAGAGGTCCTCGAGGTCGGCGTCGTTGGGGTTGTACCGGACCGTCCCCTCGTCGGTGGCGTAGTTGACCTCGGCGTCGACGACGCCGGGGGTGTCCTCGAGGGCGGTCTCGTTGGCCTCCGAGCAGTTCGCGCACGACATCCCGGAGATGCCGATCGCGACCTGCTGGGCCACCGGCTCGTAGCCCGCGTCCTCGATCGCGCCGTAGATATCGGCGAGCGAGACGACCGCCGGGTCGTACTCGACGGTGCCCTCGTCGGTGGCGAAGTTGACGTTCGCCGACTCCACGCCGTCCAACTCGCTCAAGGCGTCCTCGACCGTCCCCGAGCAGTTGGCGCAGCTCATGCCTCGGATGTCGAGGTGTGCAGTGCGCGCCATGTTGCTCTCCTTGTCCTAACAGAGGGGAGCCAGCTTAATGCGAGTTTCCCCTTACAAACGAGGGGGCAGCGGCCAGAATCCTTTTCTGAATAACTCGATCCCGGCCCCCAATTTTTGTTTCTAAATCTTCGACGAGCACGCAGTGACGTCGGTCGGCGCTCGTCGCGCGAGTCGGTGGCCGCGTCAGGGTCGACTCGCTTCCCCGGGGTCCGAGCGGTCGCCGAACGGCGACTCGCCGGGGAGCAGCACGACCTTGCACCGGCCGACCGGGATGCGGTCGACCTCGCCGTCCTCCTCCAGCCGGCCGAGGTGGCGGCTGACCGTCGACTTCGACCACCCCGTGCGCCTGACCAGGTCGGCCTGCTTCACCCGGCCGCCGCGCTCCTCGACCAGCCGGAGGAGCACCTCCGCGCGCGTCCGGCCCGTGGTGACGACGAAGTCCGCCTCCGACGGCCGCCCGGACCGGTTGGCGCCGGCGGCGTCGGCGGCGGTTCGACCGCGGCGGTCGTCGCTTCCCTCGGCGTCGGCGCCGAGAACGGTCTCCTTGACGGTAGTGAGAAACCCCATGTCTGTGCTTCCCCGGCCCGAACCTATTCGCGCGGCGAGGGTAAACCCACGCGACAGTTCGGCCGGATTCGCACCGTTTTCGACCGGGTTCAGACCGTTCACGCGCGTAGACGCGGCGTAAGTCCGTCGCCGTCCGGGTAACGATCGAATAGCCCGTTGCACGCGCCGGACCGACCGTTCCGGACCGTTGCACGCCGCGCCGCCGCCCGTCGGACGTGAGGCGGTCGCCGGCGGTCCGGCGCGGCGGCCGCGTCAGGCCTCGTGGACCTTCTCGCCGCGGTGGAGCCGCTCGGCGATGGTGTAGGTCTGCTCGGCCGACCGGCGCGTGGGGGCGTGGGCCGAGAGGTAGCGCGCGGTCGCGACCAGGTGGACCCGGGCCGCGGCGCCGTCGTCGGTCAGGTCGAACTGGCTGAAGGCGGCCTCGACGTTCTGGAGCGTGTGGAAGTCGGCGTCCTCGCGGAGCAGGCCCTCGCCGAGCACGCGCTTGAGTTCGGCGGGGTCCCCACCGTCCCGGAGGAACGCCGCGACGAGGCGGCCGGCCCGGTCGACCTCGCCCTCCTCGTCGAAGACGGCCATCAGCTCCCCGCGGAGGTCGTCGGGCGCGTCGACCTCGGTCCCGTCCGGGATCGGCGCCGGCGGGGTGTTGAGGAACCGGTCGAGGTAGACGCTCATCGCGCCGGCGAGCGCGCTGCGATAGCCGGCCCGCGAGTCGGTCCGGAGCGCCGCCCGGTGGACCGCGTTGGCGTACGAGTAGGTGTGGTGGACCGTGTCCCAGTCGTTGAACTCGTTGGCGGTGCCGAACTGCGCCACGCGGACGCCCGCGGCCCGGGCCACCGCGCCGGCGAGTTCCGCGGGGGTCGCGCCGTTCTGCACCGCGGCCTTCATCGCGGTCACGATCTCTTCCGGGTCGTCCGAGAGCAGCGTGTCGACGAAGCCGTCGGGGTCGTCCCAGGTCTCGTCGGCGCCCTCGTCGGCGAGTTCCGGGAGCTCGTCGTACGCGTCGAAGACGAGCTCGGCCACGTCGACGGGCTGGCGCCACGACGACTGCTCCTCGGCGCGCGTCGCCTGGGTGAGCCGCGGGATCACGCTGGGCAGCACCTCGTCGGCGTGTTCCCAGCCGACGCGGTCGAGCGCCTCGCAGGCCTTGTTGATGAAATCGAACGTGTGGCCCGCGTCCATGTAGAGGTGGTCGGTCGCCGCAAGGTAGAGGATGTCCGCGACCTGCTCCGGGTCGAGCACGGCGACGGCGGTCCGGAGGCACCGCTCGGCGCCGTCGCGGTCCCGGACCGCCACGGTCTCGCGGAACCAGTCCTCGAGGCGGTCCCGGGAGAGGTCCCGGGCCGAGAACGACGGCTGGTCGAACGCGGGCGGTTCGCCCTGGCAGTCCTCGGCGACGCGGGTGAGGCCGGTGTACAGCGCGCGCTTGCGGTCCGCGGGGCGGAGCTCGTCGTGGAGGTTCGCCATCGCCGAGAGGACGGTCAGCCCGGAGCTCCACCCGTCCTCGCGGTACCGCGCGCCGAAGGTCAGCCCCTCCCGGAGCGGGTCGGTGTACGGGACGTCCTCGTCGGCCAGCCCGACGACCGACTTCGCGAGCACGAGCCGCAGGCTCTCCTCCAGGCCGGTCCGGAGGCGGTTCGTCCAGTGCTCGACCGGCGGCAGGTCGGGGTCGGGATGGGGGTCGACGTACACCTCGCCGTCCCGGACCTCGACCGGGAACGCCCGGACGTCGTCGGCCCACGGGTCGAAGGTGTCGCCGCACGACAGCTCGAACCGGGCGTGGTGCCAGTGGCAGGTCAGGATGCCGTCGTCGACTGTGCCCTCCGCCAGCGGGAACCCCATGTGGGGACACCGGTTGTCCACCGCGCGGAACTCCCCCTCGTGGTGGAACAGCGCGAGCGCGCGGCCGTCGGCCCGGGCCACCGTCCGGCCCGCCTCGCGGAGCTCGTCGGCGTCGGCCACCCGCACGAACGAGGCGTCGTCCGGGGCGTCGTTCGAGTCGTTCGTCGCCATGCCCCGAGATTCGTGAGCACACCTCAAAACGGTTCCCGGAAACGAGTTTTGGTAATCGTGCTTATATTTACGGACGTGGCGTCGACTCACTCCGTCGAGACCGGGGCGTCGCCGTCAGCAGCGTCTCCGTTCACGCCGTCCGCGTCGCCGGAACCGTCGCCCGGCGGCTCCCGGCCGTCCTCGGTCGCGGACGCGTCGACGAAGTCCACGCCGGAGAACGCGAACCGGGCGCCGCCGTCCGCCCCGGTCTCGACGGACACCCGCCAGCCGTGGGCGCTGGCGATGGTCTCGACGATGGCGAGCCCGAGCCCGGTCCCGGTCGCGGACGTGGTGTACTCGTACTCGAAGACGCGCTCGCGGTCCCCGGGCGGGATGCCCGGCCCGTCGTCCGCGACGTAGAAGCCGCGGGAGGCCTCGCCGCGCTCGTCTGCCGAACCACCCGCCTGCCCCTCGGAACCGGCACCCAGCGCGCCGACCCGGACGGTGACCGGCGTCTCGTCGGGACGGTCGCCCTCCTCGGGTGATCCACCGTGCTTCACGGCGTTCCGGAACAGGTTCTCGAAGACGCGCCGGAGCCGGGTCGCGTCGGCGTAGACGGCCACCTCGGGGCCGAGGTCGAGTTCCAGCGCGGCGTCCCCGGTGTCGGTGGTCCGCCACGCCGCCCGGGCGAGGTCGGCCAGCGGGACCGCCTCGCGGCCCTCGACGGTCTGGCCCTCGCGGGTGAGCGTCAGCAGGTCGTCGACGATGCCCTCGATGCGGTCGAGCGCCTCGTCGGCGGCCTCCAGGCGCTCGCGGTCGCCGGTCTCGAGCGCCAGTTCGAGGTTCCCCTGGGCGACGTTCAACGGGTTGCGCACGTCGTGGGACAGCGTGCTCGCGAAGCGCTCGAGCTGGTCGGCGTGCTGTTCGAGGTCGCGTAGGTAGCGCTCGCGCTCGGTGACGTCCTGGACGATGAGCGCCCGGCCCCTGACGGTGTCGCCGGTCGCGAGCGTGGAGACGCCGACCGCGAGCTCGCGGCGTTCCCCCTCGGGGAAGCAGACGGCTCGGTCGACGACCTCGCCGTCGTCGACGAGTTCGGGCGCGACGTCGTCGAGCCGGTCGCCCGCGCCGTCGGCCAGCGCCGGGAACAGCCGTTCGGCGCGGCGGTTGTAGTCGAGGACCCGGCGCTCGCGGTCCACCACGACGACGCCCTCGTCGAGCTGGTCGAAGATGGTCATCCGGGCGACCGGCGCGACGTCGAACGGCTCGCCGCGGAACACCGCCCAGCCGGCGAGCGCGCCCACCAGCACCGACCCCAGCACCAGGACGCCGTTGGTGGGACCAAGCGGCCGGAAGGCCGTCAGCCACGGGAGCAGGAGCTGGACGGTCATGGCCGCCGCGAGCAGGCCCGTGCGTCGCCGGCCGAGGCGGGACTTCGAGAAGCGGTGTTCGACGAGGAGGCCGAGCCCCGCCACGTACAGGAGCAGTCCCGGGAGCGTGACGAGCCACCCGACCCCGGGGACGCCCGTCAGGTAGGGGAAGGGGTCGGTGACGAGCCGGAAGCTCGGCCAGACCAGCCCGTGGACCGGGTTCGTGACGACCGCCGCGGCCTCGACGGCGTAGTAGACGCCGAGCACCCCCAGGAGTCGCCGGGTGACCCACTCCGACCGACCCGCGTACAGCACCGTGAAGAGGAACCAGAGCAGCAGGATCGCGTTGCCGACGAGCTGCTGGGCGTGGAACGCGAGCTGCGAGAGCGCCCGGGTCGGTGCGTACACCTGGCCGACGACGAACGCGCCCACCACCGCGTGGGCGCCGAGTATCACCGCCAGGGTGCGGGTCACGGCGGCGTCGCTCCGGCCCCAGAACAGCGCGCCGGTGACGGCGGTGAAGGCGCTGGCGCAGGCGACCGCCGCGGCGAACAGCGGCTCCGCGGGCGACATCAGTCGGCCCTCATTACTCTCGGTTTTCTGATACTGGCCGGATAAGCCTGCGGGCGGACATGTAATGGTGTTTAGGTCGAATCGGCGGCGTCCGATCGGTGCTGGCGACTCCCAGCCTGTGCATCGACGACGGCGCCGAGCGTGACCGGACGACACCGGACGCCGCGACCGGCCGCGGGGCTAGTCGAACGAGTCGAGCCGGCGCGAGAACGACACCGACGCCGAGGAGTCGGCCGCCCCGTCGGTCCGCCGGGTCGGGTCGACCGTCCTCGCGGGCCCGCGCTCGTCGAGGAGGTCGGCCCGGCGCTCGGCCAGCTTCCGGGCGAACGTCTCCTTGGCGTCGAGCCGCTCGTCCTCCCAGACCCGGATGCGGGCGTCGGGGATGTGGCGCCGATGGTGGAACCGCAGCTCCACGCGGGCGAGCATGGTGACGAACGAGTCGAGGAACTCCTCGACCGCGTCGTAGTCGGGGTCCTCGGCTTCCAGCAGGAGCTCGACGGTGTCGTACCACTCCAGGAACAGCTCGTAGGCCTCGGGGTAGTCGTCGCGGGGGTAGGTGTCGACCATCGTCGCGAGCGAGTCGACCACGAACCCCTTCGTCGAGCGGTCGGTCACCCGGAAGTCGCCGAGGGTGTACTGCTCGTTGAGGTCGACCGCCTTCAGCCGGGTCCGGAGGTCGCTGTACGTCCGGATGAACTCGTTGGGGACGTGGTGGCGGTACTGGTACGTCTCGACCGCCTCGGCGTTGCTCCGCTCGAACTGGTCGACGGTCCAGTCGACCGCCGCGTCGATGTCGGCCCTCGCCTCGGTGCCCACGTCGAACTCCCAGTCGTGGACGTCCTCGACCGGGAGGTAGCGCCGGCCCGACCAGTGGTTCGCCGAGGGCGCGATGTAGAAGTCGCCGGCGAGCGACTGCTCGTCGACCACCTCGCCGTAGACGTACCAGTGGCGCGGGAACCGGATATCGCGGCCGAGTTCCGACGCGAGGTGGCGGTCGGCGATGCAGCTGAGCTTGTGGAACCGCGACCCCGAGACCGGGTAGCTCCGGGACGCCTCCAGCTCCACGAGCAGCCGGTAGCAGAGGTACTCGCCCGGTCCGAAGTCGCGGTCGGCGTCGGTCACCGGCGACCACCTCCGGGACGGCCCGGCCGGTCACGGAATCCGCGACCGGCGCTCGCCGAGTGAGTGTGTCGTCCGTGCACGCTGGTAGCACCTCGCGCCGCGCGACCGCTCGGCGGCGTCGGTCCGACACCGGCCGAGGAGACGTCTTGCGCGCGTCTTACACGGTGGTTCTGAAAGCGCCATCATAAATGTTCGTGTTCCCGATACGTATTGATTCACACCCGTCTCGGCGGGAAAGAGACCGGGCGGGACGCCGACGACGGTGCCGCGACCGCGGCCGGCCGTGGCGCGAGACCGCACGGCCGTCGGACGCGACCGCACTGGGGACCGTCGCAGTGGACCGCACGGACGGCGTCGGACCGCGATCAGGCCACCGGTCGTCGCGCGGAGTCCGACGGGCGGGCGACTCAGGCCGCCTCCTGCAGCTCCTCGTACTGCTCCTCGAACCGGGCCCGACACGACGGACAGCAGAACTGGTAGAGGTCGCCGTCGATGCGGGCCGACTCGCCCTCGCTGGTGACCGTGTTGCCGCACTCGTCGCACTCCAGCGCGAACTCGACCCCGCGGGGCTCGGGGTGCCAGGCGGAGTCGGTGAGCAGTCGGACGTCGTACTCCCGGATGGCGTCGGTGTCGAGCGCGTCGGCCAGCAGGGGTTCGACCGCGCCGTCCCGCAGGCGGGCGTGGAACACCACGTTCCCGCCCGCGGTCACGAACACGTGCTCGACCCCGTCGATCTCCTCGACGCCGCGCCGGACCTCCGAGACCCGGCCGGGTTCGACGTGGAGGTCGACGAGCACCGCGACCCCCTCCGAGAGCAGCGACCGGTCGAGGTCGGCGGTGAACCGCCGCACGACGCCGAGTTCCTTCAGGCGGTCGATCCGGTCGGAGACCGTCGGCGGCGAGAGGTCGACCGCGTCGGCGATCTCGTTGTACGGGCGGCGGGCGTCGGCGACGAGCAGTTGCAGGATTTCGAGGTCTGTTTCGTCGAGCTCTCGCATTATCAACGCAATTGTGTGTCCACGATAGAAACACTTTTCGTCACGCCTCGGGGCGGAAGCCGACCCGGGCTGCCCGGTGGAGGCGGATTCCGCGGACAGCGCCGCTATTCGTCGGGCGAGTCGGTCGTCGCCGCGTCGGTCCTTGCCGCGTCGATGGCCGCGGCGAGCGCCTCCCGGTTGGCCGCGGCCTGCTCGTCTGACACCGGCACGTAGCCGATGTCGGCGGCGAGGTCGGTCGCGGCCTGCTCGACGTAGAACCGGCAGAACGCCCGTATCAGCCGACGAGAGAGGGCGTTCCGGTCCACGTAGACGAAAAGCGGTCGGGACAGCGGCGTGTAGGCTCCGGACTTGGCGGTGTCGAGCGACGGCGCGACGCACCCCTCGCCGTCGTCGATGGCCAGCGCCTTCACCGCGTCCCGGTTCTGGTCGTAGTACGCGAACCCGAAGTAGCCCATCCCGTACGTCGACTCGCTGACGCCCTCGACGATGGTGCTGTCCTGTTCGGTGCCCTCGTAGTCGCTGCGGTGGGCGCTGTCTCCCAGGATGGCCTCCGAGAAGTAGTCGTAGGTGCCCGACGCGGTCGTCGGCCCGTAGAGGTCGAGCGGCTCGTCGGGCCACGCCGAGTTCACGTCGCGCCACGTCTCCGCGCCGTCCTCCCGCCAGACCGCCCCGAGTTCCGCCGGCGTGACGCAGTCGACCCAGTCGGCGTCCTCGTTGACCACCACGGTGAGCGCGTCGGTGGCGATCCGGAGCGCGAGCGGGTCGACCCCGTTGTCGGCGCACGCCTCGCGCTCCCCCTCGCGGATGGCCCGACTGGCGTTGTTCAGCGGCGCCTTGCCCGGACAGAAGAAGTTCTCGAACCCGCCGCCGGTGCCCGTCGGCGTCACCGACACCGTCACCTCGGGGTGGCGCTTCGAGAACCTGTTGCCGACCGCGACGGTCACCGGGTACACCGTGCTGCTCCCGGCCACGTGTATCGTGCCCGCGAGGTCGTCGCCGGTCGACGTGGTGGTCGTCGTCGCGACGCTCCCGCCGAAGCCGACGCAGCCCGCGAGCGCAGTTGCGCCGGTCCCGACTGCGGCCAGCGCGCGGCGGCGACTCGTCCGCGCGGAACGTCCGCCTTCGGTCGCGTCCATTTGTCGAGACAGTGATAATCGACCGGGAAAACGGTTGCTAATAGTCGAACGGAGCCGAACGTAGCGCTCGGTTACGCTATAGCGAACGCGAACCGGGCGCCGCCCGTCTCGCTCTCGCCGACCGAGACCTCCCAGCCGTGAGCCGCCGCGACCCGGTCGACGATGGCGAGCCCGAGTCCGGTGCCGCCGCCGTCCCGGTTCGTGGTGTGGCCCATCTCGAACACCGCCTCGCGCTCCTCGGGCGGGATGCCCGGCCCGTCGTCGGCCACTGCGAACCCGTCCGGGGTCGGCGCGACCTCGACGTCGACGTCCGGGCCCGTGTGCTCCACGGCGTTCCGGAACAGGTTCTCGAAGACGTGGCCGAGCAGGTCGGGGTCGGCCTCGACCGTCGCGGTCTCGGGGACCGCGAGCGTGGCGCCGTCGGTCTCGACGTGCTGCCACGCCGTCTCGGCGGCGTCGCGGAGGTCGACCGGGGTCGTCGCGTCGACGGCGTCGCCCCTGGCCAGCAGCAGCGCGTCGGCGATGATGTCCTCCATCCGGTCGAGCGACCGCACCAGCGGGGCGGCGTGCTCCGAGTCGGTCTCGTCGGCCAGCAGTTCGGCCCGGCCGAGCGCGACCATCAGGGGGTTGCGGATGTCGTGGCTCAGCACCCTGGTCACGGTCTCCAGCTGCTCGTTCTGCTCCTGGACGTCGTCCATCATCGCGTTGAACGACTCGGCGATCGCGGCCATCGGTGCGCTCCGGCCGTCGGGGTCCATCCGGCGCGCGAGGTCGCCGTCGGCGCAGGCCTGCATCACCGCCCCGTAGCGCTCGGCCGTGCGTTCGAGGTGGGCGGTGAGCCGCTCGGACTCCCGCCTGGCGCGCTCGGCCTCCGCCCGGGCGCGCTCGGCGTCCCGGCGGGCGCCGTGTGCCTCCTCCAGGCTGGCCCCGAGCGAGCGACGCATCTCGTCGAACGCCCGGTAGAGCCGTCCGAGCTCGTCCTCGCGGTCGGTGTCGACCGACACCTCGAGGTTGCCGTCCCGTAGCTCGTCGGTCTTGTCGGCGAGCCGCCGGATGGAACGGGCGGTGCTGTGGCCGAACGTCGCCACGATGACGACCGCGCTGCACAGCACGATCCCGAGCAGGCCGAGCAGCTGGGCCACGATGTCGCGGCGGAGCGCGTACGCCGCGGCGGTCGGCTCGCGGACCGTCACCGTCCACGGCCGGGAGTCGAGCGCGGCGTAGCCGATCGCGGTCGACCGACCGCCGGCGTCGGCCGTGAGGAACCCCGACTCGCCGACGAACCGCCGGGGCGCCACCGTGTCGCGGGTCAGGATGCGGCTGCCGTTCTCGGCCATCACGACCCGGCCGGTCCGGTTGACCACCACGAACTCGGCGTCGCTGCCGTCGGCGAGCGACCGGGACACCGACCGGATGTTGACCACCAGCACGACCGCCCGGTCGGCCTCGCCGGGGACCCCGGTGACGAACAGCACGACCGACGCGCTCCCCTCGTACGGCCTGAAGGGGTCGGAGACGAACACGGCGCGGCGCGACCGCTGGGCGAGGTCGGTCAGCCGGCGGTCGCCCGACGCACGGGTGATGCCCGCGGCCGAGACGACGTCCGTGCTGCCGGTCGACGTGATCACGTTCCCGGAGGCGGTGTCGACGTAGTAGGCCGCCTCGATGTCCTCGTCGCGGTCCACCACGTTCCACAGCTGGACCGCGACCCGCGACCGGTCGCCCGACTGGAACGCCGCCGACTCCGAGACCGCCTTCGCCTCCAGGGTCATCCGGCGCAGCCACTCGTCGAGCCGGTCGGCGCCGGTCTCGGCCGCCGCGATGGTCTCCTGCTGGGTGTCGGCCTCGAGCGCGCTCCCCGTGTAGAAGTAGATGTAGCCGCCGAACACCGCGACCACGAGCGCGATGCCGGCGAGCGCGGCGACCAGCTTGGCGGTGTAGCTCCGGCGCACGACGCCCGGGAGCGCCCGCGAGAGGTCCGGCGACACCGGCCGGCTCACCCGTCCTCGGGGCGGTCGACCGTCCGGCGGAGCGTCTCCTCGAACCCCGCGTCGGCGAGGAGGTCGTCCCGCGACGCGTTCGCCCGCTCGGCCGCCGCCTCGAACGTCTCCGTGAGCCGGTGGAACTTCTCGGACGACCGGAGCACCTCGTCGTCGAGCGACGACCGCAGCGCGGCGCGCTTCGACGCGAGCGCGAAGTACTCCCGGAGCTCGGCGTCGTAGGCCGCCCGGCGGCGGAGGTCCGCCACCGTCTCGCGGAGCTCGTCGCCCCGGACCGGCTTGCAGACGTACGCGTCGAAGCCGAGTTCGACGACGTCGACGTCGGGCTCGACGGCGGTCACCATCGCGACCGGGAACCGGAACCCGCGACGACGGAGCCGCCGGAGCGTCTCGTCGCCCGAGAGGTCCGGCATCTGCCTGTCGAGCAGCATCACGTCGACGTCCTCGCTCGCGCGGCCCAGCGCCTCCCTGCCGCCGGCGGCGGTCTCGACCGCGCAGTCGTCGAGCCACGCCGCGTACATCTCGGCGACGTCTGGGTCGTCGTCGACCGCCAGCACGGTCGTCGGCGAACCGGTCATCGGTTGGCCCCCCGCCGTCCCGTACTCCGCGCGGACATGTTCTACGTCGGAGTTTTCGAGACCGGCTATAAGCCGTTTATAATAGGACCGGGGACCGGTATATAGAACTCAGTCGTCGGCCGGGACCGCCCCGCCGCGGGCGGTCGCCAGCCGCTTGGCCACGTCGACCGTCCGGCCGGTCTCGGCCGCCTCGTAGGCCGCCTCGGTGAGCGCGGTCACCCGGAGTCCGAACGACCCCGGCACCGCGGGCTCGGTCCCGTCCGCGACCGCCCGCACGAAGTCCGCGAGCTTCCGGCGCGTGAGCGTCTCGAAGTCGCGATCGCCCGTCACCTCGCCCTCGTAGGTCGCACCGCCCTCGTGGACGGTGAGCCGGTCGTCGGCGTACCGGACGTGGCCCTCCGACCCCCAGACGACGAGCTCCTCGTCGGGCTCGCCGTTCGTGCCGTCGCCGACCACGCCGACGGTTGCGGTGACGCTGTCACCCGAACTGCCACCGTCGACCTCTCGATCGAGCGAGAGCGCCAGCGCGGAGTTCACGTCGACGGCCTCGCCGCGGTCGTCGACGAGCGCCGCGACCCGCCGGGGCTCCGCGTCGAGCGTCCAGAGCAGCGCGTCGAGCAGGTGGCTCCCCGAGTCGTAGAGCTGGCCGCCGCCCGAGAGCCCTGGGTCGGTCCGCCACGACCCGCGCTGGAGCTCGATCCAGTCCTGGCCGAGGTAGGCGTTGGCGGCGTGGACCTCGCCGATCCGCCCCGACGAGACGACCCGCCTGAGCTCCCGGAAGAGGGGGTCGAAGTGGCGCTGGTAGCCGACCTGCAGGACCCGGCCCCGCTCGGCCGCGGCGTCGACGAGCGCCGCGGCGTTCTCGATGCCCGTGACCATCGGCTTCTCGAGGAAGACGTCCGCGCCGGCTTCGAAGCAGTCCATCGCCTGCTCGTAGTGGAGGGTATGCGGCGTGACGATGTTCACCGCGTCGAGGTCGCGGTCGGCCAGCATCGCCGCGTGGTCCTCGTAGACCGGCGCGCCGTACTGCTCGGCGAACGCCTCGCGGGCGCCCGCCGAGACGTCCGCGCCCGCGGCGATCTCGACGTCGTCCATCTCGTCGTAGAGTCCGAGTTCGATGCTCCCGAGGCCGCCCAGTCCGATCGCGCCCAGTCGAATCGCCATACGGTCCGCGCGGGAACTCTTCAATGTAGGCTTTTCGGTCGGGCGAGTGCGGCCGCCGAACCGCGTTCTGCCCGTCTGTGACGGCTGGCCGCGCACGCCGAGGCGGGCCGAAACACCGGGAGGTGCTCCCGGACGGCTCATCGACGGTCCGCCAGCCGGACGGCCGCGTCGGACCAGAGCCACCGGTCGGCGTCGGTCCGGTCGTACACGACGACCGCGCTGTCGGTCAGTTCGAAGCTGTCGTGGGTCTCGGGAATCACCGGCTCCCGGGCGGGGTACTCCGCGATCCTGTCGTCCGTATCGTGGCGCTCGTCTATCATCTGTCTTCCTCGGTCGTAATTAGACCTCGACTCCGGTAGAACGCGGCTCTAGCTGCTTGCGGTGCGAGCCCGGAGAACCGCTCTAGATAGTACGTGAGTCAGCGCGGTAGCGGTGCTACCGATTGCTGGAAGCCGTCTCGTCCGAGTTCCGACGAGGACGTGGTGGCGCTCGACCGTTCCGAGGCCGCCAAAGCGTCGGGAAGATCGGATTCCCCGTCACTCAGTCGGAGCCGTCTGCCCGCACGCCGGTGAACTCGAAGCGCGCACCCCCGGACTCGGACTCGGTGAGCGAGACGCGCCACCCGTGGTCCTCGGCGATCTGCCTGACGATGACCAGTCCGAGGCCGGTGTTGCCGTCGGCGGTCGAGTAACCGGGCTCGAACACGCGCTCGCGCTCCGCCGGCGGGACGCCGCGGCCGTCGTCGGCGACGTAGAATCCGCCGCCCGTCGGCTTCGTTCCCCGGCGAGCCTCGTCCTCGCGCCGTTCTGGCGGGGCACCGGAAGACTTCCCGCGCTCGTCCGCTTGCCCTCTATTCGTTCCCTTCGTGGAGACGGTCGGGAGGTCGCCGACCCGCACGGTCACGTCGCCGCCGCCGTGTTCGATCGAGTTCCGGAACAGGTTCTCGAAGAGGTGCTGGAGGAGGTCGGCGTCGGCGACCGCGGTCGGAAGGTCGTCGTCGAGGACCAGCGTCGCCGCGCCGGTGTCGACGGTCGACCACGCGGCCGCGGCGACGCCTCTCAGCGACGTTCCCTCTGCGAGGTCCGGTTCCGCGCTCCCGACCGAGAGCACGTCCCGTACGATGCGCTGGATGCGGTCCAGGGCCGCTTCGGCTTTCTCGAGGTGAACGTCCGCCGGCGATTCGCGGGCCGCCTCGACCCGAATCTTGGCAACGTCCAGCGGGTTCCGGAGGTCGTGGGCGGCGACGTCGACGAACCGCTCGAGTCGCTCGACCCGTGCCTCGAGGTCGCGCGCCCGTCGCTCGATGTCGGTGACGTCGGTGTAGACCACGACGGTGTCCGCCCCGTCGTCGGTATCGGAGACGGCCTGGAGTCGGAAGTGACACCGCTCGTCGTCACCGCACCGAACTGCGACCACGACCCGGTCGCCGTCGTCGAGACGAGACCGGACGTCCGCCGCGGTCGTCCCTTCGGCATCGACCGACAGATGGTCGGCCAGCGGGTCGCCGGCGACCGCCGACCCGTCGACGTCGAAGGTCCGCTCGAACGCGGGGTTGACCGCCCGGACGACGGCCGCCTCCCGCTCGCCCTCGTAGCGGAGCAGCGGGTCCGGGAACGCCCGGAACAGGGAGGAGGTCTGCGGCGCGTCGGCGCCCGAACCGGAGTCCGCCGACCGGGTGCCGTCGGTCTCCGTCGGCGACTCGTCGCCCGGGTCGGCCGGGTCGCCCCGTTCGGCCGTGTCGCTCGCTTCTCCCCGCGACTCGTCGTCCCCGCGGGTATCGTCGGTCGTCATTCGCCGGTCCTCGCGTGCCACTCGTCGACGTCAGAGAGCCGTTTCTCCGTGGTCTCCTCCTCGAAGAAGGCGCCGAGCAGCTTCCGCTGGCCCGCCCGGAGGTGGTAGTGGAGCGTGGGCGAGGTGACGCCGAGCGCCGCGGCGATCTCCTCGGCGGTGCTGTCACGGGGCGATTCGAAGTACCCGCCGACGTACGCGGTCCGGAGCGCGACGCGCTGCCGATCGGTGAGCCGCTCGCGGAGCGCGCTCCGGAACTCCTGGGCCGTCTCCACCGACCGTTCGCGCTCGCGCTTGAATCGGAGTTCGGACGCCGGAAACGCCTCCCGGACGGCTTCGACGACCTCCCGGACGTCCTCCCCGACCCCGAGCTCCGCGACGACAAGCCCGGCGCCGCGCTCGAACTCGGCGGTCCGGACCGTCGCACCGCGCTCGACCAGCACGAGGACCGGCGACCCGCCCGACAGCGTGACCTCGACGAGGCCGCCGGCCTCCGCGGACGGTTCGTGGACGATGCGGCCGATGTCGACGTCGGTCCGGTCCGCGGCCAGGTCGAAGAGGTCCGCCAGGTCGGCTCCATCGACCCGGACGTAACAGAGCAGCGAGTTCTCGTCCAGCGGGACGATGCCTTCGACGGCGATATCGCAGTCGAGTCGGGCCGATGCCGACGCGAAGAACGCCGTGGAGTCGGTCACGTCGAAAGCGAGTTCGACCACCGTGTCCGACAGCAGGAGGTTGCGCTGTCGGGCCGCGTTGATGGCGAACCCGACGGTCGCGCCGAGCGTCGTCAGGCTCTCGCGTTCGCGGTCGGTGAACGCGTCGGGGCGGGTCGCGTAGACGCCGAGTACGCCGAACGTGGCGTCTCCGTATCGAAGCGGCACCGCGATGCTCGACTGCAACCCCCTGGCGAACGCCTCGCGCCGGACCGGTTCGGGCACCGATTCGTCGTCGACCAGCTGTTCGATCACCCGCGTCTCGCCCGTCTCGACGGCCGCCTGCTCGGCGCCGGTCGGTTCGTCGTCGCCGCGCTCCGCCGCGACGAGGTCGAGGATTCCCTCGTACTCGCCGGCCGCGACCCGCCGCTCGATCGCGTCGGTCGTCATCCCGAGTTCGCCGATCCAGGCGAACGCGTAGCGGTCGCTCGACGCCAGCTTCTCGCAGACCGTCCGCTCTATCTCCTCGCGGGTCGTCGCCCCCACGAGGTCCCTGACGATGTTCCGGACGATGGCGTTGTTCCGATCGAGTCGAGCCAGTTCCCGCTCGCGGTCCTCGAGGTCCCGTTCGAGGCGCTTCCGGTCGGTGACGTCGCGGAGGTACACCGCGAGGCCCTCGCCGGCCGCGACCGTCCTGACCGCCAGCCACGCGTCCAGTTCCGGGAAGTACTCCTCGAAGGCTATCTCGGCCGGGTCGGGGACTCCGTCGCCGAAGTGCTCGCGGAACGTCGCCGCCGCCGACCGCGGGAACGCCTCCATGAGGTCGGCTCCGACGAGCGCCGCGGCGTCGGTCTCGAAGACGTCCGCCGCCACGGCGTTCGCCGACGTGACCCGCAGGTCGGGGTCGGCGACCACCACCCCTTCGGTCACGTCGTCGAGGACGCTGTCCATGCCATAGTATACCACACAACTACATGTGAATCTTCGCCACGCTCACGGCCTTCCGCACCGTCCCGACCGACGGCGACTTGCCCGCTTCCGGAAATCCGAGACATCCGTATCTACAAGGCGGCGGTGGTCGTAGACCGAAGTACGTGGTATGATACCAATAGACACATCGAGGGCGGGAAGCGTGACGGGGGTTCTGCTGTGTCTCGTTGTCGTCTCGACGTCCGTGGCCCCGGTCGCCGCGGTACTCCGTCCGACCGGCACAGACGTCGCGGCCCGAACGGGCCAGACGGCCGAACTCGAACTGGAACCGGCCCGCGTCGACTTCGGGCGCGTCCGAATCGACGGACCGGCGACCGAACGCGTCCCTCGGCTCCTCACGGTCAGTAACTCGGGCGACGCTCCGGTCGCCATCGAGGAGGCGGCCGTCGCGGGACCGGACGCCGCGGCGTTCGAGATTCTTCGCGGCGGCGGGGCGGGGACGCTCGAACCGGGCGAGCGCCGCGCGATCTCGGTCGCGTTCACGCCGGAGGCGGCGGGGACGGCGACGGCGACGCTCCGCGTCGAAACCGCCGACGGCGACGCGGTCGCGGCCGACCTCCGCGGGACGGGTCTCGCGCCGGACGTGGCGGTCCGGCCGGAGACGCTCCGGTTCGAGAACGCGACCGACGGATCGATCACCGAGACGCTCACGCTGACGAACGAGGGGAACGCGCCGCTGACGGTCCGGGCCGTCAGCGTGGTCGGCCCCGACCGGAGCGTCTTCGAGGTGGCCGACGGGGGTCCGTTCACGATCGACCCCGGACGGAGCCGGACCGTCGCGGTGACCTTCGACCCGCCGGAATCGGGGGCGCGGTTCGCGACGCTCCACGTCATGAGCGACGACCCCGACGAGCCCCAGCGCAACGTCTGGCTGACGAACACGCCGATGGTGGCCGACGTCTCGCCATCGACGGTGCTGGCCAACCGGACGATAGTGAACGTGTCCGTCGTGAACGCCCAGGCGAACGTGACCCAGTCGGTGAACGTCTCGTGGCCGCTCACCCGCGACGACGCGGTGGCGATCGACGCGATAACGTTCACGCCCGCGCGGGGCGACAACTTCACGCTCAACGTCACGAAGAGCGCCCGGCGGTTCGAGGGAACGCCCCCGTTCAACCTGAGCGACGGGACCGAGGACGCGGCCTTCGTCTCCATGAACAGCACCATCCCCGACGAGGACCTCCGGAACGTCAGCGTCGTCTTCCGCGTGCGGAAGGACCAGTTGGCCGGGAACGAGACGGGACCGGAGGACGTCACCCTCTACACGCAGCGGAACGACACGTGGACCGAGCTCCCGACCCAGCTCGTCGACGAGAACCCCACGCACTACATCTTCGAGGCGAGGGCGACGGGGCTCGCGGACTTCGCGACCGGCATCAAGCAGGCGAAGTTCCGTATCGAGGATGCGGTCGTGAGCATCACCGAGATCCGCACCGGCGACGACGTGGAGGTCCTGGTCCGGGTGACCAACGTCGGCGGGGCCGACGGCACCTACGTCGTGAAGCTCCTCCGCGGCGACGCCGTGGTCGACCGCCGGGACCTGTCGATAGCGCCGAACGGCACCCGCCAGACCGTGTTCGTCGAGTCGTTCGACGAACCGGGCACCTACGAGCTGTACGTCAACGACCGGTTCGCCGGGAACGTCACCGTCAGCCCAGAAACCACGACGAACGGGTCGAGTTCGAACGTTCAAGTGGCCGTCGGGGAGCCACCGGCCCGGACGCTATCCCCGGGCTCGCGACCGGACGACGCTCCGTCGCTTCGGTCTGCGGTCGAGGCTCGCGGTAGCTCCAGGGTCACCACGGCGCCCCGCGGGTCGTTCTCGGCGAACCGGAGCCGTCCGCCGGAGTTGTCGACCACCCAGTAGGTCAGCCAGAGGCCGAGCCCGCTCGCGTGTTCGAGGTCGGTCTCTCGGCCCTCGCCGATGGCGGTCCTGTCCTGCGCGGGGATGCCGGGGCCGTTGTCCGCCACCGCGATGCGGACCCAACTGTCCCCGTCGCCCGGTTCGGCCTCGGCGCGCTCCAGTTCTCCTTGCTCGCTCGCGTCACTCGTCCACCCCGCACCGTCCGGGCCCTCGCCGTCGCGCTCGACGGTGGCGACCTCGACCTCGACCCGGGGGTCGGCGCTGTCGTTGTGCTCGCACGCGTTCTCGCAGACGTTCTCGACCGCCAGCCGAAGCGACGGGAGGGCCAGCACCCGGACCGGGTCGGGCAGCGACGCGGTCACCGCGACGCCGGGGTACTCTTCGCCGACGTCGGCGACCACCTCGGCGACCAGGTCGGTCACCTCGACGGGTCGGCGCTCGTGGTCGGCCTCGATGGCGTTCCTGATCTGTCTGGCCTTCCGGCTCAGGCTCGTGACCTCCCAGCCGACGTCGCGGATGGTCCGGGCGGCGGTCGACACGGTCTCGTCGGCGGCCGTCTCCTCGACGACGTCTGCGTAGTTCAGGATGACGCTCATCCGGTTGCGCAGGTTGTGCTGGAGCACGCGATAGAGGACTTCGAGGCGTTGCTGGCGCTCGCGAAGCGACGCCTCGCGGGCCCGTAGCGTCCCCGCCAGTTCGTCGAAGCCGGCGCTCATCTGCTCCCACTCGGAACCGCCGCGCAGCGACACCCTGTGGTCGTACTCGCCCGCGCCGAGCCTGTCGAACCCGTCGAGGAGGCGCTCGGTCTGTCGGAGGCTCACGGCGTACTGCCAGTAGCCGAACCCGAGCATGACCAGCAGCAGCACGCCCAGCACCGCGACCTGCGACGCCACCAGCCGCCGTAGCCGCGCGTCGAGCGCGGTCCGGTCCCTGGTGACGGTCACCTCCCAGCCGGTTGACTCGACGACCGCCGAACTCCGGACCGACGCGCCGAACGTCCGGTGGCTCTCGCTGAGCGTCGCCCCGCTTCCCGTTATCTCGACCGTCTGAGAGTCGGTCTTCAGCGGCGGGAGCAGGTCGAACACCGTCTGATTGTCGAGGTACATCGCGGCCACGAGTCCGCCCTCGACCTCGGCGCCCCGCATGATGGGCGCGCTGAAGACGATGGCGTGCTTGCCGGTCTCGGCGACGTACCGGATGTCGCCGAGGTAGGTCCGTCCCCGGAGCGCCTGCGCGACGTACGGGACGTCGCCGCGGTCGGCGCCGACGACCGCCCGGCGCTGCTCGGCCGAGACGTCCCCGCGGAACGCCACCACCGTCCCGTTGGCGGCGACGACCTGCGCCGCGTAGAACGGCGAGTTCGCGAGGAACGCGTCCAGGAACCGGCCGCTCTCGTCGAACTCTCTCGCACGCGGCCGCGAGGCGACCCTCCCCACGTCGTCGAGGGTGGCCCGGAGCGACGCGTCGATCTGGTCGGCGACCAGCCGGGCGGTCTGGTCGACACTCGCGCGCGTCTCGGCCACTGCGTCGCGCTGGTACGACTCCAGGGCCACGAAGATCGACCCGCCCAGCACGAGCGTGATCGCCACGAGGATGACGACGAACTTGGTCCGTAGCCTCAGCCCCATCCGTGATACCTGCTACCAATGGTCACTAATAGCTCTCGGTTGGGCCACTCGCTCGGCCCCGGTGTCCGGCGGTGAAACCGCCACCGGGAGGTCTGCCAGAGCCGTTCGGCGGCCACCCGTCGCCGGGCCGCGAAAAGTATAACTCGGCCAGGGTCCTACAGTCATTGTCCTTTGTTATCATGGACCAACCACGGGACGCCACGGTGCTCGTGGTGGACGACGAGCCCGAGGTCACCGACGCGTACGCGCTCCGACTCCGCCGGCGGTACGCCGACGTGCGCACGGCGTACGGCGGCGAGGAGGCGCTGGCGGCGATGGACGACGACGTCGACGTGGTCCTGCTCGACCGCCGCATGCCGTTCTCCGGCGACAAGGTGCTGCGGGAACTCCGCGAGCGTGGGTACGAGTGCCGGGTCATCATGGTCACGGCGGTCAACCCCGACTTCGAGATCGTCGACATGCCGTTCGACGACTACCTCTGCAAGCCCACCGACAGGGAGGACCTGTTCGCCGCCATCGACCAGCAGCTGGAGGCGGCGTCGTACGACGACCCCGTCTCGGAGCTGTTCGGCCTCACCGCCAAGCTCGCCGTCCTCGAGTCCGAGCAGACCCCCGAGCAGCTCGACGGGTCGAGCGAGTACGTCCGGATGCGTCGTCGGGCGACGGAGCTCCGCGAGGGGCTCGACGTACCGCCGGAGAGCTTCGAGGAGATGCTCGAGGAGTTCGCCGCGATCAACCGGGGCAGGAAGTGAGGACGGAGGCACGGTGAACGTTCACCCGGTGGTGTGCTTCGGAACGAGGACGCTCAGCGCCGGATCGCGGTACGCGACGACGGCTTCGCCGGGGTCCGCGGCCCCCGAGAGCGCGATCGTCCGGTCGATGCCGTCTGACCGGTCCGACGACGAGCGCGCGGCGCGAATCCGCATCGCGCCCCCGGCGGCGGTGACTCGGACATCGTCGAGCGACCGGTCGGGGAGTTCGGCGGTGATTCGGATCCAGTTCGGCCCGTCGGCGAGTTCCACCGGCACGTCGTCGTTCGTCTCCGCGCGCGTCACCAACGGTGGCGCCGTGCCGGTCGTGTGGTCGACGTGGTCGGCGCATCTCCCGGAACGAGCGCGGCCGGACTGCCACCGAGCCGGCGCGTCGGTGGGCTGTGGATCGGTCGTCCGTTCGTCCCATCTGGGGTGGTTCGGCGAGTCGTATCGTTTGTAGGCCATCGTGATTCCCTCACGTACGGAGCGAGGCGCCCCGTCGCGGTAGATCGAGAGGCTAGGTATCCGAGACCGACGGCCTCTAGATAGCTAGCATCGTCGGAGCGCGAGGCGCTTGCGATAATGAGAACCTCATTCTTCGGCGCGGGCGGGCTTCGGTCCAGATGGAGTTGCGGGGGAACGACCCCGCGAGTCCAGCGGCGAACCCGAACCAAGGAGACAACCCATGAAACGCGCACTACGAACCCTACTCGCGCTGCTGGTCGCCACGGCGCTCGTCGGCGCTGCGATGAGCGGCGGCGCGCTCGCCCACACGGTCGACGACGACTGTGACGGACAGTCGTCCGCCGACATCAGCCAGAGCAACGAGGCGAGCGTGGACCAGAGCGGCAGAGACAACGACGCGAACATCGACCAGGAGAACGACGCCGACGTCGACCAGAACGGAGGATGTAACGACGCAGACGTCAGCCAGCGCAACGACGCCGACGTCGACCAGGACGGCAGCGATAACGACGCCGACATCGACCAGGAGAACGACGCCGATGTCGACCAGAACGGTGAGGACAACGACGCGGATGTCGACCAGGAGAACGACGCCGACGTGGATCAGGACGGCAGCGATAACGACGCTGACGTCGATCAGGAAAACGATGCTGACGTCGACCAGGACGGCGACGACAACGACGCAGATGTCGACCAGGAGAACGACGCGGATGTCGACCAAGACGGTAAGGACAACGACGCGGATGTCGACCAGAAGAACGACGCTGACGTCGACCAAGATGGTAAGGACAACGACGCTGACGTCGACCAGGAGAACGACGCCGACGTCGACCAGGACGGCAGCGATAACGACGCCGACGTCGACCAGAAGAACGACGCCGAGATCGACCAGGACAGCCACGACCGGAAGTACGAGAAGCTGAAGTACGAGAAGAAGCGGCTCGAAAAGCTGCTCGACAAGCTACACGAGAAGAAGACCGCCATCGAGGACCGGATCGACTACGTCGAGCGCACGTACGAGGGCGAGCGACGCGAGGAGCGGAAGGCGTACTGGGAGCAGCAGCACGACAAGGTCGAGGAGTACATCGAGCGGTTGGAGGACCGACTGGACGACATCGAGGAGGAACTCGAGGACCGCGGCGACAACTGAGTCAGACGAGGGGTAGATAACGCTTCGGCCCGCCACCGCCCGATTCGACCCGAACGAATCCGGCGCGGACGCACCTGCCCGTTCGCGACCGAACTGCTTTTTTCCGCGAGACGATTCGCCAGAGCCCGTCTCACCGTCGAACGGGGTGTCCGGCGCCGAGCAGTTCCCAGACGGCCCGGACCGGGACCCGATTCCTCTCGGAACAGTTTCGGGTTGCCCGCGAGCGGTTCGCTCGCCGGCACAGAACCGCCTCCGTCGTCGCGTCACATTCCCAAAATACGTTTTCCGGCTTACAGTCGCTTCTACTCCGCCGGTGATGTGTCGCGCTCCGCCCAGAATGCCTAACTTTGGCCGGCCACTGTATCTTACAGGAGAGCGATACGATGGGGGAAATTGCAGTTATCCATATGGATCTGATGTCGAAGGGGGGCGGCGAGGCGGTCGCCATGAACGTCCTGGAGGCGCTCCAGGACGACCACGACGTGACGGTCCTGACGCTGACCGACCCCGACCTCCGCGAGCTCAACGACTACTTCGACACGGAGGTCGACGTCGGGGACCTGACCGTCGAGCGGGCGGGGCGGCTCGCGCCCTGGCTGAACCGGACGTTCGGCCTCAAGTACTACGTGCTCCAGAACGCGCTGCTCGGGCGGTACGCCCGGCGGCGGAGCGACGAGTTCGACCTGCTGGTCAGCACCATCAACGAGCTCGGCCTCGAATCGGACTCGGTCCAGTACGTCCACTTCCCGTTCGACTGGACCGTGAGCTGCGACCAGCGCGAGCACATCTTCCACCCGACCGTCGAGGAGGACTCCCTCTACGAGCGGCTCGCGACCCGGGTCGCCGGGGTCGACCGCGAGGACATCCGGCAGAACGCGCTGCTGGCCAACTCCGGCTGGACCGCGGACGTGGTCGAGGACGCCTACGGCACCCGGCCCGAGGTGGTCCACCCGCCGGTCGACACCCGGGAGTTCGAGGACCGGCCCTGGAGCGAGCGCGAGGACGGCATCGTGACGGTCGGCCGCATCGAGCGCAGCAAGCGCATCAAGGAACTGATCGAGATCACCGCCGGCGTCCGCGAGCGCGGGCAGGACCTCCACCTCCACGTCATCGGGCCGACCGTCGACGAGGAGTACCGCGAGGAGGTCGAGGCGATGGCCGCGGGCCGGGAGTACGTCGAGCTTGAGGGCGAGCTGCCCCGCGAGGAGCTGGTCGAGCGCGTCTGCGACCACCGGTACGGCATCCACGGCAAGCGCTACGAGCACTTCGGGATGGCCGTCGCGGAGCTCGCGGCCGGCGGCGCCATCCCGTTCGTCCCGAACGACGGCGGCCAGCACGCCATCGTCAACGACCGCGAGGAGCTGTTGTACGAGAGCGTCGAGGACGCGATCGACAAGCTCGCCGCGGTCGCGGGCGACCCCGACCGCCAGCGCGAGCTCCGCCGACCCATGGGGCCGCGGGCCATCCGCCGCCGGTTCGGCCGCGAGCGGTTCCAGCGCCGCATCCGGCGGGTCGTCGCCGACGCGCTCGACCGGCCGAGCGCCGAGGTTCCCGGGCCCGCCGCCGACGCGCCGGCCGAGCGCCCCGCGAGCGGCGACTAGCGAGTCGAAGCAGCGACGACTGATTCTGAGGCGCCTCCGAGCGGTCAGACGAACGCGGCCTTCGAACGGTCAATCGAACGCCGCCTCCGAGCGGTCAGACGAGTTCCGCGTACCGCGCGTCGAGCGCGTCGGCGGTCTGCGCCCATCGGTAGTGCTCGGTCGCGTGCTCCCGGCAGGCCCGCCCGGCAGCCGCCCGCTCGGCCGGGTCGAGGTCGGCCCACGCCGCCAGCCGGTCGGCCAGCGCCGACGCGTCGACCGACTCGACGACCATCTCGGCGGGAACCCGGGGGTCGTCCCGGAGGCCCGCCAGTATCTCGGTCGTGCCCCCGACCGGGGTGGCGACGACCGGCGTCCCGGACGAGAGCGCCTCCAGCGTGGCGAGGCCGAACCCCTCGAGCCGCCGGGTCGGCAACGCGAAGCAGTCGGCGGTCGCGTAGGCGGCCGGCAGGTCCTCGTCCGGAACGTACCCGAGGAACGTGACCCGGTCGGCCAGGTCCAGGTCGGCGGCCCGCCGCTCCAGTTCGCCCCGGAGCGGGCCGTCGCCGGCGACGTAGAGGTGGACGTCCGGGCGGGTCCGGGCGACCCTGGCGAACGCCCGCAGGAGCATCCCGTGGCCCATCCTGGGCGAGAGCCGGCGGACCGTCAGGAAGGCGGTCTCGGCGTCGGCGCCGCCGTCCGGCGTCACCGTCGCCGTGCGCCCCTCGTCTCCGGTCGTCGCATCGCGCCCCTCGTCTCGCGGCCTCCCCTCGTCACCGCCACCGGAGATCATCGGCTCGTAGGTCCCGGCGTCCGGGCGGTATCGCTCGACGTCGACGCCGCCCGGGACGACGTCGGGGTCGGCGACGGGGCCGTGGACCTCCCGGAGCTTCCCGGCCATGAACTCGCTGAGCGCGAGGACCTGCTCGCAGTCGCCGAGCACCGACCGCTCGATGCGCTCGCGGAGCGCGGCGTTGAGCCGGCGGCGCGGGGCCGACGGCCGGTCCTCGTGGCCCGCCCGGATGCGGTACTCGGTGGGCCACGGGCTGTGGAAGGTGGCGCTCCGCGGGACCGCGTCGTCGACGAGCAGGTCCACGACGGGGTCGGTGACGGTGCCCTGGAAGCTCACGAGGTCGGGGTCGGGCAGCGCGTCGAGGTGGTCGCGGACGCTGCGGACCGCACCCGGGAGCTGTGCCGCGATGTCGGGCGCCGACCGCTCGGCGACCGAGAGGTCGTAGCGGGCGACCCGGACGCCGGCCACGGTCTCGCGGGCGGGGACGTCGCCCCGCCGGCGGGTGACGACCGACACGTCGTGGCCGCGGTCGGCGAGCCGCCGAGCCGTCTCGTGGACGTAGCGACCGGTGCCGCCGGACCCCGGGTCGGGGTAGAAGTCGTGTGCGGCGACCAGGAGGTGCATGTCGGAACGACGGCGGAGACGGACAAAGGGCTCTCGGCCGACGGAGAGCACCCTTTAAGGGACGGGCCCGAGAGGAGTCGGTCATGCCCCTCCTACCGAAGCGACTAGCCGCGGAAGGCGTCCCCGTCGCCGGAGTCCTCGCGTTCTGGAACCTGCTCGCGTGGGTCGTCCAGCACCAGAACGTCGGCGGGCCGGCCCGGACCGCCGGGGTCGTGATGGCCGGCCTCTACGTCGTCGTCCGGGGCGTCGCGCTCGCGCCCGAGGTTCCCCGGTTCGCGACCGACGACGTCCGCCTCGTGCTCTCCGAGAACGCCCGCGTCGCGGTCCCGGCCGCCGCGTGGTTCGTCGCCGCGATGGCGGTCGCCGCCATCGACGGCTCGACCGGTTACGGTCACTCGCCCGTGACGACGGTCGCCGCGAGCGCGCTGGCGAGCGCGGGACTCGGCGTCGTCGGCATCTACGCGGTTGCGGCGGGCTACAGGACGCTCGGCGGCGGAACCGTCGGCGGTGAGGACCCGGGGACGGCGGGCGACGAGCGTCCCGCCGACGGCGCTTCAGCGGACGACTGACCGTGTCAACAGTCGGGTGGCGGCGCGATTCGGTACGGCACACGGCACGAGATAGATCGTTCAGAACCGGTGCAAGCGTTTGCGTTTACGTAAACGGGCGGGGCCCGACCGCGGTCCGAACCGCGTCGACGCACCCCTCCGGAACGCCCGGGGCTAGGCGGGTTCACGCCGGTACTCGTCGAGCCACGGCGGCGCGGTCCGGTCCTTCGCCCACTCGTAGAGGTCGCGCTTCTCGTTTGCGTAGTAGAGCCGGTAGGCCTCCACGTAGTCGTCGGCGGTCCACTCGCCGGTGACCTGCGGCGGGTCGCCCGGTTCGCCCGGCCAGTCGAGCGCCGCGACGGCCTCGCGGTCCAGCGACTCGACGGTCGCCCAGCTCCCGTGGGTCTTCTCGGGCGGGTGGTCCCACCGGTAGCGCCACTCCTCGTGGGCCGCTTCGGCGTACGCCCGGAGGTACTGCCAGTTGTCGAGCGACGCTGCGGCCCACCGCGTCAGCGGGTGGTCGGCGTGGGTGAAGTAGAGCGCCTCGCGGACCTCGGGGTCGCCCTCGGCGTAGCCGTTGAGCTGGACCGCGGTCGTCAGCACCATCGCGTTCTCGAACACCGACGAGAGGACGTGGGAGTCGACCAGCCACCGCGCGGTCTGTTCGAGGTCCCGGTCCAGCCAGAAGGCGTTGACCATGGAAGCGGTAGGGGACGGCGGGGTTTAGGCGCGACGGGGACTCGCCGATTGCGACGTCGAGAGGACCGGGAGGTGAGGAAGAGAAGTGGGAGGCGGCTCAGTCGTCGGCGACGTCGGGCGCGGACCGACCGCGCTCGGGGGTCGAGGCGCCGCCGACGGGCGTTGCGGCGTCCCCGCCGTCGGCCAGCGCGTCGGCGTTCGCGAACAGGAAGCCGGCGAAGCCGACCCGGATGAGCACCGAGATGTACTGGCTGATGACCGTCGTGCCGAACTCGGTGAACGCGCCGGCCAGCGAGACGAACGCGAACGCGATGAGCATCCCGATGAGGAACAGCAGCAGGTTGCGCGACTTCCAGTGGAGCAGCCGGCGCTCGTCGGGCAGGTCCTGGGCGTCCCGCCAGACGGGACCGAGGAACAGGGAGGCGAGCACCAGGTGGCCGCCGATGACGACGACGATGGAGACGAGGGCGAGCAGCCCGCCGGCGGTGGCGCCGAACTGGAACGCCACGACCTGCAGGGCCGGCAGCCCGGTGACGAACGCGAGCGTGCGACGAGGGACGTCGGCGAGCATCGCGGTGACCGCCCAGAGCAGCGAGTAGGCGACGACGTCGTTGGCGAAGCTCGGGAGGAGCAGCTCGCGGCCGTTGACCGTGACGGCCCCGACGCCGGCGGCCGCGAGGGCGCTGGTCGCGAACCCGACGCCGACCACGCCGACCAGGAGGCGGCAGTACCGCCGGGCGCTCGCCGGCACCCGCCGGAGCCGCGCGAGCAGGACGACGAGGGTGACCCCGTAGGCGACGGCCGCCGCCGCGTGGAGGAGCGACGCGCTAATCATCGTCACCACCCGCGACCGCGTCGAAGTCGAAGCGACCGGTCCCCGTCACCGGGCCGTCGGAATCGGGGTCGACCCCGCCGGCGACGTCGCGGTCGACGCTCCGGGTCTCGAACGCGGCCAGCATCGAGCGGAGGTCCTCGGTCCGGTCGGCGAGCGCGTCGGCGCGCTCCCGGACCTCGCGCATGGTCTCGACGGTCTCGTCGGCGGTGGCCGCCAGCTCGTGGGAGCGGTCCGCGACCTCGATGGCCGACTCCCGGACGGTCTCGACCGCGGCCGCCACCTCCTCGGTCGCGGCCGCGCCGTCGTCGGTCGCGCGGCTGATCTCGGCCATGGCGTCGTCGACGTCGGTGACCGTGGTCGTCAGGTCCTGGAGGGTCTCGCCGGTGGCGTTCACGATGTCGACGCTGACGTCGAGCTGGGACTCGGTGGCGTTCATCTCCCGGGTGACCTCGGTGACGTCGGCCCGGGCGCCCTCGATGATGCCCTCGATCTCGTCGATGGCCTCCTGGGTCTCGGTCGCGAGCTGCTTGACCTCGTCGGCCACCACCGCGAACCCGTCGCCCTCGGCGTCGGCGTGGGCCGCCTCGATGTTGGCGTTCAAGGCGAGCATGTTGGTCTGCTCGGCGATGTCGTCGATCAGGTCGGTGGTCGACTCGACGTCGCCCATCCGGTCGTCGAGGTCGTCGACAAGCTGGCCGAGCCCCGCGACCGCCTCGGCGATCTCGTCCATCGCTTCGACCGCGTCGGTCGCCCGGTCGGCGCCCCGCTCGCCGACCTCGGCCGCGTCTGTGGCCTGCGCGGCGACCTGGTCGGTGGTCGAGGCGACCTCCTCGATGGTCGCCGAGAGGTCGTTGGCCTCCTCGACCGCGCTCGCGAGCTGGTCGGTCTGGTCGGTGACGTCGTCGGCCAGTCGCCGGATGTCGTCGGCCAGCGCCTCGTGGGACTCCTCGACCTCCGCGGCGTCGTCCGCGACCGCGTCGCTGGCCCGCTCGACGTCGGCCGCGAAGTCCCGTATCTCCTCGATGGTGCCCGACAGGCCGACCGCCATCTGGTCGTACGCGACGCCGATGCGGTCGATGGCCTCGATGTCGGCGTCGGTGTCGAGCTCCCGCGAGAGGTCGCCGTCGGCGGCCGCCGACATGGCGTCGGCGATCTCGGCGGCGCTCTCCCGGAGCCGGTCGTTCCGGCGCTCGGCCTCCCGCTGGGCCTCCTCGGCGCGCTGGCGGGCCTGCTCGGCCTCCTCGCGGGCCGCATCGGACTCGGTGAACGCCTCGTCGAGCGACTCCCGCATCGAGTCGAACGACGACGCCAGCGTCCCGAACTCGTCGGCCCGGTCGCTCTCGGGCGAGACGTCGAGGTCGCCGCGCTCGACGGCCTCTGCGGCGTCGGTCAGGTTCCGCAGCTCGACGCCGACGCTCCCGCCGAGGACGATGCCGAGCAGTCCGACGTGGAGCGCGAGGACGAACAGCGTGGCCGCGACCGCGTCGACCGGGCTGGCGCCCGTCCGGGCGGCGTCCAGCGCGAACACCACGCCGAACGCCATCGTCGCGACCAGGGTCGCGAACAGCGCCGCGCCGAGGCGGTGGCTGTACTTCCCCGTCACCCAGTGCCTGGGCGAACGTGTACTCATTACGACCCGTCTTCTTAACTACCCAAGTTATACCTTTGGACGCGAGTATCAGATGGGATAATCGGGACGAGCGGCCGCGTGAATCCGAAAATCGAAGGGCAGTCCTAAATTACTGGGTCGGCCGGTCGAAAGCTGCCTCCGGGCCTGGTTCTGGACCAAGAGCGACAGCCGACGACCGGCGGAGGTATCCCCAGCCCTCGTCGTCTCAGTGCCGAATCGGAGGTCCCGACCGCGCCTGATCCAGGAGCGGGTTCCCCCAGCGGACGTTCACTCTTCGGCTCGTTTGGCCGCCGCCACTTTCGCTTCCAGCAGGCGGGTCAGTTCCTCCGTCGGCACTTCCTGTTCGTACCGGATCTGAACGGTTTCCGTTCCGGTCTTGTACCCCTTCTCTTCGAGCATCTCGCGGTCGTCACTGTGCAGCGCGTCCGCACCGATGCCGAAGGTCGCGTGGTTCCGCTGTGCGGAGATTCCGACGTGAGAACCGTGGAACTCGTAGAAGGGCACGTTGTATTTTATCCCCTCTTGGGCTTCCGGAACAGCGGACTCGATCAGTTTCCGGAGCTCCTCGAGTGTCGGCCGCGCCTCGCTGCGCGCGTTGGCGATGTACGTGTCGACGTCGTCTGGTTCGGGCATCTTCGTGCTCACCCGGGGACCGCTACCGTGATTCGACGTACGTGTTACTTCGGCTTAATGAACTCGGTGGGTTCCAGCGCCGATCGCGTCGTGCCCGAACCGGTGCTTCTCGAACGGACGGAAACTGCGACACCGCGAGTGCACGACTCACCGACGAAAGGCGCCGTTCCGGCGACCAGCCCTGATTCCAGACGGCGAACAGCGTTTTACCACTCGCTACCGTTCTTCCGTCGGAAACATGGCGGAGTACGACTTCGACGGACGAGTGGCGTTCGTGACCGGCGCGGCCCGGGGGCAGGGCCGCTCGCACGCGCTGCGGTACGCCGAGAACGGCGCCGACGTGGTGTGTGCCGACATCTGCGAGACCACCGACGAGTCGACCTACGAGCTCGGCGACGAGACCGAGCTCGACGAGACCGTCCGGGAGGTCGAGGAGCGGGGCCAGCGGGCGCTGGGCGTCCAGATGGACGTCTCCGAGGAGGCCGAGGTCCGGGCCGGCGTCGAGGAGGCGGTCTCGGAGTTCGGCCGCATCGACTTCCTGGCGAACAACGCCGGGGTCGCGCCGGTCTCGGGGCTGATGGACTTAGACGAGGAGACCTGGGACCACGCCCTCGACGTGAACCTCAAGGGGATGTGGCTCTGCGCGAAGCACGTCGGCCAGCACATGGTCGACCGCGGCGAGGGCGGGCGCATCGTCAACACCTCCTCGACCGCCGGGATGGTGGCGTCGCCGGGGCTGGGCCACTACACCGCCGCGAAGCACGGGGTGCTGGGGCTGACCAAGACCCTGGCGATGGAGCTGGCCCAGCACGACGTGACGGTCAACGCGGTCTGCCCCTCGGCGGTCGACACCCCGATGACCGGCGGCATCGTCGAGTCCATCGGCGAGGAGATGGCCGAGATCGCCGAGCAGTCCGGGCCGGACAACGTGCTCGGCGAGATCGTCCAGCCCGAGGACGTGAGCGCGGCGTTCATGTGGCTGTCGAGCGACGACGCCCGGTTCGTCACCGGCATCGCGCTCCCGGTGGCCGCGGGGGCGACCGCGATTTGACCGACCGGACCGGCGGAGCCCTCGGCCCGACGAGGCGGGCTCCCGACCGCGGCCGGCGGTCGACCGACGCGGTCCACCGGCCGACCGACCCGAAGCACCACCGGACCCGATACCCGTGAACTGGAACGAGTTCCTCGACTACGACCGGAACCGCATCGCGTGGTGGCTGTACGTCGTCGCGTTAGCGGCGGGCGTCGCCTACGTCGGCTGGTCGTTCGTCGGGATGTTCGTGCTGGGCGTGTTCCTCTACTACGCCTCGCGACCCGTCAACGACCGGATCGACGAGCACATCGACAGCGACGGCTGGGCGGCGGCGCTGACGCTGCTGGGCATCGTAGGACCGATACTCCTGACCGTCGGATACGTCCTCCTGACCGGCCTGCGGGACGCAGCCGCGCTCTCGGGGATGTCCGAGGTCACCGGACTGCTGTCGCCGCTGTTGAACGTCGAGAGCCTCACGTCGAACCAGGAGAACCTCCTGCAGACGCTGTTGAACAACCCCCAGAGGGTCCAGTCGGTCGACACCGGCAGGATCCGACAGCTGGCCAACGCCGCGCTGGCCGCGCTGGGCGCGGTCCTGGGCGCTCTCGTCCTCGTCTCGCTGTCGTTCGGTCTCGCCTTCTTCCTGCTGCGGGACGACGACCGCATCGCGGCGTGGTTCCGCGACGAGATCGCTCCCAGAGGGACGACGGGCCACGCCTACGCCCACGCCGTGGACGACGAGCTCGAGACGGTCTTCTACGGGAACATGCTGTTCGTGCTGGTGATGGCCGTCCTCGCGGCGGTGGTGTACTACGGCTTCAACTTCCTCGCGCCGCCCGCGCTCACGATCCCGTTCGCCGTCCTGCTCGCGCTGCTGACCGGCGTGGCGAGCCTCGTCCCGCTCGTCGTCGGGAAGGTCGTCTACGTCCCGGTGGTCGCGTACCTCGCGTGGATCGCCTCCGGGCAGGGCGGCGCGGCGATGATCTACCCCGTCGGCCTGCTGGTGGTGTCGTTCCTCGTCCTCGACATCCTGCCCCAGACGTTCCTCCAGCCGTACATCTCCGGCAACGACATTCACGTCGGGATCATGATGTTCGCGTACCTGCTCGGCCCGATGCTGTTCGGCTGGTACGGGTTCTTCCTGCTCCCGCTGTTCTTCGTGCTGGTGATCCAGGCGGTCCGCATCGTCGTGACCGACCTGATCCACGGGGACGACCTCTCGCCGGACGTCGACGCCGCGCCCTCGCTCGGCCCCCGCGAGCTGGGCCAGAGCGGCGAGGAGGACAGCGACGAGTCGGCCTCGGCCTCGTCCTGACGGTCGCGACCCGCGGACCGCCGGGGGTCACGACCGACAGCGCCCGCGGCTACGCCCGGACGAAGACCGGCGTGCCGGGGTTCCCGGCGTCGCGGTACCCCAGCGACCGGAGCGCGTACACCAGGTCGGCGAGCGCGTAGTCCGCGTCCGCGGTGACCGGCCGGCCGTCGTCGGTGTGGTCGGCGGTCCGCGCGCGCAGGTCGTCGAGGTCGACGGCCCGGGGCCGGGCGTCAGCATCTCCGCCGGCGTCAGCGTGCCCGCCGGCGTTCGCGTCCTCCGCCGCCGTCGAGGCTCGGGCCGCCGCCCGGGAGCGAGTCTGCGAGGACAGCGCCGCGTCCGAATCGCCTCCGTCTGCGAGCGCGGCGCGAACGGGGTCGTCGGCCGGACCCGGTTCGTACGCCCCGCGCTTGGCCGCGACGCGTCCGCGGAGGTCGTCGTGGGTCCGGCGGGCCGACCGCTCGGGGTCCCGGACGCGCTCGACGCGCTCGACGAGCCGGCGGTTCTCGGCGACCGCCGCGTCCCAGTCCTCGACCGCCGCCGCCGCGAGGTCGCCGAGCTCCTCCGGGTGGCCGGCGAGCGCGTAGTCGTCGGGCGCGCAGTCGTAGACCCACGGCTCGTCCCGGACCACGAGCACCTGCCCGCTGGCGGCCTGCTCGAACGGGGTCCGGGCCATGGTCTCGTACTCGCTGGCGCAGACCGCGAGGTCGCCCTCGCGGAGCGCGGCCTCGTAGGTCGCCCGGTCGGCCTCCGGGTAGGCATCGACCCACGGGCGGTCGGCGTACTCGTCGGGGATGGGCTGCATGCTGGTGAGCAGGGTCCGGATGCCGTGCTCCTCGTGGAGGCGCTCGCCGACCGCCAGCAACCGGTCGGCGTGCTTCTTCGCCCAGAGCGACCCCGCGAGGTGGAGGGTCCGGGGCTCGTCGGCGTACGACTCCTCGAACGCCGAGAAGTCGATGGGACTCCCGGTCTCGACCGCCCCGTCGAGCGCTTCGTCGACCACGTCGGGGCGGAAGAACTCGGTCGCGTGCTCCCGGAGGCGGTCGGCGTCGACGCCGGCCTTGAACCAGATGCCGTCGGCGAACAGGGCGCCGGCCATCGCCATCCGGCCCTGGAACGGGCCGCGGTACGAGCAGTAGCGGTACTTGAACGGCACCTGGAGGTCGTGGACGTTGGCGACGACGTCGAACGGCTCGACGTCGGCGGCCCACCGGTCGGTCAACGCGCGGAGCCACTTGTGGAGGTCGAACCGGCCGGTCCGGCGCTGGTCGACGACGACGTCGAGGTACGCGCCCCGGTCGTAGATCTCGCGCTTCAGCGCGGCGAGCTCGTCCCAGCTGTAGCCGCCCTCGGTGAAGATGTCGCTTCCCGCCGCTGCCCCGCCGAACGGCTCGGCCCGGACCGCGGTGACCCGCTCGCGGTCGGCCAGCACGGCCTCGTCGGGGACCCCCGGCGGGACCAGCCAGTAGACGTGGAGGTGCGGGTCGCGGTCCAACCACCCGGCGACCCACGTCGCGGCGTCGCCGAGGGTGCCGTTGGCGGTCGGGTCGTCGGGCCGGTAGAGTTCGGGGACGATGAGGACGCGCATGGGTGAGTCGTCGCGGTCGGTCGTGTGGCAGTGAGAACGGTGGCGAGCGGTTTGAAAACCGCGGCCGTCCCCGACCGGCCCGGACGGTGGGGCGGCCCCACACGACGCGCGAGCCGGCCGCCTCGCCGCGCTCCGAAAAGCCTATTGGCCGCCGCAGAAAGCCGAAGAACGAGATATATGGGGGAGAACCAATGGACGATGGAGCGGTAGACGACCGCGACGCGTTCCTCCGGATGGCCCGCGAGTTCCCGGTCCGGACCGGCATCTACTCGTTCGGTCTCCCGGTGTTCGGACTGCTGCAACTGATCAACGGCTACGTCCACGACGGGGCGCTGCTCTACGTCGGCCTGTTCGCGGTGGCGGCCGTCGCGCTCTCGGTGGTACTCACCCGGTACCACGTCGCGGTGTATCGACGCAAAAGAGTCACTCGGTAGCCGGACCCGAGCGAACGGCGCGACGGCGGTGAGCGACTCGCGGTCGGGTCACCGCGTCAGGTCTCGCGGCCCAGCGCGCGGGCCTCCTGCTTCTGGTCGCGCGCCGCGTACGCGCTGAACGCGCCGATGCCGAGCGTGATCAGCCCGACCACGACGTCGTTCCAGAACACGAAGGCGTTCTCGGCCTCGGCCGCGGCGCTGGCGTCTGCACCGAGCACGAACGGGGCCACGACCAGCCACAGCCCGACCAGCGCGGCGACCGCGGCGGCGCCGACGCTGCCGACCTGATCGCGGCCGCGACGGGCGTAGTTGTAGCCCCCGGCGAGGAGCAGTAGCCCGCCCGCGATGATGTCGTTCCAGAACTGCGAGGCGACCATGTCGAACAGGAACACCTGCAGTACCATCCACGCGCCGATGAGGGCGATGAGCCCCGACAACCACTTCCCGCGCTCGTACGGATTCGGATCGACGTCCGCGTCGACGTCGTCCGTGTCGTACTCCGCGTCAACGTCACTGTTGCTCATACTGTCTCTCCCCCGTCGGGTCGTTGGGGCAGCGACCTCAAGAGTGTGCTGGCTCACCGCCGGCGTAACGTCTTCTTACCGCTTCTCGCGGCCGTTCTGCTTAACCGGATCGCGCCGCGAACTTCGGACGAGAGCACCATGCCCGAACCACGAGTCACGAGCGACCGCGACGACGTCGAAGCGTGGGCCGACGAACACGACGCCGTCCCCGTTCGCGAGGGCGACCGGGTACGGCTCGTCCGCGAGACCGACCTGACAGACGACCACGAGCGCCTCGACTGGGAGACGTTCCACCGGGAGGTCGACGAGGAGGACCGCGCCGTGACGTACTACGGCGACGCCGAGGACCGCGAGCCGTTCGAGGTGAGCCGCCGCGACGACGCGCTCGACCGCGTCGTCTCCGGGGCCGAGGACGTCGACCGCGAGGAGGCCGAGCGGCGGCTCGTCGAGGGCGAGACCGTCACCGGCACCGTCACCGAGACCACGGTGGTCGAGGAGACCATCGTCGAGGAGGCGACCATCGAGAGCGAGGTCGTCGACCGGGAGGTCGTCGGCCGGGACGTGGTGGACGTCGAACTCGCGGACCGCGAGTGCCAGGCCTGCGACGTCACCGCCGAGGAGGCCGACTTCGACTACGCGAGGACGTACGGGACCGACCGGTTCCTCGCCGACGACGTCGAGACCGTCGCCGTCGACGAGTACCCGTTCGACGTCACCGTGGAGGTCCGCGAGGACTGGGTCGTCACCATCGAGGAGCGCGAGCGCTACACGGTCGAGACCGACATCACCGACGTCGACGTCTCCGAGACCGAGGAGATCGAGGCCCGGGACGTCGACGCCGACATCGACGTCGACGCCGTCCACCGCCAGCTGCTCGGCGGCGACCTCGTGGACTTCGACGTGGACGCCGAGACGGAGGGAGAGGAGGTCGTCGACACCGAGACGTACGACATCGAGAGCGAGGTCACCGACGAGGACGTGCTCACCACCTACCTCACCTCCCGGCGGCTGCTCGAGCGGGAGATCTCCGAGCGGTCGCGGCTCACGGCCGACGTGATCGAGGGCGAGCTCCTCGACCGCGAGGTCGTGCGCGAGGAGGCCGTCGACTCCGGGCTCGTCGAGCGCGACGCGGACTCCGACGTCGAGACCGACACCGAGGTCCGAGAGACCGGAGTCGAGACGGACACCGGCGTCACCGACGGCGAGGTCGTGACCGACGCCGACGACGTCCGCGTGCTGCCCGACGACAGCGACGAGGGCAAGACGGTCGTCGACGCCGACGGCGACGAGATGGGCGAGGTCATCGACGTGAGCGACGGGGTCGCCTACGTCGACCCCCACCCGAGCCTCGCCGAGCGGGTGATGTCGCGGCTCGGCTTCGACGAGGACGAGGAGTACTACGAGCTCCGGTCGGACAACATCGACCGCATCACCGTCGACGAGATCGTCGTCGCGACCGACGAGTTCGACGACGACGTCGCGCGGTGACGTCGCTCGCGGTCGGCGGGCCGAGGTAGCCCGGACCGAGTGCCGACCGAGAGGGGCTCGCCGACCCGGTCTCTCGCCGGCTGCCGGCCCGTGCGTCGGGCGCGTTTCCGAAACCATTAGCCCTCACCGTCCCAAGCCCGGGGTAATGAGCGACCTGCTGGTGCGGGCGGCGCGCGGCGAGCGAACCGAGCGACCGCCGGTCTGGCTGATGCGGCAGGCCGGCCGGTACATCCCCGAGTACCGCGAGATCCGCGAGGACTACACGTTCCGGGAGGCCATCTCGACCCCCGAGGTGGCCGAGCGCATCACCCTCCTGCCGTGGGAGCTGTTCGAGCCCGACGGGCTGGTGATGTTCTCGGACATCCTGACGGTGCTGGAGCCGCTCGGGCTCGACTACCGTATCGAGAGCGGGGTCGGGCCCGTGGTCGAGAACCCGGTGACCCGGCCCGACGAGGTGCCCGCGGGCCACGCCGACGTCCGGGAGGAACTCGACTACGTCGGTGCGCTGCTCGAGCGCCTCCAGGAGAGCGTCGGCGACCGGACCAGCATCATCGGGTTCACCGGCGGTCCGTTCACCCTCGCGGCCTACGCCGTCGCGGGCCGGCCAGCGGGCAAGAAGCAGCGGCCCGTCCGGCGCTTCCGGGTCGAGCACCCCGAGGCGTTCCGGGCGCTGCTGGAGCGCTTCGCCGACGTCGTGGTCGACTACGTCGAGTACCAGGTCGAGGCCGGCGCCGACCTGATCCAGCTGTTCGACACCTACGCCGGCCTGCTGACCCCCGACGACTACGCGGCGTTCGTCCAGCCGCTCCACCAGCGCATCCTGGACGCGGTCGACGTCCCCACGGTCGTCTTCGTCCGGAACCCCGGCGGGAAGCTCGACCTGCTGGCCGAGGCGGGCGCCGACGTGGTGGGGCTCGACTGGACCGTGGACATGGCCGACGCCCGCGAGCAGCTGGGCGACGCGCCGGTCCAGGGCAACCTCGACCCGGCGTACCTGCTCGGCGACGAGGAGTTCGTGCGCGAGCGGACCGCCGAGGTCATCGAGAAGGCCGGCCCCGAGGGCCACATCCTGAACCTCGGCCACGGCATCGACCGCGAGACGCCGGTCGAGAACGCGCAGGCGTTCGTCGAGACGGCCAAGGAGTGGGAGTGGTAGGCCGAGCGGCCGCCCTCGCCAGCGGGCCCACCGGAGCGACCGACCCGGCCGACTACGATAGCTCCGCGGCGAGTTCGTCGGCCAGCGACTCGGCCTCCCGGAGCCGGCTCGGGACGCCCATCCGGGCGGTGTAGTTGGTCGCCAGCCGGAGGCCCTCGGGCAGGTCGACGCGGTCGAGCGCGTCCCACGAGGCGTCGTGCGCCGGGAAGCCCCGCCGCAGGACGTTCACGTCCACGGCCTCGGCAGGTGCGCCCGTCACCCGCTCGAACTCCTCGGCGGCGATCTCGCCCATCCGCTCCTCGCTCTCGTCGAGCACCGCCGGGTCGTGCATCCCGCCGAGGAACGCCGTGTAGATTCCCCAGTCGAACATGCTGTCGTTCCACGAGACGCCCAGCGTCCGGAGGTCCTCGTCGAACCCGACCTGGTAGCCCAGCGCGGCGGGGTCGACGTCGCCCTCCGCGTCGAGGTCCGCGCGGAGGTAGACCATCGCGAGCGGGTTGTAGTTCAACTCGCGGAGCGCCGCCGCCGAGTCGGGCGCGAGGTCGGCCACGAGGTCGGCGGTGAGGTCCGCGGGCGTGGTGAGGACGACGCGGTCGAAGACTTCGGTTCCCTCCGGGGTCTCCAGTTCGTAGCGAGTGGTGTCGTTGCCCTCGATCGCCCGCACCGCCGTCACGGGCGTCCCCAGCCGGATCGAGTCGGCGTGGGCGTCGGCCAGCGCCTCGGGGAGTCGCCCCAGCCCGTCGTCGAACGAGACGGCCGGCGGGCTGTCGCGGCCGCCCGCCGTGCGCTTGATGGCGGTCTTCAGCAGGCTGCCGTCCCGGCGCTCGGCCGCGACCAGCCCCGACAGGGCGTGGCCGACCGGCATCTGGGCCGGGTCCGAGCCGTAGATGCCGCCGAACAGCGGCCCGAGCAGGTTGCGGTAGGTCTCGGCGCCGAACTTCCGGGTGAACATGTCGGCGGCCGACTCCTCGGGGTCGGCGGGGTCGGTGAACGGTTCGCTCAGGACCGCGCGCTTGGCCTCGGCCGACAGCAGGTCGGTCTCGCCGAACGCCTCGACCGAGAACGGCGCGGGGTGGAGGTCGCCGCCGGCGTAGACGCAGATCGGGAGGTCGGGGTCGGCGGTCCGGACCTCGTCGCCGAGGCCGAGGTCGGCGATGAGGCCGTCGACGCGCTCGGTCCGCCGGACGCGCTGGGGACCGCGCTCGATCACGTGGCCGTCGACCCGGTCGCTGCGGACGACGCCGCCGGGAGTGGGCGCAGCCTCGAACAGTGTGAAGGCCACGCCGCGCTCGGCGAGGTAGTGAGCCAGCGAGAGGCCGGTGATGCCGCCGCCGACGATGCCGACCGCGGGCCGGTCGGGGCCGGCCGCGGCGGCGCTCCGCTCGGCGGTCGCGCTCTCGTCGCCGGACGCACGCTCGTCGCTCCCCCGCGGTTCGCCCCCGTCGCCGCTCATGTCCGCTCGACGGGCGCGTTCAGGCACATCGCGTTCGGCGAGTCCGAGCACTGGCACCGCCGGTACTGGTAGTAGCCGGGGTCGAAGTCGCCGACGAACGGCTCGGCGAGGTCCGCCAGGACGCCGGGGAACCGGTCGTCGTCGTGGGGGACCGGGACGCGGTAGAACTCCAGGCCCGCCTCCTCTGCCTCCTCGCGGAGTTCGTCGTCGAGCTCCGAGAGGGTCTCGCTCTGCTCGTGCATGAAGCTGACCGGCTCGACCAGGACGCGCTCCACGGAGTCGTCGGCGCCCAGTTCCTCGATGACCTCCTCGACGTCGGGCTCGGTCCACGGGATGTCGCGGTTCTCGTGGTTCTGGTAGCCCAGGCTGTAGGAGTCGACGCCGAGCTTCCGGCCGAGCACCTCGCAGAACTCCTCGACGTACAGGTCGTACCGGCTGCCCTCCTCGAGGTAGTGCTGCGGGGTGCCGTGGGCCGAGTAGACGAGCTCGGTGGCCTCGTCGGTCGGGTCGACGTCGTGGGCCGCCGCGAACCGGCGGACGTTGTCGGCGCGAAGCGCGTTGTACTGCGGGTGACGGTGCCACCCCGTGATCTCGGCGACGGGGACGTCCCAGTCGCGCTCGGCCGCCTCCTCCTCGAGTTCGTCGAGCGCCGCGATGGTCGTCGACGCGCCGCAGAGCGGGTAGACCGGCAGGCCGACGAGCTCGTCGACGCCGTCGGCGCGGGCCGCCTCGACCGCGTCGCCGACGAACGGCTCGGTGAACTGCATGCCGACGTACGTCTCGACGTCGTACCCCCGGTCGTCGAGCTCGGCCGCCAGCGCGTCGGCCTGGGCCTCGGCCTGCGGGTTCAGCGGGGAGCCGCCGATCTCCTCGTACTCCTCCATGAGCCCGGACACCCGGCGCTCGGCCAGCTGGCGGGCGCGCTCGCGGGCCTCCTCCTCGGTGTCGGCCTCCTCGAGCGAGGCGTTGTTCAGGAAGATGCGCTCGAGGTAGGCGACGACGTTCTCCCGCGTCGGTTCGGCCGGCTCGCCGAAGTTGAGCAGGACGACTCCAGTGGACATAATCGGGGGTTAGGACAGTGCGCTGTAATACCTGTCGCTTGCGGTGTATCCCGACGCCGAGCCGGACGTATCACTTTTAAGACCATCCGGCGAACCGTCCCGATAGACCATCGAATGACGCTTTCGTCCATCATCGCCGACCTGCGGGGGAGCGAACAGACCCTGACGCTGTACAACGCCGGCGACGACGCGGCCGTGCGAGCGGTCCGGGACCACTTCGCGGTCCAGAACGTCGCGGTGCGGGAGGCCGACGCCCCGGCCGGCCCCGACGGCTTCGCCGTGCTCCACGACGGCGGGGAGTTCGTCGCCGCCAGCGACCTCGACGAGCTCCGCCGTTCGGTCTCGTTCGAGGCCGACCTGCTCGACGCGCCCGACTTCGCCGAGGCGTCGCCGCCGGACGTGCTCAAGCACGTCAGCAACACCACGTTCAGCACCTACGACAGGCGCCGGATGATCCTGGCCTCCCGGGAGATCGAGGAGCGGGCCTGGCGGACCGCCGGGGGCGAGCTCCACGCCGGCTTCCAGGCCCTGTCGCGGTTCCGCGAGCAGTGGGAGCTCTACGCCCGCATCGCCCACCGCGGCGTCGACGTCCACGCCTACGGCGTCCCCGACTGGCGGCCGCCCGAACCCGACTGGCTGACGGTCCGCGCCGAGGACACCCCCGAGCTCCGGGAGTCGTGGTTCGTGGTCTTCGACGCCCCCGACGGCGAGGACTGCGCCCTCGTCGCCGAGGAGCGCGGCCCCGGCGAGTTCGCCGGGTTCTGGACCTACGACGACGAGATCGTCGGCGACGCGCTCGCCCACCTCCGGTCGACGTACCCGTAGCTCCCGAGCCCTCGGGAGCGGTACGGACTGCTCGTCGGCGGTACGCACCGGTGGGAATCGGGATTCAAGGGCCGTCGGGCCGTGTCGTCGCTCGTGACCACCGACGAGCCAGCGGTCGACGGACGGGACGCCCCGGAGCCGACTCCCGGCGAGCCGACGCGGGACGACATCGAGAGACTGTTCGGGTCGCTGCCGACCATTCGGGTGTCGCGACTCTCCGGCGAGAAGTGAGGGCGCGAGAGATATCGAGCTCACGACAAGAAGTGAAGGCGCGAGGGGGTTGAACTCGCGACAAGGAGCGAAGACGCGAAGGGGTGTCGAACTGGCGAGCACCGCTGTCGCCCCCGATCCGCCACTCGGGCCAGAGAGTCGGCGGCGTCCCGCGGCTCAGTCGTCCTCGACCCGACTGTCGAGCTCCGACTCCGCGGCGGTCGACCGGAGCCGGGGCGCGACCAGCCAGACCGACTCGGTGAGCAGCCACACGAGGGCGACGACCCCGAAGAGGACCGCGGCGAACAGCTCCGGGAACCCCATCCAGGCCGGCGTGATGTACATCAGCCCGTTGAGGTACTTGCCCGGGATCAGGTTCTTGAGGACGATCCAGACCTGCTCGTCGATCGGCGGCGTCCGGGACGGGAGGTCGGCGCTCGCGGCGCTCGGTCCGCCGGTGCTCTCGTCGCCGGTCCCGAGGCGTTCGGCCTCGTATGGGAACGAGACGTCGACGCTCCAGACGACCTCGCCCTGCCTGTTCACCTCGAAGACGCGGTTGCCGTTCGAGTCGGTGATGAGGGTGTGGCCGTTCGGCAGGCGGTCGGCGTCGCGGGGCCACTGCATCCGGGCGTCGCGGTAGGTCCACGACTCCACCCAGGTGTCGTTGCGCCGCTGGTACTCGACCACCCGGTTGTTCTCCGAGTCGCCGACCACGACCGCGGGCCCGCCCATCGACTCGTTGATGTAGTCGGGGTTGTGCTGCTCGTAGAGGACGCTGTACTCGTCCTCCTCGCCGAGGGTCCAGTTCTCCATCAGCCCGCTCCGGTTGACGAACACCACCCGGTCGTGGTTCCGGAGGCTGACCATGACCCGGCCGTCGTGGAGGAGTTCGACGTCGTTGATGTGGGTCCAGTCCTCGGGGTAGGGGCCGCCGGTCTCGGCGGGCGCGAACGCGTCCGAGGCGTTCCAGCGCCACCCGATCTCGCCGGTCTCCTGGTTCACGACGAACACCCGGTCGAGGTAGATGTCCCCGACCAGCAGGTGGGTGTCGTTGATGCGGTCGACGTCGTGGAACCGGGTCTCGGGCTTGCCGGGGGTGACCTGCGACCAGACGTGGGAGACCTCGCCGGTCGTGAGGTTCACGCGCTCGTAGCCGTTCCGCGTGCAGACAGAGAGGTCCTGCTGGGCCTCCAGGTACTCGTTCCACGTCTCGCGGTCGACCGCGTACGAGGAGACGTTCCACTCGTCGGGGCACTCCGAGGCCGAGAGGTGGTCGGAGTAGCCGTACTCGACGGTCGCCCTGGTGCCCGGAACCGGGTCGACGTCCCAGTAGCGGGTGTGGGAGTCGTTGTAGTAGAGGAACGACCCGTCGGGCGCGAACGCGACGAGTTCGGCCCGCGCTCGCGGGCCCTCCCCGCGGCTCCCGAGCCACGAGTTCGAGTCGGTCGCGATCACGGTGATGCCGTCGGCGGGCGGGGCGACCCGGGCGCTCGGGTCGCGGGGGCCGTCGGCACCGAGGTGGTCCTCGACCGTCCCGTCGGCCGAGTGCATCGCGTAGCCCGTCCCGACGGTGAGCGCCGTGACTGCGAGCAGGACTGCGAAAACCGCACGGAGACGACGTTTTCGAGCCACTACCCAGTTTGGCAACGAATACGTATTTAGTCTTTATTGTGACCGATACGCACGGTTCGTCGGCCCGCGTGCGCCAAATCGCGGTGGGCCGTCGCCACCCGTGCAAGTGGGCTTCCGCGTTACCCAGACAAGTGGGCCCCCGCGTCACCCAGACAAGTGGGCCTTCGCGTCATCCGGGCAAGTGGGGCTTCCACGTCATCCGGGCAGGTGGGCCTCGAACACGTCGGCGCGGAGCCGCTCGTGGACGTGGTCGAGCAGCGTCTGCAGGTTCTCGGCGTCCTCCCGGTTGTACCGGACGAGCCGGTCGAGCGCCGCGTCGTCCCCCTGGCGGTCGTAGCGGTGCCAGAGCCGGACCGCCTCGCGGCCGTCGACGTCCTCGTCGTCGCGGTCGATGCCGACCGCCCGTTCGACGCTCTTGAGCCCGCCCGATAGCCCGAGCTGCTTGCAGGTGTACAGCAGGTCGAGGTGGGGCACCGAGACGTCGAGGTCGAAGCAGTCCTCGAGGAACGGCTGGTCGAACCGCTTGCCGTTGAACGAGACCAGCATGCTCGACGCCTCGAACTCCTCGCGGAGCGCGTCGGCCGTGAGGTCCTCCCCCTTGACGTAGGTCCGGGTGTCGCCGCCGCGGTGGAGGCTGACCGTGGTCACGTCGTGGCGCGCGCTGTCCAGTCCGGTGGTCTCGATGTCGAAGAAGCAGGCGTCGTCGGCGAAGTTGCCGTACGCCCGCCAGAGGCTCCCGCTCGGCAGACTGTCGGCGAAGAAGCCGGCGTCGCCGGCGTCGAGTCGGTCGCGGGCGTCGTCGATGAACGCCCGGACGTTGGCCCCCGTCTTCGGGCCGAGCAGGTCCGCCTCGAAGTCGTCCCAGTGGGTGACCCCCTGTCGCCAGAGTTTCCGCTCGGTCTTCTCGCCCACGCCGGTGGCGGCGATGAACGAGTTCTGGAGTCTCATCGGACGCCGGATTGGCTGGAGGGGTCTTAGTCGTTGGTGATTCGGTCGGCCCGCTCCGGAGGTCGAGAACCGGCCACCGGCGGTGGAGTCGCGGCCCCGCGGAGCGCGTCGGCCGGGGGTCGCGCCGGTCCGCGGTGCCCGGCCGCGACCGCCGCGGTCAGTCCACGAACTCGATGTCGGTGTCGCAGATCGGACACGAGTGGACCCCCGCGGTCTCGTCCATGTCGGATTTCGCGCCGGTCCACCCGCAGTCGGGGCAGAGGATGGTCTCCTCGGTCATGCGCGGTCGTTGACAGTGGGGCACCAAAAGAGTAGGGTACGGCGAGCGCAGACCGGTTGACGGGACGTCACGTTCCGGACCTCGGGAGGCGAAGTGGCCCCGTCTGTCGACGCGTCCTACTCGACCAGGTCCCGGTACGCCGGGGCGACCCACGCGTACTCGACGTCGGCGAGCGCCGCGCGGACGTTCCGGTTGCGGGCCAGCGTCTCGGCCTGGCGCTGGCGGACGCCCCCGGCGTCGAACGGGATGGCCGACGCGAACACGCCCTCGTAGTGGTAGACCGCGCGCTCGCCGCCGGCCTCCAGGCCGACCAGCGAGTAGGCCCCGTTCTCCCGGCGCAGGACGGCGGCGGCCTGGAGGTAGACGTCGGCGCCGCCGCGCTCGCGGGCGATGGCCTCGCAGAGTTCGTCGAAGCGCTCGGTCCTCCCGGCGGACGCGACCGAACTTGCCATAGTCGTTCGGTGGGGAGCCACCACTAAAGCGGTGAGCCAACCGCGGTGAAACTGAAAGTAGTCGGCGGCGAGCCGACAACGTCGTCTATTTCGCACCGACCATGGCCAGTATCGTACGAATCCGTAGAATGATTACCCGGGAGAACGAACGGGCGAACGCAGGCCTGGCTGATAGTCAGTGTCTGTCATCCCGGGCTGGTATCCCGTCACCACTACCCCCAAACTGGATTCCGGCTGTTCTGCGGCGGTCAGCGGCCGACGCGGAGCGACGCCCGGGTCCGCGCGGGCCGAAGCACACAACCCCGTCCGGTCCCGAGTGCGACACGTGTTCCCCGACGAGATCGAGACCGAGCGACTGCGACTCGTTCGGCTCTGCCGCGAGAACGTCACGACGGCGGAGCTCTACCGCCACATGCGGGTCGGGGCGCCGAACATGGACGCGGTCAGCGAGTACGCCATGTGGGACCCCCACGAGACGCCGAAGGACACCCGCGACCACCTCGCGGACATCGAGCGCCAGTGGGACGACCGCGAGCAGGCCACCTACGCGGTGATCCCCCGGCCGAGCGAGTCGTCCGCCGGCGGGACCGGCCGGGCCGACGACGAGGTCGATCACTCGCCGGACGGGGCCGGCGAGACGGGCGTGCGCGTCGACGAGGTCGACGGGGAAGCGAGTGGGCTCGCAGGAACGACCAGCCTCGACTTCGACTGGGAGCGCCGGTCGGCCGAGCTGGGCATCTGGCTCCGGAAGGCGTTCTGGGGCCGGGGGTACTCCGGGGAGCGGGCGGCGGCGCTGCTGGAACTCGCGTTCGACCGCCTCGACCTGGAGCTCGTGGGCGCGTCCCACCGCGTCGGCAACGACCGGTCGCGCCGGGCCATCGAGAAGTACGTCGACCGCTTCGGCGGCCAGCACGACGGGGTGCTCCGCAACTTCGCGCCGACCGACGACGGGGTCGCGGACCTCCACCGATACACCGTCACGCGGGCCCAGTACCGGGAGGCCACCGCGGACGGGACGGAAGAGGGGTCCCAGTAGGCGGGGTCCGTAGCGGAGTCGCGGCGACGGGTCGCGACAGCGCGCGGCGGATCGCGGAAGCGGGACGGGTCGGAGAGGTGCCGGTCGAGCGCCGACGCGCGGTCCGTGCAGGACGAGCCGACGACCGGCGGAACCACCGGGCGACCAGGGTTTCGAAGGTCGGGGCGGGTCGAAACCTGCGGCGCATCGGCGCGCAGGGTTTATCTACCGTACCATCCTACCTACAGACTCATGACGGGTCCGATCCGCCAGCGAGAGCGGGAGCAAGAGACGGTACAAGAGGACGAGTCCGAGAACTCTCAGACCTGCCCCGAGTGCGAGGCGGGGTCGTTAGTCGCCGACGCTGGCGGGAGCGAACTAGTTTGCGAGGACTGCGGTCTGGTCGTCGAGGAGCGCAACGTCGACCGCGGGCCCGAGTGGCGGGCGTTCAACCACCAGGAGCGCCAGTCGAAGAGCCGAGTGGGCGCCCCGACCACCAACACGATGCACGACAAGGGGCTGACGACCACCATCGACTGGAAGAACAAGGACGCGTACGGCCGGTCGCTCTCCTCCGAGAAGCGCAGCCAGATGCACCGCCTGCGCAAGTGGCAGGAGCGCATCCGCACCAAGGACGCGGGCGAGCGCAACCTCCAGTTCGC
>NZ_JBNTJT010000005.1:0-502209 GCF_051194995.1 Halorussus sp. AFM4 | reverse complement strand
AGACGGTGTTCCCGGAGGTCAGTTGGATGAGCGAAGCGTGGAAGAACAGCGAGCGCGTCGAGCGGCGGCCGGTCGAATAGCCGGAACGAGGGCTCTTTTTTTGGTGTGGAGTACCGCCCTTGGGCACCTCCTCCCGCCCACCTCCACGTTCCGGGCGGCCCACGGGCCGCCGGGCTTTCGCCACCGCACCCGCTTCGCTTCGCTCGCTCCGCGACAGCACGGCACCTGGGAGTGGCGTCGACGAGCGCCCGCCGGCTCCTATCGGCCAGCTGGTCGCGACCGCGCCTGGGAGTTGTGTCACCGAGCGCCCGCTTCGCTCGCTTGGCGGTCGCGCCCATCGCGCCGCCGGGGCAGTCACCTCGACCGTCGTCGCCGATGCGCCATGGCGTCGGCGTCGGTCGACGGACCGTTCCTCTTCTCTCCGGACCACATCGATTGCCATCCCGGAACCGGGTCGTTCGGAAGTAAAACTTGCCCTCTCCTCCCTCCGGTCGTCGAGGCTCCCTCCCTGCGGTCGGTCGCCGCCCTTCGGGCGGTCAAGTAATACAACCGAACGACCCGAGACCGGGAGATATGGCAATCGAGTGGACCTACGAACCAGAGGACGGTTGCGACGAACACTCCGCCTCGCCTGTGAGCGCATCGGGCTCGACTCCCTGCGAGGTTGACTGCCTGGCGTGCGGCGCGTCGGGGATCGCGACCTGAGCTCGCTCGGCTCTCTTTTTCTATGGAGCGCACCGTCTCCGCACCGCGACCGCCCTCGGGCACCTCCTCCCGCCCGCCTCCACGTTCCGGGCGGCCCACGGGCCGCCGGGCTTTCGCCACTCCAGCGCACCGAACCAGGCCAGCTTCGGGCCGGAGTCGTCCTGGAGGTTCAGAGTAGCGGGAGTGCCCGAGGGTGTTGGGGGGCTGGGCGTGCCCTGTGTTTATTGTCCGCGGTTCGCTGTTCGGTGACGTAAACGGCCTCTCGGTCGCTCTTTCCGAGTCACTCGGCGATGGTGCGCCGTATCTCCGAGAGCGGGCGGTCCTCCGTTCGCGTGCCCACGCCCGTGCCTCCGGCAGCTCGGGCTTCTGTTTTCGATTCGATCTCGGTCGCGGCTCATACGTCGGCCTCGATGATACGACCGCCCGGCCCGCTGCCGAAAATCTGCCCGACGGGGCTCTTCCGCAAATTGAGTCCGTTATTTCGCCTTGCATATCGCGATTTTCGTCCAAAGAAAGAGGCGATATGCAATGTGCGAAGACCACCGCCTCTCTCAGGCCGAGGGGCCATCACAGGGGTAGTGGAATCACGGAAGTATTAGATTTATAGCGTAATTTGAGTGGGTACGTTTCGGTGGTGTCTGTCGCCCTCGCGTAGGGGTGGTGTGGCCCATGAAGTGCCCCCGATAGACGATGGTTTCGAAACGACGCAGCGAAACACGGACAGCGCATCACGCAGGAACTACCCCCGACGGTGCGGCGCCGTGGGCGGACCTTGAGGGACGGTCCTGTCCGACCGGGATCAAACGTCGGTCGTCGCGCTCGTGGAGTGTGCGCTCGTCGAGCTCCCGCACAAGGCCGTGAGCGGTGTTTTCGTCTCCCGGCAGGTCGGGCGGTTGACGCAGATGCAGTACGGCACCGGCGACGACGTCGGCAAGCAGCTCCAAAAGCGACACTTTGACGACCGGCTGTGCTGGCACGAGACCACCGTCCCTCGACGAACCGTTCGAGACGAACTCATTACCCAACTCACGCGGTCGCCCTCGACGCTGGCAGAATGTGCAGGTGAGGGAGCAGCCAGCGAGCCAGACACCTTCGTGTGAAGCCAGTTGGAGAGCCCCAGACGCCATAGCGGCTAGACTTAACCAACATTCTCGACCAGTCCCGCCACGGTGTTGGTTAACGCTAGGGCTGGATCCACTCCCTCGCCCCCACTCACCGCCCTCCCCCTTAAGTGAGTGAATCCTGGCGGCCAGTCGGCTCGAATGGCCGTCTCGACAGGTTTTATCTAACTGCTACCCGTCGAGAGCGAGTATGGTTGTCGTCGAAGAGGTCACCAAACTGAGCGAGCACTGCACCCAAACCTCATCCGAGGCGTTGCGAAGAGGGCTGATGGGTGACGCAAAGTGCCGTTGCCGAGTTCAGGGACGTCCCGCCCATCACGGTTCGGACGCATCACGAGACGGTAGAGGAGCAGGTAGCCTGACAACGTTCGCCTACAAGCACTGTCGTTAGATATTTTTCCCAGGAAATTATTTGTTCCTTGAGCGCGTAGCACCCAGTATGACCGAGACGTGGGATGACGTCAACGAGCAGGTCAAGGCAGACTGGAAAGACGACACCACGCCGTTCGAGCGAGTGTACGAAATCGTCGAACAGACCCACGACGGGCAGTCGGCTGCCGAGATTGCCGACCGTGCCCTCGTGAGCGAGCCGACGGCACGTCGACACTGCAAGACGCTCGTGAACACGGGCTTTGCCGAGACGGAACAGGATGGCCAAACAACGCTGTACAAGCGAAACAGTGACCGGGTCTTGATGTCCCGGATCCGCGAGCTGCGTGAGGAAGTCAATCGGCCGGAGTTGCTCGACAGTATCAAGGAGATGAAAGCCGAGATCCGGCGCTACGAGGACCGCTACGATGTGGTGTCACCTGAAGAACTCGCCCAGCAGCTCGACGCCGGCAAGACGGAGGGCTGGGACGACCTTACCGCGTGGCGAACGACGCGGCAGAATCTCGCCGTCGCCCAAGCAGCACTCGCGTACGATGAGGCCAGCCACCAGCTCGCTGTATGAGCAACGACGACCGTGCCGGCGAGTTCGGGCCGATCTATCTCCCGGCGCTTCAGCGGATTCGTGACCTCTGGCTCGAACTCGAGCCGCTCGTCGACGCAACGGCGTACGATGACGTCGTCGCCCCCACTGAACTGCAGATCAGTCTCAGCGATGGGCTCGGCGACGCCGAGAGCGCTCGGCTCGATATCCAATGGAGCGAATTCGGGATGTACTCGTTTCACTATGTCGATAGCGACGACGTCAACTGGCGCTTCGACCGGCACCCGAACACACACTCTCCCGAGGTTCATTTCCACCCTCCGCCCGAGGCCGCGACAACGGACGCCGAACCGTCGTGTATCGACGTGACCGAGGTCTCACTCGTAACTCGTGCCGTCCATGCAATGTGGCGAGCAGCGTACGAAGATGACGACGTCGACCAGCTGAATAGTGCGTCAAACCCGCCGTGAGGATGACTACTGCGTGAGTCTGGAAGAGATCTCCACTTTGAGATACGTCAATATCCCGGTGCGCCCGTAGTGGTGTTGGTACGGTACTGCGACAGTATTGTGGGTTCTCGCAGAGCGAGAGCGTTCCGATTCGGAGCGAAAGCGAGAGCGACGTATCGGTTTTCCCGCTTGCGCTGGAAGACTATCCATGCACATGGACATAACCGAGAACGCGGTTCGGGAAATCTGCACGGATGCAGTCTTCGACCGCGGCGAACGATACCGTGCTGAGGGCTGTATCCGCAAGATTCACCGCGTCGACACCACCGTAACTGCGGTCGTGAGCGGCAGCCGTCAGTACGATGTCCGTGTTGACCTCGCTACCGACGGGTTTGCTCCGAGGTGCGACTGTCCGTATGACGGGCCAGGAACGTGCAAGCACGTCGTCGCCGTGTTGCTTCGATGTGTTGACGACCCACCTCCAGACGAAGACTATCGACTTGACGCCGCACTCGATGGCGCCGACGGCGACAAAATTGAGGAACGGAATGACACCGAGCAGATCGTACTGTGCCTCGACGAGCATGACGACCGAGCATGGAAGGCGGCAATGATCGCCGAACGACTCGGGTTGGAGACGGACGCTGTGAGCGCGATCCTCTCGCGATTGAAGGAACGCGGGGTGGTCCGGCACAAGCGCCCGTACTGGGCAATCACGGACGACAAGGAACGACTCCAATCGGCCTACCGGCTCCACCGCCACCACAAAACAGCAGACGAACAGTACGGTGAGGAGCGTCTTGAGGACCTCCAGACCGACGAGATGGAAGAGGTACAGTGACTGCGTTCGAAGAACTAAAACGTGGCAAGCAGGCCGATGCCGCCCTCGCAGCGGTGGCTACCCAGTATCTACACGCAGAGCGGGGAGCGCGGCTGGTTTAGCAATCAGTATCCGCTCGAAGACGGCTACTCTCGCAATGGTCTGTCACGAGGTTTACTGAGGGTCTCCTATCCGCTCTGCCATGGGGAGGTGCTTGCTTGGGTCATCGACGACATTGAGAACCACTCCGAGTAAGAATTGGCCCCGTAGTGAGCGAAGCCACGGCGCCGGTATCAAGACGATGTCCTTGAGGAGAGAACCGATGGAGTCGACGACAACTTCGAAAGCCCCTCGCCGCGGGCGCGGTCGCTCAGCGTGATATCGGCGCAACCCACCCGCCGATAGGGCCACGCTGAGGCGACCAAGCGATGCGCGCCGCGACGAGCCTCTTTCAGTCCCACCCGGCTAGTTAGACGGTCCAAGCCATTCGCCCGAGGGTAGGTCTCCTCAGCCGAGGAACGTCAGCTCTCACCAATCTCGTGGTGGAATCCGCAACTCTTCGTTGACCTCGTATAAATACCCCTTCAGGAGCAGTTGCTCGATATGCGCTCGCGCGTCGGGACGTTCGACGCCCTGTTTCAAGAGATGTGCGACAGCGTCTTCTCGTGTAAGACTTTCTTTCTCCTCGTCCGCATCAATATACTGCTCGAGGTAGTTGAGCGCGGCTTTCTCACCGGATTCAATCGGCGTCCGCGAACTCTCCATTACGTGTAGATTGGGTGTCCCCGAATTAGTTGGTTGGGGTGGATACCGGGAGATTATTGGTACGGTGCTAGAAATACGTCGATACATCTAATACAACCTACGACATACAAATACACATGCCCATCGACATCGACACCTTCGAATCATCACCATCGGATCGACTCCAGAACTCGGGGGAGACAAACGCTGACCGCGTCATGCGGTTCCTCGCTGCACACCCTGACAAGGCATTCACGCAGAGCGAAATCCGCGATGCGACCGACGTCAAAGCCGGGAGCATTAGCGTCGTCCTCTCGCGGCTCGAGGATCGTGGACTCGTTCGCCACAAAGGCAACTACTGGGCTCTCGGCGAGGAGGACAACGTTGCAGCCTACACTAGTATGCTCGAAAGTACCCGGGCTGCCAACGACCGCTTCGGTGAAGAGGACATGGACGAGTGGTTGGAACACGCCGTCGACGACGAGGATACTGAATGAGCTATCAGCGAGGAGATGTCGTCTGGGGTCCGGACCCCTTCAAATCAGGTGAGAATCCACGGCCGTGGCTGATTCTGAACAACGACAGCCATCCGTTCGGTGACGAGGAGTACATGACGGTCACGTTGACGACAACACCCCATGACGAGGGAATTCCGATCGACGAGTCTGACTGGGTTGAGGGCGGCATGCCCCGGGAAAGTTACGCGTCACCGTGGGCTGTTGCATCGCCGAAGCACACCGCGATTGTCCGACGGCAGGGCCGACTTGAGGAATCCTTCGTCCAGACTGTCGTCGACGCTCTACAAACCTATCTCGAATCACCGACACAGGAATGACTGATTCCGCGGCTGTGTGCAATAACAGGAAACGACTATAATAATCTTGGACAGATGTTGGTTGCGGCCAACGAGGACGAGCACAGGCTCACACAGGAGTCGGTCGCAGAGGCAGCAAACGTTTCACGGGCGACCGTCCGAACTCATCGCGACACGCTGGACGAACTCGAACCTGCTTGAACTCGACACAACGTTTTCATAAGAGGTCGAGGTAGAAGCCCGCGACTTCAGTCGTTGGTGACTAACTTGGCAGCTACTGAGATATTCAGTGGAGCCAAATAGAACCATAAAGATTCTACCATACAATCCGACGACTGTGTTTCCTCGAAATCTATCGAAAGCCCTGACTGGACTCACGGTCACTCGCCGACATATCGGCGCAACGTACGCGCATAGGCCGGTGGGCGCTCTTGGCAGTTTTGCCTCCCCCGGATAGAGTAAGCGGAGGCTTTGTTGAAATATTCAGAGTTTGATAGAACTGCCGCGTTGAATACAGCGCCTTAATTAAGTAAACTGCCGAACCAGCTACGGGCTACAGACTGGGAAAAGAAACCGTACTACCAACTACTACTAGAACACGGAAATACGAGAACTACTGATAAACTGTGTCCCGTGTATCAATCTCTAGCACTCTGAGCTCGTCCTGATTTTTTATCCAATCAATTATCGCTCGACGCTTCCCCATCCGAAGCGAATACTCGGGTCGCCCTTTCAATGACTTTAGATGCCGACCGGGATTCGCTCCTGCTTCTTCCAGTTTCGACCGAATCCGATTTTCGATATCATCAGGAAGTGATTGCAACTTCTTCTTGACGTCAGGGTGCAACAGAACCGTCGCCATAGGTCACTACAGCTCTGTCCACTCATCCGTATCTTTACGACTATCAACAATTTCGGCAGTCGCCTCAGTTAGCTCAGGAGCGACCTCAGCCCACCATCCGACTGCCCTAGCACCGAATTTCTTCCGGCTTACTAAGTCCTTTTCAGCCATCTGATTAAGACGATTCCGCGTCCCTTCACGAGTTATCTGTTTTCCAAATCGACGCAGTCCCTCAGCAACTTCAGAGGCAGTAAGAACGGGATCATCCTCGTAATCAAACACCTTGAGAATATCCTGTTCAGTCACGGTTTCCTCGTACCGCCCTGCATCATCACGTCCCTGGCTCATATTTGAGTACTAGGTGGCCGAACCGCCATAACCGTTTGGTTCGTGCAAAACGGCCTATTCTTCCTAAACAAGAGTTGGTGGCTCGGTTCTTTATTCAGAGTTATCGGTGTAGCCGTCGTCCAATATTGAGTGTGTATTAGTCTCTTTAGGTACTGAACACATGTCTAGAGGGGGAGTCTTATTTACGGATTGTCGGTGTGGATATTAGTCCTTTACTGCTGACAAGATACGATTCGGACGATGGCTACGGAAGCCACGTTTACGGTTCCGTCTGACCAGTTCCTCTTATAAATCGTGTTTGAACAATTCTGTTCGCCCCTCAAACCGACAGGTGCTGCGAGCGTTTCCGTACTCAGCGCGTGGCGCTACACGGTAAAGAGCAACGCTAGGAGTTTCTGTTGGGCGATGCGAAGATGTTGAGTGAACGTGGGTGCGGAGATATCGAGTTCCTCGGCCAGCTCCTCCGCTGACTTTTCGCGGGGCCACTTGAAATACCCGCCAAAAAGGCCGCCATCAGCACTTGATACTGCCGGCAGGTCAACGCCTCTTTCAACACACTCTGGAAGTCACTGTGATTAAAGACAGGTATCTCGTGGTCTTTCTGGCGGCGTGCCACCACCTCCATGGCAGGATGAGCGGTACAGACGTGGTCAATCACCGCCGAGGCATCGTACTGAGCGGGAACGTCCGCCACAATGGTGGCCACGCCATCGGTACTCGTCAATTCCCGCGGGATGGCGCCGGCGTCAGTCAGTGTCACCACGAAAAACTGCTTTTCATTCGTGATGCGGATCTCGTACAGTGCGTCGTCAGTCCCTTCACTCAACAGCGTTGCCTCGAGATTGGCGCACTCGTCGGCCATCGCCAAAATCTCCTCCGGTGGGACGCCTGCAATCCGGTAGAAGACGATGTACCCGCCGTCGCCTTGGGGGAGGAGATGTTCAAGTTCGGCCGTACAGTCGAGTTGTTCAGAGACGTTGACGACGGGGTAGTCTGGATTCGTATTCTCGAATTCGACTTCAACCACGCCGTCAGACTGACCGTTTCCTGTCGCTCCCATCCTTATCCTCACAACTTACCCTAACAATTTAGGCGCTTTGAACGGCGACCGTCTCGACTTTAGTGCGTCTTGTGTTCATACGCCAGTCTGAGCTGAGTACCACACCAGCCGATTCAGGTCCGTTTCTCACGAACGTCCGATCCACTCCGGGTTTTATCCTCACAGTTAGGACAGGCCCGTGGCTGGTCAACCTCAATCGGCGTGAATTCACGGACATATTGCTGAGTCACAAACGACTCGAAATTCTGTCGGGTCGGCATATGACAGACTGCCACCAACCGCACGCGTAGATCTTCTGAAATCGGGCCATCTCGTTCAGATACCCGCTATGGTTGTCCAACACCGACATGCGACACATACTAATCCACGCACAAATGGTGAGTAGAGTGGTGGCTGGTATGTGAGGTATTGCGACCTACTGATAGTCATCGACGGATGACCGTGAACGCCGCCTCGTAGCGCGATTGCCTTGACATAGAGGCTCAACATGCTGGCGCTGTCGGCACCAAGATACACGGCGTCCGTGGTGCCGGAGTCGCCCGTCGATGCTTACGTGATAGTCGCTGACGATGGTGTCCTTGCGCCTACTTGGAGGTTGAGGCCACGATGGATGGTATCCTCGAGAGAATACACGTCGGTATTCACGCCGTGAATTTTGTTGTGAATGCTGCTCACTGTGACTGCACTCTCCCGTCTGGACCATTTTAACTTTGACGCCCGTCTCAGCCAGTTTTAGGGTCTTTCAGCGTTCACTGAGGTACTACAACGTCGATGTGTAGGGCGTGACCACCTGACCACGCACCAGGCCTATTGTTGAGTGGTGTTCCAACAGTCCAAACCGTTGCAGCAGTGCCGTATGTACTTGTTGACGCCTCGAACGGTTCGGAACGGCCGCGCAGCCTATTCGTACAGAACAGCAACATCCAATGGATTCCGTGAGTTGAGGCGGCATCACACACACTACGGATGTGCAATCCATGACCGATTCAGTATCCATATCCAAGAATGGCCGTGAGGTCCGGGTCGAAGTAACTGAACGACCGTACAAGCAGTATATGGATGCCCCTGTTGTCGAAGTGACGAGATGGCATTCGCTTACTAACAGTCAAACCCTTGTATTCGTGGAGACTGATGTCGCCCACCAGCAACTTGAATCAGCAGGTACACTCCTCGGGACTTTGCCGACAGACGTCGTGGAAGCCCTTGCAGAACACGGGTACGACGTTGTGAGTGACTGCGCTTGATAATTGCTGTCGGTCAGTATTCGGGGTAGGGATTTTATAGAAAATGCGAGACGAAACCCACTGCTTAGGGTGGGTAGCTCATGCTGTCTGCAATTGTTGCTGTCTGTAAGTGAATTCCAGTACAGACGCCAGCATATATACTTTTTGATTGAATTAAAATAAGAGATGCAGAGCAAAAGAATATATGGGATTATTTCGTCATTTTTGTTCTCTCTATGGTGTTGTGCAACTGATGAATAATCTTTTATTATCATCCATGGTAGTGTGATGCCCCCACACGGGGGAGAACTACCAATGAGTGAAACAGACTCCAGTCCCTCAGAATTTGCCAGTCACGACTGGTGGGACCACTACCAAGAGACGGTGAACACCGACGAGGAAATGCAGGTGCGCGGTCACGATAAGTTCAACGAGAACTTCTACGTCGAAATCGGCGACGACCGGTTCCTGATCAAGATGGACGGTGGCAAAGTTGACGACGTGGTGGCCAACCCTGGCATGAACGAAGAATGGTCATTTGGCGTGGAAGGCGACCGCACTGCCTGGGAAGAATTCGTCCAAGAAACACCTCCTGCCTTCAACCACGAAATTATCGCTTCGCACTATCGATCGGCCGTGCAGAACGAGGACGGTCATCTCCAACTGACCGGCAACAACAAAAAGATCTTCCAGAATCTACGCGCGTTCCAGCGCGCACTCGACCTGATGCGCAAAACCAACAACAACGGAGGTGGCCTCTAACATGAGTACAACCGACAACGACCAAATCGAACCGATTTCGGGTAAGTACGTTCACACGGAGATCGACGGGGTCGATCACCGCATCTACTTCGAAGAAAACGGTCCTGAAAACGGGATTCCCCTGCTCTGTCAACACACCGCTGGCTGTAACAACCAGGAATGGCGTCACGTTCTCACCGATGACGACATCACCGAAGACTTCCGGGTCATCGCGTACGATCTTCCGTTCCACGGTAAGTCGGTCCCGCCGAAGGGCGAAGACTGGTGGGAAGAAGACTACACGCTGAATGCAGACCAATTTACTGAGACGATTGTCAGTATTGCGGATGCACTCGACCTCGAGGACCCCGTGTACATGGGGTCGAGCATGGGCGGCAACATCACGCTAGAACTCGCTGACTGGTATCCCGAACGGTTCCAAGCACTCATCGGACTTGAATGTGGAGCATACAGTCCGGGCTTCTACATCGACTGGCTGGATCACCCCCAAGTGAATACGACTGAAGTCAACGCCTACTCGTGTTGGGGACTGATGGCAAAACAGAGTCCCGAAGAAGCACGCCGCGAGACGATGTACCTGTACGAACAAGGTGCCACCGGTGTGTTCAAGGGTGATCTCTACTATTACTCGGTCGATCACGACTACCGCGACAAGCTCGACCAGGTCAACGCCGAAGAATGCCCGCTGTACGTGGTTAACGGCGAGTACGACTACCTGACCACGCCCGAAGACGGTCGCGAGACGGCTGCGGGTGTCGGTGAGGGCGCAACGGCTGTTGAGATGGCCGAAATCGGCCACTTCCCGATGAGTGAGAACCCGGAGCTGTTCAACGCGTATCTCAAGGAGATTCTGGCGGATATACAGCAGGAGCGAGATGAGGATCTCCCGGATGTCCTGACGCCTGAAGACGTGGGCGTGGACCTGCAGGCTGCGACTGCGCAAGCGGCGGACACGCCTGACGACACGTAACTAACGCCGTTTCTTTTTGTGCAAATCCCGTCTTTCGCGACAGATCCCGTCCTCAGTGGAAGGAACTCGCACCACGGCTATCCAACAATTTGCCAAAATATCGCGTGTGTAATTAGGGATGGGTGGTAGAGGAGGACTCCCGATTCCGTCCAGTCAGCTAACTGGACGACCAACCTATGTCTACTCGTTCCCTGCCATCCGGGGAGACAGTTCTCAACGCAAAGATCGCTGAGAGTGACCTAACCAGTGGACGCATCTACGCCCTTCACAAGTAAGATTGTACAATAACAAGTATAGGTGGAAACTCTTACTTCCTGGCTGTGTACAGAGGAGAGCATGAATGTGAATATCCCGCCGATAGACGGGAGCGCAAGAGACGAAGCCGAAACACATCAGCAACACTTGACAAAGCCACCGGGAAGCCTTGGTCGCTTGGAGAATCTCTCGGTTAGAATTGCCGGTATAACTGGTGACCCACAACCAGCACTTGACTCAGCGGTTGTGGTGACGATGGCAGGCGATCATGGGGTTGTCACAGAGGGTGTAAGTGCTTTCCCTCAAGAGGTAACCCAGCAGATGATCGAGAATTTCGCGGCGGGTGGTGCTGGAGTGAATGTACTAGCCCGTACCATGGATCTCGAGAATCTTATCGTCGATGTCGGCACTGCGACAGACATCAATATAGAGGGGGTCATAGATGCAAAAGTTGGCTACGGAACTGCCAACATTGCGGAGGAACCCGCCATGACCCGCAAGGAGGCTGTTACTGCGATTGAGGCGGGTCGTGAAGTGGTAGCGGTGCATGCTTTCAACGCGGATATTCTCGGACTTGGGGATATGGGAATCGGGAACACAACACCGAGTGCAGCAGTAACAACTACATTCACTAGCGAATCCATTAGAGACATCACCGGACGAGGGACGGGGATTGATGATGACAGCTACGAGCAAAAGATTGCTGTCATCAAGAAGGCGTTGAATCTGCACAACCCGAACCCAGTCGATCCAATCGACGTCCTCGCCACAGTCGGTGGATACGAAATTGGTGGACTTGCAGGCGTCGTTCTTGAGGGTGCATCCCGGCGTATTCCAATCGTTGTTGATGGGTTCATCACGGGAGCAGCTGCCCTTGTTGCTGTCGAAATTGAGCCAGGAGTTGCCGAGTACCTTCTTCCGTCACACTCTTCGGTCGAGTCGGGCCACGCCATACAACTCGATGCACTCGGATTAGATCCCTTGTTTGACTTTGAGATGCGCCTTGGTGAGGGAACTGGAGCGGCAATCGGTATTTCGGTCGCTCGCGGTGCTTGCAGTACTCACAGAGAAATGGCGACATTCGAAGAAGCTGGCGTCTCGAAGTAATTGACCTCTATACAGGACGAACTCATAATAGGGTAGGTATCGGCATAGTCTCCGTTACTGGCCTCAGTATCTTTTTGGAATTACCGTCTGTGCCATACCATTAATTTTCTAGGTCCTAATAATTAACTTGTGAGAGGGATAGATTGATGGAAAAGCATTGAGTGGGCTACTGACATGCAACAGGCGGACTATACGGGTACCCAACCGCTATATGACCGGTAGTAAAACTGGGTTATCGATGGCAGAAACGCAGCTCCAACGAGCCAAAGCTGGAGAGATCACACCTGTAATGAAGCGCGTCGCCGAGCGTGAAAACCGCGACCCAGAGTTCATCCGAAACCAAGTTGCAGACGTACAGGCAGTTATTCCCGCTCATTCGTACATGGGTCACTTGATCCGATGATTATCGGCCGGGAATTCGCCACCAAGGTCAACGCCAACATCGGGAATAGCGACACAACCAGTATCTGGAGGGCGAACTCGAGAAACTCCATACTGGGGTTCACTACGGTGTGGATACAGTGATGGACCTTTCGACGGGTGACAACCTCGACACCATTCGGGAAGCGAATATCGAACACTCACCCATTCCAATTGGCACCGTTCCGATTTACGAGGCTGTCAAGCGCGCTGAAAGTCCAGAAGACATTACGCACGACCTCCTCCTTGACATCATCGAGAAGCAAACCACACAGGGTGTCGACTACATGACGATCCATGCCGGGGTCCTCATGGAACATCTACCACTCATCGACGGGCGCAAAACAGGCATCGTCTCCCGGGGTGGCTCAATCCTAGCCCAATGGATCGAGGAAAATGGGATGCAAAACCCACTCTATGCGAAATTTGACGAGATTTGTGAGATTTTCGCAGAACATGACGTAACGGTCTCACTTGGTGACGGCCTCCGGCCGGGCAGTTTAGCCGATGCGAGCGACGACGCCCAGTTTGCTGAACTCGCGACGCTTGGTGAACTCACCCAGACGGCATGGGATCACGGCGTGCAGGTTATGGTCGAAGGCCCCGGCCATGTTCCACTGGATGACATCGCCATCAACGTCGAACGGCAATAGAAGGTGTGGGATGGGGCACCATTCTACGTCCTCGGGCCACTCGTCACCGACGTAGCACCGGGCTACGACCATATTACGAGCGCAATCGGGGCAACTGAGGCTGCACGTGCAGGGGCAGCGATGCTCTGTCACGTGACGCCCAAAGAACACCTCGGACTTCCCGAAGAAGACGATGTCCGGGACGGCCTCGCCGCCTATCGGATTGCAACCCATGCTGCTGATGTTGCGACTGAGCAATCTGGTGCACGTGACTGGGACGTTGCATTGTCGGAAGCATGCTATGCGTTCGACTGGCAACGCCAGTTTGATCTGGCACCTGACCCCGAACGGGCACAGGCGTATCATGACCAGACGTTGCCGGGCGACAACTACAAGGACGCCCGCTTTTGCTTGATGTGCGGGGCAGAGTTCTGTTTGATGCGCATCGACCAAGACGCGCGTGATGCCGATGGGGAGATGACAGCCATCGACGACGACACGGATTTAGATCACTGGGCTGCGGCCGAGGTCAATCGCCCACCGGTTGGCACCCACGATACCAGTCGTGTGCCTGAAGAAATCGAGATTAACGGCGTCACATTCACGCCAGAATCACACGCAGACGACTGAGTTAACGCGCGACTCTGCGAATGCAGGATTTAGTTGACAGCGCGGACACTCAGCCGAATTCGTAGCACGTCCAATCGTCGGTGTGTGGCCTCAAAGCCACCACATCGTGGACATAGACTTGCTATGGAAGTTGACGACCTTCGCCAGATTGTATTCGCCCAAAACAGTGTGAACAGCAGGATGCCACGCTGTAGTGGACTATCTTGGCAAGCGCTCCTCGAATACCTTACACGACTGACTGATGCAATCTTGGTGTCTGTGATCCGTCTGGCTTGTTCCCGAAGAACCGTGTCATTGGTTCCCAAACCACTATGTCAACGGGGAGCGTACCCAGACTGGGAGTTCACCATGGCCTCTGACACTCAAACCCAAGAGACCGTGCAGCGGTTTTACGAAGCGACCGGCGAGACGTTCACAAATCTCCTCCACGAGGTTCTCATTGACGACGTTGTACTGCATGACCCCCACTTGGAGGACATTCAGGGACATGATCGCGTCGAACACTACTACGCGTCATTCCACAACGCGTTCCCCAACATCACGTTTACCGTTGATGATATGTTCATGGCGGATGATCTGATTGCTGTCCGGTGGACGGCTGAAGGGACGCACGAGGCGGCCTTCTGGGGGATTGACTCGACTGGCAATGAAATGCATCTATCAGGAATTGATATTGTCCAAGTTACGGATGGCCAGATCAGCGAAGTCTGGACGGTGTACGACTCGGCAACCCTCCTTCAACAACTTGGCATCGAACTACCAGTTACCCCTCTGAATGGGGACGCATAGTCAGCCGTGTCTCTGTCCGAGTTCGCTTTAACTTGATGAATTAGGGGGTGGAGAGCCCTTCTACTGCTGCCGCAGGGCCAGGAGCCCGGCCGCAGTCAACGATACCATCGCTATCGCGATCCCAAATCCGGGAACCTCACTTATTGCGCTCGACGCTTGCTTGTCCGTTTCGCGTTGGCCTGCTTGCTCTTCTGTCGACTGACTAGTCGTTGCCTCCTCGGAGGCGGAACTGAACACGACTTCGAATCCATCTAAACTCGTTCCTTGCTTCCACGTAAGCTGTCCGTCAGAGGTGGTTCCCGGTTCAGGACTTGCACCCGTCCGTTCGTATCCATCAGGTGCGATGAGCGTCACCTTCCGATCAGCCGTGAATCCGCTCGCGAACGGTTCGGTCACGACGATTCTATCGCCGTCTACGGCCGCTAATCCGTGCCAAGTAACTTGGAGTCTCACGACGCCTGTCTTGCCGTCCTCCGAGACGTACACCTTCACAGTCGCGTTGTCCACGCTCATTGCGCGACCGGTCGTGTTCTCTGCTCTGTCGGCAACGCTCGCCATCCGGTCGCGGAATCTATCACGGACCTGTTTCTGGGCGTCGCTGTCGTTCTCCAGCGTTTTGAAGGCGTCTCGTTCGTTTTCGGAGGTCAGGTCATACGTCAATGTCAGTGTCACTTCGGCGTCGCCATCTTCGGCTACCGAAACTACCAACGACGGCTCGGCCTCCGTTCCCGCAGCGGCGGGCGTGGCGCTCACGGCGACTACTATAACTGCGACGATAGCACGTACGAATGTCTCGTGCATTGGTGCTTACTGACTGGATCCACCAGTATCTCGCCCGCTGCCGGCCGCGTCGGAACCACTATTGTTTGACCCGGATCCGTCAGTGGTCTCGTCTCCACTGGTCGTCGTTTCATCACCAGTGGTTGTTTGGTTACCACCGGGAGTCGACGTCTCATTGCCAGTCGTTTGGTTTCCACTGGAAGCCGACGCGTTCCCTTTGTGCTGAGTCTGGGAGTCGCCGCGTTTGTTCCGGCCGCGGTCGTCGGGGCGGTGGTCTTCTGCAATCTCACGCCCGACGTCTGGACCCGCGATAGAGCGGGCAATTTCCGCGACTTCCGGTCCGGTGAGATTCGCGGCGTCCGACCGCAGCGTCTGAATCGCGGTAACGTTGATACCCTTTTCCGCGAGCACATCCTCGGGAAGGGTACCAGACGCGTTGGCCGTTGCGTTCGCCAGTCGTTTGGCCGTCTCAGTTTCGGCAGCGAGCTCCGCTATCTCCGCACGGTACTCAGCGTCGGAGATACTACCGTTCTGATGGGCTGCTTGGAGCTGCTGTCTGCGTTCGCGGAGATCCGAGACTTTCTGGCGGAGGTCAGCGACCGTTTCGTTGACGACCGCAGCCTTCGACTCGTTCGAGTTTGCGCGTGCAATCTTCAGTCCGAACCCACGTTGCGCGATTTCACCGTCCAGCTCCGACTGCTGGACGCCAATCACGCCCATGAACTGGCCGCCAGGCGTCACGTTAGTGCTGGCGTTCGTAGACGCGTTTGCGGGATCCGCCGCGTCGGCAACGGGGTTCGAATTCACTTGCGTGTCGGGACTCTGGGTCGCTGCCCCAGTGAAGGGGACCATCGCGACCGCGCTGATGACCAGCACGATCGCCATCGTAGTTGCTGTTCTGCGCATCTCGTTCGCTCATTGAGCCCAGGAGGGTATATATACTAACGTCGCTGACGCCGAATTACACCGATTTACACCATCTCTCAGCGAACTCCAAGGCGTTCACGTCCGGCGATTTTCAAACAACTCGTTCTCAAACGGTGTTGAACGGTAGAAACACTTAAGTCCCACCCTCATCGGGCAGCGTAACCACGTTCTCGCGGCCCAGACGGAACACCTCTACCTTCTCGTCGTCTTTGAGACGGTTGACGACGCGACTCGCTTTCGCTCCGGTCCAATCCAACTCCTCCACGATCGTCTGTTGTTTCACGCGTCCACCGCGCTCCTCGAGGAGGGTGAGGACGCGTTCCTCGTTGCTCATGAGTTCGTCTGCGGGGTCCGCAGTCGTGTTGGGTTCCTCGTTCGTTATGGGAGTCTCTGGAACTGTCGCTTTCCCGCGTCCACGAACGGCGAAGACAGCACCCCCGAGAACGAATACCAGTAGGAGCACCCCCGCTATGAATGGCATTGGGAGTCCGGTCCCGTTGGACTCTCTTCCGCTTGCAGTCGTTGTCTCACCGGTGGTCGACGGCGAGGATTGTGACGTCGTTACCTCCGTGGGAGAGAGGACAAGATTCGGTTCGCCCGAGCCGAAGTCGAGCGGTCCCGTCCAGACGATTGTCCGTTCGCGCGTCTCACTTGGGTCCGGCGACGCCGTCGTTGACGTATATCCAGACGGCCAGGATATGAGAAGAGTCGTTTCACTGTCCAAGAACAGTCCTGCCAACGCATCGCCGGCTCTGATTGAGCTCTCGGTCGTCTCGGCGAACCCGTCCCACTGGAACGTATAGACGATGATACCGTATTCCTGTGGGAGTTGCCGCCGGTCGGTGGTAACGGTGAAGCGCCGAGCAGTCATTTCTCTGCCAGTTGTATTTTCGGCGGTCCGTACCGTGTTTCGCATCCGCGTCGCAAACCGCTCGCGGTACGTTGATTCGTTCGCTTTGATATCCGCCTCTAACTGCTTGAACGCGTCCGTAACGTTCTCGTCGTCCAGCTGAACCCGATACTCAACACGCCAGTTTGCCGTTCCGTTTTCCTGTAGATTTACCCGTAAGAGGACGTCATCGACATCAATATCGGGATGCAAGTCCGAGCTGGCAGATTCCGGCGTTTCCGACGCGCTCGCGGTGGTGAGTGCGGGTATCCCGAGAGAGGCGAGAACGAGACAGACAACGAGGAGCTTTGTCCGCAAAGTCATCGAAGGGCTGGTTTTTACCCCGGGTAGAAAATCCTTTTCAAAGGGCTCGTGGGAAATTTCGGCCGCTGGTGGGATGTTTGTGTTTCCCTCCCTCTCCATGGAATCGCGCTGAGACCGATCCTTGAACGCCGTAGAAATTGAGTCTGCAAAGTTCGAACAGAGGGTCATCCCACATAGAACTCACCTCGTCGGAAGCAGTGATATCGGGATGTTACCCAGTTATGTCTCCGACTAACCGAAACCAGCGAGTCAGTGACTACACCTTTTTGGCGCTTTCACCGTAACACTCCGACACTATGTCAATCCGATTGATAGATATATAGGTTTAGTTTTTACGACACGGACCTAAGTCGTCGTACCGATATCAAGTCCGGTAAAGTTGAGTTCAGTTTCGAGGAGATCGTGTTTCACGAACATCCGCACCATCTCGGATTCTGTCTGGACAATTCGGACAGACTCGCGGTTGTTCCACATCGGTCGGTGTAAAGACGCGAACATATTGTCGGGTAACAAATGAATCACAGTTCTGGCAGGTCGGCATACCGGAGACAGCCAACTAAGGCATCATATTTCTTCCGGCAGATGGAGATAACAGTGGTGAACGCTATCAGGAGTTAGTGACAGAGGTTCGTTATTCGAAACCCTCCATGTAACCGTCGCTCAACGTAGAGTGTATACTCAGTGTCTTTACCCGACATGAGCTAAAGGCTGCACCAAAGCCAAGGTCCTGATTTCAGTCCGCAGTCATCGGCTGGTCTTCAACCTGCTGGGTGGTGGTTATAGCGTCGCTATTGACCGTTATCTCGTAGTCTAAATACGTGAACGTTACTTCTCCAAAATCCCGACCATGGAACAGATTGTTGAGGGCCTCTGGATTAATCGCCTCATGTAGTGGTGGTAGGGTTTCGGGCTCACGGCCGTCTACCTTTGAGACACATTCAAGGACTGTGAGACTGAGTGGTCTCTCTCCGTCAATTGGACACCGGCACGTCTCGCGATACTCTCTCCCACAACTCATACCAATACCGTATGGAGCAAACGGACATAAATCTCGACTAATTTTTGCATGTTAGAGGGTATCACTATACCAATTTAGCCACGATTTAACAGGATAGATCACCGGATAGTAAGCGATAGATCCTCCCCCTGTTTTACAAATCTTCTAGTAACTGATTCGGTTAGGATCTCACTAGATTTTCCTATATGCTGTTTAAATAAAGCCCTTCAAAACGGTCCGTGAAGAACTGAGTTTTATTTGCCCCTTCCTGGGTGAGGGGTCTTCAGAAAGCGCGGAACGCGCGGCCCTTCGTGAGTACAATGGCAGGTAGTGAAATCTACGAAACGTCGTTCGACGAAGACGCACAGACGATCCCTGGATCAAGCCCGTGCCCCGAGTGTAATGGTCGAGTCAGGACAAATGAGATTGAAACCGTCTGTAAGAACTGCGGGCTCATTATCGACGAACAGCGAATCGATCACGGCCCGGAGTGGTCCATGTACGATGATGGCGGGCGAAAACGCACCGGAGCGCCCCTCACTGTCGCACGACACGATAGAGGGCTGTCGACCAGGATCGGTCGCGGGACCGACGCGAATGGGAAGCAACTCTCCGGGCGGAAGCGTCTCCAACTCGGTCGATTGCGACGGGAGCATTCCCGCGGACGGTTCCAGTCGAAAGCCGACCGGAACCTCGCTCACGGCCTCGGTGAGATTCGTCGAATCAGTAGTTCGCTCAGTCTGGCCAAGACGGTCCGGAACCAGGCGTGCCAGCTCTTTCGGACTGCCCAGAACGAGGACCTTCTGAAGGGACGCTCGATCGAAGCGATGGCCGGGGCAAGTGTTTATGCAGCCTGTCGGTGCGACGGCTATTCTCGAACTCTCGAGGATATCGCAAAGGTAGCACGCGTCGAGCAATCACGAGTATCGACGTCATACAAAACGCTCAACACGGAACTCGGGCTCCCGACGCAACCGGTAACACCGAGCGAGTTCATCCCACGGGTAGCGTCGGAACTCGGCGTTTCTAATCAGATTCGCTTTCGGGCGCAGCAGCTGGCGGAGAAGGCGGAATCAGTGGGAGTCACGACGGGGGTGCGTCCATCGGGTTTCGCTGCAGCCTGTCTCTATAAAACGGCCAACAAGGACGATCACAGGCTCACACAGGAGACGGTCGCAGACGCAGCAAACGTTTCACGGGCGACCGTCCGAACTCATCGCGACACGCTGGACGAACTCGACCCTGTTTGAACTCAGCACCACGTTTCCATAAGAGGTCGAGGTGGAAGCCCGCGACTTCAGTCGTTGGCAACGTTTAGCCACCGATAGCTGTCCACCCTGATCCATTACATAACTGCATACACCACTGTGTATTGAAATGGCGACGAAAACGATCTCTCTCGATGAGGAAGCCTACGAACGCCTCAAGGCTCACAAGCGTGAAGGGGAATCATTCTCGGAGGTCGTCAAGCGGATAGTGGGCGAACGTTCGTGGACAGAGGTGGCTGGCATTCTCTCTGACGAAGAAGCCGAGCAGCTCGAAGGGATTATTGAGGAGGGACGGGAACGCTCCCATGATTGCCGGGAGCGCCTTGATTCGGAATTGCGGAGCGACGAATGATCGAGGATACGTCATTCATCATCGACATCCTGCAGGATGACCCTGACGCTCTCACGTATCTTGACCTCATTGAGAAGGAAACCACCCCGAAAAAGTCGCTTCAATCACCGTCCTCGAACTCTACGAGGCTGTCCCGCAGTTAGACGCTCCCGAGGAACGCAAGCAGAAGATACTCGATGTACTCGATACTCGGCACACTATCGCTGCCGACGATACGGTGATGCGGAAAGCGGGGAAAATCTCGGGTGAACTCATCTCTCGGGGTGAAGAGATCGATAGAGAGGACTGTATCATCGGAGCGACTGCGTTACTCAACGACGAGCCGGTCGTCACTCGCAACAGTGACCACTTCGATCGAATCGAGGGTCTTGACGTCGAAACCTATTGATTGAGTTTATCGACGCTGCTCGTCGAATCGTCGTTGACGGTCTTGTACGATACCCCTCTGTTGAATATAGAGCGTGCACTACTCAATACAGAGAAGGACGATAATAGATCAGTAAGAGGACATCAACAAACTGTCTAAATAAGTGGAGACAATACGGGAACCGGCGGTCAGCCTGACTGGACTTATTCGTTTAGACCAGAGTTTTCCCACATTCAACGGTCGGTCCACTCCCTGGTCGATACCTCTGAGAATTGCAAGGTGCCATCTACGAAGATTTGACCGTCGTGGGTCAGAGTAATCTGATGGTCAGAATATTGGAACGTAAATCGCCATTCGCCTCTCTTCTGCTCATATAATTTGTTTAGTATTCCCGGGTCAATGTACTCGTAAAGGGAATCGAGGTCCGTTGTGTCCACCCCATCCACAGCGGCCACCGCTTCAACAATACTGGTGACGATTTCAGACTGGCTCATCGTCTACCATTTCCTGAATAATCTTACAGTTGGCGACCAAGGACTCGGGAATCTCGTCCGCTGACTCTAACACGTTCTCGATGATGAATGCCGGTTCCGCGAAGTTGGGGCCACGTTGGACACAGCAGTTCTCGCGGTCCCAGCGAACGTACCCCCCTTCAGCCAGCTTGGGGAGGTGGTGATGGCGTAATTCAATCACCAATGTCTCGGAGTCCATCGATTGGTTGGGAGACTCTGCAGCCTCTGGTAACGGGAGCCGTCGCTCTTGTGGTACATCCAGTAGCGACTTAATAATCTCTCGCCGCGGCTCGGCGGAGATCGCGTCGAACAACTGATCCCACCGTTCGGCCCATTCCCAGTCGTCAGTTGGGCTGATAGACATACATGCACTACAGTGCCAGTCTTACTTCAGCGTTGAGTTTGCCACATCCTCAGCCAATCCAGTACACCGGCTCAATGAACCGTTCTATCTATTAGAGCAGCAACAGCTCACGTTGGCTGTGATGAAGTTGTTAGGCCGACTCTGCCTCGATCTGCCAATACACGTACTTTTCCAGTAATGGTGTGAGATTATCGTATCCGCACTCTGGACAGTCCAGCCCCGCGGTTTCCTCAACCCCGATTGGCAGGACGTAACCACAATCATTGTAACAAGAGACCTTCTCGTATCGGTCACGCAGTTCGGCTTGTATGGCCAAGGGATGGTTGTCTTGAAAGTGGGATTTGGCCTCTGTTTTTAGCGGTTCAACCGCCTCTGCCTCAACTGTTCTATGACAGAAATCACAGTCAATCCGATACATTATCCACTGGAGAGTTCTCTGATATTATCACACTGCCGTCACTCGAAACCCGGATGTGGTTACCTGCGTACTTGAACGCCACAACGCCGTCCGTTAGCCGTGAGTGGCCGTTTACATCCGACGAAAAGAGAGTGTTCAGTGCATCAGTTTCGATTATTGAGTACAGCGGTGCTAATCCGGTTTGATCAGATTGTGTGACAGAGCAGACACCCCGGACAACAGCTTCCGTCACTGATTCATCCTCTTGAATGTAATATGTCGATTTTTTACCCTCCTGTACATCGATTTGCGACCTGTCCTCTGAGTTTGAAGCAGTCATCTCAACCGTGTCCGCCCTGTTGTAGGGGCGGAGTTCGGTTGGACACTCAACCTGCTTATGCTGGTCATTTAAAAAGGGGCGTTAGATTCACTATCGGTGGACTAACGTCTCCTTGATGAGGTTCTTGTATCCCCGCCGAAGGCGGTCAGTAAACGATTGGCGTGCAATACCGAGTTCTTCAGATAGCGCCGCGAGATTCGTCTCTGGGGGCGATTCATAATACCCGTTGTTGTACGCGACCAGTAAGGCTTCACGTTGTTCTGGGGTAAGACTGTACTGTCCCCCTCCGTTTTTGTGCTCCCCAACAGAGTGCAGGCGACTTAGCTCAATTCCAATATCGTGTTCCGCACAGTACTGTTGGAACGCCGCAATCTTGTCCGTGTCCTCAGCTCGGAACTCGAAGACCCATTCCTCCTGCGTGCCCGTCGCAGACAACAACGTGAGCTCTGTCTCAACGATACCGGTAAGAACTCTCTCCACGTCCGGATTCCAGTCGGCACGAAACAACCCTTGCATTCCGAGATCATCGACTAAGGTAATCGATGTGAGCGCGCCTTGTGCCTCCAGGGTTTCCTGTACTTGTTCAACAGGCACATTTCGCACCCAGAAATATGGAAGAATCGCGTGGTTCGTAGGAACAACCCGTTCGATTTCGATGATTACGTCCGGGAGGGTTTCAAAGAGGTGTCCCAAGGGGAACTCGTCGGCAGGAACAGCAAACTCGGCGATTGTGGCCATGAGGACTGAAGGAATGCTACTTAAATAACGATGACGCCCAACTGGCAGAGGGAGTGAATTTGACCAGCAGGTACGAAGTCCAGTCTTGGTTTACCCAAACTCTGGATGGAAATAGACTGCCAGCACGTTACAATGGAGTACTATCGTCGCGAGTTTCTGAGTTCTTGCAAGATTTACACCACAGACTTACCGAACCCGCGCCCTCAGTTTCATAAATCAGTCTCCATAAGGTATAACGTGCTATCAACTAATAAACAGCTTCTAGTTCGTCGAGGATCTACTCGAGTAATTCTGTCCTCGAAGATAGCACTATTAGCGGAGGTAGGGACGACTTCGAAAGCCCTCACCGGGCTCGCGGTCGCTCAGCGGGATATTCGCGCCTCTCCGCACTGACCGGCGCGAATAGGGCCACGCTGATGCGACCACGCAGTGCGCGAGCCCGTCTCGCCCTTTCATCCACCAGGCCGCCAGCTGGCTGGCCCTCGCGATCTCGCGGACAGTCGGATGAACGCCGGCGTGGGTCACTGGGCCGAGCGGGGCCCACGTCACCGCGACGAACGCCTCGGGGTGGACCACCAGGCCGTGCGCTCGGATTGGTCACGCGCCGGCGCGCGAGTACCGTCGACGCAACTGGTCGACTGTCGGCCGTGCACTCGGACCGCCGTGTACAGTTGGCGTGGAGACAACGGTGGGTCATCTCGATTAAGCTTTCGCTAGGAAAGGTCCGGTCGATTCGCGCGCGACCGCCCGCTACACTCCGTCACACGGTTTCCCTGGGCCGGGAGGAACCTTCTAAATAAGGGGGTTCACCGCTGGCTTGCTTACGCCCCTGCGACGCCCCACGATTCGGCCGACCGAGAGCCGTGCTCGCTACACTGCGCCGGCTCTCGGTTGGCCGAATCGGACGTCGCAGCGCCGACGCGGCGGAGGTCTGGCGACCTCTTCACCCCCTTATTAGACACTCCTCCAGTCGGCCCGAGGGACCGTGTGACTCCGTGTCGCTCGCGCGCGAACGCCTTACCCGTCTCCGACCGACACCGCACCGCACCCTCGTTTGCCTCGCGCCTCTCCGCACCGCCCGGCGCGAGTTGGCCGCTTCACTTCTCCACTTACTTACGACGCTGGACCGGATCACGATTCGGCCGACCGAGAGCCGTGCTCGCTTCGCTGCGCCGGCTCACGCTGGCCGAATCGACCGGTCCACCGCCGACGTTGCGGTCGCCGACCCGGCGGTCGGGGAGTGGGGGCCAAGCCCCCCGACTCTCCGCGACCGACCACAGTTCTCACTTACGACGCTGAGACGGACCGCGATCTCGGGCCGCTCGCGACACCACCGCCGTCGCGAGCGACCCGACATCGGCCGTCTCACCGCCGACGCTCCGCTCCTGAACAATTTTTGCAGACCTTAACCCCCCCCGGTACGAGTTTGCCCACTGAAACGGCCCACGATTTCTCTTGCTCGCTGCGCTCTCTGCGGAAATCGGCCGTTTCAGGGTTGCCCTCGAACCACCGGACTGCGCGCTTGTTATCGCGCGCAGTCCGGTCTTACGACCCTGAGCCGGCCCGCGATCTCGACCGACCCTACCCGCTCGTCGTCCCTCCTCGCGGGTCCCTTCCATCGAAATCGGCCGGCTCAGCGCCGACGACGGAGGGATTAAGGTCTGCCAGTCGTGCGAGTCTTGCTTACGGCCCTGAAACGGATCATGATTCGGCTGAGCTCGCTGCGCTCGCTTGCCGAATCGACCGTTTCAGGCCCGACGCGGGCGATTCTGGCTCCCTAAAAATCATAGAACGGCAGTGACCCCCAGCGGGGGTGAGCGCGAGCCCCCGAGGGTGGTCGAAGAAGCGTTGCGGTGATTTTCTTGCCCCCAGTCGGGGGTAGCGGGGCTACAAAGAAGTAGCTCCAGTCGATGCGGAAAGCGGGCGCGGTGATGACGCGCCCACAAAGGAGCTGAACTCCAATGAAAGGTAACAACGACAGCGGTAAGAAGGTTTCGCACAGTAACAGTGACCACATCGCGGCGACGGAGACGGGCGCCCAGGCGCGGCGCGAAGAGCAGGACATCAACGGGCTCTACCAGACGCCCGACCTAGAGCGGACGCCGGTTGCGTCCCAAATCGACAACGCGGGTGCGCTGATTCTCGAGACGACCCGGACCGAGCAGGGCGACGAGATGAACGCCTACTGGAAGACGGCGGCGGCGGTCAGTGACGAGATGCGCGAGATTCCGGGCCCGGACGAGGACGTCTACGAGGGCAAGACGCTCGCGACCGAGGAGCGGATGCGGGGCGAGCAGAAGGAGCGCGAGCGGCAGCGCGAGAAGGCGATTGCGGCGGCCGAGGCGGGCATCGACCGGGCGGCTCGGTGCCGGAACGAGGTCGAGGCAGATGCGGCGGTCGCTCACGCGGACTTCGAGGCGCGGGCGGCGTCGGCGGGCCAGGGCGCGGACCCCGCGGAACCGGACGTGCGCGAGCGCCTCGATGCGGAGGACCTGGCGGCGGTGAACGCGCAGGCGCGGAAACTCGAGCAGAAGGTGGCGAACGCGCCCAAGCGGTCGGCGATTAGCCGGATGCTCGCAGAGAAGGTCGATGCGGGCAAGGGGATGATGGCGGCCGTCATCGAGACGAAGGAGGAGCTCCAGGAAGAGAGCGGATGCCCGCAGCCCATCGAGACGCTCGAGCCGTGGATGGCCGAGTACGAACTCAGCGTGACGGTTCAGGGCGAAGTGACGACGCTGTGGGAGCCGGCGTCGGTCAACCAGCAGCAGGTCGGTATCATCGAGGACGAGCACGGTGGCACCATCAAGCTCACCATCTGGGAGAACTCGATGCAGACGACGGTGCTGCACGAGGGCGACACGGTGCGGCTGACGGCGGCGAAGGTCGGCTGGTACAACGGGCGCCCGACGGTGGCAGCGGACAGCGAGACGAACATTCAGATTCTCGAACGCGGAGACGGGCCGGCGCCCATCCACGGTCTCCAGTACCAGGTCGAGTTCGACACGGACGGGGCGAGCGGGAGCATCGACGAAGAGGAGGACGAAGAGGTGACGCGGCTGCCGAACAAGCGCTACCGTCGCGTCTCCAAGGATGAGGACCTCGACGTCGTGATGGAGAAGGAGTTCTGGGTGAACACCAAGACGGTGTTCCCGGAGGTCAGTTGGATGAGCGAAGCGTGGAAGAACAGCGAGCGCGTCGAGCGGCGGCCGGTCGAATAGCCGGCACGGGCCCTCTTTTTTGGTGTGTAGCGCCGCCCTTGGGCACCTCCTCCCGCCCACCTCCACGTTCCGGACTGCTCGCTGTGCTGCGCGGTCGGGCTTTCGCCACCGCACCGCTCCGCGTCAGCTGACGGCCCCTGAATACGCTGGGAGGCTAAGACAGCTATGGCGCGGATAGTTTCTAACCCCGCCCGGCAGTGGGGCGATTTGACCCTCGTCCTAGGGAGAAGAACCGATGCACCAAGTCCTGCTTCCGAAGAATCGAACTGCGCCGTACCGTGCGATTGTGAACGCGCCCCGAGGCTGGGTCGACCGTCGAGGGATGGAGATTCCTCGGTTGAGACGATTCTGGTGAAAATGATACAGTAACGAAAACCTGTGTGGATGACAACCGCCCTTCGGAAGGTCGAAAATTATTGAATCGGCTTATGGTTCCTCTATGTCCTCGGGGACAAGCGTGAATCCGAGCGTCCGAAAATCGCCATCGAACGCAAACACGTGGTCGATGTCCCGACTCTCTGCGAGGACACTATTTGTGTGGTCAACGAATGAAATCTGTTGGTCGTCATACTGGACAAACTCGTCGCACGCGGCAGTGAACGCTGGTTTGTCCACGGGGAGGATGTTGAAGCTCTCTGAGTACCGAATCTTGTTGAGTGTCTCCACGGCTTCGGCGTGGCCGACTTTTCGCTGCATCAACGTGGCGAGCTCCGAGAGTACCGACCGACTCGTATAGAGCGGGCGATACGGGAGGTCACCCGCCTGAATTGCGTCGAACACTGCGCGGGCACGGTCGTGGTGTTCGGCACGTTCGTAGCCCCTCGCGAAAAACGCGCCTGTATCGATGAATAGCGGGCGTGCCGCCTGCGCCATTACGATTCAACCTCGCCGTAGAGGATGTCATCGATGTCGTCTTCGCCGAGAGGTTCATCCCCAGCGTGCGGCTCTGCGTTCCAGAATGGGTCGTCCGGATTGATGCTTCCGTCCGCATCACTTTCAGGAATCCACCATACACGGCCGCTCCCGACCTTCTTCGACCGGAGCTTCCCCTCATCGGTGAGGGAATCAAGTTTACGGAGCGCTGTTCGGCGTGACCAGCCAAGTTCATCTGCGACTTCGCCCGCGTCAAGCGGTTCAGAGGCGTCTGTTCGACCCTTGAAGACGTCCAAGACGGTCTGAGGGTCAAGGGCATCATCAAATTGTCCTTGATCGTTGCGTTCGCGGTCGGTGCCAGCCATATCTGATACCAGTGCGCGCAGGCTGAAAAATCCTTGGCCTTTACCTTGTCTTATACTCGACCTGGTTTTCCGGAAGCGTCCTGTGTCGGTGATAGAGACCTGTATCACCTTGGCAGTCATAGGTCAAAGTGTAGAAAGACGGGCCCCTCGGAGCGTCACGATGCGCAAAGGAATGCCCCATCGTGCTGGAATACGGCGGAACCGGGTTTCACGGAAGGAGAGCAAGCCCATGTCAACGACTACAACGCGTGCACTTGATTCGCACGCAAGCGACGGTCTCGACCTCGGCGGTGTGGCCACGCCCCGCGCCACGTAGGAGGCCATTCCCGTCGCTGGCTGACGAGCGGCCCGTCAACGTGCGCAACGAGAGCAAGGCCGAGCCGTCGGTCTACACCGTGATCGTTGGGGACGGCGTTCCCGCCGTGCTGCGCCGGCGTACGACCGCGCACCCACGCACCCATCTTGACGCGATTCGGCCTGTTCGGTTACCGGGACATGACACACTCCGTTTTTCGCCGCGTGAGGGGTATAGGGTTGGGACATCGAGACCACCGTTCCCCCCAACGCCGTCGTTTGAAAAGACAGCGGAAACGAGGGATTGGCGTGGCCGTCGTGAACGTATTAGTCTCGTGAGGCCACGGACGCTGAGCGAGTCAGGCGACCGCCGACCCAACTCCACTCGGACTGACGAGGGACAGGCCAACGACCAAGCCATCCACTGATATCGGTTACCAGTATCTGATTTCGTTACCGACGGTCCACGTAAGACACTACCCAGCGTGAGGAAGACCACTGAATGCACCGCCGAGTTTTATTACCCCCAGTCGGGGTGAGGGGGCGTGAAGCAGAGACGTCCCAGAAGGAGAGACAGATGAGTCAAACTCCAGACGACATCGCAGACAGCGTCACGGCGCAGCTCCAGCAGCAGCGTCGTGAGGCGGACGCGGCGCGCTCCGATGCAGGGTCGGAATCGTCGCAGGCGTAAAGAAGCGAAAAGCAACCGCAGTTTTGTTACCCCCGAGAGGGGGTGGAGGGGTCGCGTTGAAGACAGCGTGACCCAGAAACCAAATTCGGAGACTAACATGAGTGACAGCACTGAAGTTCTGGTCGAGATGTTCGGACACTACAAGAACGAAGAGACGCGGATGACCACCGAGGACGGCGAGACCATCCCCCTGAAGGAAATCGCACGGGCGATGTTCCAGAAGGCGGGCGTCGGCCTCGAGACCATCGACGTCATCCACACGGGGATGGACGCGGAGGTCACCGAGGCGCTGGAGGAGCTGGCGGAGGAGAGCGAGTTCGACGTCGAGGTGGAGGTGTTCTACCCGAACGTGAAGGACTGGATCGCGAACTCGGACGACCTCACCGAAGACGATTACGGGAAGGCATGGGGCGAGGCGTTCTCGTGGCGGAACCGGTGCCTGATGCTCGAGAGCAAGGAGAAGTACGACGACGCGGACTTCACCATCGTCGGGATGGACTCGTCGCGGTCGGGCGAGGGACTCACGCGCGATGCTCGGAAGTACGGCAACGTCGTCATCCAGGCTCCCCTCAAGGAGTACGTTGACTGGGACGCCGTGTTCGACGACGAGGAGGAAGAGTCGGGCAGCAAGAGCGAGGCAGCGAGCGCGGACGCGGCGACGGCGGATTGATCGGGCCCACCCAGGGCCTTTTTTATTTGACACAGTCCACCAGCCCCGCCCACCTCCACGTTCCGGGCGGCTCAGGAGCCGCCGGGCTTTCGCCACCGCACCCGCTCGGGTGTGCCGGACCGCCCTAGACGGCGGACGGTCCCTAGCAGTTGGTCGAGCCGCCGTGACCACCTCCGAGATTAGATACGGCGGAGGGTGATTTGTTTTCCCCACTGGGAGTGAGGGATTCAGATGAGTGTCATCGCGCCAGCAGTCGACCACGACAGCAGCTATCAAGCCTACGCGAGCGTGCCGAGCCACGACTGGATCGAGGGCGTTAGCCACCAGTTCATCGAACTGGCTCAGGACAACCGCCATCTGGAGGTGCTCGTCCTGTACAACTACGGGCCCCACGAGGAGTCGACGCCTGGATTCCAGCTCCGGACGAACAAGGTCGACCGTGGCGGCGTTTCGGTCCCCGGCCAGGGTGGTCGCAGCGTCGAAACGAAGGTGCTGTCGGGGTTCAGTGGGCTGATGGAGCCTGACGCTGAGGCGTTCGTCGACCAGATGGTCGAACAGGTCTGCGTGTCGCGCTGGCGGCTCCGCGAGGTCATCGAGGACGTCAAGGAGTTCTCACCGGAGTCAGGGAAATCGTAAGAAAGGCCAGCGTCCTTATACCGCGAAGAAAACGACTTGATAATATGTGTGAGTACAATAGTAATTGTGGCCTCAAGCCGGTCATCATCAACTCGATCGGGCCAGAAACAGGCCGGGTCTCATGCTGCGGAGCAGTCTGCCCGGCCCCCATCAGCGCGTAGAACAGCAGCGACCAAGCGAGACGACGTTTTTCGACCTCTCCAGAAGTGGGAGGTATCAATCATGATTGATTGGAAGTACAATCAGGCGATGGTGCCGAACAGCGATGCAATTTACAGCGACGAAGCAGAGCAGCTTGTCGAAGAGATTGACCGGGGGATGTCCGAGATCAAGACTGAGCCGTTCGCCGTGCTCACCATTACTCGGACTGCCGACGCGCTGCCGGACAGCTTCATCCTGGCGTCGAGCGACACACGCGGGCACTTCCGGTTCGTCCGGACGCGCGGTTCGCTCGAGGACATCCGAGTGCCGAACGAGCAGCCCCGGCGCGAGGTCCTCCAAAAAATCATCGACGAGTACTCGCGAGCACTCGGCGAGTTCGACGTCGAGATCGTCGACCGGAGCGCATTCGAGAACGTCCATCAGGTGTTCGAGAATACCCAGGTCGCGGAGTACCGGCGGAAACTCGCGCTGTCGAAGCGCCATTCGACACCAGACTTCATCCACACGTCGGACAGCTGGACGACGGCACCAACTGGACGAGCGTAGCGACGGGGTAGGAGACAACGTTGAGGAGAGATTTTTTGGCCTCCACCGTGAGTGAGGAGGCTGCTGTCGGTGGGCGGCGAGCAGTCCCGTACGACAATCCAACAGTGAATTTTGACCGGCCAAACCCTTATCAGCACGTTCAACATAGACGACAGTAGATGGCGAGCACACCACGCGATGACCGCAATGGGACGGACGGCGTCCGGTTCGTCCACGAGGACGACGGCTCGATTACCGCGGTCGACGAGGAGACCGGCATCGCCTCCTACGGCGACTCGAAGGCCGAGGCCCTCCGCATGCTCGCCGAGGCCATCGAACTCCACGAGGGTAGTGGCGAATCCGTCACCGACGAAGACCTTGAGGAGTTCGGCCTTGACCCCGACGACGTCGGCGATGAGGAACTCCCGGAGTTCATGCAGTAGCTCGCTGCGATGGTCCGCACTTCTTTCTCGGGACGCGACGTCGCCAGCGTCCTCATTGACCATGGCTTCGTCCCGATGGACCGGACGGGGAGCCACCTCAAACTCAGGTGGGAGAGCTCCGACACTGATGAGGTTCGAGTCGTGACGGTCCCGATGAAGTCGACGAACATTCCAATTGGGACGCTGCAGTCGATTGCCGAACAGTCCGGAGCCGAGGATTTCCACGCATGGTGCGAGTGGATTGACGAGAATCGGTGATCGACACGACCACACATTAACATCTTTACGGGGCTTCAGCCGCAGGAGGTTGTCAAGAGCGACCAATGGGCCTGTCTGCTCAAGTTCACTTGGCCGGTTGTGTCTTCTATAACCTCTCCCTCCCCAGCCTCCTGCGGTCCTCGCGCCAAGGGACTGGCGCTGCGGTCCTCGTCCCTCGCGCGAAGCGCGCGCCGGGTTCCACAACCGGCTGGCCACTCGCCATCCTGCAACACCGTCGACGGAGAGAAATCCCGACCGTGGCGAGCCAGGGCCACTTCGCCCGGTATTTCTCTCCCCCGTTTGGGTGAAGGGTTCTCCTCTTCTAAGCACTCGAAAATAGCCAAGCTCCGCATTCACCAATCCAATCACTGTCAGGCACTGGGGCGTTCTCCGGTTCATCTCTCTTCGCCTGCGCGACAGTCTCTGATCTCCACGAGCGGATGCTGGCTGGATCGCGTCGAGGTTGGAGGATTCCCTCGTGACGCATCGACTCATCGCCCTACCGTTGTCGCTCGGGACTGTTGTTCTGGGCTGCGGCGCGGGCCGCCGGCCCGCCCGCCGAGGGGCCGCCCACCCGCCACCCTGCCCCTCGATTATCTCTACCTTCGCAGAAGTGTTACCGTACCACAAACTACCACATACCATGGCGCGAAACTACGGCAACATTCCCTCCAACGAACTACGACCCCTATTTGGGAGCGCGCCACCAGCCGAAAGACGACCGGGGGAATGGGAGCGCCACCGCACCGCGACCGCAACAGCACCGCGACCGCACAGCTCGGCCGGGGGATCGAGGTGTCGACCAACCAGGCGGGGAGCCACCCTCGACTTCTGCGGTGCGTGCGCTCGGTTGGCTTCCCCGCTGCGGAGCGGACACACCGTCCTCCCACCCGCCGCCCCTCGACTCCACCCCCTTCGACGGTCAACCCCGCGATAAATTCTAAACAAATTCAAAGTTGTTAATCGCTGCTGGTTGTTTATTTCCCCCTTCGGAGGTGAAGGGGTCATTCCCGGAGGTTCAACAACATGCCTGATTTGACAAGCAAGGCCGAAGAAGTCCAGCAGAAGCTCGCTGACCAAGCAGATATCGACGCCGAAGTCGACGGTATCGAAGTAGCCCTCGAGAAGCTCACGGTCGAGTACCGGGTTCCGGTCGACGAGGCCGCCCGGAGCGTCATCAACCGAGAACTGAAGGCCGCCGGCGTCGAGAGCGAGTCCTTCTACCAGGGCGACGTCGACCCGGTCGAGCTCGCGAGCATCGACACGGACGAGGAGTGGGTGGACGTCGTCGCAGAGGTCATCGACCTCTGGGAGCCCCGCAGCGACAGTATCAGCCAGGTCGGCCTGCTCGGTGACGAGTCGGGCACGCTCAAGTTCGTCTCCTGGGAGACGTCCGACCTGCCGGACCTCGAGGAAGGCGAGGGCTACCAGCTGGAGTCCGTCGTGACCGACGAGTACCAGGGCAACTACTCGGTGAAGCTCAACAGTGCGACCGATATCACCCACTGCGAGGACGCCGAGATCGACGTCGGCGACGGTGGAAGCGTGTTCGAGGGAGCGCTGGTCGACATCCAGAGCGGCAGCGGCCTCATCAAGCGGTGTCCCGAAGAGGACTGCACGCGAGTTCTGGAGAACAACCGGTGTTCGGAGCACGGCGAGGTCGACGGCGAGTTCGACCTCCGAATCAAGGCTGTCCTCGACAATGGCCAGATCACGCAGAAGGTCATCTTCAACGACGAAGCGACCGAGGCGGTGGGTGGCATGTCGAAGGAGGAAGCGATCGAACTCGCGATGGACAAGCTCGACACGACGGTCGTAGCCCAGCGGCTCCGCGAGAAGCTTCTCGGGCGGTACTTCGAGGTGACGGGCCCGGAGATGGGTCGATACCTTCTCGTCGACGAGTTCGACCAGCAGGCGGGTCCGGCGCAGAACGACCATGAATCGGTTCTCATCAAAGGGAGGTCCCTATGACTGACAACAATAGCGGACGGCCGAGTCGCACGGTTTCCCGGCGCGTGTTCGCCGGCGAGCTCAACGACAGCAGTCACACGTTCACGGAGTCGGACGACGAGCGAGCACCGAACTTCCTGCTGCTTCCGACGGGCGAACGGGCGAACCGTGTGTTCGTCGTCGGAACGCTGACCGAGACCGAGGACGTCGGCGATGGAAGTGAGTACTGGCAGGGTCGAGTGGTCGACCCGGCTGGCGACACGTTCTTCGTGTACGCGGGGCAGTATCAGGCCGATGCAGCGGCTACACTGCGAACGCTCGAGCCGCCGGCGTACGTCGCAGTTGTCGGGAAGACGAGGACGTACGAGAAGGACGACGGCGACATCAACGTCTCGCTCCGCCCGGAGTCAATTAGCGTCGTCGACGCAGGGATGCGAGACCGCTGGGTGGTCGAGACGGCGTCGGAGACGTTCAGCCGAATCTCGGCGTTCGAGGACAACGAGTCGAAGTACGCATCAATGGCCGAAGAGCACCATGGAAGCGACCTCAGCGAGTACCGCGAGGCAGCGATCGAAGCACTGGAAGCGATCGAGGACGGCGTCGGCGCTGCTGGTGACGCGGAGGCGGCCACAGAGCCGGACGCGGACGCCGGCCACGAGACCGACGCGACTGCCTGACTCCCTCGCTGCCCCGGTGTGGCAAGACCCTCTCGACAGAAACAATCTTGTGGTTAGAGTGAGACGCTAACGTTATGGTGAACACTGTAAAAAGGCCCAGCGAAGGGCTCGCCCTCCAAGTGACAGAACCTGCGCGGAAAGCCGGGCTCGTCGAGGAAAACAGCGAGGGGGAAACCACTCGTCGGGCGGACGTCCGGGTGTACTCGTTTGAGGGGCTCCTGATGGTCGTCGACCGCGAGAGGATGGACGAAGCTCACATCGTCGAGCTGCTGAAAGCGGCTGCCGGTGATACGAAGACCGCCCGGCAAGCAATAGACGCGACGATCCAGACAGCAGGGCATGGCTATCAGGTTCCACTGCCGCCAGCGCGCGATGCTGGGTTCCGGAAAGGCGATCCGGCACCCTGTCATCCCGCGCCGAATATGCTGGTGATATCGAAGAACTCGATGTGGAACGAAGAACACGGCGAGGACAAGCCCGGCCGTGTTGCGGCGAGTCTGCTCACCATCCGCCGCGACCAAGTAGAGTAGACAATCTTGTAGAATAACTCGGAACTGTCCCAGAGGAATTGATAAGTATGGAGTGCAAATTGACCATCCGAGAGAGTCAACAAGGCTAGATAACTACTTGTAAATTGGCGTATTGTCTGTCAAATCTTGACTCATCCACTACATATCGTCATGTTCAATGAGAAGCAGAAAGAGAACCCTCTGTATGCCGGATACCGCAGGAGCGGCCATCATGGTACTGTCTATTGTAGGTGCGTGGATATTCACGCTTACAGCACTAAGGGCATGGGATACGCTGGTTATTCAATTCTGGGCCGCAGTCGTCTTCCTCGTCGTTGCAGGAAGCCTCTGGTTTGAAACTACCCTCGACTCAGACTCACGATAACCAAGACTCATCAACCGGAACCACAAACCCAGCCACAGCCAGCGGTGTATTCCGACGGATATACAGTGCGTTACCAGCGTGAGAACCGCCGTAACTGTGCAAACCAGCCTTGTGCGATACGAAATGCATCGTGAAGACAACGCCATCATCAATCCAGAGTATACCGACGACAGCAGTGATGTGACAGCAAGGACGTAATCAAATAGGCAGAGTGAGTTCGCGATATCGGACAGATTATTTGGCTCGACACTGATTGTCAGCACACGTAATGACCTCGTGGAGCATCTGTGGCATCACTCGCGCTCTGCTCCCCCTCCTTCTCGCGCTCTCACTACTCGAAATCGTTGGCAGTGGTCTCGTCCTTGCGCAGTTCGAGGCCGCCCTCTTGCAGTATCCCTCGTTGCTCGTCCTAGTCCCAGTGATGATCGGCACCGCTGGCAATCTCGGCAGTATCCTCGCCGCCCGCACGTCGACCGCGTTTCACCTTGGGACATTATCGCTCAATGTATACGATGACCACCTCCGTGGGAACAGTCTTCTCACACTCGTCCTCGCGGTCAGTGTCTTTCCGCTCGTTGGTGCTGGTGGCTGGCTTCTGACGGGGATACTCGGCCAGACAACACTGAGTCCAGTGACCGTTATCACCATCGCCACTATCAGTGGGGTTCTCCTTGCTGTCCTTGCTATTATCGTCACGTTCGTCGCGACGTACGTCGCGTACCAGATGCAGCTTGACCCGGACGATATCGTCATCCCGGTCGTGACCAATGTCTGTGACGTCCTTGGCGTGTTAGTGTTGTTCATCGTTACACAACTGCTCGTGCCTGTCTGAACGAATCAGACGGTCATCTAACCACCAAGACGAGTTCGGTCGCAAGATACAGCGAAAGCATCCCAAAAATATCACCAGCGGTCGTGAGTGCAGGTCCGATGAGATTATCGGGATTAAACCCACGCTGGTAGCCGGTAAACACGACGACGAGGATCACACTCGTCAGGGCGACCGCTGAAAGGAGTCCGGCTATAAGCCCGATTGCGAGCAGCGTGACCAACGACGCGACCGGTTGCCCGAGCACGGTGAGGATGGTGTACGCGGCAGTGGCAGCAAACAATGTCGCAAGGAGCCCATTTAGGACGGCTGCACTCACGGCGGCAACAAGCCGGTTGTCACGGGCGATCCGGGGTTCGAGAATCCCTTGATGAAGGGCGCTCGAGAGTCGTGACCCGAGTGAGCCATACACACTGCCCCGGATGGCGAGGAAGGCAGGGACCATGACCAAGAGACCCTGCACTGCTTTGAGTTGGGCGTCCATGCCACCGAGGATCACGCCAGCGAGGAGGCCGCCAGCCGCACTCACGAGGATCGTCGGAAACGTACCCCGGTATCCCTCGGTAACGATCTGAGTGACACCCATCAGAGAGGCGTACGGAGAAGAAGGGAAAAAGGACTCCGATACGGTGGTCGAACGGAGGTACAGCCATCGGATTCCCCGTTGGAAAGAATATTTGGCGCAGTAACGGTCCAGTCTCCACGTATTGCGTATCCGTCTCAGGCAGTCAGTCAGTCAGTCTTCGTGGCCCAAACGAGTTTGCCCCAACAGGCCATTAATTGGCTTCTATGAACTCTACCGGTCTCGTTCACGCGTTGCGTGATTGGGGACGAGGAGTCATTGCCGGGTTCCTCGTGATTGCACTCACGTTCTTCTACACCATGGAGACGTGGTGGCTCGGCTGGACACTTCCACTTCATCACCTCCTCATCTACCTTCTCGGGGGCTTGCTCGTTGTCCTCCTCATCGCTCGAAACATCGGCTTCAAAGAAGAGCATCAACACTGGTCGACAATTCCCGGCCCTGATCTTGCAATCGAGTACATGGAACTGGTCGCGCAGGGGTTTGTCGCCTCCATCGGTCTCCTGTTCCTCCTCGGGATCATCGAATGGGGCGATTCACCGCTCGTTGTGGTACGACTTGCGATGCTCGAAGTCGTCCCGTTCGGCTTTGGTGCTGCACTCGCGAATCGCCTCTTCACCGAAGCCGACAAATCTGGCGAGAAAGAGGTGCAGTTCCCCAAAAACATCGCGATTTTCTCGCTTGGAGCGATCTTCCTCGCAGCGACAGTCTCACCGACGGCAGAGATGGAACTGATTGCCGCACACCTGACGTGGACGCGAGAGGCGATACTGGTTCTCGCCACGCTTGTTGTCGTCTACCTCGCTCTCTACGAATTGGGATTCAAAGGTCAGGGTGGCCGCGTCTATGCGAATCGGTGGTACGAAGTTGGAGCTGTGTTCCTCGTGTACGGAGTCAGCCTCGTGATTGCGTGGTTGCTTCTCTGGAGCTACGGCCATTTTGTTGAAGCGACGGTCGCGCTCATGATACAGGAGACAATCGTACTGTCATTCCCAGGCGCAGTGAGCGGGGCTGGCGCACAGGTGGTCCTCTAATAATGAGCGATTCTGACTCGTCTCCGTCCTCGGATTCATCCGGTGGGGACACGTCGAAGACGAAAGGGGACACGCCCGCCGCAGATCAATCGCCCGGACTGGTCCAGAAAGTCTTGATGGTCGCTGGCGGGGTCCTCACGATGCTAGTACTCGTGTACCTCGGGTGGCAACTGATGACGGTGCAACCAGCAACGCCACCACGAGCGACCGTGGTCGAGACAGACCAGCTCTCCGACGGCCGTGTTGCCGTGACCGTCAAACTGCACGTCCCCGAAGACACAGGTCTCATCACAGCGACAGTGTCGTCAAATTGTACGTCACCTCCAGCCACAACCATGTTTTCAAATCTGCCGGAGGATTCGACGTGGACCGGAACGTTACTTTGTCCGGCGAACACGACCAATCCAACCGTTTCAGTCAGTAGTTGGGTGGAGGCATAATCCATGCGGACCCGTTCAGATGGTGGTCACGAGGAGGGACAACAAACGGGTGACCACGGTGGGTCAGAGGACGGCGGGGGGACAGGGGTTGCCGGGATTGTCCTCGCGGGTGCGAGTGCTGTATTTACCATACTTGTTGTGGCGTACGTGGGCTGGCATCTCGTGATGGGACCCGAGCCGCCATCTGAGCCTGAGGCAACGGTCGTCGGGACCCAGACACTCCCAGATGGTGCGGTGGCGGTAACGGTTGAATTACGCAATCCGTACGATAGGGGGTTGGCGCGGGCGACGGTCGAATCAGCGTGTACGACACCGCCAGCGGAGGTGTCGTTCTCGATGGTGCCTGCGGATTCGACGGTGACAGGCACACTTGTTTGTCCGCCAGGAACGACAACCCCACGGGTATCGGTCGCAGGATGGGTCAAGGAGTAGACGTACAGAGAGGTACGGTGGCGGACGACCCGAGTTAAATTACTGCGACCGCAGTCCACGAAGCGCCGCCGGATAACTGGTCTTCGTTCGTCAAGTGCAACAGTGGGTTGAGAGTTGTCACGAGAGTAGTAGCCGCGTTTCCCTCCGATGGTGTTACTACTTTCAATTCAGATTCCCGTGTATATTGTCTGCGATGTCGGATTCGACCCGACCTGCAGGAGAATGGCAAACCCGGATAGTGAGAACGCCACCAACGAAAGTACGCTGAACGCGAGTTGCACGTCTACCATATCCCCTTTATCGCCAGAACAACAATCGGTCTGGTGGGCAATCGTCACTCTCTATTGCTTAATGTACGTTCTGCAATGCTCAACCCGAGGTGCGCGTTACCCATTGTCCAAATTGCCTACTGTACGGTGTCACGTTTCTGGTGACTGCTCTGCCGTTGGCTTTGTCGTCCCGGTTACACGCAACACGTACGGTGTTGACTGACCTTGGACAACCGTACTGAGAATGGCGATGCCGAACACCACCGTCCGAAGCAAGTCGTAAAACCGAATACTCGGTTGCACGCTCAACACCAATGCAATGGGGAGGATGGTGTGCAGACTCCCCCACACGATAACGTGTTGGTAGTGCAGCGGAATCGTGTCGTCGAACACCCAGTTACCGACTGTGATGACTGGATAGAGGATCATTGCACGAGCGGCGAGGACGAGTCCAAACGCGACCACGATGAAGAATGCGTGGTCAACCCACTGCGCCACCCGAACTTTCGTCCCAATCAGAATATAGAGGGTGGTGTTAACCACGAACGCGACCGTACTCCACGCTTCAAGTAGAAATTCCGGGTCGCCGTCGTCCTCCCCGATAATAAGGCCGTACTCGCCAGTCAATTCGCGTTGGAGGAGGCCCGCAGTGACGGTCGCTAGAATCCCGCTACCGCCGAGTTGGTGAGCGAGCAAAAAGCTTCCATATGCAAGGACGACCGTCAACAGAAATGTTGCCATGCGTTCGGAGATATAAGGTACTACGTATCGCATCACGCCCCCAGTAACAAGGCCGACAAGAATGCCCCCGCCAGCAAGAACGACGAACTTCCTGACGAGAATTGGGAGAAGCGACGGTTGTGACGGTGTCATTCCGACGACGATCGACAGTGTCGAGAACAGGACGATGGCTGAGGCATCGTTCAGGAGGGTCTCACCCTCGATGATGGCCTCCAGCTGGTCTGGGGCATTAAGTTCCTCAAAGAGTGATATAGCGGATACCGGGTCGGTTGGAAAGATAATCGCGCCGAACAGGAGTCCAATCATGAGCGGGACGGGGAGGACGGTCGAAACGAACCAGCCAACAACGACCACCGAGAGTGGGAGAACGATGACAACGAGCGTGAGAATCCACGGCCAATGGGTCTCCAACTCAGTAAGGCTAACTTCGAGCGTCTCCTGAAAGAGCAGCGTGGGCAATAGGACGAGCAGGATGACGTCGTGGGTGATCGGAATCTGGAGCGTGAACCCAGACACCGATACAGCAACCCCGATGAGGACGAGGATGACTGTGTAGGAGACTTCGACAATGTGGGCCGCAAGGATGCGTGCCCCAGTGGCGATTCCGAATAAGATGAGGACGTCCAGCAGTGTGGATTCGATTGATGCTGGCATACGCTGGCTGGTACCAGCATAAGGTAGTCGCTATCGAATAGGTGGTGGCCAGGAATGCAGTACACGCTTTGTATGAGTCAGTACATACTCTAATCGTTTCAGACACGTTCGAGTGTAGTTCCAACTATCCCCAACCGTTACTCGTCTTCTGGAATTCTGGCGCACTGAACTCTCGTCATCACACTCGTTAAATACCTGCCACCATACACTGGTGGTAATGGGACCGGGATGGGATCATCAGAGCCTCGTAAGCAGTACTCGGATGTTCTATCTTTTCGGAACCATCTACATTCTCGCAGCCATCGGACGCGCATTCTACGTCGTCACCAGCAGTGAGGCGCTCCTGACAGGGATCATTGATTTCTTGTTCGTCGGCGGCCCTGGGTTCGTCCTCCTTTATGGTGGCTACCGACTGCCACAAACAGATATCCACCCAAAGACATACTCACGGATTAGTCTCTGGTGTCTCGGCGGATTCGGTGTGACACTTGTCCTCGTCGAACTACTGCGATTAGAACCGGGAGTCATCTTTCGCTATCCACGCTGGGCGTTGACGCTCTCGACGTCACTCGGCACCGCCAGTGGGTTCCTCATTGGGGTATACGATGCTCGGGGTATCACACGAGCGGCGCAACTCCGCAATCAGCGCCAGCAACTCCAGCAACAGCAACAACAATTGCACCAGCAGAGCCAGAAACTCCAGCGCCAGAATGCCCGCCTGGAGAACTTTGCAAGTCTCCTCGCTCACGAACTCCGGAATCCATTATCAACTGCCAAAATCTATCTCCGCCAAGTAAGCGAAGGCGACCAAACTGCTGTTGAGGAGGTTGATACAGCGCTTACACGTATCGAAGAGATGGTCGAGGTCATTCTCGTCATCGCTCGTGGGGAGGATGCAGATATCGACCGGGAGGAAGTGACACTAGCGTCGGTTGCTGAGGACACGTGGGCCGACCTTGAGGTTCCAACCGCTGATCTCGTCGTCGAAACCGACCAGACACTCCTAGTAGACCCGGTCCACCTCCAGCATCTACTCGAGAACTTGTTCACGAACGCAGTCGAACATGCCGATGGAAGTGTGACCATTCGGATCGGGGACCTCCCGTCCGGATTCTACGTGGAAGATACCGGCCCCGGCATCCCTGAAGAAGATCGTGACCGGATCTTCGATGCAGGATACACTACAGGCGGCATTGGCTTTGGACTGATGTTCGTCGCTGAACTCGCGGAGGCATATGGTTGGAACTACATGGTCTCAGAGAGTGCAGACGGTGGGGCCCGCTTCGAGTTTACGGATATTGACTCGACCAACCCGAAGAAAACGCATATGCACTAGCCAGGTGTGTCTCAGGGCTCTACGCTGACGGACAAGTAGAAAGTACTGTATTTTGCCCTGTATTTATATTTAATAATGTACTAGTTCTGAATGAAAAGGAAGGCTACGACCTACTATTATAGTGAGTGGGGGAAAAGGGGTTGATGTACGTCACGACGTATTTTGAGGAGAGAACGCACCATCACAATCGGGCCAAGCATCTCGTATTTGTCCTCGCAAATGCCGAATCGCATGACCTCACTCGCATCCCGCCTGAACCGTACTTCTGTGAACGCGGCGTGGAACTGACTCCCGAAAAATTCGATGCAGGAGATGAGGACAAAGCCTCGTGGCCGAACTGCAAGTCGTGGCGATACGGTGGGCGGAAGCGGTGCCCAGAGTGCAGTGAGTACCCATCAATCAGTCGAGAACAACACATCCGGGCACGCGGGTATCGCCCCACACCAAAGAGCGAGATCCAACAAGTGACGTCCAAAAAGCGAGAAGAGGCAATGGAGAAAACCAAAGGGTACTGTCTCGTCTGCGGGGAAGGAGCATCATACGTTGTTCGGATGGTCCCTCCTCGGTACGGCGGCTCGCGGAACTGGGGTCAGTCGGGGAACAAGAAACTCCACGGATGGGAGTTCGACCGATTCGCTCGTCTCCTCGAATATAAGGCTGAGGAACACGGCATCCTCGTTGACCGCGTAGACGAGGAGAACACGAGCAAGACGTGTTCGTGTTGTGGGCAGATTCGAGATGCGAACCGTGTGGAGCGCGGTTTGTACGTCTGTTCGTCGTGCGAGACGACGATGAACGCAGACATGAACGGTGCGGTGAACATTCGCAGAAAGATGACTCAGAGTCCCCCGACGGGGGATATGAGTAACGGCTGGTTGGCACAGCCCGGAGTCTTCCTGTTCGACCGTGAGAGCGGGTCGTTCAAAACGAGAGAGCAGGGAGTCTGCAAACCCTAATATCCCAACGTTCGGGATTCCTCCGGCTTTAGCCGGAGGAGGATGTCAGGCGAGCATCACTATGATGATTTTGGGCATATGTTTACGGACATCTTCGTCCCTGCGGAGTGGAACAAGATTCACGGTGTAGCTTGGCGAGCGCTCGCGACCGACTTGAGGGATCAGTTTGATGAGATGGGTATGGAGACAATGGTGGGTGAGATGAACGATGTCTTGGACGCTGACGAAGATCGTGACTGGGGAACCCGTTTCTGTATTAATAGTTGGCATCACTGTTTCTTTATATACTTATGAATATGCAAATAATCCCGCGTTTTCGCTCAATGCGTGGTGCGTACTGCTAGGTTAGCGAGTACTGTCAATTACCGACCTGAATGCGGCGTTGTTTCTTCTCGGTTTGGTAGCCAATAAGGCAGGCCCCGACGAGCATCGTGAGAATCCCAAGAAGGATGATTCCCAATGCAAATTGGGCGATGGCCGACGGTGTGGTCAGGAGAAGTTCACCAAGAATGATCGCCCCGGCAACCAGAAACAGTCCCATCCCGGCGGTCGTTATCGGAACTGCCAAATGTGTGTATGCGATTTCAGATTCGACCACCATCTGCAGGAGTATGGCGAACGCGGGTAATGCGAGTGCTACCAACTGAAGCACGCTGAACGCGAGTTGCGTATTCACCATATCCTCCCCATTACCGGAACAACAATCGGTCTGGTGGGCAATCGTCACCCTGTACTTATCAGGCGACCGACTTTCAGTTCAGACAGTTTCAATTGAACAGGTTCAGAGGTAGTCAATGCCGCGGTTGTCCTCGTCCCGGTTCTCCAGATGGGCGTCAACGGCTTTTACCACATTGCCGATTTTCCGCCCATCTTGCTGCACGTAAATTAAGCCCGCGTGTTCCAGTCCTTCACCTTCGACGAGCGAGAAAAAATCGTCATCGAATGTGAGTAGTAGCCAGTCGTTCTCACGAGCATACTCTAACTGGTCACGGTCTCCATCGCCGAGAGTCCCTTCATCCCTCGCAGTTCGGACCTGCCATCCCCGGCGTTCTAGACCGTCATCGACAGGAATTCAGATACTATCGTCGCAGTACAGTGGCCTCATGCCGATGCCGATTCAGCAGACCGGAAGTCGTTGATGTGGTCGTAGTAGTACGCCAACGCTCGGTGGACATCGGCGAGCGAAAGGTCCGGGTAGAGCTGTATAATCTCGTCTGGATCGTAACCACTGTGCTCGTAAGCCGCTGCGATGTCCTTGACACGGATTCCGGTTCCCTCAATAGTGGGGGCTCCGTCGCTGTGCTAATCGTCCCGGACGATGCTCATAGTCTATGTTTGGGGCTGCAATGTTTTGAAATGACAGGATTAGAATACTGCCGAGTGAGAGTGCAGTAGGAACGATAGGCTCAGAAACCGTTCCTACCGCTAATAGCTGCTTTCAGGGACATCTTATGAATTTTCTGAAAACGAGAGCTGAAGCATCATTTTCGCTCAACTCTTTGAATACCAGTAGATAGTATGGAGTAACAGGTACTCAACGGAAATACAGGAAGGTTCCCACCGCACCGTCGATGGAAGTTGACAGACTCACAGACCATTACTTCGTGGTTCCCGATTATGCCGTAGCCGTCCGGCGACTTTTTCTTCTCCCTCCGAACTGGAGAGATGAGTACTACAATTCGTACCCTTCAGACAGTCTGGTCGGAGGTCTCGCCATGAGAAGAGAGCGCTCGCGTGACGTAATCCGAGCGGTCGACCTGTTCTGCGGCGCCGGCGGCCTCAGCTGGGGGCTGGTCGAGGCGCTCAAGAGCATCGCCATCGAGACCGACCAGCCGACCGAGGCCGTCCTGGAGGACTCCATCGACCTCGTCGGGGTGAACCACTGGGAGCAGGCTATCGCGACCCACAAGGAGAACCATCCGTGGGCCCGCCACTTTCACGACGACATCCAGACCATCAACCCCCGCGACGTCTTCGACGAGCGCGACCCGGACGTCAAGATCCTCTCGGGCGGCATTGAGTGTACCCACTGGTCGACCGCGAGAGGGGGTAAGCCAGTCGACGATCAGAAGCGGATGCCTGCCTGGGACTTCCTGACCTGGATTCAGAAGCTCCGCCCCGAGAACGTCCTTGTCGAGAACGTGAAAGAGTTCTGTTTCGCCGCAGACTCGATGGTACTGACGGAAGACGGTCCTATCCCGATTCAGGATGTCGAGGTCGGGACGAGGGTGTTGACGCACAAGGGACGATGGAAGGAAGTTACCAACACCTCTGAGCGCACGGATAGAACGATCAAGGTAAGCGGACGTTCGAACCGGCTCGTCGAGTGTACGCCTGATCATCACTTCTATGCCCGCGAAATTAACGCAGAATGCTGGGGCGGCAAGCGGGGACGCCACACGAAGAAATTCGGAGACCCTGACTGGGTACCCGCTGACAATTTGGTGCCTGAACACGAGACGAAGTACCAAGAGTTGTACGATGGTCACTACTGGAGTACTCCGCAGTCTTTCGATACAGACGCTCTGGAGGTGCCTGAGAACCCAGACCGGATCAAAGAAACTGACGAGGCGTTCGGGCGAATGATTGGGTTATGGCTCGGCGATGGATGGTTCCGCAAACGGGATCGACCCCAACCGCCGCACGGCCTTCGCATCGCCGGACAGGACCCCAAATTACAGAGCCAGTTAGAGGATGTGGATTACCTTAGCTGGAACAAGCAGATTCGGAAAGGAACTAACACGTACGTCTACGAAACAACGGCGAAGGGTCTGGCCCACTGGATAAAGGAACACTTTGGGGAGTACGCTGATGGAAAGACGATTCCCTCGTGGGTCTTAGCTCTCTCGGAGGACCACCGCAAAGCCCTCGTAGAGGGCTACCAGCAGGCCGACGGTTCAGTTGACTCATACGGGCGGGCGAGCGCGAAAACTGCGTCGAAGCAACTGGTGGTTGGTATTAAACACGTTCTTGAATCACTAGGCGTGGCAGCCGGTCTACCGGCTCCCATTGAGCCAAATGAGGAGAACCGCCAGACGATGTACACTGTGACTTGGGATTGGGATCTTTCTGTCGACGACAATGACCAGACCTTCAAAGAGGGTGATTATAGGTGGACCAGAGTTGTTGACACAGAACCAGCTAGCGAGTCAACGACAGTCTACGACTTGACTGTCGCCGACGATCACAGTTTTATCGTGGACGGCGTTGTCGCTCATAACTCGTCTTGGGGTCCTATCGAAAGCGATGGAACCCCGACGCGGAACGGCGAGACATTCGAGGCGTGGATCGACAGCTTCCACTCGCTGGGCTACAGCATCGACTGGAAGGTACTGAACGCCGCGAACTATGGCGACGCCACGTCTCGTGAGCGACTGTTCATTCTGGCACGTCGTGAGAACCGGCCGGAGTGGCCGGAGCCGACCCACACCGAAGACGGCGAGGGAGACACCCAGGAGTGGCGGACCGCCGCCGACATCATCGACTGGAGCGAGCCTGGCGGGTCGATCTGGACGCGAGACCTCCACGAAGCTCGGAAGCGTCCGCTGAAGAACTCCACGATGCAGCGAATCGCCGAGGGAGTTCGCCGTCACTGCCGCGACCGGCTGGAGCCACTCGCAGACGCACTCGCCGAGCTCGGTCGCGAAGACGTGAAGCAGCTCCGGCAGTCGGTCGTCCCGTTCGAGTACGCCGAGACCGCGGCGGAAGTCCTCGACGAGCCCTTCCTCGTGGAGCAACCAGCAGGTGCAGCGCCGGCGCTCGCGGCGCCGTATCTCCTCCGCCAGCAATCGGGCGGGCAACCCCCCTCGATTGAAGACGAGCCGGTGCCGACGATCTCGTCAGCGGGCTCCATCGCGAAGGTCGAACCGCGGCCGCTCATCATGCCTCGGAACGGAGCGATGGGTGGCCTCCACAGCAACTCGCTGTATCGACCTGAAGACCGGCCACTCCACACGGTGACCGCACGGAACACCGACGGCTACCTCGTGACGCCATACCTCTGCCCGATGTACAACGGCCGCGAAGGCCAGCGACCGCGAACCCGCAGGGTCGACCGTCCCCTGATGACGATTCCGGCGTCGAAGAGTCCAGCAGGCGTCGCGACACCCTTCCTGGTCGACTACCACGGCAACTCCGACGTGTCGCCCTGCGACATCCCGCTCGGTGCAGTCGAGGCGCGTGACCGATACGCGCTCTGCGTTCCCGAGGAGTTCCCGTGGGGGATCGACGTCCGCTACCGGATGCTGTAGCCACACGAGCTCCAACGGGCCCAGGGCTTCCCGGACGACTACGAGATTCTCGGCAACAAGCGCGATACGACGCGCCAAATCGGGAACGCGGTACCCGTGAATCTCGCCCAGCGGCTGGTCGAAAGCCTGCTCGAGAGTAGCACGCCGTCGCTGACCGACTACCTCGACACCGACTCACCTGCTGCCGAGTTTGGAGATAGACCGACGCTTCAAACTGTTGTTGCCAGCGGTGAATAGACCGTGCGTATCGGCAATCGACGAGTCAGGAAATAATTCCCCGAAGCAAGAATTATATTCATGCCCCTCTAAGTTCCAGTATGTCCGATACAGAGCCTTCAGATGATCCTCCCTCCTTTGACGATGCGTTTCACGGTGATGACGTCGAACAACGCATCTACGGGACGATCCTCCAGACTCGCGACCCGACAACAGCGAGTACCATCGCCAACCAGGCCGACTGCGATCCAAAAACTTCCCGTAAGTATTTAGATTGGTTCACCGACCTCGGCATCGTCACACGCCACGACGGTCACCCAGCTACGTACGAGCGCAATGGCGCCTACTTTGAGTGGCGGCGAATCAACCAGCTCGCGGCCGAACACTCCGTTGAGGAGCTCCAGCAGCGCGTCCGAGAACTGACTTCGCGGATCGACGAATACGAAGACACGTACGACGCCCCCACGCCGGCGGCCGTCGACGCTGTCGCCGCTGCGGAGGCGAGCGACGGTCGAACTATCGATGCCGTGTACGGTGACCTCGGTGATTGGGCCACCGCTCGGGATGAACGCGAGCGCTACGAACGCGCCCGCCAGCAACGCGCCGGCGCCGAGGGCGAACAGGCCTCCGGGTAACCCCCAATAATGGCACCGCCTACAGGGGATGGTCGTAGCCCCGCGCCTATCGACCGTCCGATTCTCGAATTTCTCCAGACACGTCTCCAAGCAACGGCTCAGGTTTCACAGGCGACAATCACTGATGCAAATGGGCATCTTGAGCTCGCCGTCACGCTCGCTTCATCGTATTATCCAGAAACTGTCGACGAGGCAAATCTGAGTGTTCGCTGGTACACGAACGACGACTTCAAAATCCACTATCGAGAGGTGCATCTAGAGATTGCTTGGGAGTGTCGTTGGGATCGACATCCAAATCCACATAATACGCGAGATCATTTCCATCCGCCACCTACTGCCCGAACACCCGGAGAAGACGCCTCGTGGCCAGCTGATCATCGCGATGTTCTCCGACTTGTCCTCGACGAAATCGAAGAACGAATTGGCGAGTTGTGGACTGAATAACTAGCTGAGAATGCTTGTTTTTGCATTAGAGTAGCCGAGGAGGGTTCAATTCGGTTCAATATTGGAACCGTTAGGTTCAGCATCTTCTGACTTAGATTCGGTGCAGAATTGCTCGTTCGGGCGTAGAACACCGGCGGCCGGACCTAACCACCTGACGTGTTAGAACATCTTCTGGAAATTCCGGAAACGAGCCCGCTAAGTTAAGTACCATCGTCCTGATACGGCTATCTGTGATAACTGATGCTCGCGTCCTCCGGACAGGGTTCGTCCCCCGCGAAGTCGAGCATCGCGACGCCGAAGTCACCCATCTAACCGAAATTCTCGCCCCGCTCACCAACGGCGAGCCCGCCGACACCACCCTCCTGCTCGGCCCCTCAGGCGTCGGGAAAACCTGCTTGGCGAAGTACACTGCCGAACAGCTTCGCCAGGAGGTCCTCGACGTCGAGTACCAGTACGTCAACTGCTGGCAGAACTTCTCCGAGTTCCGCACCATCTACCGAATCCTCGAGGGCCTCGGCAAGACCGTCGACATCCACCGCCAATCGACGCCCCGCGACGAACTGTTCGAGCGGCTCCGCCAGTACGACGGCTCGCCCTGCGTCGTCATCCTCGACGAAGTCGACCAGTTGGAGGACAAACGTCTACTCTACCATCTTCACGAGCTCTCCCATTTCTCGATGCTGCTGATCGCCAACCGCGAGCGCGACCTGTTCGCGACCGCCGGCGAACGCCTCACCAGCCGGCTCACCGGCAGCGAGCGCGTCCGGTTCGACCGGTACAGCGCCGGTGAACTCATCTCTATCCTAAATGCGCGTGCCAAGTGGGGGCTTGAAGAGGGCGTGATTTCCGACAGCCAACTCGAGACGATTGCCGACGCCGCCGGCGGAGATGCCCGGGTTGCGCTCAGTATCCTTCGAACCGCCGCTCGGCAAGCACAACGGCAGAACCTCACCGAGATTACGGACGAGGTTGTCGAAGCCGCGATTCCAGAAGCTCGTGTGGAACGCCACGAGAAGGACCTCGAGACGCTTACCCACCACCAGCGGACCCTCTACCAGATCATCGAAGAGCACGAGGCGATCTCGCCGAGCGACCTCTACGAGAAGTATGAACAACGCGTCGACGACCCAAAGACCAACCGGACGGTCCGCAACTATCTCTCCAAGATGGACCAATATGACGTCATCGAAGCAGCAGGGACGAGCCGTGACCGGACGTATCGGTCCGTCTCAGAGTCGTTCGAGCATATCGAGTAAGCAACAGTGCTGACGTTCTCTCTTACGCGAGGTGTGCAGCGACGATTCTGAACAAAGCATCTATGCAATCAACTACTATGTGATGTCGTACCAACCGCCGTTCCGCGACTCTGCGATCTCACCTTTCCCTTTCAATTCACCGAGAATCACCAACACTTCACGTTTCGACAGCCCCTTCTCGGCGCCTTTCTCGATAATCGCATCCTCATCAATTGCATCTCCTGGCTCTCGGCGTGAAAACATCTGTCGGACCCGACGCTTCTTTTTCGTTTCTTCCGATACATACCCTTGAATAGCGGTGTCGATTTGCTCGTCCGACAAGTTCTTTGGCTCGTTGTCGATGCCGTACATGACTTCGTACGGCCGACGGTACATTTGGATGGCGCGGTCGGCATCCACAGGTAGCACATCGTCATCATGCCGGATACGCGCACACGCCTCGGAAAGCCTATGTAGTGTGTCTTTTCCCTGTTGTGGTACGGAATCCTCACCGAGCGATTCGACGTGAATCTCCACCAACGCTTCAAATAGCTGGCTTTCAACGGCTTGCTCGATGACGGGCGTGTACTGTTGTGCGTCCGTGATATACTCTCGTGCCGTGTCTGGTTCGATCGGTTCGGCGGTAACCGGTTCTTGGAGGCCATCCACGTCAGCGTAGATGAGATCGAGTGTGGATGCCAAGGACTGAGGAACGGTTTCTGCTTGCTCTTTTAGCCAGCCATACTCATCCCATTCACCAGACGTTGGGGTATCAATCAGTAGTACGGACGCCGTCATATCCACTGTGTCGTGGAATCCTTTCTTACTGATACTGATGCCGCCCGAGCCAATTCCTTCGATGAGTGAGTTTGTGGTTCTGTCGTCGAGATCGTGTGGATGTTGGATCGCGAGATAGCTAGTGGATGAGTCTGTAAGGGCTCCGTTGTCGAGAAACCAGCCGGCGTTCGGACCTTTACTCCGGACGGTACCGACGAGTCCGGTGTAGGTTGCGTTTGAGGCGTTCGCGCGTTTTCCGTTTGGATGAAGCTCAGTGAGGTGGTTGACAAGTCCAGGGATATTGACGTCCTCCCCAGCAGTGTAGGCGATGTGGAGATCGCCGCGGACGGGTTGACCACCACGCCGTTTTTCCGTACCTCCGAAAAGCTGGGCGAGAAGGACGCTGGCACCAGTCCGAGAGATGCCGTGTTGAGTGAGGGTGGCGAGGAACCGTTTGTAGACCTCGTCATCGTCTCTTAGGGCCTGTGCACCGGTGTTCTCAGTTGCCATATTCGCAGAGATGGTTGGATGCAAGATAAAGGTAGGAAGTGTGTTCCGGTTGCTAACACTGTCATGAACGGGAATACAGTTACACTGCTTTTGTGCCTGGAATCTTCTCTCTATTTAGATAATGGCGTAACGGCAATCTTTGCAAGATTATATTGGCGGTAATTCGACCGTCACTCCGGTCTACTATAAACCGAGCAAGATACTATTAAGGGCCAGTTCGTAGAGCGAGCTATGTGTGGCCGGACCTCGCTATTCGTCCCCCAGTCGATCCTCGAGGACCGCTTTGACGCGACTGCGGTCGAACCCATCACACCTCGGTACAACATCGCACCAAGCGACACTCTCGCGACCATCACCAACGACGCCAGCGACGAAATCACGCAGTTCGAGTGGGGCCTGCTCCCCTCGTGGGTCGACGACCCCGAGGACTCACCGACTCCGATCAACGCCCGCGCCGAGACCGTCGCCGACAAGCCGATGTTTCGCGACGCCTTCGAGAAGCGACGGTGTCTGATACTCGCCGACGGCTTCTACGAGTGGAAAGGCCAACACGGATCGAAACAACCCTACCGGATCACTCGCGTCGACGACCAACCGTTCGCGTTCGCCGGGCTTTGGGAGACCTGGGGAGAATCTCAAGAAGACGTCCGGGAGACCGTGACCATCATCACGACCGACGCCAATGACGTCGTCGAACCCATCCACGACCGGATGCCCGTGATGCTCGAACGTAGCGACGAAGAGACATGGTTGACGGCCGACGACCCCGACGAGCTCCAAAGCGTCCTTGACCCGTACACACCGGACACACTCCGAGCGTATCCCGTCTCGAAACGAGTGAACAACCCTGCTAACGAATCCGCAGAGGTCATCGAGGAAATCGATATCGGCAAGCAGGTCGGCTTCGACGAATTTGCCACCTAACAGGAGTTAGCAGCACGGTGCCTGAAACGGACTGTGCAATCACTTTGGCTGCCGGTACGTGATAACTCGGTCCGAATGTTCTTTCCGGACGAGCCTGCCACTCTCAGCTAACTGCTTGAGCGTTTTATTGACCGTCGGCTGGGATTCCTCAACCATGTCGGCAAGTTCAATCGCAGTATAGGGCTCCCCCGGATTCATTTTGTTCAACAGCTTCTCTTCCAGACTCATTCGGTGGTGGTCAACGCGAGAATCAAAAAGTGCTGTCGTACTAAGTTGCCCTGAAACGTACTTAGAACGTCAGAAAGCTTGTTACTCGTTCGCGTCGTCTCACGGAGGATGGACTCGAAATACTACGAGTGCGACTGCGGGTGCGAGACCTGGTACGTTCACCCGGGACTGTTTCGCCCGACTGCGTTGGAATGCACCGAGTGCGGAGACGTGATAGAGGTACCGTCACGGTCTCGCGATTCTTGATTGCGCTGGTTGATGGGACGAGTATCACGTAATTGGCGCCACATACTAATCGTCTCGGGCTTCTGACTTGATGAAACGAGCTCCGTTTGAAGGCACCGGGAAACGCCTAACACCCCGGTCGTAGAACCCCCGCTATGAGGGTCTGGGTTACGTGGGAACGCCAACAGACGGCTCACATCTTCCACGACTGTCCCGAGCTCCGAGACGTCTCGGACGAGGACGTGGAGCATGTAGAGTTCTCCGACATCCAGCGCGCGGTGTGCTCGCAGTGTTGGGATCGGTCGTTCCGAGAGAAGCCGTCGAATTAGGGGCCCACCAATCAGATTGAGTTTCAGGTTCAGAAATCAGACTAGACACCTTCTGGAGAGTTCTGGAAATCCCACTGTTGTCTGAAGAGCCACCCTCAAACCGCTACATTCCGGTAATCACCCTAGTTCTGGAACTTCTGGAAACGCCGCGCCGACGCTTATGCGATTCGTCCGAGTAGTACCGAGTATGAAACAGAGAGGCCAGACCGGTGGGGTAACCAACACCGAGCAGATGCCGGAACTCCCCGAACTAGCATCCGGTATCCAACTTCTCGACACGGAAGACGACGAACGAGCGACCGGCCCGCTGCACTCGCTCGTTCTCGATCACCTCCTGATGAACGACGGCAACGCCGTCTGGGTCGACGCCGGCGGCCACGCAGTCTCGCAGTCGCTCGCATCGCTCGCGCCGAGCCCCCGCACGCTCGACCGTGTCCAAGTCGCCCGCGGGTTCACCGCCCACCAGCACTACACCCTCGTTCGCTCCCTGCCCGAGCACGTCGACAAAGACACCTCCCTCGTCGTCTGTCCGGGGTTCGACCGCTTCTACCGCGACACCGAAACGTACGCCGACGAAGGCGAAGACCTCATGCTCCGAGCGCTCGCGACCATCGCGACTGTCACCCAAGAACACGACGTCTCGGTCCTCGTTACGCGCTCGCGGCGAGACTCGTTCTCGGAACCACTGGCGGCGGCCGCCGAGGAGACGATCCGGTGCGAACAGACCAAGTTCGGCCCTCGGTTCGTTGGCGACGACTTCGAGACCCTGGTCTACCCGCTGGAGGATGGGACTGTCCAGACGACGATTGCGTTCTGGCGGCGCGTGCTGGAAGCCCGCGTCACCGCGAGCGAAACGACCGCAACCCCCGCGCCGGAGGTGACCATCGATGGGGCGTACTAACCCGACCTACCGGGACGTCCTCCGGTCGCTCGAGGACAGCTGGCAGGACTACCGGCGAGCGCTGCGCCGGCCTGACCAGCATCGGTTCGACCGGCTCTGGGAGGACGCCCGCCAGTACGCCGACGCCGGCGGCTACCTCAACCACCAGAACCCGATGGTAGTCGTCCTCTTCTCGATGATCCTCGCACACGAACAGCGCATCGAAGACCTTGAAGCAGAGTTGGAGGGAACGCAAGCCGACAGCTCCGACAGCGACAGCAGTGCAGGGCCGAAGTAGGAGGAGGATGCCCTACAAGATCGATTTCATCGACGGCGAAGTCGTCGAGTGGACGCTGACCGCCGACGGCGCCGCGAGCGAGCGCGTGTTCGACTACACGCCATCGCTCTACGTCGGCCGTCGCGAGGGCGACGAAGCGTCGGTGACCGACGCGCAAGAAGTCCTCGAACAGTTCCCGACAGTCGCTCGGACCGCAATTGAGGAGTGGCGGCCAGGGTTTCGCTACGACGCCGAGGAGATGCTTCGGGTCGACTGTACAAGCATCGACGAGGTGACCCAGATCGCGCGATGGATACGGGAGTGGGGCGACCCCGGCGAGTACCAATGTTTCAACGTCGACTTCTCGCGGGAGTTCCGGTACTGCCTCGAACAGGATTGCTCGCCGGCGCCCGAACGCGAGGTGACCACGCTCGCCGTCAGCGGGCCCGCACACGAGTTCGACGGACTCGACGTGCCCGAACTCCAGGTTGGCGGAGAAACCGTAGGGCGGTCACCAGAGCGTACCGTGCGCCGCGTCGAGGAGCACGTCCAGCGCGAGGACCCCGACGTGTTGGTCGTCGACTCTGCGGCCCTGCTCGCGGAGCTCCACGGGCTCGCAGATCGCTTGGACTACGACCTCCAACTCGGCCGGCGGCCCGGGTTCCAGCAACTCGCCAGCGCGTCGACGTACACGAGCTACGGGCGAGTCGGCCACTCGCCCGCCCGATACAACGTTCCAGGGCGGGTGCTGCTCGACCGGTCGAACACGTTCTTCTACCGGGAGACGAACCTCGAGGGCTGTATCGACCTCGTCCGGCGGTCGGGCAAGCCCCTGCAGGAGCTCTCGTGGGCATCGATCGGGAACGTCCTGACCGCCATCCAGATACAGGAAGCTCTCTCACGGGGAGTCCTGGTGCCGTGGCAGGCGTGGCGCCCCGAGCAGTTCAAGACGATGCGCCAGCTGAACGACGCCGACCGCGGCGGGTTCACGTTCGCGCCCGACGTCGGCGTTCACGAAGACGTCCACGAACTCGACTTCTCGTCGCTCTACCCAAACATCATTTGCCAGTACAACATCTCGCCGGAGAAGATTCGGTGCGACTGCCACAGCGACCGGGAAGACGTGCCGGGCCTGGGGTACTCGATTTGTGACGACCGCGGGTATCTGCCGGACGTCCTGCAGCCGCTCATCGACGCCCGTGACGACATCAAGGCCGAGATCCGCAAGACGGACGACCCCGAGCGACTCGCCGAACTGGAAGGCCAGTCGGGAGCGATCAAGTGGATTCTCGTCTCGTGTTTCGGCTACCAGGGGTTCTCGAACGCGAAGTTCGGGCGTATCGAATGCCACGAGGCAATCAACGCCTTCGCCCGCGAGCTCCTACTTGACGCAAAGATAGCACTGGAAGACGGGGGTTGGCGAGTGGTTCACGGCATCGTCGATAGTATCTGGGTGACGCCCCGGGACGGCGTCAAGCAGACGCCGCTTGATGAACTCGCGGACCAGATCACGGAGGACGCGGGGATTCGGTTAGAGTATGAAGCTAACTACGACTGGGTGGCGTTCGTGCCGATGCGGAACTCGGACGCCGGCGCGCTCACCAAGTACTTCGGATCGATCGCCGGCAAGGACGAGTACAAGTTCCGCGGCATCGAGAGCCGGCAGCGGAGTACCCCGCCGTTCATCGCCGACGCCCAAGAATCCCTCATCGAGACGTTCGACGAGTACCGGACCCCGGAGGCAGTGTGCGACCGGCTGGACCACTACCTCGGCCAGCTCCGGGACGGCGCCGTGTCGCCCGTGGAATTGGCGATTGAGCAGCGAACGTCGAAGACACCCGAGGAGTACGCGCACGCGACGCGGACGGTCGCGGCGCTAGAGCGCGCCGAAGACATGGGTCGGGGCCTCCATCCAGGGCAGAACGTCGAGTACGTGGTCGTCGACGATACGAAGCGGTCCCGGGACCAGGTTCGGCTGGTGGAGGAGGCCCACCGCTACGACGTGGAGTTCTACTGCGACCAACTGATTCGAGCAGCAGAAAGCGTGCTCTCACCGTTGGGTTGGCGAGAGAACGATATCCGGAGGTATCTTGCGGACCGGACGGACACAGGGCTGGCAGCATATACCGAGTCATGAGGCAGAATTGCGTCGCTATCGGGAATGGATATCCGTCGAGAAGTCCTTCGTATCTATTCATTGTCGCCAGAAGCACTTAAATCGAGACGGAAGTCACGAGTTCCACGGTACTCGTTCGTGGTGCAAATCCCTCACCGAGTAGGCAGTACTGTCGAAGGCGTTGGACAATGACTTTCTGATTGGGACTCTACCACTGTCCCATGGGGGAGAAACAGAATGCGGATCAAGGGAGTCTTGTCCACCGGGAGTTAGACACCGACCGAAACGAACCACTGAGCGAAGTGGCGGAGATCATCGCCGACCTCAACGACACCGATGTAAATGACCTCCCCCCAATATACGACACCATCGACCATCTCCTGACTCAGTTGTTCGATAATCCGCCGTCTCCGGACTCCCAAGTCGAGGTTCAGTTCCACTATGCCGGATACCAAATTACTGTCCATCACCAAGGAGACGCTCTGTTTCTGAAGGTGTAATTTCTAGCTTCTGGTTAAATGTCACACCGACTTTTCTGCTAGTAGATACGAACACGGTGATAGATTCACGCTCTGATTGCTTGGTGCATGGTGCGAATGTTTCATTTCATAAGGTACAGGTATGTAGTTGGATTCTCGATGGAATCAAATCCATCGAGTAACCTGTTTTCCAGGGTGTGCTTTATTGGGACGAAATCGCTATCGTGGTTTAGAGCAAAAACAGAAGAATGGCATCGTTAGACGAGGTATTTGACCTCCTCAGCAAGGAACGACGGCGGTACGCATTGTACTATCTGGAAAAAGAAGAGGGGCCAGTATCGGTGGAGGAGGTCGCAAAGCAAGTTGCCGAGTGGGAAACCAACGGCGCAACGGGAACCATTCCGGCGGACAAATACGAGCGAATCGAAGTCGAACTCCATCATAATGCGTTACCGAAAGCGGCTGAAATCGAGTTCATTGAGTACGACCCTGCGGCGGAGGTAGTTGAAGCCACCGGGACGCCCCCTGAGGTCGATGCAATTATCTCCGTCGCCAAAGTCATTGAGCGGCCAGAACGAAATCCGTAATAGCGACTCGGGAACTCGGCCTCTGCTGGTACGTTCAGAGCGAGTACTCAGCACCATCGGTCTTCGACGTTCGCGACGGCGTTACGAACGCCCTTCCCGCGGAAGCGGTCATCCCCGTCGCGTACTTCGACAGTTTCGTGTGAGCCCGTCGAACGACCCGCGGGGACGTCGGCTCGTCCGATCGTTCCGTCGGCAGTCGTGACCTGAACGCGGAGCGTGGGTTTGAGCTGACAGACGAGTATCTCGCTCGCCGTGACTGTTCGAATCTCGTACGGCTTTACTGGACTGGGGTTCGGTGACCAGTTTCATAGTTATTGGGAGGCGTAAATCCCTCGGCTTCAGCTGTGGGAGGAGGTCAATGTAGTAATGACCTTTGGAGTTCCAGGCTGGCATCAGCAGCTCCGACTGCTATTGATAAAAGACGCGACGACGGTAATTGGAGGAAAGAGCCGATTAGAGAAGGTCACTCGATGGGAATCACGCCGTGACCCGGACCCGAAATCCGGTGAATCGGTCCGCTGGCGTCGATGACGTCCTCGGCGAGGAGACGGTTTCCGTCAAGGTCGACGTGGGAGAACGCTCCGATTCCGGCGACGATGTGAGCGCTGGTATGAATCCCGACTGCACTCTCTAACATACAGCCAATCATCAAATCCAAGTGGGAACTTTCCGCGATAGCCGCGATGTCGGCAACCGCCAGCGGGCCCGATTTGCCGAGTTTGGCGTTGATGATGTCCGCGGCCTCCTCGCGGACGACCCGAATTGCATCCTGCGGTGTGAACACCGACTCGTCCGCGGCGATCGGGACGTCGACGATGTCGCGAGTCGCCGCGAGGCCGGCGATGTCGGACGCTGGAACTGGCTGTTCGATTAGGTCGAGATCAATTCCGCGAGTACGCAGTTCCTCAGCGAACCGGGCGGTTTCTTTCGGCGACCAACCCTGATTCGCGTCAACCTTTAGGGCAGCGTCGGGGGCCACGTCCGCCACTGCCGCGACCCGTTCGACGTCCGTCGTCACGTCGCCGCCCGTCTTGATCTTCAGTTGCTCGTAGCCCGCTTCGGCTGCACACACCGCCCGGTCGGCAGCAACCTCGGATTCGAGAATCGGAATCGTCAAATCGGTTTCGACGCGGCCGGGCGTTCCGCCGAACAGTTCCGACAGGGGTAGCTCGCGTTCTCGGCAGTAGGCGTCGAGAATTGCGGTTTCGACCGCGAAGAGGGCCGAGGCCATTCCCGGAAACGCCGACCGGAGTTCGTCGACCAGTTCCCGGTAGTTACCGACCTCTCGTCCCTCGATTAGGTCGGCGGTGGCTCGGGCGGTCTCGATCGCTGCCGCCTGGGTCTCCCCAGTCACTGGCGGAATCGGCGACCCCTCACCGTATCCCGTCACGCCAGACTCGGTTTCAAGCGTCACGAGGAGGTTCGACGCCTCGTGCTGCGTCCCCAGCGAGATCTCGAACGGCTCCTTCAGCGGGAGATCGAACGGTCGAATCGACACAGAGGCGATCTCGCTCATCTGTCGCCCACATCCTGTCTGCCGGCGGTTGCAGGGGCGCTACCGAGTCCCTCTCGCACTTCTGTGAGGAGTTCTGTCGAACCACCCTCGTCGTAGACGTTCGCGACGGGGAGGTCGTGGCGCTCACGTTCGACCGCGGGGTCACCCCAGGTTGAGACGGCGACCACGTTCGCGTCCGAGAGGTCCTCGATCAGTCGGGCCTCCTTCTCGACGCCGTCGACGCGGAACGACTCGAAGTGGGTACGCCCGGTGCGGTCGGGGTCGTCGGCGAGGACGACCGCGTCCGGCCAGGCCCCGTGCAGAATTGAGAGCGTGACGCCGGAGTACGCTCGGTGCGTCAGTGACGCCTGTCCCTCAACGAACACGAGGTCGTGGTCGGCTCCGACCGCGGCCACCATGTCCTCGACGACGCCCGCGGTGAAGTCGGCCGGGACGCGGTCCACGACGACGCCCTCGTGGGCCCCGACCATGATGCCCGTCTGGCCGGTGGCGACCCAGCTAGCGTCAAGGCCCGCGTCGCGCGCGGTGCGGTAGAGCTCGAAGGTCGTCGTTCGCTTGCCGACCGCGCAGTCAGTCCCGAGCGTGAGCACCACGTCCGCGTCCACCTCGTCGACCGATCCGTCGCCCACCCGGAGGTCGTCATCTGCGGGCGGCTTTCGGACGTCGAACAACCGGACGCCATGCTCATCGGCGAGGTCCCGCCAGCGGTCCTGCTCCGAGAGGAACACGTGGAGTCCCGAGACGACGTCGCAGCCCGCGCGGATGGCGTCCTCGATGTCCGATACCCAGGCGTCGGGCAAATCGCCGCCTGCGGGGGCGACGCCGATGACGAGCGCCTCAGCCTCGGGCGCCTCGTCGAGGGCCTGCTCGACGGACGCGACAATCGGAATGTCCGGTGCGTCGGGCTTGTCCAAGACATCTGCCGGGGTGCGTCCGGCGGTTTCGGTGTCGACCACCGCCCGGGCGTCGAACACCTCGCTGTGCATGACCACGCCGTTAGCGGTCTTGCCTCCCGTCTCGCCGAACTCGCCTTCGGCAAGGACGATGGTCGGCACGGGAACGTCGAACTGTTCGCGGAGGTTCATCGTGTACGGAGGTTCGGATACCGCCTCCCTAAACTCACCCCCTCCCATGGAAGGGTCCCCAGGACGGGGACCATCTCCCCTTCCCGCTAAGAATTGCGACATGACCCTTAGCGGGACCGAATCGGAAATTGCCGTCGAGAGTCGCGGACAAAACAGATTGCTACTACGTTGTTCCCGAAAGCCAAGCCGGCTTAATCGTCGGGCCGTATCCCACCGGCAACCGTCTCGTCGGTTCCGAAAAAGTCTTCGCCCCAGTCGGGGTTACGAATGCGGAGCACCCCCACGGTGAGCAGCGGGACGGCGAACAGCGCGATGAAGAGGTACGCCATCATCGTGTAACCCTGGGCGACCAGCGCGATGATGCCCACCCGCGAGAGGAGCAGCGCGCCGACGAGCACGCCGACCGCCAGCAGCCCGCTCTGGAGCGACGAGAGACCGGTCTGGCCTTCGAGCGGGCCGACTGCGACGTCGTCGATGTTCTCGTCGAGGCGGTCGATGAGCGCGTGGATGAGCCCGACGCTGGTCTCTATGAGCGTCCAGCCCATGACAAGCCCATAGAACGCGATGATGGCGGGCCCGCCGACGCTCTCGAGTACTGGGAGCCACGGCACGGACGCGCCCATGACGCTCTCGGCGGGGTAGAACCCCATGAACGCCACGTACGTCAGCGCGAACGGTAACGTCATCAGCGTCCCCGCGAGAACGCCGGAGACGACCGACTCTCGCCGATTCTGCTGGCGTTCCAATGCGAAGAACACCGCGGGAAAGACGACGAGATTGTACCCGACATAGAGGATTCCGGATTTCACCACCGCGCCGACGCCGGCGCTGTCGACGTAGGACGTGTTCCCTGACGCGAAGACAGCGGTGACGTCGCCCCACGTCTGGGAGAGCACGAGTACGCCGAAGACGAGGTAGGCCACGTACAGGAAAGCGGTGCCGCCGGTCTTGAACCGCTCGATGAGCGTCTCGCCGGCGTAGCTGAGGACGCCGACGACGGCAATGACCGCCCCCACGCCGACGAAGTAGGGGATTCCCACGGTCTGCTCCATGATGTTCCCTGCCGCCGAGGCCATGATAGCGATGACGAGCACGGCCATCACGAGGAACAGCAAGTCGAACGCCGGCCACAGCCGGCCGATGAGCTGTTTGATGAAGTTCTTGTAATCGTAGACCTCGAAGGTCCGGGCGAGCTCGAACGTGAGTACGGCCATCACGGTGAACCCGAGCCAGATACCGACGACGGCGAGCCAGCCCGCGGCACCGTACTTCGCCCCGTAGGCGACGATCTCCCGTCCGGTCGCGTATCCGCCGCCGATGAGCACTGACTGGAGGATGATTGCCGGGAGAACGATCTTGCCGAACGGACCCCGAGCAAGCCGTTCGAACAGTGTCTCGTCCCCGTCTGTGGTAGCATTTGACATAGTACATGTGTGTGGAACTAATATACCGGTATATAGGTACGGCCTATCATGGAAGGGTATCCGTCCCGCCCATCTCCTCCATCCACAGAATCGCCAGTCAAAACTCCGGATCAAGGAGCTTCGCTTCGGCTTTCCGGAGGTGTTCAAGCAGGGTGGGCTTGGTGATGTCGAGCTCCTCGGCGAGTTCCGTGGCGGAGGTCTCTCGCGGCCAAGAGTAGTAGCCGCGGCGCCGGGCGAGCTCGAAGATTTCCCGTTGGCGCTCGGAGAGGCGGTCTCTCGTCTTGGATACGGCCGACTCCGTCGCGGGCGATTTCATCCCCTGGACGGTGATTTCGGCGTCCATCTTCCGGCGAACCTCGTCGAGACGATCCTGAATCGTCTGCCTAGACGCCGTCACGATGACAGTCCAGTACTCGTAGCCGTCCGAGATGCGAATCTCCTCGTCCGGGATGAATCCGCGGGAGAGGAACGCGTCATGGATACTGTTCGCGGGTTCGTACCTGACCAGCAATTCCTCGGTGACGTTGCCCGCCGCCTCCGTCCCGAGGTTGGGATTGAAGTAGTTGTGCACTCGCTCGACGCGCTCCGTCAGTTCGGACTCGGCGATCTCCGTGACGAGCGCGTCGATGTGGTCGTGCTCGTCGGCGTAGGCGGTCACCCGGGCGTTGACCATGTCGTCGATTTCGTGGACGCTGTGGGCGATCAACCCTGCGTCGACCGCTGCGGTCGTCTCCAACGTCCAGCAGTTTGGATGCCAGATCTTGAGCGTCAGCTGCGTCGCCCGTTCAGAATCACCGACCGCCTGTTCGCTGACCCCGCCCATGACCGTGATACAAGTGAGCTAGCAATTAAGGATTGTGTTGGTGACGGCGACTGGTCCTTCAACACGTCGCAGTTCGTCGTCCAAATCGCCGCGACTGACCAGGAGGATCGCTACAAAAGCAATGACCTGTTCGTTTCGGCCCGACGTCATACCCTCCTCAAGGTTCGGAAGAATACGACGTACCGGATGCTTCTTGACAGACTCATCGTGATGCCCCAAATTCGGAGAGCCATTGATCATGAGGAACTCCCCTCTCCTTCGACGTTGTGTAAAGAGTTCAACCAGCTCGATATGGCTGTTTGGCGGGTTCTTCGTTCTTCTTAATCTCTCAGTCACACTTCTCCCGACCAACGGTGTCGTTGGGATTGACGTCTCTGGGTTCAACCGTAGTCACGCCTCGAAGCACTACACGAAACGAAGGAAGATGACGAGTCAGCAGTTGACAGTCACACTGTTCGTGGACACGAGAGCGAATACAATCCTTGAATTCCACGTAACGACGACCAGAAAACACGACTCGAAAATCGTGCTGTCACTCATCAAGCGGAACACTGGTGAGGTGGCGATTCTCCTCGGTGACAAGAGCTATGACGACCAGAAGGTTCGGGCGTTAGCTCGTGAGGAGAATCTTCGTCCGCTTATCAAACATCGAGAGTCTCGTCACTTCACAAGGCGGGGAATGAGCGCCAGAACGGCAGAGTTTTTCAACAGACTACTTATCAACTAAGCGTATGAGGACTACTGACACCGATAACCCAGATGTCACAGTAGTAGGAGGAGGCGTTATTGGAATTACAGCAGTACTCTGTTTAGAACTAGGGGGATATGACACGAGACTTTACACGGCTCACGTACCCTTCGAAGACAACCAACAGCCGTCAGTGGCGACCCCATACGCTGCTGCGTCGATTCAGCCCGCCTCGGTAACAATGGATGACTTAGAAGATGTATTCGCCACCTCTCAGGAATTTTTTGGTATTCTCTCCGAGGCTGGAACTATGGGTGTGCGTCGACAACCTCATTTCGTGCTTTATGAAGAGGATCGCCCTGATCCCGACTACAGAGATAGTGTCGATGAATTTCACCGAGTAACTGATCTCGATGAATATCCCCATCGGCCGGATGCTCCTGAAGTCTCCGGCTGGCGATTCAATGCCTATTTCGCTGAAATGCCTATCTTCATCGAACGCTGTTACTCCCTCTACCGGAGTCTTGGCGGTGACATTCGAAAGCGAGAACTCACTCGTGCCGAGTTTCTCGAACTCCCTGGTGATGTTCTACTCAATTGCGCTGGGCTCGGTGCGTGGGAGCTCTGTGACGATCCTCGGCCGTGTGAGATTCAAGTCGGTCATCAGGTCATCGTCCGAGGGCATCAACTAGTAAGAAATTCCAGCAGCCAACTCTTTTCATATAAGTACACGCCCGATCCAGAAGCCATTGATTCGGATCTTGCTGGGGAGGTGTACGCCTATCCGCGGATGGATGGGCTCGTGCTTGGAGGGAGCCGAATTCCGTTCGATTTCGACTCAGGGACCGAGTGGGATGGGGAAATTGAGGGAGCAACGCATACGATCGATGGGGTTTCCGTGCCGGCCCGAATCATCGACACCAATACGGAACTTCTGACTGAGTACACGGAAGTCGATTTACAAACGACCGACGTGACTGCACGCTACGGCTACCGGCCCGTCCGTGACCCGGGCGGTGAAGGGGTCCGACTCGAACGTGAAAGGATTGATGACCGTCCGGTGATTCACAACTATGGTCATGGGGGTGCGGGTGTCACGCTATCGTGGGGATCGGCTGTCAAAGCATTTTCACTGGTTCGCGAGATAATCGAGCCCGATCCCGACTCGATTGAGGCACCTGGAGAATTTGCCGTCGCCCGGCATTTAGCGTCCCTCGTCGGGAGAATATAGAGTGACGACACCGTAACTTGATTAGACACGAATGTAGATGACGCCGAATCGACTACTCGTCGGCGTTCAAGATACGCGCCCTCTATTTAGCACGGCATTTCTACCAGCCATGAGGCAGGTCAATAGCGGGCACGATACATTCACCCTCTGTACTAAACGGTAGATACAGAACCTCCATTAGAATCCGTGCTATTGTCTGCTCAGGAACGAGTAAGGCTATTATTACCGCCCAGTTCGTAGAGCACTAATGCGTAGTCGGACCTCGTTGTTCGTCTCGCAGTCGGTCCTCAAAGAGCGGTTCGACACGACTACGGTCGAACCCATCACGCCGCGGTACAACATTGCGCCTGGCGATGAGCTCGCGACTATCACCACTCAGTACAACATTCGACCGATGGACAGCTGTCACTTCACTCGATCGGAGCCCCATGCGCAGAGCGCGAGAACAAGTAGACGATTACGGTCAGAGTCCGCCCGTCATAAAGGCGCAGACGTGGTCGGGTGACAGCACCGGCAGGTCGTCAGCATTGACCCTCCAATGGTACTCCTCGTCAAGGCCGTCTGCAGGATTGACTTTTTCGGTCACGCGCACGCGCCCGAACGGGTCCTTTTTATTCCAACCTTCCCTCACCACCAGATAGAGCATGGAACCGTCCGGCGACGAACCCTGGAAATCGCAAGCCTGTATCAGCAGCGCTGGCGCTGACATTCAAATATCCGTGTGAGTCCTCCATATGTCGAATCTCTACGTCTTTGTGGATGAGAGCGGCCAGCACCACCGCGGAGAATGCTATACGGTTGCCGCATGCTGGTGTATCTCAGATCGGTCGGATCCGGGGACTATCCTCAAGCCCACGAAGCTCGGGTTGATGGACGCCCTTATGGACGTCCTCCCACATGATAACCGACCGTCTGAGCTCAAGAGTTCGAGTCTCCAACGACCGAGGTCGATCATCTTGTCGAGTCTCTTCGCTCGCAAGTCTACCAAGACAGTACCCTCGTTTCAGGGCCACTACCGTGGAATCATGCCAGTCCACTCCGGGTTTCCTTCCACGACCTCCATCCTGACCTCGGCGTTGAAACGCTGAGTCGCGTCGTCGGAGACCTCCAAGCACCGCAAACGATTCAGTTACTCGCCTTGGCTTCCGTATTGAACCCAGTTTTTGCCAAGGATTTCCTTGAGCAATCGAGATTCGATGAGGTAGAAGTTTGGCTTGATGCTGGAGTATGGAAGCAAACGGCTGACCGGCTTGAAGCCGGTGTCGCAGAACTCGACGCACTCCCTGATGGTCTCAGATGCAATACGGGGGATAGTAAAGCGGTTCCAGGACTCCAGATAGCCGATTTGGCAGCGAATACGTGGTATCGGAACTTGGTCGACGGGGACTGTGAGTCGGCGGCCCAAGTGTTAGAGTCGTTACGGCTGGCTAGTCGATAGATGAGTACCCGGAGAACCGTGGCGACAGAAGGCTCATACCCCTTCAGCGAGGGATCATCGTCTTCTGCGGCACGGTGAGCGGCAACGGGAGGCTCATACCCCTTCAGCGAGGGATCATTGTCTCCCGCGGCACTCTACACTCGCATGTACACGTTGGTAAGTTATTAACGTACCGATTGTACGAACAGTACCAGAATCCTCCGAATCTGAGCCCTGTAGACTACAGGGGCCAATGGTGGTTCTAGGGATCACCATCAGCTGGAACGATTTTTAACCTAAGGGTTTTCTCCAATAATGCACTCCAGATGATCAAGTCACCGTAGTGAGTCCGTTCTCTTGATACTCGATGTCCGAGGACCCGAGTCTCGGCGACCTTCTCGACTCCCGCGACGAGATAGCGGACCTCCGAGAGAAGCTGAAAGCAACCGCTCGCGACGCGCGCGACCGCGGGGAGGACGTCAACGTCGACAATCTCCTTGCGCTCTCCCGGAACAACGACGCCGCCTACGTCATGCCCTCGGACCTGAAGAAGGCCGAGTGGTTCGCCAACATCTGGGAGCAGGAGGGCCGTCCCGAGGTTCACCCGCGCGGCCTCCACTACCAGATACTCGGCGAAGGCTACGAGCTCCGCGACGGGACTAAATACGAGAACACCCAGAAGTGCTGGAACGAACTGAAGGACGCCGCGAAGTGGGCGCAGATCCTCGGGCTCGTCGACCCCGACAGCATCCTCGACGCGAAAAACTGGGACCCTGAACCCACGGCGTTCGATAACCGTGACGACCCGGCGCCAGCGTACGACCAGCCACTCGAAGCTCAAGGGTTCCGAGAGATCGCCGTCGACGACGGCTTCCGCCGGACCCGAATCGCGCTCGACATCACGCCCGCGCGCGTCAACTACGAGAGTCCTGCCGACCTCATCGAGACGCAGGCTCGCCGAATCGTCGAGGCCGCGTTCGACGACGTCTACTATCACGCGACCGCCCGCCAGCAGTACTATATCGAGCTCTGGAGTGAGAAGCAGGGCGTCCTCAAGGAGTCGCTGGCGGCGGAGTACGGTGCGACCATCCGGGAGGCCGGCGGAGGCGAATTCTCGTATTCGATGTGTCGCGATGCCATCCAGATCGCCGAGCAGCGTGACCAGGACCTCGTCGTCGTTATCATCTCGGACTTCGACCCGAAGGGCCTGGACATGCCGAAGTCGGCCGCGCGAAAAATCGAAGTTGAGGCCGCGTTCCACGACGTAGAGGCCCGCGTCCACCATGCCGCCCTTACGAAAGAACAGGTGGAGGAGTACGTGGTCCCGGCGACACCGGCGAAGGAACCCCGGGGACTCATCGACCGAAACCCCGGCGCGCTCGCCTACGAACGGCAGAAGGACTACTTCGCGGACTACGCGAAGGGCGACCCTGTGGAAATCAACTCGTTCGAGGCGCGCTACCCCGACGAGTACGAGCAGGCGATTCGCGACATCCTTGACCCCTACTACGACGACGACCTCGGCGACCGGATCGAGGCTGCCATCGCGGAGGAGCGGGAGGAGACACTTCAACGGCTCCGCGAGGCGTTCCGTGACCACGCCGACGACATCGCTGACGCCATCGACGAGTTGAAAGCGGCCATCGACGAGTATGAACTTCGACTGGAACCGGACTTCGAGGATGTCCGCGCCCAGTTGGAGGAGTTGAAACGCCAGGAGCAACTCATCCGGCGCGAGCTCTCGATCGATGAGAAGCGCGAGGCACTTCGGACGCTCGTCGACGAGGTTGACCACGAACAGGTACTCGCGGAGGCCGACGTTGACATCCCGTCCCCAGGGTTGACGGTCGCGATGATGCTCTTCTCGACACTGAGCGAGGGTTCCAAGAGCAATTGACCCACTACAAGGACTTCGACGTCCGGTACCAGCGAATCGACGACGGGAGTCGGAAGAGTAGCTGGGATAGCAACAGTCGGGAGCTGAGGAGAGCCAGGTAGGGCTGGAAGCTGGCGTCGCTATTGGAACTTCCCCACCTGCAGTAGCTACTGGACTGACTCGACCGAAGGTAGCTGCGTTAGCTGCTGGAGCTATTCTGCCTATTCTGCAGTAGGTACCTGCTGTCGGTGACTATTGTGGTGTGGGCCTCTCTGTTGGGTAGACGGGATGGACGCCTCCGCCGAACACCAAGGTGTTCGACTGATGGTCGGATGTCTTCATAGGGAATCTGACTCTATCCTATAAGCCGTAGGAGGGCGGGGACGTCGGCGGACAAAAGCTACTCGGGGGTTGCTGTAACCACGACTTCGCCATCGTAGGCGACCGATACATGGTGGCCATGATAGGAGAAGTTGATTTCTCCGAACACTGGCTCCCCGTCGTCGGGAGTGAACAGGTGGTCTATGGCGGCGGGGTCAATACGTTCAGAGAGTGGTGGGAGGTCAAGCGGGTCAGTATCGGATTGCTCGGCAATTAGTTTAATGATGCGCTCACTGGCCGAACACGACTCCTTCGGGCGAAATGAGCAGGTAGTCATTGTCGGAGTTTTAGGGCGGTTCTTTAAAATTACCACGGTTAAGTGTTTAGGAAATATTTTTCATTTAACGGGTTCCGTCACTGTGGTCGTGTAATAGATACACCCTCTACATTGATTGATAAAAATTCGTTACCTATATTCTGCCTTTTATTTACCGAGGTGTCCGTTGTCTATGGCACTCTGCCTTACCGGAATTGGCCACGGGAACGAGGCAGTCTTTCGCCTGTCGAGTGTTCTGCGAACCCAGGACTCGAATATGGAGAACATACTTCCTAACCTTGTGACTGTCCCCACTATGGACTGCCAACTCGGAGACGTCGGCTACACTGCCGTGAACCTTCCCATCATCAAGTTCGCCGCGCTTTGGACAGGCCTCCTGCACCGGAGTAATTCCGTCAGTGCTGGCTCAACTGCTCTACGTCGCGTTTCCCTCCGTATATGGCTATTAATCTATAGTGAGGCCAATGAGCGGTCTGTATCGCCCAAGGATAGGCCAGCAGCAACTGACTCCAGAGCCTCCGTCGCAGTCACCGTCCCCTCATCATAGGTTATGACACCAGCATCAGCCAATTTCGGCAGGTGATTATGGTGGAGCGCAATCCGAATCCGCCGTCGCAGTTGCTCATCGCCAGTGTCGTCTTCGGCTTCAAGAGCCGCAACCCGAGTAGTTAGTTGATGGCGCGAAAGTGACTCCTTGTCATTGAGAATCGCAAAGATATGGCGACGCATCGGGCGACTCAACAGGTCGAACGACGTTTCAAGGTTCATAGGTTGTTAAGGTATGCTACAGAACCAACGTGTCCGCGGCGAGTAGTTTGCAATTGCTTTTTTCGTGGTGAATAGGGTAAAACCCCGTGGCCGTTGCGCCGGTTTTGACCGTTCCGATTATACCATATACAAAACCATTCTCGGTAAATCTGCCAGAGAGGATCTTAAACACATTCCGGCAGCGCTATCTCTTCCATTCACGCCCGTGTCGCAGTCAGGGGACTCTCCACACCGACGGATATCGACCGAGCATAACCTCGGAGTCAGTTCCGGTGTACCTCCTCTTCGTCTTCTTGTTCCGGTGCAACTTGGTCGACATCTCGGAACTCGAACCGGGCACCATCCGTAGCACTTTCGGTGATAGTCCACGTCCAGTCGTATGCCTCGGCGAGTTGCGCGGCGAACGTGAGTCCGAGTCCCTGCCCATCCGCTTTGGTGGTGAATCCCACCTTCAGGACGTCCTCGCGAACGTCTTCGGGAATGCCCGGGCCGTCGTCCTCGATGTAAAAGCCCTCTTGGTCGGGCAAGCTAGCGACGCGTACGGTCACGTCCGAGCCACCGTGTTCCAGACTGTTGCGGAACAACTGCCGGAACAGGTACTGGAGATGGGCGGCATCGGCCTGCACCGTCTCTTCCGTCTCGACGACCAGCTCGCCATCGACCGTATCGGTGGTGACCGCTGCCCACGCATCGGTGGCCTGGTCCGCGATTGCGACCGGCTCGACAGCGGTTGTCGCACTTTTTCCCCGTACCGTGATCAAGAGGATGTCGATCATCTCCTCGATGCGGTCATGGGCTGTCGCGACCTCCTCGGCAGCCTGCTCGTTCTGGGGTTGTTCTTGTTGATGGTAGATTTGTGCAATTTGGAGCGGATTCCGGAGTTCGTGTGCCAGCATCCCGGCGAAACTCTCTAATCGCTGGTGTTGCCGTTCGATGCGTGCGTTGGCCTGTTCGAGCGCGTAGCTGTACTGTTCAGCTTCTACCGCCCGGGTCTGGGCCCGGGCATCGTGGAGGCCGATTCCAAGGCCGCCGACGCTGCCGAGTGCCGTCGCGATGAGGAGAGCTCGAACAGGCCGGTCGACACTCCCGCCGGGATTGAGGATAAGGAGCCCCACGACGCCAAGCATCACCCCGAGACCGCCAAGCGACCATTTCACAACGCTGGGATAGACCGTTTCATGGATCTCGGTCCGGGGGAGGCGATAGCCGGTGTACAGCAGGCCGAATCCGGGGCCAGCGATCAGGATGGTATCGATCAGGGTTTCTGCGAGCGGCTGGTCGGTGTGGGCAACCGCGATATGGAGCGCGGTGAGAAGGACAAACGACCCGCCGAGCACCGCAAGAACCCACCCTGCATGGTCCTCAGAGAAGAATTGCGATAAGGAGGCCATTACCTGATTAAAGAGCATTACAGGTAATCATGGTTGGGGTTTGTCTCAGTCCTCCCACCGCTCCTGCTCGGGTTGTAATGCGTTTATCAAAGTTAGCCGTAAATATGATTGAAGTTGCTGGATGCACTAATTGGGAGTAATGTTCGACATCACTAAGAGTCTCGCAGCCGGTGTGGTCGTACTGCTTGCGGCAGGCGGTGTGATTGCAACTGGCGGCCTCGATGGTCCTCCCTTTGATGCCTCGGCTTCTGATACGGTGGCTGGGCCGCACAATGTCGAGGCGTCGGCCAGCCTTGAATCGGGGAATGTGACTGTGCAGGTCGTGGATCAGCACCAGCATGGCGTGGCCAACGTCAGCGTAGTCGTTGACGGGAATACTATGGGAACGACTGATGAGGATGGGAGGATGGCCTTCAACCTGACCACGGCGACGGATGGTGACGATCTCACCATCACGCTTGAAGGCACGGACTTCACGGCGAGTCTCGATTATCATGTCACAGAGGACGGGACCCTCGTACTCCTTGAAGAATCGTACGAGTACTCCCGCCACCTTGAGGACGACGACTGAGTACTTGGCGTGACCGAGGATTAAGTTCCGTGTGACGTCACCTCGGCTGAACATGCGCCCTGTATTCAGCACACTTGTGACTGTCTACGAAGTCGGTCAAGAATTCTGAACGAGTCCAGTAGCGAGAACGAGGCAGTTCTGATAACGTTGAGTACGGCGAGCACCAGAATTATTCGCCCGAGGACCGCCGAATGTTGTCGTAAACCCACATCAGGCTGGCGAATTAGCTCACGCCGAGAAAGCCGTAACCATCGACTGGGATTGTCCCCTACCAGCCTTCCCGCAACGGAGTTCGGCTAAGGCTGATAACCGATATCATCACCTCTGCCATACTATACCCGTAGTATGGGAAGGTAACGATTCGACCGATAGTCCGGGTCTACGGTCGGAAGTGTCCCTCCTCGGTAGGGCCAATAGCAATTCGCCGGAGTGCAGCCACTCACTGGCTCTCCGAAGGTATTCCCCCCGGAAGCAGTGAGGGAGCGCATGAATATTCCGAAAGACGAACTTGACCAACACGACGACGAGCGAACGCTCATTGAGTAGATTGGACAACGTCGAGAGTACTTCGACCGAGCGTAAGCCCAGGCCAGTAATCGACCCTCTTCTTTCTACTATTCAATCAGTAGTTATACATAAATGTGGTGAGCAATGCGTGGTGCGGACTTTACAACCCGTCTCTTGGAGGCTGACGTTGTTCTGAATACTGACATTCTGAAGGGTTTCGGGCCGCAGATGTGACAGAACAGCTTGTGCGAACCGAATCTCACGTTGCCGAAGTGCCGACCTACCCTTTCTTCGACCAGGAGGATGCACTTCGCACAATGCCCACGGAACTTCCTTGGACGCTATCGGCAAGGAAACTCCTGAAGATAGATGCTTTGGGCCGTGGGGCTCGGTTTCTTTTAAGGGTAGAGGTCGCACGCGATCGGGTAGTCGAGGCCGGTCGTGATGATGTACCCGAATACCATGTGGCGTTTGCCAGCGATTTGGACACCGTAATCACCGTACGCGAGAATCTGGCTATTGGTGATTCACAGCCACTGAGATGTGGTGCAGGGATGGAACGTTGGCCTCGGCACAGCAGACAACCTGGTTAGTGTTGGCGGAAAACAAGTGTCAAGGTAGATTCTACCCGGATTATTATGATCGAGGCGATGATTTTCAGGTAACCGTGAGTTTTTAGCTTTCCCGTACCTCGATACAGTCACTAATGATTGGGAGCTGGGCGGTTGACAATATGACGACATTGATTTCTAGGACTGTCCTTGCTACGGGTGATTTCCGCGACTCTCTCCCCAGGCAAAAAGACGGTGTCGTCGTAAAACCAGGACTTCGATGCATACACCTGGAGGGGTGTTCATGAGCGAGCGCGTTGGACAACCTGCCGACCAGTCGTCGGCCACCCCCGATACAGGATTCGAAGTCCTGCAATCAACCGTCGAGTTCCGCGGCCCGGTCGAACCACTCCACGGACACGAACAGAACGACCATTTTGCACTTATCTACGATGAACAGGCCGAGCAGTTCGCAACCGTCATCCCGTACATCAAGCAGGGCCTGGAGCGCGGTGAACGATGTCTGTACATCGTCGACGAGGGCGTGATTGCCGACAGCCAGCTCGAGACGATTGCTGACGCCGCCGGCGGAGATGCTCGGGTTGCGCTCAGTATCCTTCGAACTGCCGCTCGGCAGGCGCAACGCCAGAACCTCACCGAGATTACGGACAGGGTCGTCGAAATCGCGGTTCCAGAAGCCCGCGTGGAACGCCACGAAAAAGACATCGAGACGCTCACCCACCACCAACGGACGCTCTACCAGATCATCGAGGAACACGAGGCGATCTCGCCGAGCGACCTCTACGAGAAGTACGAACAGCACGTCGACGACCCGAAGACCAACCGGACAGTCCGCAACTATCTCTCGAAGATGGACCAATACGACGTCATCGAAGCGGCGGGAACCAGTCGCGACCGGACGTATCGGTCTGTCTCGGAGACGTTCGACCATATCGAGTAGGCGACCGGCTTTGCTGCTCTCCGCCACATCTGCTTGTAATTACTATTTCCAATATGCGGATTAATCGAAGCGTAGACCGGCGGAGGCGGTTACTGCATCGGCTACTAAGTACGCGATGACGAACGACGCTGAAGTAGAGGGAAGCCTACTGTGCCATAGGAATGCTTCAGATGGAGGCGGTTACTCACCGAGTAACTGGTCGACGAGGCGTTCGAACCGATCGACGAGCCGCGCTGGTAGTGACGGTTCGATAGTGTTCAACAGTTCAACTGTCTGCTCTGGCTCGGTGAGTTCGAGTGTCACGCGGTTGCGGTGGTCCCGCTGCTTGTGGACGATGTTCTGTTCGACGAGGTGGTCAAGATGCCATTCGAGGGTGCTTCGAGCAATTCCAACTCTCTCGGCCACTTCGCTCGGACTACATGGGCTGTGTTCTAAGAGATCGAACATCACATCGCGCGCCGTCTCCCGCCGAGCGAGCGCAAGGACACCTCGTTCCCACTCGCCGATTTCCGGCGGATAGTAGTGGGTCTTCCCGTAGTATTCCGCTTGCACGACGGCGTCCTCGGTGCAGAGCCGTTGGATGTGATACTGCACTTGTCCCGGCGCTAAGTCGAGATCGCGGACCAGCGCGTTGAAATGCTGGCCGGGATGGGTCTCGATGTGTGATTGAAGCCGGGTTCGAGTCGGATTACTCATGCGATATACCCTCCGTCGTCCCGCCACGAGTGATACTCCGCGCGTAGTACACTGCCCCGATTACGAGCGCCGCCATCGTGACATCGAGCCCATGTTCGAGCAGATGATGCGTCGCATCCCCGAACACCCCTGTCATCGAGGCGACCGCCACGATCGTCCGGGCGAATAGCGCGACCAGTGCCAGCGCAATCAGGAAGTACGACCGCGACTGACGGCGCGTCACCGTCGCGAGCGCGAGTCCGACGAGCACCGCCGTGACGATGCCTGCAGCCGTGAGTACTACGATCAACCACGGATCGGCAAGCGCACTCGCCACCTCATGTTTTCCTCCCATGTGCTTTCTGGAAAGTAGGAACTCGAGAGACGTGAATCTGGTGAGCGGTCATCCGGAGACGACCGGCCGTGAGATAATCCACAACGACAGTACAGTGTAGCCGATCATGACCACGACTAACGGCAGGTGGGCCCGGCGAGCGCGGGCAAGGGGTTCATACCGGTGGACGGCAACTTCGTGAGCGGCGACCACGGCCACGACGTGGCCGACGACGATGAGGAGCACTTGCGTCCCCCAGAAGACGGGGAGCGATAACCAGCCGAGCAAGCTTACGGTGGCTTGGTCCTGCCCAACTGCGTGAAGTCCGAGTTCGAGAGCTTGCGCAAGGTTACGAAGCACGAATGGGTAGTTGTGTGCGAGTTCGTAGGCGACCGCAATCGGAACCACAGTCGGCGCGAATGCCCGCGCAGTTGCGATGGCCGACCGTTCAGTGACATTTCCGAGTCGTTCGACAGCCGCCGCAGCACCAACGAAGCTGAGCACGAACCCCACGAAGCCAATGATATACAAGATCACCCCGGTTAGCGCCCCTGTGGTGAGCACATCGCGGACTGCGAACAGGAGTTGTTGGTACTCGGGTGTATTCGTGAAGCCGTCAAAACTCACCGTGTATACCATCGCGACGATGAAAGCGAGTATACCTGGTTCTGCGACTGACGACGAACACTCCTCCCAGGGAAAGCGCGTTTCCAAGACATACTCGTCGTTCCGCGCACGGACGTGAACCGGCGCGACGCGTCCGAACTGCCTATATAGTACCTCGAACACGTCGGCATGTCGGAACCACGCCCGCCCGAAGAGAGTACCACCGAGGACCATCACAACTGCATAGAGCGCGACGAATCCCACCGTGAGACGGGGCGATCGCGGAATGACAGTGAGGTTCTCAATGACACCCACGACAACAACGAAGCCGACAACAGCAGGCCAGACGCCCAGTGGCTCCGGATACACACGGAGTCTGACGCGACTCCCTTCGAAGAACTCAAGAACCGCATGGGCGCCCCGGCACGGCGAGAGCGCTCGCCACGGACTTCCGACGAGAATCGAAACGAGCCCGAGCCCTTTCAGCCAGAGTGGCCAGACGAAGACAGTTGCGACGTTTTCCGCGGCGACCTGCCGTCCGACGAGCCCCCGAATGACCGCAAAGACGACGACGGCAGTGAATCCAAACCGCCTGACGAGCCGTATCCCCTGTATCGTCTCGGCAGATAGCCGACCGACCGTACGAGTCTCGGTCGGCACAAGGTCCTCGCTTCGACCCAACCATGCCGCTGTAAGGCCAACCGTTGCACCAGCGCCGAGAAAAAGGACCGTGAGCGGGAGAGGCGAATCGAACCGGGTCCCGCCAATATCATGGGCGGCAACGACGTCCACCGCTGCGACGACGAACGCGACGCTGAGACCGATTCGGCGCGCCCAACTCATACGTAAATACCGAGTCGTCGCATGGAAGTAGTTGGTGGTCTGCACATCGAATCCGTCCGTTGTATCGCTACTCTTTATCCGCCCGACTTCCAACTCCGGATATGCGCCTGCGGACAGTCGTGGTCATTCTCGGAGTCCTCGTTGGCCTACTCGGAGTGGTGGCGTTCGGTCTCGGCGCCTTCGGCGGGGAGACCGTGACCCTCACGACGGAGTGGGTGAGCGAGACGGGTCGAGAGGTGACCGCGAACCATCACGCAGTTGCCGCAGGGCGACCACAAGACCAGGGAATGGTATACGCGCCCGTAAGCGGACGGTCCGACACCACCCAGTGTGCGCTCTATGGCCTTTACGCTGTGAACGGGACGACCGCATGGCAGTATCAAGTACCAGCGGCCAACTGTACGATTCACTCCGTCGCGGATCCGACGCTGGCGGATTACGATAGCGACGGCACTGTCGAAGTGCTGGCTGGCACGACCGAGCAGGCGGTGATCGCGTTCCACCCCACGACCGGTGCGGTCGAGTTTCGCCACAACCTGAGTTCGTACGGCTACACGAAGCCGGTCGTGGCGGACTTCGTCGGTGACGACGCGAAAGAAATCATCGTCGTGGACGCTCACGGCTCGGTGTACGTGCTCCGGCCGAACGGCTCGGTGGTCTGGTCGAAGCAACTCGGGCGGTACACGTGGGGCCAACCGGCCGTCGCGGACTTCGACGGCGACGGCGAATCGGAACTCGCGGTCGGTATCGGTGGAGAGGGCGACCTCTATCTCTTCGAGCAGAACGGGACGATCGCGTGGCGTCGAACCGACCCCTTCGGCGGGTCGATTACATGGATGACGACGGGGCAGGCCGACGAGGACACGGCGAAAGAGATTGTCACTGCAACGCCCGCGGGCGGCGTGACGATGTTCGACGGTAAACGGGGAACCGTCGAATGGGAGCACGATTTCGGACGGTTTGCTGCCGTCCATGCGTTCGGCGATGGTGACGGAGATGGCTCACCGGAAGTGTACGCGGTGGCCCGTGATGGGAAACTCCGGAGCATCGCGGCCGGGAGTGGGGAGATCGAATGGACGACCACGCTAACGACGGCAGACGTACAGATGATGCCCCCACCATCACTCGCCGACGTGGACGGCGACGACTCCCCGGAGCTGGTTGCCGTCACGAACGACGGAACCGCCGCCGTCGTGAATCCGACCACTGGGGACGTGCTGGCGCACTACGAACGCGACGTGCCTATCTTCACCCATCCGATTCTTGCAGATGTGGACCGTGACGGTCGTGCAGAGGCGTTCGTCATGTACGGTGACGGTCGAGTCGTGGCGCTTTCGGCCTCACAGAACAACTGACTTCGGAAAATGCGAAATATCGGGAACACTACGTTAGCGTGTTGACTGAGTGGCGGTTTTAGGACGAGGTGGCCGGAACCTCGCAGTTGACTCGCGTACCGCGGCTCCCTGTTGCCCGCAGGAGACTTCCCGTCAGCAACAGAACGCTTGCTGCAAAAAAGAGTCCGCCAACTGGTGACGACGGGTCCATAAACGCCCAGTAGACAGGGGTAGCAGCTGCGCCGAAGATCGCGCTGGTGATTCCGTACATCGCGGGGGCACAGCAGCAACACGCCGTCGCGCCGGTAGTCGTGAGCGTGCCGGCCAGCGCACGAGTCGACGCGGTGTCGTCTGCTCCGTCCCACTGTACGGCCACCACGGCTGCATTCAATCCGATCAGGCCACCGAGAAGCCCGAACAGGAGAAGCGTCCCGAGCGAGACCATCCCGGCCAGTGGTATCGACGGCAGGTAGAACTCGACGGCCGGCCAGTAGACGAGCGGCCCTGAAACCGGCAAAGTCGTCACGAATCCCTCAGTACGCATTCCAGCACTGGTGTCCGGATTGATGGACAGAGTGCCCGCGGAGAAGGCAAAAAAGACGCTGAACAGCACAGCCGAGATCATGCCGACGGCTCGTGGAAATCGCTGCGATACGACTGTCCGAAGGACACCGCGTGCATCGTGCCAGAGTATGTACCCAATCGAGAGGGGAATCGCCGGGACGAGCAGGTACCCGAGTGGGTGCAATACCCCTTGGTTCGGAAGCAGCGCCGGATACATGATCCACACGCCAAGGAGTATGCCGAGGCCGAGGTACCGCGGTTTGCGCGGCCAATATATCATCCCCAACACCTGACTTCCGAGCATGACCATCGACCCCACGACGAGACTCGCAATGGGATACCACTCGGTTAATTGCGGGCCAGTCGCTGCGACCACCTGTATTTCGACGAGGCCGATTCCACCGAACCCTCCGATTCCAAATCCGGCAAATGCCCCCAGAATCCCCAATCGACCACTGATAAGCCGGCGACGGACTGCGACTCCGCTTCCGATCACGATGCCAAGTCCAAGGACGACGAACAGAAGGAGAATCGAGTGTGGTGTCCCGGCGTGGGTCGTCCCTTCGTGAGCTGCCACCGGACGAGCGACCGAGGTACTACTGATAACCGCCACAGAGAGGGTCATTAGCCGTCCCCATAAAGAGCGAGTTAGCGACTGCTCACCGGATGTCAGCGAGAACGTCCGCATGAGTTCATACATGGAGAATCGACGCATCGCTCCGTCGAAGCTAGTCTTCTCATGCACAAGTTGTGACGTAGCTCTCCGACATGCAAAGTGGCTTTGGTACATACGTCGAAAGAGGAAGGCAATCGGCTCAAGACCGGCAGCGGATAGCTGATTCTTCTTCGTAGAATCCGGTTATAGCCAGAAAGAGGGATAGCCCGATTGCGGAGTGAAGCGACCGTAAATTACTCGGAGGGAAAAGCGCTAATCGTTGAAACTCAGGGATTTATCCGGGAAGTTCGAGGAAGTCCGATTCCGTTCCCGAGTTCATTAACCGACGGTGAGGACGGCGACACTCCCATCGCCGTAGATGACGATGATTTCGTCCGCGGGGTCGGCGTCGAGGTTCTTCAGACGGGGGTACTTGTTAATCGGGACTTCTCGCTTGTACGTCGACTGAATTTCCCCCGTTTTCGGATCGACGACGGAGACGACGCCCGCGTTACTGACCGCGACGAGTTCGGACGCCTCGTCGCCGTCGATGTCACCGAGCGTCGGCGGCGGCCCGACAATCGACTCCTCCGTGGTGAGTGTGGTCGCCCACTCGACCGTCCCGTTGCTCGCATCGAGGCTGCGAACAACTCCATCGCGGGCAGCTACGTACACTTCTGCCTGCCCATCGCCGTCTCCGTCGCCCAATGAATGGACGGTCGCGCCGGTCGCGTCGAAATCGCGGCGCCACTGGACCGCGCCGTGTGCCCCGTCGAGGGCAATCACTGTCCCGCTGAACGTCGTGAGCACTATCTCCTTCGGTGAGTCCTCGTCTGCCTGGCCGGTCGTCATCCATTTGGCGGAGGTCACGTCGCTCAGATTGGCTCGCCATGCGGTGCTCCCGTTATTTTCGAGGAGGACAACCGTGCCTTCTATTTGACCGATCACCAGTTCCGGGGCGCCGTCAGCGTCGAAGTCGGCGATAGCTGGCTGCCGGACCCGGGCGTCGGGAAAGTTCCGACGCCAAATCTCGGTGCCGTTCGCATTCAGTGCGAACACGCCCCCGAGAAGGTCTGCGACGATGGTTTCTGGTGCCTGTGTGCCAGTGAAGTTCGTGACGATGGGCTTCGAGTAGCCGAGCGACGTAAGCTGGTGCACCAACTCCTTCTCTCCAGTCCGGAGGTCATACCCGACGAGTGTTTTCTGACTCGTCGCGGCGATGATTTCGAGGCGTCCATCTTGGTCATAGTCGGCGATCGTCGGATCGGAGATGGAGTGAACGGTACAACTTGATTCCGGAAGATCCGCGTGCCACCGCTCGGTCCCGTTCCCGTCCAAAACACGTAACCGACAGTGTTCCGCCTGTCGACTGTTGAGCGGGACCGCAACGAACGTCTCGCCGTCGACAGTCACGCCGGTCGGCGAGTGGTGGTTCGATTCGAGACTCCACTGTGGGGTACTCACCCACTGTGCGGTCAGTTGCTGTTGGGTGTCCTCTCGGAGCACGCTGTAACCAATGACCGAACCTAATAGGAGAACGATGATGAGGAGACTCGCCCCCATCCGGAGACGCATACCGTCTGTACAATAATGTAGTCGAAAACTCTTGTGCCCCCTGGCATGTCACACATCGTGATTCCCCTACATTGTGTGGTGTAGTCCCTTCAGGTGGTCACGGATTGTCCATCGTGGACAACTGCTAAGTGATTATCTTACTGATATCTGAATATTAGACATCTGGATAAATGCTGTTTCATAACCTTCGTGACGCGCAACCTGCGGCGGTGCTTCGACTGATATAACGAGATCGTCGCCCGATTCGACGCCCTCGACGCCAGCCCCGTAGTGGTACCCGATTTCGGTGTCGAGCACAGGTTGCAGGTCACCATTGAACACTGTCTTTCCGTCTCGGATTAACTTCCCCGACAACCCCATGAACGGGAGTGGGTAGCGGTTGTACGGCGTTCGGGGTGAGACGGCGAGATACGATTTACTATTAGAGACAAAATGGGGTGTCTGATTCGTGGTAACTGCAACAAACGTGGCGTCACCGCTCGTTCCCTCACCGAGATTCGTCCCCGGAAGGTCGTTCGGCTTCGGAACCTGCGAGACCGGCATCATCTGCATCTCCATAGGTTTCACAGCGCCCTTCGTCCCCTGCTTGTCGTTGAGTTGTTTGAACATGATGTCGTTCTTCGTCGACGCACTGTACTCGATTTCCACATCTATAGATGTCCGCTCACTAAAAGCACTTTGGAGCGTTCCCATCCGGCGAGCCTGCATTTGGCCGATGTCAAGTTTTGCAGTGTACGTACCGTCACCGTCGAGCGACATGTTATCACCGAAGTGATACCCCATGTTCTGAGAGAGCATCGGCCACAACGACCGAGAGTCAACCTCTTTCCCGTCTTTCTCGATTGTTGCCGAGACGTTCGCGGTTGGGAGGACTGTTTTTGTTTCTGAATCCCAGAGACTCACCATGAGGTGGACATCGTCGTCATTTTGGATGGTGACCTTGTTCGTGTTCGTACCGGTTATGGTCCAAAACCGGTGGGGATAGCTGTACATCACGCCGGCTTTGTACCGACCAGACCCACCCATCCCAGCCATTTCCATCCCTTCAATATGCGTTGGGAAGTAGACTGCATCCGGTCGATTTTCAACGACAGGTGGCGGTGACATCGCTGATCTTGTCTCAAAGATACCGATACATCCTGCAAGTCCAGCAATACCGACCGTTCCTGCACGAAGGAGATCTCGTCGCTGCATTAGAAAGGAGTAGAGACCATAGTTCAATACGGATTCTGGTACGTCCCTCGAAATTACTGGTCGATTCAAAGCCGTCTCATGGACTCATCGATTGCTTCCACACCGTTTTCTCGGACATCGGCCAGATTACGGCTGAATCACTATCGATTGGCTCTCATCAAAGAAAAATAACTAAGGAGAGGGTCTGCTCCATTAGCCGGACGTAGTGAGTGCAGTGATTAGCCGCCGAAATAATTCGAACAGTTCTCTCTCGGACGCCTCGCTTTCGGCGTCTCTCGTGGCCGTCCCGGTCCCGTAGATTCTGACGGAATCGACACCAGCGTATCCGTGTTCGCCGGATTCATCGCGTTCCCAGTACAACCACGCTGTTTCCTCTCCGCCGTCGAGTCCCGTTTTGGCGACCGGGAACGTCAACACGAGCGCGTCGTGGCCGTCGCCATTCTCACCCTCCACCGTCATGACCTCGCCATCACCAACTGGGCGAGCACCCTCTCCATCGTCGAGTGCGAACCGCGAGCCGAAGCGATACCGCACGGCTTCGGCTGTCGGATCGAACGTCTCGCGTTCTCCGTCTGAGTTGAGGAACTCGGTCGGATGCACAGCGACGGCTACGGATTTGTGTTCGTCTAAATCAATAAAGTTGGCCTCGTTTTTGGGCTGAATGTCGATATCGAGTCGAACGGGAAAGTGTGCCGCCGCGACGCCGCTCGCTGCGGCGATCACAGTCACTGAAGCCGCGGTCCCGAGCGTCCCTCGAAGGAACCGTCGCCGAGTCTGAGACTTGAATATCGCTTTACTGTCTCGTGCTGCCGGTTTCGTTTCTCCCATGCTCCCAGATAGAGCTACCGTCGGTACGCTATTCGTGATTCTGGTTCATTTCTCGTAACGGTCGGCGGCGGTCTCACGATAACGCTCACCTCAAATGAACAGCGTCGGAGATAATCGTATAGCCCGTATCCATTATCGAGTCAATACGTCGTACTTGAGGTCGTCAAACCGGGCGGATTTTGCTGTTGTCCCCGTCGATTCGGGAAGAGGTAGACGCCGCCTTTCCCATCGTTCTGCTGGCCCATACTACTGGCGAGGAACGTCTCCTCGGTTGCGAACTTTGCGGTCCAGAACGCCGTCTCCTGTGGGTTGCGCCACCACGCTAACTGTTCGGGGTTGCTCGGGTCACTGATGTCGTGAATCTTCACCCCGCCTTGATACCACGAACTGAACAGTCGGTCGCCGACGATGTCGAAGTTGTGAGACGTCGTCCACACGCCCTCGGTCCCGCGATGGCCGCATTTGTGACAGCCTCGGTGGGCGTAGCCCATGCCGTACGCCAGCGTCCGGATCTGCTTGCGGGTCGGATTCGGTGTCGAGGGTGGCTGAATCGTCGAGAGCTGGCGTGGCGCTTGTGGCTCGGAGATATCCCAGAGTTCAATGCCGCTGGGACCGCCACCCTCGGTCTCCGAAACGTCCCACGATTCGATGCCGACCCCGAGCAGCGACGCATCGTCGTTCACCGTCACGTAGTGGTGGTTGCCCGGCGGTTCGGTCACCTCCGTGTTCACGTCCCCTTGGGGAACGCTGGCTAGTTCCTCCAACGGTCGATTCCCAAAGTGGTTCACGTATTCGGGATTTTTGGGATCGCTTACATCGACCAGCCAGGTTCCGGCGTCCCACTGCGCCAGATACGCGCGGCCGTCCTGGACCCATACGTCGTGAAGCCAGCGCAGCCAGGGATCGGCGTCCGCCCACGCGTTGTTCACGTCGAGGATTGACCACCGGCCGACCTCTTCCGGCTGGTCCCCGTGGACATCTACAATGACCAGCGGATTTTCACCCAAGTTATTGCCGGTCAGATACACGAGCCCATCGCGGACGAAGCAGTTATGAATGGAAAAGTCGGTCTCATAAAACGCGAGTTGCTCTGGGTCCGTCTGGTCGCTGACGTCGTATAAGAGAAACCCATTGAGTTCGTGACCGGGGTTGGCTGGTCCGGCGACGACGAGGCGGTCCCCCTCCACTTTCAAATCCCAGATCTCCTGTAGTGGACCGTTTTCTCGGTCCGCGAGGAGCGAACTCCGCTCGGCCATGACCGTCGGATTGGTGGGCGTGCTGATGTCCAACGTTGCGAAGCCTGTAGTCGTTGCGACGAAGCCTGTCTTGCCATTGTTCCCGACGACTCCTTCCTTTGCATTTGTGATTGAGACGCTCCCGAGTGGTTCGTAAGACGCCGATTGCCCGGCGGTGGCAGTTCTTGAGTGAAGTGCCGGAAACGAAAGGGCAGCGGCAGTGGCCGTGAGCATCTCCCGTCGATTCATGCTACTCAGTAATGGTTGGTACGGTAAAGCGAATTCTGGTTCGGGCTTCGAACTCGATTAGGAAGACCGCACCAGGCCAACTGAGAGACCACCCGACCTCGCGTGCGTTGCTCGCACACGCCCCAAATTAAGACGTGCAGCATTTGAGGGGGAGTCACTCGCCGAGTAACTGATCGACGAGCCGTTCGAATCGATCAACGTGTGTCTTGCCGTAGTACCCCGCTTGGACGACGGCGTCTTCCTTACGGAGCCGCCGGAGGTGATACTGGACCTGCCCCGGTGCCAAATCGAGTTCCCGGACGAGCGCGTTAAAATGGTGGGCTGGGGGGTTTCGACGTACGACCGCAGTTTCGTCCGCGTGTCGGTGGTCATGGAGACGTTCGTTCCGTGGTACCGCGTACGATTTCCCGAGCGTAGTAGACCGCCGCGATGACGAGCGTCGACATCGCAACGTCGAGCCCGTGTTCGAGCAGGTGGTGAGCCGAATGGCCGAGCGCACCCATCATCGACGCGATTGCGACGACCGTCCGAACGAACAGCGCGAACAATGCCAGCGCGACTAAGAAGTACGACCGCGAGCGACGGCGCGCCAACGATGCGAGTGCGAGACCCGCAGGCACAGCGGTGATGAGTCCGGCAAGCGCGAGCATTGCGAGTAACCACGGGTCTACAAGCACGGTCGTTACCTCGTGGGTTCCTCCCGTGTGAATCTCCTCGACGCTACGTCCTCGACTGCCGTTAGTCGTTCGACCCATCGATACGTCGCTAGAAACGACTAGTCGAGAGATAATCTACAACTACAACTAGAGACTGTCCGTCGTGTCTGTCGAAATTCGAAACGCGCTCACAGTTACAGAGATTTCCGTTGTCTGTCGTTTTCGGAAAGTATGCTATCTATCGTTTTCGTAATTCTACTGCAATCCAAACGGCGATGAAGAGGTATTCGTGAGGTGCAGTAATGGCCGAGTTCTGCCTCTTCAGTCGCTGAAAACGATGGTTTAATACGTTTCAGCGAGGAGTTCGCCAACGAGAAGTTTAGTTGGGTTGAGTGGCGTTCGACGATTCAAGCGTGCCTCAAATGGTTTTATACGAGAAGTATCTCACCCCGCATCCGCTTCGGGTGGTACTCGCACTTGTAGCGTGCCATCTTCTGGCTGGCCGTGAACGTCATGGTTCGGGTTGCGCCCGGTTTCGTAGCCGACTCGGTGGCTGTAATGATGTTCCCGTCGGCGTCGAGGATGAGCAACTCGTGTTCCGCTCCGTCCATGTTGATCCACGTGAGTTCGTACGTCGTCCCCGACGTCAACGTCAACGTCGGGTTCTCCTCACCCTCAATCGCATTGGGCACCAACCCGTACCAGCCGTCCACCTCGCCGCCGAGGATGATCGGTTGCGCATCCCCGGTGGCGGTGTTGGTCTCCTGACCGCCCGTCTCCCCGCCGGTCGTCGTCTCGCTGCCCGCAGTCGTGGTCTGGTCCTGCGCACCGGCCAGCGTGCCGAAACTAGCGAGCGCCCCCGTCACACCTGCTACTTTGAGCACGTCCCGTCGCCGTGTCTTTTCCGAAGAGTCGTCTTGAGCCATTGGAACCCCCGTTAGACCGCCAAGAAGAAGTGGAAAAAGAGTTCTGGCTCGGACCTCGAAATCCCTGTCCGCCGTTGGTTTAGGGCAACGACCACATCAGAACTCATTGAATCCTTCTTAACGACAGCACCGTGAACAACATGCCATACGTTATCTTCTCCAGTTCTACTCGGTAAGAAGCGCTGAGTTCCGGTTTGCTGGTAACGGAAGTCTGCTGATACGCAAATGCTTCTGATGCGCAGTGTCTGTATAGTGTGTCGGCCATTTTCGAGGATTGAGCCAACTGTCTTTTCCGTAATTGGATTGTCGGTGACTAACGGGGGTTTCAATGACACAGCAAACGTCCCGCCGTCGCTTCCTGAAAGCGACGGCTGCAACGGGCGCGCTGGCTGGATTAAACGCTACAGTACTGGCCCAAGGCCAGAACGAAGAGGTCATCCTGCTCGGTGGAAAAGTAGCCGGCTGGCAGGGCTACCGCTTGCCGGGTGAGGCGACCGCGACTGGATCGGCGAATCCGACGTTGCCTCTCAACGCGGGGACGACCTACACGTTGATGTGGCAGAACTTGGACGGTATTGCGCACACGTTTGCCATCCAGGATGCGGAGGGCAACAACCTCAAAGTCCTTGAACCGCTGTCGGTCCAGCCCGACGTTTTTCAGCAGATTAACGAGACCACCGAGAACCAAACCGTCTCGCTCGATATTAGCGACGGGAATGTAACCGGCGTGACGACGGGGAATCAGACCGGCGGCAATATGACCGGTGGCAATGCAACGGGCGGCCAAGAGACGACGCTCGAATCGCTCGTTGCCGTGACCCAAACCGTGTCTGAGCAGGGGGCCGTGCAAGGCGTCCGGTTCACCGCCGAGGAGAAGATGGCTCAGTACATCTGTACGATTCATCCGAACACGATGGTCGGTGATATCACGATGGAGACCGGGGGAGCCGCTGGCAATCAAACTGGTAACAACAGCTCGATGTAAGCCCCGGCCTGTCGCTGGCCGACCTCGTTCTTTTCACCGAAGCAGTCCATCACCCTGTGCATTATCTCGTAGCGGCTATCTCGGCCCCATCCGCAGATATTACCGCGCCGACTGGGCAGTCCTTCCTCAGAAGAAGAGTCATGCGGGTTTATTGGTCGGTGTTGAACGGGAACACCGGCTTCTAGGTGAAGTGCGGGTCGCCCTCGGTGTATGGGGCCATATTCAGGTTCGGGTTTTTGATGGGCGGGCGTTCGAGCGGCGAGTGCTTCAGCATCGCCTGCACTCGCTTTTTGAATATCTTCTTCTGCTTCGTGGTGTTCGGGAAGACGACACCTACCCCGGACAGCGAAATGGTGTTGTTCATGTTGTACAGCGAGTACCAGTAGGAGTCCCCCGTCGCGTCCTGCCATGTATAGGCGGGTAGCCGCCTGGGTGGTCTGGCCGCTCCCGCCGAGTGCGATCTGCCCGTGCATCGAGTTGGGGTGGACCTGGCAGAGGTACTCGTCCATCTTCTCAGTGGCCGTGAACGTCAGCGTCTGAGTCGCTCCCCGCTCGGAGACGATTTCGGTTTTCTTCAGTACGGTACCGTCTTGGCTGAGGATGGCGAAGTTATGCGGTGCGCCGTCGAGATTCTTCCACGTAATTTCGTACCGCTTGCCCGGTTGCAGGTTCAGCGTCGGGTTCACCGCGCCCTCGATCTTGGGCGGCGCTCGTCCCTGCCAGCCACTGACTTTGCCGCCGAGTTTGTAACTCGTCGCTACGTCCTGTTTCCCTCGCTTGGCCGTTTTGTCTCATCCGGCAGCGAGTCCACTGACACTGCTGACCGCTCCGGTCAGCGCGGCAGTGTGCATGGATCGTCGTCTCGTGGTCCTTTCGTCGCTTCCCGTTCGGCTTGCTTCGTTGTTTGTCACTGTTTCAAAACCCCCATTGGTCGTATCGGCGTCCCACTGATAAACGGCAAGCAGGTGTGAAAACTCTCCACACGACCGCAGCGGAGTGCGGTCAGATAAGACCATCCGAGGGTTCGCACTCATTTTTGGTGAGAGCATCCGAACCCAACAGTCGTGGTTTCAGTCGCCCTACCGTCGATTCTCGGAGAGCAGACGACCACAACAGCAACGCGGACGACCGAGACACCGGCACGTTCGAGACGACACGTAACGAGGGCAGGCGTGACTATCCTCGGTGCTGGCCAATCGCGCAAGCGGCACCCCGACTCCATTCTGCGTCCACTGAAGGACGCCTGTCGGTGTCATCGGGGGTCGGTGATGGTCGCCAGTGGTTTGCAATATGCTCTATACCTTAGGCTCTCTTTTTCGATGATTGGGCCAGAACCACTTTTGGAGCTACTGTGTCAGATTCGGAGATGGGTGATTAGGGATGCATAACAGACGGGTACGTGTCTTGAGTATCATCTGTCTCTTGGTCGTGGGCTTGACGGGACCGCCAATCCAGTCCGCTGCTACACCGATACCGGATCAAGGTGAACTAACCGAGCTCTGGGTGCAAGGGTCGGACCAAAATCTCGCGTTGAACCATCACACGCCCGACACCACGTACTTCCGGGGCGAGTCGTACGTCGCCGTCCCGATTAACAGTCGCCACGGCAACGTCTGCACACTCATGCTACTCGACCGAGAGGGGAATATCCGCTGGCGGCACAGTCTCCGACCAGACCTCTGTAATATCCACTCGTTCTCCGACCCGTTGATCGCTGACGATGATGCTCGAAGAAGCGATGATATATCGGAACTAGACGGTGACCCTGAGCTTTATCAGTAATTCAGCGTATTGTTATCACGATGCACGCTACCTGGGGGAGACCATGACTGGCGAAGCGCGCGACCCTGACGGTGATGAAGGGCCGCTCTCAGGACTCACCGTACTGGATGCTTCACGGGTACTTGCAGGACCGTTCTGTGGTATGCAGCTCGGTGACCTTGGCGCGGATGTCATCAAGGTCGAACGCCCAGACGGAGGCGATCAGACCCGTGGATGGACGCCGCCCACCTATCGCGATTCCGACGAGGCTGCCTATTATCTGAGTATCAATCGGAACAAGCGCTCGGTGACCCTCAACCTCACCACCGATGCCGGTCGAGAAGCCTTCCGCACGCTCGCAGCCGATGCCGACGTGCTTCTCCACAACTACAGAGTTGGCAAGATGGCTGAGTGGGAGCTTAGCTACGACGATCTACGTGACCGCAACCCGGGGCTCGTGTACTGCCACATCACTGGCTACGGCGAGTGGGGTCCGGACCGAGATCGGCCAGCCTACGATCTTATCATGCAGGGTGAGGGTGGCATGATGAGCATCACCGGTGAGGAGGATGGGCCGCCCGTCCGCGTCGGTGTGGCTATCACCGACCTTGCGACGGGCTACTACGCTACGCAAGCGATCCTGGCTGCGTTGTTCAAGCGAGAGTTCGGCGATGGAACGGGACAGAAGCTCGATCTGAGCCTGCTTGACTCCGCGGCGGCGCTCAACACCTACGCCGCGATGTTCTACTTCGCCACCGGCGACCCGCCCGGCCGCCGGGGAGGCAAGATCAAGAACATCGTTCCCTATCAGGTGTTCCCGACACAGGATGACCACGCCGTCATCGCCGTCCCTTCTGAGAACCTGTGGGCGAACTTCTGCGAGGCGTTAGGCCGGGAGGATCTGGTCAACGATGAGCGGTTTGCGACCAACGACGATCGCGTGCGGAACCGAGATGTTCTCGAACCGTTGCTAGAGGACGAGATCTCTGACTACACGACTGAGGAGATCGTCAAGCGGATGCGAGCTCACGATGTCCCTGCGACGCCGATCCATGACATGGAGGACGTCTATGACCATCCGCAGATCCGCGCCCGTGGGATGCGGGCCTCGGTCGACCATCCCACCGCTGGAGAGGTCGAGATGCCGGGCGTCCCGATGCATTTCTCCCAGACGCCTGCCAGCGTCCGTACTCACCCGCCGCTCTTGGGCGAACACACCGATGAGGTGCTCGAAGAATACGGCTACGATGCCAACGATCTCGATCACCTGAAGCAGAACGACGCCATCTGAGTTGGCTCTGAGGAAGAGTTCCGATCGTCATCCATCTTGACCAGCGTATCTACCTTTCGAGTGGCTCGAGATCGGCGAACCCTGACCGTCGAACCCGGTCCGGATCGACGTGCTCCATCAGCGCCAGTTCCGATTCATCCGGTGGGACCGTCCGCCCAGGGTCGTCGAAGGTCACTTCCCAACCGGTACGCTCACGGACTGTCTCACGTGAGATACCGGGATGGAGCGAGACGACGCGCAGCTCCCCGTCACGGCGTGCGAACTCGCAGAGCGGCGTCACCAAGTACGTGAGGTTCCCTTGTGCCGTGGTGAAGTCGACGTCCGCAGGAAGCGAGCGTGCGCGGTGTTCCGTACGCCAGGCCCACGCCTCGTCTACGAGCGAGAGCAGCGATCCGCTCCCACCGCCCCCACCGAACTTCACCTTCGGTTCGTCCCAGGAGCCAGCGACGGTGTTGTTCAGCCGACCAAGCCGGTCGACCTGCGCACCACCGACGAACATCACGTCTACACCGCCCCGGGCAGCGAGATCGAATGCCTCCGGCGAGGTGAAGTGAGCCGTTGCACCCTCGAGCAGGTGCGCGCTCTCGGTCGAAACTGGCGCTGCCTGGGGCCGGCCGTTCACTGCCCCCGACGCACTCAGATGGGTGACGTCGTCGCGCTCGGAAGCCATGCGAAGTGCAACTGTGGGGAGGGGTGACGCGAATCCCTGGAATACGGTCTGCTTTGTGGCGAGTCGACGAGCTATCGCCGCCGTCATCACCTCGGCAACTGTAACGTCGGCGTCCGGGGACGGGTCACTGCTCATAGGTCGACCTCCAGGGTTGCCGCTGGGTCGCTACTCCACTCGATGGTCTCGGCAGCAGGCACTGCACGTTCACGGTAACGCTGCTCATCGTCGCCGAGATACTCTGCGAGGTAGTCCTCGAGGTCGCCCTCCCGCGACCGTTCGAGGTACGTCCGGAGATGAGCGGCATCGTAGTCGTAGGTTCCTGGACAGCTCGTGGGATGAGCCCCGTAGGGCACCTCGGCGACACCGTCGACAAGGAACCCCGGGATATCCGTCTCGCTGGGGGTATCAGCGAATGCCTTGGTCTCGACGATCTGCTCGGTCGTGACGAACGTCCGGTCGGCCGCCTTCGCCACCAGGTTCTCGGTGAGATCGGCACCGTCGAAACGTGCGTTACCGTCGCTGTCAGCCTCCGTGGTGTGAACGACTGCGATGTCGGGTTCGACCGCTCGAACTGCTGTGATCGCCTCGCCGGTGAACGGATCGTCGACCGAGTGGAAGGCGTCGTTCACCTCGAGCAGATCGCTCCCTGTGAGCCCTGCGACAGGCAGGAAGGGGACGCCCTGTACAGCACCACGGAACATCGTCGCCACGGTGTAGCAGGTGCCTTCTCGGGCGTCGACCGCTCCGTCTTCGACGCACTGCCGGAAGTTCGGTGCGAGTCCGAGTCCCTCGAACCCGACGTAGCCGTAGTGCACCGCCGTGGCATGGCCGGTTCCAGTTGGTAGGTCGACGTCCATCGAGTTCGCCAGGCCCATCAATGTCACGTCCGAGACGTCCTGGCGGACGAGTTCCCGAACGAACGCCATCGGCGCCCGGTGGAGCGTCTTGCCCGCGAGAGCGATCGTCGCCCCGTCATCAACACGTGAGACGAGATCGGCGACCCCGGTCATCAGTCATCCACCGAGGGTTCCAACGTCACGTCACACTCGACGTTCGTGTATCCCGATTGGAACCGCTCTATCTCCTTCTCCTCTGGGTTGAACGCGTGGCGCTCGATGCAACCCACGTCGGCGCCGAGGAGATGGACGCTGACGCTCGGTTCTGTCGACGTCGTCGTCACCGAGTGGATATCGTTGTTCGGCGGCACCAACTCGTAGAAATCGCCCCGTTCCATCTGTTCCGTCCGGATCTTCTCGAGTTCGGCATGTTCGTCGTCCGGATGGTAATGGTCGTCGTCGTTCACGCGACGGTAGAAGTCCTCGCGCTGTCTGCCGCCGTAGATACCCACAAGCCCCCATGCAAGGTGATCATGGACGGGAGTCTCTGCACCTTGCGGAAGTACCAATGTGAACAGTGCAAGATCGTGGCCCTCGCGGTAGAGCAGCCACTGGGCGATATCCTCACCCATCTCTCCTTGGTCTTCGTAGTCATCGGGTGGGAGGTTCTGGTACATCTCGGGCAACCAGCTGTCGTCGGTCAGCAACTCCTCGAACGGTTCCTCCAGGTCAGCAAGGAGCGGTTCGACCTGTTCGTGCTCGTCAGCGGTCGTCTTGACCGTTTCGATGAACGAACGGATACGTTCGTTGTCGACGAAGTACTCCTCCTCGGCCATGCTCGGAACATTCACCATGATATATCGTAAAGATTCGGGACAGCACCGATGGCATATACAGCGCTGCTTGTGTGGTGCATCCGAACCCGAGAGTCCATCGATCATCCGATTCGGGGATGTGTCCGACCTCGCTTCCGACCTTGTATGGTTTGTCCACAGGTACTTCACGAGTCTGACGCGCAGTTAGACGTTCCCTCGGAACGCCAGTGGAAGCTACTCGGCACGCTATTGCGGCCACCGATACGGTGATGCGGAAAGCGGGAGAACCTCGGCCGACCTCATCTCTCGGGATCATCGACACGAAGAGGGGACACTCGTTGGCCAAGAGCGGCGAAGATGAACGGCGATACTGGGTCGATTCGTTCGACCGGATCAGAGGATAGGCAGGAGGGGTCGAAAGGTACGGATATCCGGTCCAGGTGACGGACCTACCAGGAGGAGATCGATCGGGCGACCGGAGACCACCTCGAGAGACCGCTCCCAGCTCGGCCACCAGTCGCCTTCCATACGAGGAGGTTCACTGCCGGTTCGTCATCGACCCTGAGAGGTACTTCAGGAGCTGACGGACCGAGCTCCTGCAGGCCCATCACACAGTTCTCGCTGACCGCGCCGCCGGCAGTCACCTCTCTCGCCATCGCCGATACGTCCTCGGTTCCGGGTCGGTCGACAGACCGTCCTCCTCTCTCCGGCCCACATCTATCGCCATCCCGGAACCGGGCCCTCCCGGAAGTAGAACTTGCCCTCTCACCGCGGCCGTTCGAGGCTCCCTCCGGTCGCCGGACAGGCCGGTCAAGTACTACAACCGGGAGGGCCGAGACCGGGAGCATGGCGATAGAGTGGACCTACGAGCCAGAGGACGGTTGCGACGAACACTCCCCTTCACCTGTGAACGCATCGGCATCGGCTCCGTGCGAGGTCGACTGCCTGGTGTGCGGTGCTTCAGGCTTCGATAGCTGACCTCGCTCGGCTCCTTGATCCGTGTGGTGCACCGCCCTCGGGCACCTCCGTCCGCCCTCCTCCACGTTCCGGACCGCTCGCTTCGCTGCGCGGCCGGGCTTTCTCTCTCCATCGCCCTGGGACAGCTTCGGCGTGAATCATCTCGAACCTCTCCCCCAGTAGGCCAGTCTCACCATCGCATCGAAGAGAAGAAGAGATTCGCCAGGTACGAGTCCAGAAGGTACCGCTGGGTAGTTTCACGCGGTCGTGAACGCGGATCCGACGACTGGATCGGGGTCCAAGGCACCGTGGGGCAGCAGTCCGGCGAGAGGCACCTCCTTGTGGTTAGAGTGGGACGCTAACTTCATGGTGAACACCATCAAGAACCCGAGCGACGGGCTCGCCCTCCAGGTGACCGAACCTGCGCGGAAGGCAGGACTGGTCGAGGAGAACGATGGGGAGACGATGCGCCGGGCGGACGCCCGTGTCTACTCGTTCGAGGGACTCCTCCTCGTCGTCGACCGAGAGGAGATAGACGAGGCCCACATCGTCGAGCTGGTGAAGGCGGCTGCCGGTGATACGAAGACGGTCCGCCAGGCGATAGACGGGAAGGTGCAGACCGCTAGGCACGGCTACCAAATCCAGCTCCCGCCCGCACGTGACGCTGGGTTCCGGGAGGGCGACCCAGTACCCTGCCATCCCGCACCGAACATGCTGGTGATCTCGAAGCGCTCCCTCTGGGATGAAGAACACGGCGAGGACGAACCTGGCCGCATCGCAGCGAGTCTTCTCACCATCCGTCGCGACCAGGTCGGGCAGACGACCTTCTAGGACACTTCATGCGCCGAGAAGAACCTCGCCGTTGGATGACCTTTACCTCTCCCCCGTCAATCTGAGAGATGAGCACCACAGATCGTGTCCGCAAGGATTCTGGCCGAATGTCGCAGCACGAGCAGGGGCCGTTCCCGAGATGTGATCCAGGCGGGCGACGTGTTCTTCGGCGCCGATGTTCTCAGTTGGAGCTGGTCGATACGCTGAAGAGCATCTCCATGGAGACCGAGCAGTCGAACGAGGCCGTCCTGGATGACCCCATCGACCTCGTGGGGGTGGACCACTGGGAGTAGGCCATCACGATGCACACGGCGAACCATCTGTAAGCCTGGCAGTTCCACGACGGTATTTAGACCATAGACCCCTGCGAGGTGGTCCACGAGTATGTCCGGTTCGATATCTGCGCGTATCCGGCGCAGGGGAGTTTTTAGGCCGTCTGGTTAGGCTAGATGGTTAGGCTATATTGTAGCTGTCCCTTCATCGTGTGCCTTCCTCGGGAGAGACACTCCACGGTTTGGTTCTGGTCCAGCTCCTGAAATCGGAATCAGAGGGGTGGTCTACGGAGGCACAGTCCGTCCAATCGTCTATACCGAACTCACACAGTTCGTCGTTACTTGTTGTCAAGGGTCTTGCACCAGGAGTTCGAGCCATCGTTCTATCACCTCTCCGGCCCACTTATCTGCAGAACACCTTCCAACAGATGCGTACACTGAGGGATACCGGGGTGAGGAAAGACGGACCCCTACAGAGACAGCGCTAACCAGTGACATCTTCCAGTTCGCGACCTCCAGGATTCCCATCTGTCGGCCTATCCGGGCAGACACGGATACACTTGACCATCCACCTCCAGACCGATCCATGCGTCCGTTCAACGCCGAGGAACTCAACAACTGCTGCTTTCTATTCAAGAAACCCCTCCTCGCACTTATTGAAGCCCCAGTCGCGGTATAATCACTGACTGTGTGTAATGTATCTGATGGTTCTGCTGGATGCCCTGATCGACCGAGTGACGTCGGAGCATACCGCAAACAGCAAGGTCGATACGGTCGACGAACAGGCACTGAGATGTCAGACACGTAGACAAGCAGTAAGGTTTGGTTTGAGATCGTCGACGAGACGGCGGAGTTTCAATCAACGGAGTGGATTGAGACCCAAGCGAAGGTTGACGCGAACACCCTGAAGGGGTCGTCGAAACCGAGGATGAATCATTGAGTCGAAGCAGTGTCAACTGTTGCTACTCGTTCATGAGGACTCAGCGAATTGCCTGCCGTTCTCAGGAAATGGTGGACGTCCTCAGGGCTGTACCTCCTCGCCGAGGAGCGGTATATCGTCGTATGTGTCGACGGTGGACACCCTGAGATCAGGGTTGTCGGCAACCGAACGGGGAGTCGCCCTTCATATCGAGGTGGCATCGGTTCGACTGACTAGGGCTGTATTATCCCTAAAGATTATGAACTTCGGGCCCGATACGCGAACTATACCGAGAGCAGGGCAACAGATGTATACGAATCTTCAAAGAAAGCTGTCCGGTATTGTCGAGAAACGAACTCCACCGGAACCTCGCTGCGAGTGTGGGTTCCAGCCGTTTCGGGGACGGGGATGGCAACGAGAGACCTACAGTAGTTGCTACACCCAACTCTCGGTCGATCATTGCCCGAACTGTGGCGAGGTCGTGCAAAAAGAACGTACTCCGTAAAAACGCGGCAGGTAGACTGTCAGAACATCTCCGACCAAGACCGGACGTTCTTGAGTCGCTATGCCGTTCATGGTTAGCCCCATCCTCAGGTTATCTGGTAATGCGAATACAGCCCCGAAGATTAGGCTTGCATCCGCTGTTGATACATCTACGTACTCCATCAAGAACGTCGGGAAGAACGAGGCAAACGACTGCCACGTGAAGAAGCCGGCCATGGCTACGATTGTCGTAAAAAGGATGTTCGGCCGAGTGAGGAGTGCGACCAGCCGGTGGATATCGAGTTGCTCGTTCAACGACTGATGCTGGTGGGACGGTGACGACGGGGGAACCCGCCACGCGGACAGATTGTGGACTATCGAGACGATGACTGTAGGAACAAGAGGGGGCGGTGCGCCAGCCAAACGCCGTGGCTGCGGAGGCACTTGTGATCGGGGCGATCAATCCGGCCGGTGAGGCCCCGATTTCGTGAATGCTCGGTGCGCGCCCTGTGTTCTCGAATCGCTTCGTGAGGAAGCCCGTTCCCGCAGTAAGGTACATCACTGCGGCTGCACCGAGAGCGACCATGAAACCGCGACCAGCCGAAATGCCGGGGCAAGTACGAGAATGAAGCCCATGACGCCGGTTGCACTCATCGCTAACAGGGTCACCCAACGATTCCCGCGCCGGTCGGCGATAACACCCCTGGAAACTGAAAGAGAGCGTAGGCACCCCATCTCCCAGTAAGAACGATCCCGACTCCGCTCTTTGAGACGTTGAACGCGTTCATGATGGCCGGGATAAGCGGACTCAACACCAGTCGAGCGACCATCGTACGAAGAACACTGCGGTGACCACTCCAAGCAGTTTCCCCCCTCGGCGACGTTCCATGGTGCGTCGGATTCGTCTACCGACTTCCATCTTCTGCTTCCTGTGGTCCTACACAATCGATTGCTACAGGATAGAACGAATTCGGGTAACCCGTCGATAGCGAAGTAGAAACAGGAGATACGCCGGGTGCTCTCTCGGAGTTTGGCCGTTCGGTAGCAACGGTCCGACGTAAAAAGGAGACGTTGAGTCGAGCTGTCCGCGTTACGCTTCGGTCGTTGTTGCGTTCGTGGTGGTCGTGCCGCCGATTCGAACGAATGCAGTATCCATCACCGATCTATTACCGATAGTAAACGGCGTGTCGACCTGTTCGGCGGCTGAGGTTCTGGTGCCTTCTTGAACCGTCGTCATCGTGGTCTGGGTAGCAACGGGATCGAACTGCTGATTCTCGTTCGTATCACGGTATAGGCTCGCAATCAGGACCTGGCTCTCGTTAATCGGCCGATCGAGGCGGATGGTCACGGTGTCGTGTTCCCCTGCTTCGAGATACGTAGAATTGCCGATTCGTTCACCTCTCATCTCGGCAGTGACGTTCTCGGTGTAATTTCCGCTCACGTTCTGGGCGAGGTGGATAGCGATGAATCCATCGTCCGGAAGCAGCGCTCGCTGGACGACGACAGTCGACCCATTTGAGGTCTGGTTCTCGAACCGAACCCTCGGCGTGCCAGTGGCAATTTCCGCGACGGCGGTCGTGGTCACTTGACCGAACACGGTCGTCGTCGTCTCGTTCTCTCCGACTGTCGTCGTTTCGTTCTCTTCTTGCGCAGCGACAACGTCTCCGTTGATTCCGGTCCCGGTGGTATCAGTGACAGTTCCCTCGGACGTTGCTAACACTCCCGACCCACCACCTACGGCTGCGACAACCATCATCATCACTATCATCGACGCTGTTCGTATCTGTGTCATCCGTTTCTCCCCGTGCTCCACGTGTCACATGAACATTGATAAACCATCATGGATGTTTCATCCGATCCATGGCTTAATGTCAGGTTATCTGCCTTCGGTGCTGGCGACTCTCTAAGGAGAGTCCGAGGGTTGAACGTGTACCACATGACGTGTATCCAATAGTGGATTATGTCCTAGAATATGTCCCTGAGAACACTTCGTGTTGCCGAAATCTCCACCCTAAACTTGTCTTTCTTAGAGGATCATCGGTCGTATGTCGTCTCCCCCACCGATTACGAACACCGAAACCACCGAATTTCGTTCGTGGTCGGCTGTTACCGGTAAAACGCTTTTCGGTAGAAAGTCACTCGTCGCATGGTGATGATAACGTGTCCCCGGAGGAAGATTTACGGTAATCGCTGGAGGATCTCAAGCAAGGCAGATCTCAGAGTCACCGTCGGTAGAGGCCCGGTCACGGTCTCTTGGACCGGAGAAAACCACGACACTCAGACGGCAATTGTGGACGCACTACCGCTTGAGGCCGATGCAAATCGCTAGGGCGACGAGCTTTACTTCTCGGTGCCGGTGGATGTCCCGCCGGAACACGCCCAAGAAGAGGTGCCAGGGGGACAGTCGCTTACTGGCCGCAGGGGAATGCACTTTGTTTGTTCTGGGGGCCGACACTGGCGAGTACTGACGACGAACCAAGAGCCGCCTCTCCGGTCACTGTCGTCGCGAGAATCGAGGATATCGAACCGCTCAAATCGGTGGTGGGTGAAGGTCGCGTTAAAATCGAACCCGCTTGAACCCAGCCATCTCATACCGTCTTGCGTAAGAGCTGTCGTTTGGGGAGCGATCTCCCCAGTGAAATCTCAGTAGATGCTCCACCCGCCGTCGAGACGAAGATGCTCGCCCGTTACGTACCGCGCGGCATCACTCGCGAGAAAGAGAGCACCGGGTGCGATGTCATCTGGTTGGGCGGGGGACCCGAGAGGAATCGGTTTGACCAGATCGCCGCTGTCGGATAGTTCCTCGGCGTTTTCCGTCGTGGACGCGAGTCCAGTCACTGTCCTACCGGGTTCGATGGCGTTTACGCGGATGTCGTGGTCAGCCAACTCCAGCGCTGCCGATAGCGTTATCATCTTGACCGCCCCTTTCGTCGCATTGTACAATATCTGACCGTCAAGGGCGGTATCCGTCCGTATCGAAGCCGTATTGATTATCGTTCCCTTGACCCCCCGGTCTATCATATCATTTGCTGCCGCCTGACATCCGAACAGGACACCCTTGGCGTTCACGTTCGACATGTGATCGAACTGGTCTGACGATACCTCCCGGACTGAACCCATCACCTGCGTTCCGGCGTTGTTAACCATGACGTCAACCCCACCGAACTCGCGGGCCGCCTCCACTACCGATTCGATGTCCGCCGGATTCGAGACGTCTGTCTTAACGTACTCTGCTTCGCCACCAGCCTCGGTAATCGCCTCGTGCGTGGGGAGTTCCTCCGCGTCTCCTCTGGGGTCCGGGCGCAGATCCGCGTTTATCACCGTCGCGCCGCTGTCACCGAACTGCCGGGCGATGGCTCGCCCGATGCCGGAACTGCCGCCGGTCACGATTACGGTCTGATCGCTGAAGTCGAAACGAACGTTCTCCATAGCATCTCCTGACACTGAGATAGTACAAAAAGAGGAGGGTGAATACTCGGCCGCCTTACCAATGGACTCCCGCTGTCGCCCACAACCGGAGAACACCGTATTCGAGTTATGTTATATAGGAGACAGTCCATGAAAGCCCAGCGATCGAACCGCAGATTGTCTCGCAATCGCCTGTCTTCATGTATCGTAGTGAAGGCCACGGCAGGCGGGGTTCAACCACTGGAACTGACTCTGACGAAACCCATCTTGAAAGGACGATAGGGAAGTCACGCCCTGTTCTCGGCAATACGGACTGCAACTTCGACGGCGTCGATCACACTTTGCTCGGATGCGGTTCCTTCACCGGCGATATCGAACGCGGTGCCGTGGTCGACGCTGGTTCGTATAATTGGCAGTCCGACGGTCACGTTCACTCCGCCGACGCTCCCATCTCCGCGGAAACTGGCCAGTTTGATCGGAAGATACCCTTGGTCGTGATACATGGAGGCGACACAGTCGTACTTGCCGCGCAAAGCATCGACGTACACCGTATCTGGCGGTTGTGGGCCGACAGCGTTGATGCCCTCGTTGCAGGCTGCTCCTACGGCTGGCGGGATTTCGTCACTATCCTCGTCTCCGAGTACGACTTCGTCGCCGGCAGGGGGATTCAATCCGGCTACACCGATGATGGAATCCGCAATGCCGAGGTCCGCTAAACCGTCGTGCATCACTCGGATAGTATCCAAGACGTGCGTCTCGGTGACTTAAATTACACGCGTCACCAAACGGGACGCGGGTCGAGACGTGAGTGACGCGAAAATCAGCCTCGACCAGCATCATCGAGTACGTTTCTATCCCCGTCCAAGATTAGATTCAAAGCCGGCTCGAGATACCCTGAACTCGCTTGGCGGTAGGTAGACACCGGGGACGAGCCCCGATTCGGCGCGCCCGGTCTCGCGTCTGGCACGCCGTCCTCCTGAGGCATTTTCAGCCGTACTTTGGTCTCCGTCGTACTCTTCTCGTGGCGACGTCGTGCCCGCCACCACCGTGTCGGAATCGGCGCGACAGAGTTCACCGATTGAGGCTCTAACGACCTCGGCTCTGCGGCCAGAAAGTCCGAAAGCATATCGATCCGTCGCGGCGATTACGCCCTGAACACCTAAACACTACCCGTAAAATGCTACGACTCTCGCAGAGTGGAGCCGACAGCAGTGGATTCGGGTGCGTTCCACGCGAGTACGAGGCCGAACGCGCTTAGCAGTATCATGTACGCGAACGCAGTGGTGAACGAGTCGGTCCGCTCGATCAGGACGCCCGCGATAACCGGTGACAGGAATGCCCCAGTGAGGGAAGCGGACGTGAGAAGTGCCAGCGCAGTCCCGCTGACGTTCTCGGCGACCGCGTCACGAACGTACGAGTAGAAGATTCCGATCGAAAGCTGGACGGCGAACCCGGCGATGAGTAACAGGACGAGCAAAGGCAGTACGATATGGACGAACCCGATGACGACGACAATCGGAAAACTGACGACAAAAGAGAGCCGAATCACCGGAAGCCGTCGCCCGTCCAGAAGACGGTCGGAGATGATTCCGCCGCCGGCCCGCGACACGAGCCCCATAGCGGGGAACAACGCCGTGAAGATACCGCTCTTGGCGACCGACAGTCCGATGTGATTAGAGAGATACGTCGGCATCCAGCTGTTGAAGAACAGGAATAGAGAGTAGGCTATGAACCCCATCGTACAACCGTATAGAACTGACCGATGAGTAAGGACGGTACCGAGTTCGCGTAGCTGCGGTGAGCTTCCACTCCGTCCCTGAAACACCGCTCGTCGATATCCGAGGAGGAAGACGGCGAGCCCAGGTACATTGAGGAGAGAAAAGATTGCGAAGTCAGCTGGCCACCCCCACTGATTCGCCAGAACCGGGCCGAAGAACTGACCGGCGGCCAACCCGGCAGGTGCACTCGCTGTGAACAGTCCGAGCGAGATGCCTTGTTGGTCCGAGGGGAACGTACGTCCGACGAGGTTGGCGCCGGTCGTCCAGATGGCCCCGATTACAACGCCGCTCACGGCACGTGAAGCGAGAAGTGACGTGAAGTCACCACGTCGTGCCGCTGTCCATCCCCAAATGCCAGCGCCGACGAGAAGGAATGTGGCTCCGACTGCTACCGTGACGTCGCTCGTCCAGTCGATGATGACGCCGACGAGGACGTTCGATGCAGCGTATGTAGCGTACGCGACGCTGACGACCCAGACGACGGTCGCCGGACCGACCGTCAAGTCGGTCATCATTCGCGGGATGATGCTCGCAGGGAACAGGAGAGCGGCATTCGCAAAGAAGCTCAGACACCAGATGCCGACCAAGCAACCCCACTGTCCACGCCGACTGTTCGAACTCGCCTGAGCCGATACCATGGGACACTCAATCACCCGGACGAACATTAACGTACCTCACTCGTGAGGTGGAGCAAAAGTCAGCAAGCCACCAAACCTTGAAAGCCAGTCCGCTTTACAAATCTCTTCACGTGACGAGCGACTACTTCACTGGAGGTCAGAGAAAAACGACGTGAGAGCGTCATTTGCTCGGTCAGGACGTTCGTACTGGACGAAATGACCGGCGCCAGGGACCGTCTCTAATTGGTAGTCAGCGAAGTACTCGCCGAGCCGGTCCGCCCACTCCGATTTGACGATCGGGTCCGATTCGCCCCACAAGATGCGTGTCGGCACCTCGATCGGCTCCATAGTGGGAGCTCCCTCGCGCATCAACTGTTTCCGAGCCTCCTCGGCGGCGATGTACCAATTGAATCCGCCTTGGAGATTGCCGGGCTCGGAGAAGGTGTCGACCCACGCTTCGCGATCTGCTTCGTCGAACGCGTCGGGATCGCCCGCCCAGTGGGTGAGAAAATGATCGATGTACATCCGGCACGTCTCGCGGCTGGCACCAACGAGATCTGCTGCCCAGGGCTGCTGGTTGAACGACTGGTACCAGATCTCGCTGATGTGGTCCGGATCTCGCCACCGGTCGCCGATTCCGGGGTACGGACAGTCGAAGAAGAACAACCCGCGAACGTGCTCCGGGTGTTCACGGGCGATTGACTGTCCGACGTACGCACCGAGATCGTGGCTGACGAAGCCGAATTCCTCGACGTCCAGGGCCTCCGCGAGTCCCATCAGGTCAGTAACGTGATCGTCAACCCCGTATCCGTCGGCAGTTGGAACGTCAGGGTTCTCCGATTCTCCGAACCCCGCCAAGTCCGGAACGATCACGTCGAACGAATCCGCGAGAACGGGGATGTTCTTCCGCCACGTTCGCCAGTACTCCGGCCAGCCGTGAACCAAGAGCAGTGGAAATCCGGATCCCTCGCGAACGTAGTGGAGTTCGATGCCGTTGACCTGCACTGACCTGTGCTTCCAGGACATCGTACGTTCTTCGACGACACCGTACGTATAGCTTCGTCCGGCAGCGCGAAAATCCGGGTAGCCGACGGTTTCACGGCTATCGCCGATTTCGAGTGCAGGCGGAATCAAGGAATCGTCTCGGACAACGCTGCTGATTCGTTGGTCGAGCCGCCTATCGGAGGGGGATGGTTCCGTGCTTCACGAGCAGCAGTTACCACCTTGAGTGAGTCCGTATTCGAGGTCAGCGACTGTCCTGGAACAGTTGTCTACTTCGGCGGAACAACAAACTCGATACGTGGTCGAGGCGAAGATATCGGTGACAGCGAGGCTGACAGACGACACCGGGATGGATGCGTTTAGGAGACATCCTGAAGCCGCCGGAGTCGATAGATGAACGAATCCTCGTTCAGTTCCACGTCGTCGTAAGTCAGGATCTCGTCCCGAGCGACGTCGGTGATGACTTCGGCGCCATCGAGGAGTTCGAAGGGGACGTGACCCTCCTCCTTGGCCGTGTCGGCGTCCTCGAGGAGGCCATAGACGGTGTAGCCGCCACCTCCATCGATTTCATCGCCGGGGGAGAGTTCGCGTTTCGCGCTACCGACGACCTCTGCGACGCGGTCTATCGGCGCTCCGGTCGGCTCGTTCCGGAGGGCGGCGTTCGCAACACTCACGCCCGTTTCGACACCCGGAAGGTGGTACGGCCGGTAGAAGGCCTGATACTTCCCGTCGTTGGCGACGTAGAACCCGGACCCGCTGTTCTGGGCGATGTACTCCTGCACTTGGCGATTGGGCGTCGTAGTGACGATCCAGACGCCGAAACTGATGTCCCGGTCGATCTCCGTCCCGTCCGGCCGAAGTGAGCTCACGGTGTCGACCACGCCCGTCCCTTCGAGCACACCGCCGTCTTCCTTCGGTCGTATCTTCTCGGGAATCTCCTCGATAGATGCATCGGGTAGATGCATGCCCTGAACGTCGGGGGTCAGACCGGTCGCGTTGGCAACGGCACACATTTCCACCGCCACCTTCGTCCCATCGAGGAAGGAGTTGTACATCCGGGGATTGAGGTCGTGTTCCTCGACGAACTCCGGGCTGAATCCGAACTTGTCGAAGACGTTGTCAGGGGTCCCGTATCGGTACTCCTCGACGAACTGGTTCCCCTTCCCAGCCGCCACAACGTCCAGTCCGACGGTCTGGGCCCAGTCGTACAACTCGGCGATGAGAGCGGGTTGATCGCCGTAGGCCATAGAGTAAGTGACGCCGGCCCGGTCGGCGAGTTTGGCGAGTGTGGGCCCGACGACCGTGTCAGCCTCGACAGTCACCATCACGACGTGCGTCCCCTCCATGATGGCCGTGTAGGCGTGGTGGGCACCTACTTCGGGGATTCCAGTTGCCTCGACGACGACGTCGACATCACTCTGTGCGATGGCGAGACCGTCGGCGACGAGCGCCCGGCCGCCGCTCTCGATGCTGGCATTTAGGTCCGAGACGGTTTCGACCGCAGTTACGTCGTTTGCAGCGACATCCGCCTCCTCGTACGTATCCATCGCTTTCTCAGTATCGATGTCTGCGATGGCGACGGTCCGCATGCTGGGAGTCCGTTCGAGCTGGTCGACGAGTTTCGTCCCGAAAAGGCCTGCGCCGATGACGCCAACCTGGATGGGTTCGTCACGGTCGCGCAACTGTGAGGGGATGTTCAACACGTTAGTTCACTCCTTTGCCCAACAAAAGGGGAAATCCCCTGTATCGAGGGCCATGTCGATATCCGATTCCTGTCAATAACGAGTGATTTCACCTCGAGAAGGGCGGTTCTCGATAGTAGTCGTGTTAGCGTCGCAGGCATACGTAGAACAAATGGAAGGTAGCGTAATCAAGGTACCGGGGGGCCAAATGGGTCGCCGAGGATTGCAAAAACGGGAACCGAGTAGCGAAAGCTAACTTGTTTCGGCTGGTTCTGTCCGGCCGTCGAGACTGAAGCCTTGTTTTCCGCACCGAGGGCGTTCCGTCCGGGACCGAGGGAACGCGACGCTCGGAGAGTCCACGACTGGCTGAGCGAACCGAGGCATGAGCGTACAACCGACCGGGAGTCGACGCTTCGGAGCCCGGGAGTTCAGCAAGAGGGGGTTGAATCACTGTCGTTCCCGACGTAGAGACGGGAGGGGACCAGCCATTCCATACGGATTACTCGCTCGAGACCATATTTATGTATCTCGTGACCGAGCAATGGACCATGCCACCGAGTCAGGTCTCGGTAATCGGTGCTGGCGTGATGGGACATGGACTCGTCGTCCAGTTCGCACGACACGGGAAAGACGTGACGCTCATCGATCACCGACAGGCCAATCTCGAGGAGGCCCGCGAACGCATCGGCGAGGCAGTGATGTTTCTCAACGAGGAAGGTCTCGCGACGCTCGACACGGCAGACGTCCTCGATTCGGTGACGTTCACGCTCGATACCGCTGCCGGAGTGGGCGACGCCGACATCGTCATCGAAACGGCCTCGGAGGACCTCGACACTAAGCATACCATCTTCGAAAACGTCGCAGCCGCCGCCCCGGACGACGCCATACTCGCTAGTAACACGTCCGGATTCCTTCCGTCGCGGCTGGCCGAAGCCGTTCCCGACGCTGCTGACCGAATCGCGGTTTGCCACTGGTGGAATCCCCCGTACCTCATGCCCCTGGTCGAGGTCGTGCCGAGCGAGGACACCGGCGAGCGGACGGTCGCAGAACTGGTTGATTTCGTCGAGGCGGTCGATCGCGACCCCATCGTCCTCGAACGGGAAGTTCCGGGGTTCGTCTGGAACCGAATCCAGTTCGCCGTCGTCCGAGAGTGTATGCATCTGCTCGAGGAAGGGGTCGCGTCGCTCGAAGATATCGACGCCGCGGTCCGTGACGGCTATGCGCTCCGGACCGCAGTCGTGGGGCCGTTCGAGACGATGGACCTGGCGAACCTCGAACTGTTCCAGACTATCGCCGGGAACCTGTACCCGAAGCTCAGCGATGCAGACGAGCCGAGTGCGGTCTTCGAGGACTATCTTTCAGAGGAACGGACCGGCGTCCAGAACGGCGCCGGGTTCTACGAGTACGATGAATCACCGGAGCAGGTTGTGTCGCGGCGCAACCGCCGGATTGCAGCGCTCAGGCGCGCACTCAGCCACGACGACGGCTCGTCCGATTCATGACTCACCCGAGGTGGTTACGGGTGGTCGACTAGAACCGCTGTGCATGCTTCCCTGGATGCGCTCGGCAGTGGTACATCCGTGCCGAAATGCTGGCCGCCCTCGGTAAACGGGGAACTGCAACCGAGTCGTAGTCGGCCAGCGCGGTCGCTGGTAGAGGATAGTATCAACACCGCGGCCAGCCGTCAAGGGAAGAAGGGCGTTCGTCGACGAGGCGGTCCCCCTTTCACTCCATAGGAGACCGTGCATCTCCGGTCCGATAGACCGGCCTAGCCGATTCGACTCCTGAAAACGAACACCGGAACCTGTTGGTCCGGAAGCGCGGGACTAGTGTTATTACTCGCTCCGTTGTGAAGACCGTGGTATGGGTGAACGATTCACGGCGACGTATCGGATAGAGACGCCCAAACGACCGATGGACGCCGCGGAGGCGATGGCAGGCGAGCAGTCGGCGAGTACATTCGTCGACGTCCCCCTCGAAACCCCCGAGCTACAGGAGCGACACGGTGCAGAGATCGTCGGCGTAACCGAGCTGGACACGGTCGACGAGCCGTCGCTCCCGGGAGCGGAAACGCCGTCCGGAAACTCTACAGCGACTTACACGCAAGCCGAAGTCACGCTCTCGTTTCCCTTCGAGAACGTGGGCGTCTCTGTTCCACAGCTCCGGACCACCGTCGCAGGGAACATCTTCGAAATACAACCTCTTTCTGGAATCCGTCTCCTCGACGTCGAGGTTCCGTCGGAGTACGGGAGGGAGTGTCCGACTCCACAGTTCGGCATCGAGGGTACCCGTGAGTTAACCGGGGTCGCTGATGGTCCCATCGTCGGAACGATCGTAAAGCCGAGCGTCGGGCTTTCCCCGGAAGAGACTGCCGGACTCGTTGAGACGCTGGTGGACGCGGGGGTCGACTTTATCAAGGACGACGAGCTTATCGCTGACCCGCCATATGCGGACTTCGAAGAGCGGGTCGAAGCGGTCATGTCGGTCATCAACAGCCACGAAGACCGAACCGGCAAGAAGGTGATGTACGCCTTCAACGTCACCGGGACTGTCGACGAAATGCGGCGCCGTCACGACATCGTCCGGGACGCCGGAGGGACGTGCGTGATGGTGAGTCTCAACAGCGTCGGCCTCTCCGGAGTACGGCACCTCCGCAGCCACAGCGACCTTCCCATCCACGGCCACCGAAACGGCTGGGGTGCCCTCTCGCGGTGTCCGCATCTCGGCTTCGAGTTCCAGGCCTATCAGAAGTTCTGGCGGCTCGTCGGCGTCGACCACCTCCACGTGAGCGGGCTCAGGAACAAGTTCACGGAGTCCGACGAGTCGGTCGTCGCATCTGCCCGTGCAGTCCAGGAACCGATTCCCGGCGACGACGGTATCGTACCTGTCTTCTCCTCCGGACAGTGGGCGGGTCAGGCCCCCGATACCTACGAGGTTCTTGGAAACACGGATCTGATGTACCTCGCCGGCGGTGGTATCCTGGGTCATCCAGGTGGTCCGTCCGGGGGCGTCGCTGCGATCAAGCAGGGATGGGAGGCGGCCATGGCGGACGTATCGCTCAGTGAGTACGCGGAGACACACGAGGCCCTTCGCCAGGCACTGGAGGTGTTCGGGAACCGTGACTGACAATCTCCTGTTCGCCTACTACGGGGACGACTTGACGGGATCTACCGACGCCATGGAGGCGCTCGGACTCAGCGGGGTCCGGACCGCTCTCTTTCTCGAACCACCGAGCGAGGACGATTTGACCGGCCGATTCAGTAACCTCCAGGCCGTCGGCGTCGCTGGGCGAAGTCGCTCGATGACGCCGGCGCAGATGGACGACGTCCTCCCGGTCCACTTCCAGCAGTTGGGGGACCTCGACCCGCCGCTCGTCCAGTACAAGGTCTGTTCGACGTTCGACTCCTCGCCCGACGTCGGGAGCATCGGCCACGCCATCGACCTCGCCCAGGCGGAGTTCGACTCCCCGTTCGTCCCACTCGCCGTCGGCGTTCCTGCCCTCCAGCGATACGTCGTTTTCGGGCATCTGTTTGCCACCGCTGACGGGTTTACCTACCGCATCGATCGGCATCCGACGATGAGTGAACACCCCGTAACGCCGATGACCGAGAGCGACCTGGGCCGTCACCTCGGCCAACAGACGGACCGGGGTGTCGAACGGTTCACCGTCCTCGATCTCGAGGACGACGGCGTCGATACTGCGTTTGCGCGAGTCGTCGGTTCCCACCCCGAAATCGTCATGTTCGACACGATCAACGCGTCGCACCTGCAGACCGTAGGCAGACTCGTGTGGACACACGCGGTCGAATCTCGAGATCAACCCATGTTCGCTGTCGGGTCTTCCGGACTCGACTACGCCCTAGCATCCTATTGGAACCGAATCGGTGCAGTCTCTCCGCCTGAATCGACCCCAGTCGCGGACTCCGTTGACCAAATCGCGGTGATGTCCGGGAGTGCATCTCCGGAGACTGCCGCCCAGATCGAGGCGGCACTCGACTCGGACTCGTTCGTGGGGGTTCGACTCGATACTCCGACGTTGGTCACATCGGACGCCCAGGAGGAACGCAAACGGGCCATTACGGAGACACTGTCGGCTCTCGAATTGGGGAAGAGCGTCATCCTGTACTCCGCCCGTGGACCGAACGATTCGGCGCTCCAACGGACGCGAGAGGCGGCCGCCGACACGGAGCAGGTGGAGGACGTCGGTGCCCGCCTCGGGCGGGAGCAGGGAAGGATCTTCCGGCGGATACTACTCGAACACGAACTTTCACGGGTGTGTATCGCAGGCGGCGATACGAGTGGGCACGTCGCACCCGCCCTCGATATCTTCGCCCTCGAGTTCGAGAGCCCGGTGGCGCCCGGGACTCCGCTGTGCGTCGCTAGTTCGACCGACGACCGGTTCGACCGACTTGAAATTGCGCTCAAGGGAGGCCAAACCGGAAGCGAACAGTTCTTCGAAAACGTCCGACGAGGGTACAGCGACCACTGGCCGTGAGGGTGGAGACGCGCATAGGCTCCCGAAAGCCGCCAGTCAGGATGTCTCTACGCCACAACAGAGATTCTGTGGCGGCCGATGTCGTGAATAGCGAAAATAGGGCATCTGATGGGTTCGTTAACACATCGCAAATAGTTTGTAGTTACTACTGAGGGTCGGAAACAGACCCTCACCTCTATGTTGATCTTCCGAATCTATCTGGTCATGCCAGAGGAGGACATGTTAGCGGATGAAGTGGCGATTGTCACCGGGGGCGCGAGTGGAAACGGACGCGAAATCGCCCTCACGTTCGCCGAGGAAGGAGCCGACGTGGTCATTGCCGACCTCGATGAAACGCCACGCGAAGGAGGCACTCCGACTCACGAGCGTATCCGAGAAGAAACCGATTCAGACGCAGAATACGTAGAGTGCGATGTTTCGAGCATCAGTGACCTGGCCGAGATGGTTGATGCGGCCGAGAAGTTCGGCGGGGTCACGATCTTGGTGAACAACGCCGGAATCACGGAGAGTCGGTCGTTTCTGGAAACGACGGAAGAGCAGTACGATACGATGCTGGACGTCAATCTGAAAGGAGCGTTCTTCGGGGCGCAAGCCGCAGCGAAATCCATGGTCGAAAGCGATCGAGACGGCTCGATAATCAACATCTCGAGCACGTCCGGAATCTACGGCCGGCCCGACGGTGTCGCGTACTGCGCGTCGAAAGGCGGTGTCAAGCTGATGACGTACGCGTTGGCTGCCTCGCTCGCGCCCGACATACGGGTCAACGCTATTCATCCGGACGTGACCGAGACGGAGATGACGAAAACCGACCTAGACATCATCGAGTCACCCTCGGGAAAAGAGTACGTAGAACAGGATATCCTGCTCCAACGAACCGGGAAACCAGAGGACGTTGCCGACGCGGCGTTGTACTTGGCGAGTGACATGGCCTCGTTCGTCACCGGACACTCGTTGGTCGTCGATGGCGGCGTCACGGCAACGAAGTAGGGGAGGTCTGCGCCGACGGCCAACTGATGGGCGGGGAGTGTCGAGGGACTACAGTTCCCCGTCACGGAACTCCTCAGCGACCGCCGACATGGTCTTGAACTCGACGCCCGGTTTGTCCGTCACGTACTCAAGGAAGGCCCGAAACTCAGAAAGCAACGGGATTCGACCGCTCAACTGAGGATGGAGTATCGTCACGAAGACGCCACAGTCCTCGTTGGCGTACATCCAGTCGAACATCTTGCGCCAGCGATCGAAGTACACCGCTTCGTTCCCGTAGCCACGACGGTGGGGGTCCGACCAGATGGGCGTGAACGGGATGAACTCCGTGAGCGACCAGTCGAACGGGATCTCCACGATGTCAGTCTCCGTTCCCCGGTCGAACGGGCCCTGTTCCGGATTCACCTCCCACCCATCACGGAGCATGTACGGCGTGAAGTCGTCCCCTTGCATACTCGAATCGAACTCGAACTCGAGCTCTCGGAGCAGGTCTAGCGTGTCACTGGAAAAGTCGCCTGTCGGTGACCGGTAGCCGTCCGGACGTCGACCCGCGATGTCTTCGATAGCGGCGATTGCCCGTTCGAGGTCGGAGCGTTCCTCCTCGCGGGTCATCTCCGTGGGGGAGGTGTGTTTCCATCCGTGACACTGGAGTTCGTGACCGTCTCGGACGATTCGTCCGACTGTATCGGGGAAACTCTCGACGTTGTACCCCGGTACGAAGAACGTTCCCGGAACCTCGTATTCCCGGTGTACGTCCAGTATACGGGGCAGCCCCACATCAACGCCATAGAGTCCTCTCGATACCCTGCTCGGCTGGTCCGCGGAGTCGAATCCGTGAACCCAGGTTGCCACCGCATCGAATCCGTAGTTGAGCGCGACCAGCGCTTCCGGCATCCCGATAAGAAATACCGCTAGACTGGTAAAGCTGTTATTTAGGAAATCCGACAGCGGACTGGCCGCCCCACCGTTCTCGCGGTTCAGATCCGTTTTGGGCGTTCCACACCGAATTCACGTGGTCGTGAGTCACCGTCAGGAACGGCGGAGTCGAACAACGGAAACCCTTCCCGCATCAGCTTGCTATCACCGATTGGGGCGGAAGACCGCTGCGGGGGAGTGAAAGGAGGTCCAGTGAAGTACAGACCGGACAAGACGAGACGAGTAACCTGTGAGATACATTTATACTTGTCGTAATCACAGAGTTCCTATATGGAGCGTCGTTTGTTTCTCGGGATCACACTCATCACAATCGGGGCCAGTCAGGCGCTGTTCTTCCTGACCGGCGTAATTCCGATAGCGACGAACTATCTCGCCACCTGGATCATCGCGGGCATCAACGGTGGCGTGCTTGTCGGAATTGGCACCGAACTGATTCGGGAGAACTTACGACTCGAGAACGGGGCAGAATTCGGGCTGGCAGTCTCCGTGGCGCTCGTGGTGAACGTCATCGGGCTCGCCTTGTCTTTCGTGGCGTAAGCGGACTCGATACGAGTGCCCTATGGGGTAATCGTTCCTACACTGGTTGACCCCGACGGAGTTCGCCCGTGGTGCAAGGTTTAATACTACCGGACTGGCATGTGGTGCCATGCCAACAGAGGTACACACCGAGTCGATGGTGCTGGTTGAGGAAGGAAAGTTGGAAGCCCGGCAGTTCCCGGTACCGGATGTTTCCGACGAAGGTGCGCTCCTTGAGGTCGAGATGACGTCCGTGTGTGGTACCGACATCGGGATGTACTCCGGAGAGTCGCACTTCGATACGCTTCCGCTTCTGTTCGGCCACGAGGTGGTGGGGACGATCGTCGATGGGAATCCGGAATCACTTGCTCAGATGGATGTGGAGGTGGGTGACCGCGTGATGCCCGAACCGTACATCCCCTGCTACCACTGTCACTACTGCCAGACGGGTAACTACCACATGTGTGAGGAGGACCGATGCTACGGCGTCACGATCTCTGCGAGTCAACCGCCGCATCTCTGGGGTGGATACGGGAAACACATGTACCTCGCACCGAACACGAAGGCCCACACAGTCAGCGACGATGTGCCCGCAGAAGCGGCGTGTCTCGGCTCTGTCATCGGCAACGGAGTCCGGTGGGTGGTCACGAAAGGCGACGTCGATCCGGGAGACGGCGTCGTCGTTATCGGGCCGGGAGCACAGGGCCTCGCATCGGTCGTCGTCGCCGACGAAGCCGGCGCTGACCCGCTCGTCCTTCTGGGTGTCTCGCACGACGAGAACCGCCTCGAACTCGGGCGCGAGCTCGGCGCGACCCACACCGGAGTCGTCGACGAAGGGAATCCCGCCGAGCGCGTCGCCGAACTCACCGATGGTGATGGTCCAGGCGTCGTCGTAGTTACTGCACCCTCATCGCAGGCCGTACAACTCGGACTCGAGGTCGTCGCTCCTCTGGGAACGGTAGTCCTGCCGGGGCTCGTCGGTGAGTCGACCGAGATCGAGACCGACAAGCTCGTACACGACGAGATACGGCTCGTCGGTGGTCGAGGACAGGCACTCGACGTCGAACGGGCGATGGACATCATCGAGCGGCGGTTCGATGATATCGCAAGGATCAACACCCACGTGTTCCCGGTCAAGCAGGCGGAGACAGCTATCGAGCGCCAGCTTCCGGGCGAGGAGTTCGATCCAGAAATTATTCACGCAGCCCTCCGCCCGGAGTGGGCCTCGGACAGTGGCAACCTGTTACGAGATGGGAGACGCTAAGTCGGGTTCGATGAGGGTTGCCAGGCGGAACAGTTGCGCTTCGGTGAAGGCGTTCCCGACGAGTTGGACACCGACGGGAAGCTCGTCGACGGTCCCGTGGGGGAGCGTCAGCGCGGGCAGTTTCGTGACGTTCGCCGGGCGGGTGTTCCGTGCATAGTCGAATCCCGGGTCCGTCGCGTCTGTCAGCCGCGGCGCAACGTCCGGCATCGTCGGGAGGAGAAGGGCATCGAGTCCGTCGAGTGCCGCCTCGAGTTCGTTCCGAAGGATCTCCCGGCTCGCTTGTGCGCGGGTGTACAGCGCCCCGATGTCGTTCTCGAGTAGGTGGGCGCCCGCAAGCAGCTTCCCTTTGTAGAACGTCGAGACGCCCCGGTCTCGCGTCCGCCGGCGAGCGGCGAAGCCCGTCTGGTACGTCGGATCGACGACACCGCCTCTCCGCAACGGTGCAGCGTCTGCCCGCCAGTGGGCCGCGATTTCGGTCACGCTCAAGACGTTTTTGACCGCCCGGAAGTACTCGTAATGGTCGACCGACACGCGGCGGACCGTCGCTCCAGCGTCCGAAAAGCGGTCGGCAGCGTCCTCGGTCTGGTCGGCCACGGCAGGTCGCACGCCGTCCTCTAACCCCTCTTCGAGGACACCAATCGTGACCGACTCGAGCGTCCCTGGTGATTCGACCGCATCGACGTATCCACCGACTCGGTCCTCAGCATGGCCGGTATCGAAGGTGGATGGGTCAGACGAGTCGCGGCCAGCGATTGTTTCGAGGACCGCCGCGGCGTCAGCAACCGTAGACGTGATTGGCCCGACGTGGTCTTGAGAGTAAGTGTTCTCCGTGACTCCAGCGAGTGGAACCAGCCCGTACGTCGGTTTCACGCCGACAACGCCGCAGAACGATGCCGGAATTCGGATGCTCCCGCCGGTGTCGGTCCCGATTGCGACGTCTACCATATCGGCTGCGACGGCGGCAGCGCTCCCGCCGGACGACCCGCCGGCACTGCGGTCCGGATCGTGTGGGTTGCAAATCGGGCCGTGTGCCGAGGTCGTTCCGCGTGCGCTCCCAGCAAACGCGTCAAGATTTGTCTTCGCCGTTATCGTCGCTCCGGCCTTGAGAAGTCGGCGGACGACGGTCGCGTCCGTCGACGGAACGAATCCTCGCATCACGTCAGACCCGCACTGCATCGGGACGCCCCCAACTGCGATGACGTCCTTGACCCCAACGTCACGCCCGGCCAGCACTCCCTCGCTACTGGTCGGCGAGACGTCGCACTCGACGCTGAACGCGTTGTACGAATCGGACTGGGGTATCCGCCACGACCGCTTACTGCTACTGGTCAAACGCCCGGGAAGCGGGAGGTCGTAAAGCTCCCCCGTTCCCTCCAACAGGCTGTCGATTGTGTCGCGGAGTTCGGCTATCTCTTCGTCGCGGATCGTTATGTCGAACGTCTCGGCGAGTTCGTGGACCTCCTCCGCCGAGAGGGAATCGCCCGACATACTACCCACCTGGTCTCCGGACTGCTGGCACCGTCGGTCGAGGAGTCGCACGTGGCATCGTTAGGGCGTGAAGTGGTACCATGCTGATCGTCCGCGTAGGTTCGAGAGTGCCCCCAATAAATCAGTCGGGTCGGTCGAACGTAGAATCTCGGAGAGGCCGATTCCGAACACCGCGTCGAGTGATTCGAAACCCAGGGAGGGTGAAGACCGGGCGAGACCCTGGAGTAATCAACCGAACGCGGGGAGAACTCGATCGGCGAACAGCGCTATTTGCCCGTCCAACACGTCCGGGTCGTGCGCGACCGAACCTGCGATAGCCCTGTCGAAGCCGATTTCCTCGTACCGCTTAAGTTGCTCAACGACCTCGTCAATCGTCCCCGTCAGGCAGTGCTCCGCCGCGTGTTCGAATCCCCGCGAGGGGCTGAACAGGTCCTCGAACGCAGCACGCTGTTCTGCAGTCGTTGTTTCGGGGGTTCCTTCGACCAAATGGACGTAGTTCAAGACGACACGGGTGAGCGAATCGGGGTCGACGCCACGGTCACTAACGCGACGTGCGATGAGCGACCACTCCTTGTCGAGTCTCTCGGGATGTGACGGCGGTGCGATCCACCCGCCAGCGCGGAGTATCCGGTCGATGATCGGCTCGGGAATCGTTCGCTCGCCGTCCGCCACGTTCGAATTACCGCCTGCGAGAATCCGCGGAGGCTCCTCGGGGATAGGGTCGATTTGGACACCGTCGAACGTGTGGAACTGGCCGTCGTAGGACGATTCCCCCGCAAACAACGCCTGCAGCACCTCGATTCCCTCGTTCAGGCGGGGGCCACGTTCGGCTTTGGGGACGCCGGCAGCCTCGAACTCCTTGTCGACGTAGCCCGCCCCAACCCCGAGGGTGAGGTCACCGTCGATCAAGTGTTGGAGCGTCGCCACCTGGGACGCGACGGTTGCCGTCCGCCGCAGCGGGAGGAGGAGGACAGACGTGCCAAAGTCCATCCCGTCGGTGACAGACGCAGCGTGGGCGAACACGACGAGTGGGTCAAGAACGCTCGTCCGGTATGTCGGCGGATTAACGAGGTGATCGATGGCCCACAGGCACTCGATGCCGGCTCTCTCGGCACGTCGTGCCCACGTACGAATCGCCTCTGCGGGTACGAGTTGGTCGCCCGAACAGTACGTCGGAATCGTGGTATCTATCTGCACGGGGTCACCTTATCGGCCAGTAGTAAAGTGACTGGTGTGCGTACCACGCGGTTCACAGCGACCACGAGTGCTGTCTCATACGCTGTACCGCGTTACAGGCGCGGAAGGTCGGAGCAGTGAGGTGAGTGTGACGGGCAGCGTCCTGTCGGTGTGCATGTGTACGACGTGGTAGAGGCAGTTTCTTCGCCGTCCCACAGGGAGTTTCGATTACTCGTTCCACGTCCGGGTAGCGTCCGAGCGGCCGTCCGCGCGATCTACGCCGACAGTTGTATCCGGAGGTTGCGCGACGGTTAGAGACCCACGAGTCGGTCCTCTTCGGCTGATTGCTTGGCTGCCTCGATGATAGAGAGTTGGGTCAGTATCTCTTCGCCCGATGGATTTGGATTACGACCGGCCCTGATCGAGTCGACGAACTCCCGCATCTGAAGCGCGAAGTTGTGCGGGAGGTCATCGTCGACTTCGACCGGGTTACCGTTGAGACTCATCTCAGTCGACGCGACTCCGACAAGTTCGCCGGCGTGATCGCCGGTCTGCTCCCAATCGATCGAACCGTCCGTTCCGATGACCAACCCTTCGTGGACGGGGTCGGGGTTGTTGATCGAAAGGAAGTTGGTAGCGTGCGTTCCGTCGTCGAAACGGATGAGTACCGTAACGTCGTCGTGGCCCTCGAAATCGGGGTTGTTCGACCCGCCTTCTGCGTAGACTGCGACCGGGTCTTTTTCCCCGAGCATCCATAGCGTGTAATCGATGCTGTGAGAGCCGAGCATCGGATAGACCAGCCCGCCGGTTTTCTCCGCGGATTGCCACCAATCGGGGGCGACATCGACGTCGAAGTACGGGGTAAAGGTGTACAGCAGGTTGACCGCCTCGCCGATTTCCCGTCTGCGTTCGTACGCCTGGCGTAACGCCGGGAAGAACCTACGACTCTGACCGACCATGAGATTCACATCGTTTTCGTCAGCCGCTTCGACCATCTCTCTCCCCTCCGAGACCGACCTCGCCATGACTTTCTCGACCAGCACGTGCTTGCCGGCCTCACAAGCCTCGACCGTGAGCGGGGCGTGGAGGTGGTGAGGAACACAGATCACGACAGCGTCGATCTCCGGATTGGCGTAGACCTCCTCGGTTGCGGTGTGGTACGGGACATCGAATTCCGTAGCGAAAGCCCGTGCCCGGTTCTCGTCGACGTCGACGACAGCGCCGAGTTCGCAGCGATCTGGCCACTGCAGAATCCCGTCGATGTGGCTACGCGCGATTCGTCCCAGTCCGACGACCGCGATTGTCGTTCGACTCATACGCTACTCCCTCGGATCGAGCGCGATTTTCACCTGCGATTCGTCATTGCTGTACCGTTCCATCGCCTCGTCCACCTCCGACAGCGAGTACTCCGACGTGATCAACGACTCGACCTCGATGACGTCCGTTACGATGGGTTTCATGAGCCGCGGTACCCATCGGTCAAGGAACTCCGGCCCATGGTGCATCAGTGCCGGCAGTCGGATATCCATCCCGTGATGGTGGATCCGGTGTAGGTCGACGGTGACCGGTTCCATCATGTCCGGAATCGACGCGACGATTCCCTCATCGCGCGTGTTTGCCACGCAGAGATTGAAGTACTCCTCCTGGTGGGGGTTCCAGTATCCACAAGAGTGAAAACTCACGTCGACCCCGGCGTCACCGCTTTGATGTCCGCTTGCGTCTTCTTCCGCATTGTACCGAGTGTGTTCCTCGATTCGAGAAGGGACGTCGTCAGTCTCGGTGTTGAGAACAATGTCTGCGCCTCTGTTTTCCGCCATCTCGAGTCGAGGTTCCCGGTAGTCCACGGCGATGACCTGACTCGCCCCCTTCTTCTTGAGTCCCTCAATTGCGATTTGACCCTGGAAGTTGAGGCCCGCTACGAGAACGTCATCACCGGGTTGCACGCCACTCTGGAAGACACCGTAGATACCGACGCAGGCGGGTTCACCGAGACTGGCGATCTCCATACTCACCTCGTCGGGGGCCGGCTGGAGGCTCTCGACCGGAGCCGTGAAGTGCGACGAGAAGGAGTTGTTCGGCCCGAACAACATGACTCGGTCACCCTCTTTGAACTTCGTCACCCGACGCCCGGTTTCGACGACGGTCCCAGCACCCTCGTGGCCGGGGTACTCGAACACTCCATCTGGCATGTCCTCCGGAATAGACATCCCTTTCCATGCCCGGAGGTCAGCGTCGCAAATACTTGCCCGTGCGGTCTCTACTAACACCTCGTCTTCTCCGACATCGATATCGCGCTCGATGATTTCGAGCGAACCCGGCTCCGGCATCCGAACACTCGTTACGTCCATGAGCCTCTAGAGTGTGAATGGCTAAAATGATAATAGTGTCGACGAGTTACGGGTGTAACTCCGCGTCTTCGTGACCACAGGTAGCTGGCATGAGTCATCGGCCGCTGTCGTACCGCGGGCGCCCTCGCTTGTGCCGTGGTCGGTTTCAGATGGCTCTCTTTCGGCTCGTCCGGTAACACAGCCTCGCACCACCGGCAGTCCCCGTCGTGTCCTCTTTAGCGGTCGCCTGGACCCAGGTAGAACCAGTCCCTCGGGACCCACTGTCCGTGTACCCTCACGGGGAATATCTGATTCCCGGTAACGGCCTTGCTGCTAGGTAGGAACCGCGCCGAAATCCCAGCTCAGGTCTCACGAAACGACGGAACTCGAACGTCTACCGTTCGTTCATCGCCACGATGAGAATCGCGAGCAGAGAGATACCGAGCATGATGCCTGTAAACTGATACTGACCGTGCATGAGTAGGAGAGCGATGAACCCGACCCACAGCAGGATAAGAATCACGCCAACTGCGTTGACCACGTACGGAACGACGGTTTTGACTTGCGCCATGGTTTTTATATCCGGTGTTTAGTGCAAATGAGCAGACGTTACAGTAGTCTTTCTCCGTGTTCGTCGAACAGCCACACTTTCTCCCGGTCGAACGAGACCGGAACCGAACGACCTTCGGAGGTGAACGCGTGCTGATCCGTGACGGCCCGGATTTCGTGTCCGTCGGCGTCCAGGAAGACGTTGTCCGTCGAACCCTGGGGCTCAAGGACAGAAATTGTCGCGGTAAACAGTTTGTCAGCTTCGTCCACGCCGAGTCGCATGTAGTCCGGGCGAATCACCAGGGAAACGGTGTCCGGTAACTCCGGCGGTAACTCCTGCTCCTTGTCGCTCGGGAGAGTGAGTGTGAAGAGATCGTGGTCGAGTTCCAGTTCGTCTCCCCGCTGGACGAGATCACAGTTCAAGATGTTCGCCTCCGGGGACCCGATGAACGTCGAAATGAAGATGTTCTGGGGATCGTTGTAGATCTCGTACGGAGTCCCAATCTGTTGGATATCGCCGTCGTTCATGACCACGATTTTATCGGCGAGCGTCATTGCCTCCGACTGGTCGTGGGTGACGAACACCATCGGCGTCTCAAGTTCCCTCTGTAGACGCTGAATCTCCAGTTCCATCTGGTCCCGGAGGTGAGCGTCGAGCGCGGAGAAGGGCTCGTCGAGTAAGAACGCCGCGGGGTCCATGATCATGGCCCGTCCGAGACTGACTCGTTGTTGCTGTCCGCCGGAGAGCGCACTCGGCTTCCGGTCGAGCATCTCCTCTATCCCGAGGGTTTCTGCGGTCTCCTCTACTCGTCGGTTCTTCTCTTCCTTGTCAAGGTCGGACGTCATGTCTAGACCGAACCGAATGTTCTCCCGGACGGTCTTGTGGGGGAAGAGGGCGATGCTCTGGAAGACGAACGCCAAGTTCCGGTCCTTCGGCTTCAAATCCGTGATATCCTCGCCGTGGAGATGGATGCTCCCCTCGTCGGGTTGTTCGAGTCCGGCGATCGAACGAAGAGTGGTTGTCTTCCCACAGCCGGATGGTCCAAGAAGGACGACGAACTCCTCCGGACCGATTTCGAGATTAGCATCATCCACGGCGACGACATCGCCGTTGTTGAACGTTTTCGTTATATGCTCTAATTTGATGGCTGGTCCGGACTCCCGAGATCCTCGGGGAGCTTCCTCGGTCTGCGACATGAGATAAGGATAGTATCGAAACGGACGCACCTATATCTTTGGGTGATAATCACTACCAGGACAGCGGGGCGAGAACATGTTCAAACATATCAGATTGGTGGCTGAAATCACCTGTTCGATCTTTGCTCGTCGGCGATTTCCATTGTGAGAAGTACTCGCCACGACTTCTATCCAAGGACAACGCTGCTTTGAGACAGACGTCAAGATACCTTCATGGGAAGAGCACACCAAGTCCACGCAGCAAACGTCGTCGTTACATCGATGGACCGACGCGGGTGATAGCAAATTCTGTGATGCCGTGGTGCTCTGGGGAGGTCCGTTTTCCGTTAGCGACAGCGAGGACGGACTCGGTCAGCTCTGGAGAGGTAACCGACCTTGCGTCGATATCAATATCGTCAGGTAGCGCTGAGAGCGTCTCAGAATCACCAGACACCTTCAGAACGGGGACGAGCGGATGTCCCGTGGGAATGCCCTCACCGGTTACGTGGAGGATGAGCTGTACACCCGCGGCCGCAAGGCCGGTCGCTGCTTCGTCGAAGCGCGACGGAGCATCGACGACGGCGAGTCCGCGGTCGTGCGTTGCTACCTCGCCATAGGAGACGATCTCCCGAACCGGGAGACCGCCACAAAGGCCGATACTTTCTTCGAAGCCGCGTTCGAGGGCCCTTGCGTAGACCCTTGAGGCCCGTGCAGGGTGGTTCTGGTGTCGTTCGAGTAGGTCATCCACGTCAGGCGATGTCGCCGCGTCGGTCGCTGCACGTGTTGCCGCCGGATGTGCGGCGAACCGCTCGCTCCCGGCGACGACGACGCGGCCGCCCGCCTCGACGACGGATCGGGCGAACGCGCCAACGAGGGGTTCGGCCTCCTCGACAGTGGAGTCACTCAGATCGCTGCTCACGAGACCGACCGTCAGGTCGCCGAGTGAGACGGGGGTCCGCGTTGCAGCCTGTACTTGGTCAGTAAGATCGATAGCTGCCTCTACACCCCGTTCGATGCAGGGCTCCGTCCCCCCGGCATCTTGAATGGAGACTTCCCTGACGGGGAGGTTACGGTCACTGAGCGCAGTAGCGACGGTATCGCTCTGGACGTGCTCGCAGCCGAGACCGACGACGACAGTACCGGCAACGTTGGGGTTTTCCGCGACGCCGAGGAGTGTCCGCTTCGTCTGGCTGTTATCTACGCCGAGTTGCGCACAGCCGTGGTCGTGGGGTGTGGCCACCGCACAATCGACGCGCTCGGCGATCTCCTCGGCGACGAGATGCGAACAGATCACGGTCGGGAGAACGAGGACCCGATTACGCACCCCCAGACGCCCGTCAGAGCGACGATATCCCGTGAACGGCTCTTCATCCGAGTTCGTTTCCTCGGTGCTGGCATCAGTCGTCATTCTGTCCCTCCAGATCGCCGCGGCCGCGCCGACTCTCGCAGTTGTGCGTGTGAACCCACTCGCCAGTGGCGATGTCCTGGCTCGCCTGCCCGATGACCTCACCGTACTTCCTGATCGTCTCGTCCTCGGGGATATCTGCAAGCGCGAACTTGTGTCCGAATGAGACGGCCTCGGTGAGCGTGATGGTGTCCCCTTCGTATTCCACGGTCTGGCCCGCATCGAGATCCTCGAGGGTTGTTGCGACGTTGTCGGACCTCGTCATTAACAAGGCGGCATCGTCGAGGACGATACCTTTCATTCGCTCACCTCCACGAGTTCCTGGGGCTGAATTTCGTTCACTGCGAACTCTTCGAGGCCACGCTTCTCGGCCTCCGTTCGCCTGCCGTCGGCAACCGCGAGTACCTCCTCGTATGTGCGCTTCCCGACGGTATCTAGGGACTCACCATGGATGACGGTGCTCGCGTTTACGTCCATATTGTTCGACATCTTCTCCCAGGTCTTGGGGTTGCCCGTGACCTTGATCACGGGAGCGATCGGGTTCCCCGTTGTGCTACCACGACCGGTCGTGAAGGCGATGACCTGCGCTCCGCCGGCGACCTTGGCGACTACCGACTCGACGTCGAACCCGGGGGTGTCCATCAGGACGAGACCACCGCCGGAGGGTAGTGGCTCCGCGAACTCAACCATGTCCCGGACGGGCGTGGTTCCCCCCTTCGCGATTGCGCCGAAACTCTTCTCTTCGATGGTCGTCAGACCGCCTTCCTGGTTCCCCGGAGTGGGCTGTGCGCCCCGGAGGTCCACACCCATCAACTTCGCCTGGTCTTCGCGCTCGGCGACGCGTTCCAGCAGGCGCTGACGGACAGTCTCGTCGGTGCATCGCTCGGCCAGTATGTGCTCCGCACCGATGAACTCGGGCGTCTCGCTGATGCAAACAGTGCCTCCGTCCTCGACGAGGCGGTCGCACGCGTTGCCGACTGCCGGATTGGCAGCGATACCGCTTGTAGCGTCGCTGCCTCCGCACTCGACCCCGAGGATGAGTTCGGACGTGTCCGCTTCCTCCTGGCGTGCGTTCTTCGCTTCCTCGTTCAGGCGAGTGACGCGCTCGGTTCCAGTCTCGACCGCGAGCCGAGTCCCACCAGCGTCGCGGATAGAGAGCGTCTCGGTTGCTTTCACCGCGTCCGCGATTCGGTCGGATACGTCGTCCGCGTCGATCTCTTCGGTTCCCAGTTCCACGACGAGTGCTGCACCGACATTCGGGTTCCGCCCGATGCCCACGAGGACGCGCTCGGTCTGTCGTTTCGCTGGCTCCGGTTGAGTAGTTCCCATCTGGTGTGGCGTGGCACACGCCCACGCCCCCGCCAGATCGGAGATCCGACTGGCGACGCTACTCGCCGCCACCGACGTCGGAATGACTGCGACGTGGTTTCGAACGCCGATATCCCCGTTCTCACGTCGGTATCCCGTGAAGGTCGCTACCATTTCTCATAACAGTCAGTACGTAGAGTCAAGGGTCTTTCGTACGCTGAGGCGAACTATCCTCGAGGGAATCACCTCAGCATCATCAGTATCCGGACGAGGGGGACTTGCGTTAGACGAGGTTCTCACTGTCGAGGCGAGTCTGAATATCGCGAGCGCCGATTCGCAAACCGTTGAGTACGACACCGCGGGTCGACCCTACCGTGTGTTGCGTTAGCAGCACATCATAGGTTCGCGTAATGGATGGCCTCCGGAGAGGGGTTCCTCCTTGAAGACCTCAAGAGCCGCTCCGCCGATGTCGCCTTCGCGCAGCGCATGGACCAGCGCAGCCTCGTCGACGAGGCCGCCCCGGACGGTGTTGAGCAGCAGCCGAGTCAGCGTAGTTGGACCCTTAAGATGACCTCCCAGATATCCCCCGTCTCCGCAGGTGTCTTTGAATCTGCTCGTTCAGCATCTACTGAGAGGCGCTCTGTGCCCTTGCCCTCTTTTTGCAGTGTGGGATTTATTGGCCGAATTTTTGATAGGACCCCGTCTAATCTGGGACCGCAGTGCGCCGGTCAGGGCTACAGCCCGTGCCAGTTCGCGATGGCGACCAGGCACCTATCATCGGGTGTCAGGTAGATTTATACCGGATTGGGGCATTTTGTTGATGGGGCATGTCACTGTGAGCCATGCAGCGATCGATACAGAGGTAGGCTTCGTCGGACTCGGCAACATGGGTCTTCCGATGGCGCGGAACCTGCTCGATGCAGGGGTCAACGTCTCTGGATTTGACCTCGACACCGACCGGTTGGAAAAGTTCGAACAGGCCGGTGGGGATCCGGCAGCAGACCTGACAGGAATCGCTGACTGCGAGATCGTCATGGTGAGTCTCCGGTCGCCGGACCAGGTTCGCCAAGTGAGCGACGAACTCTTCGGGAACATGGACCCCGACTCGATATTCGTGGATATGAGTACAATCGACCCGCTGACGACAAAACAAATAGCCGAGATCGGTGAGGACAACGGAATCAGCGTCGTCGATGCACCGGTCAGTGGCGGTGTCGTTGGTGCCGAGGAGGGGACGTTGTCGATCATCGTCGGCGGGGACGACGACGATATCGCGGCGGTCAGGGAACTGTTCGAGGTATTGGCCGAGGACGTCTTCCACGTCGGCTCGACCGGGGCGGGACAGACGGTGAAGTTAGCGAATCAGATACTGATCGGTGCCCAGGCCGCCATCGTCGGTGAAGCCTTCCGGTTCGGAGAGGCGAACGGCATCGATTCGGCAGTGCTCTACGACGTTCTCTCGAAGAGCGCAGGAAGTTCGTGGATACTCGAGGAGAAGGGCCGACGGATTGTCGAGGACGACTTCGAGCCTGGGTTCGACATCAACCTCCAGTACAAGGACTTGAAACTGTCCCAAGAAGTCGCCCAGGAGTTGGACGTACCGATGTACATGCTGTCGACCGCCGTCGAAGAATACGTGCAGGCGCGCCGAGAGGGACTGGGCAACCAGGATCACACGGCGATGTACAAACTGTTCAACGATTAGCGTTCACGAATACAATGTTCAAAGGAATTCATCACCTCGCGTTCGTCGTAGAGGATATCGAACGGTCGATGCAGCGATTCGAGGACAACTTCGATATGGAGCTGGTCACGCGCGACCAGATATCGGGCGCCTTCTCGATGGACGTCGCGTTGTATCACGCCGGAGATAACATCGTCGAACTCATCAAACCGACCACAGAGGAGGGGTGGACCTACGAGTATCTTCAGGAGAACGGGGAAGGGTTCTTCCACGTCGCTTTCGAGGTCGACGATATCCGCGAGAGCATGGCCGAACTCGAGCGTCGCGGCATCCGGGTGGAGGACGACGAGCCTCAGGAGGGGTTTGCCTGGGAAGTCGTCACGCTCAACGACGAAGACACCATCGTTCCGATGCAGATCGTCGAAGAAACGGACGGCTGAGTGGAGCGTCTCCGTTCTATCCACTCAGATTCGAGAACTAGAAATCCGAAACCGCGGTACTCTCCTTCGGCACCGTTTAGATCCACGAGTTCGATCGGAACTCCCGGTGCGACGAAGGCTCGGACGTACGCTCCGGTTCCGTCGACCGGTTCGCAGTCGTAGAGTTCGATGCCACGGTCCTCGAGCGTTTCCTTCGAGGTTGCGATGTCCGGAACCGGGTACGCGACGTGACACTGGGAGTGGTCCTGAATTTCGTCAAGTAGGTCGTCGAGATACGCACCTCGCTCGTTACGGGTAATAAGTTCCACCTTTCCTCCGGATGTCTGGATGAACCCAAGGTCGACCCTTCCGTCGACGCTCGTCTCTTCTCTCAGTTCGCCATCCAACAAATCACAGTAGAACGTAGCCGTCCACGATGATGCCAAGGTGGTGGAGGCCCGAAATCACGTCTACTAGATCTTCAGTCCCCCTGAAGGAGCTTTAGGTGGTGCACCGAGCAGCTACGCTTTACGGACGTGCGACTGTGCTAGTCGCTCAGAAGTTACGGCGCTAGACGCGGGACGCTACGCTAAGCACCACCTCGCCCTACCATCGACGTGGAGTACTCGTCCTCATCTAAACAGACCCGAACGGGACGAACGTTAACGACCTGAGCGTTTTGCCCGTTGATAAGGGGACTCCGTCTTCGGATTCAGGGTTGGTGGGAAGCCTCAAAAGCAGTGGGCGTAGAGAAAGAGCAGTAGCAACCCACAATCGCCTTTTGGGACGTTCCGAAACGGTGGCCCTTCTCCGAAGGACCGTTCCTTATGTTCGTCACCGCACGCTGTAGCAGAGGCGCATTCGTGTGCTACGCCTGATTCTTCCGTGCGCGAATCATCTCCCCGATGGATGGTCAACCTGTCGAGTGCTGCTTGGAAAAACGCTGTCGATGGTTTGAGCGCTACCTGACGGCGAACGCCGAGGTCAGATAGCGCCGGGAGATGAGGTACAGAATCGTCGGCGGACCGCCGACGATGAACGACAGGGCCATGACCTGACCCCAGAAGACACGTTCACCGCCAACCAGGAGTTGGAAGAGCGCGACGACCGCTGGCTGGGCACCTCCCCCCGTAGTCAGCATGTTCGAGAAGAGAAAGTCGTTCCAACCGATGAGGAACGAGAGGAAGCCAACGGCCATGATCGCCGGGGCCGAGAGTGGGAGGATGACGCGCACGAAGGCCGACCACTGCGTACAGCCGTACACCTGAGCCGCTTCTTCGATGTTTGCCGGGAGTTTCTCGAAGAAGTCCCGGAGAATCCAGATCGCGAATGGGGCGATGAAGGTCTGGTACGCGATCCAGAGGCCGGGGATGGTGTTGTACAGACCGGTATCGATCCAGATTGAAGTGATGGGGATTATGAGAAGGATATATGGGAACAGAAGCGTCGCGATGATCAGGTAGAACGCGACCTTCTTCCCCGGGAAGTCCTTCCGTGCGAAGACGTACGCACCAGGAATTGTCACTATCAACGAGAGGATCATCGTTCCGGTAGCGACGTACACGGTCGTCATGAAGTTATCACCGCCGATCTCCCACGCCTCGAACCACGGGCGGAGCGACGGATTCTTCGGAATCCAGTAGGTCCCCTGGGTGTAGAACTCCGGCGGTAGTCGGAACGAAATCGAGAGTGAGAACAGGTAGGGTAACGTAACTACTGCAATCAGCACTGCAGTAATCACCGTCATGGTAGACTTGAACAGCAGGTCGTTTATGTTATCGCGATCGAACCGGGTGGTTTGTTTCGAAGCCATTAGTTAGACACCTCTGCTCTTCTCGAACTCTCTGATGAACACTACCACGAACGCGAGCGTTATCGCAAGTAGCACCATACCGATTGCGAATCCACGCCCCAGTTGACCGGACTCCGAAGCTTGGCGGTACAGGAGAATCGACAGGAGGGATGTCTTGTACCCCGGTCCACCTCCGGTGAGTTGTAGCGGCTGTGAGACCTTTGTCAGATTCCACACCATCCGGATGCTGATCGCCACGAGGATGGCGCTCTTGAGTTGGGGCAAGGTGACGTGCCAGAACTGCTGGAATCGGTTTGCCCCGTACATACGCGCCGATTCGTAGTGTTCCTCGGGGATACTTTCGAGAGTCGCGAGCAGGATTAGGAAGATGAACGGCCAGAACGTCCAGGTAATCGCCCCCATGATTCCGGCCAGCGCTGTTGGCCCCTTCGTGGACCAGTAAATCGGTTGTTGCAGGATTCCGAGGTCGACCAAGTAGTTGAAGATCGGCCCGAGGTTCGGGTGGAGCAGGAACATCCACACCGTACCGGTCACTACCGGAGGCATGGTGTACGGCACCATGAACAACATGCTCAGCAGGTTCTCGAAGGAGTCGAGGTTGGCGACGAGGAGTGCCGCCACTAATGCGATTCCCAACATCATGAACGTCACCATCGAGTAAATCAGGGTAGCTTTGAGCGACGTCCAGAACGCGGACCACGTGAAGAGGTACTGGTAGTTCCCTAATCCCACCCACTCGATATTTCCGGAAATCGGCCACGAGTGGAACGACATCCAGACGCCCTGCAACATCGGGAGCCAAACGACGAGGAGCAACAGCAGCAGCGTCGGCAGGAAGAGCGCGTAAGAAAACCAGTTCTCCTTGATGGCGTCTTTAAATCCACCGTAAGTGTCCCGGATATTCTGTATGCGCTGACCTGGCTCGCCGATATATTCGACAATAGTTGACATGTTATTTAAAATATATTTTCCCGGAGTATCGGTTACTTCTCTGACGGGAACGGCGATTCCTTCATGAGTTGGCGTGAATCCTTCGCTATCTGCTTACACGCCTCTTCGGGCGAGATGTTTCCACGGAGTGCTTTCTGTGCGGTCGGTCCCGTCAACGTCGAATAGATCTGGGCGATGCCCGGACGAGCGGAGACTGAGTAGTTCGTCTCCTCCGCCATCGTGGTTAGCACGTCCAGCAGGCCGTGTGGTTTCCGCTCCAGGTCGCCCCACACGTCCTTGCGAGCCGGTAGCGTGCCGAACCCGTTCCAGCTCTGGCGCTGGAGGTCCTTCTCGAGGAACTTCTTCATGAGGCCGATAGCCGCCTCCTGTTTGCGGTTCCACTTATTCTGGCTCACTCCTGGGGGTTTTTCAGTCAGTGCCAGACCCACCGTGGACCAGATGAACCCGCCTTTCTGTAAGTTGTTGGTCTTGTACTGCGTCGTGTACTGCACCTTTCCACTGTTTGCCAGCTGCGGGGCCTGCCGTGCAAGGGACGGATGGTTGAAGGGGTCCATGGACCCGCCACTCCACCGCCCGCTGATGATGTTCGGCACCGTTTTCTCATCGGACATCTGGGGAGTCTGTGGCCCACAGAGATTGTGTTTTCGGAAGACGTTGACGTAGTCGCGGAACGTCTTGATCCAGTTCTGCTTGTCCATGTTCGGCTCTCTGGCCTTCTCATCGACGTACAGCCCGTCAGCACCAGCGTTGGCGATTTGCCACGGAAGGAGCTGAACGTCGGACCAGTCGTGGGGGACGCCGTATACCTGATACCCCGTAGTTGCCGGTCCGTTGTTCATCACGGTCTTCATCGTGCTGACCAGTTGGTCGTAGTTCTTCGGGGGCATGTTCTTCTCCCAGCTGACCCCCGCCTTCTCGAAGTGGTCCCTCCGGAAGACGTTGGGCTCGCGGACGTCGAGACCGAACGGAATCTCGTAGACTCGGTCGAGACCGCTCCCCTGGTAGCCTCGGTAGGTCTCTTTGGCCATCAAGTCCATTATCCACTGGTACTTCTGGATGGTCTGGTCGTCGAACTTGTCGATGTACTCACTCACGGGGACGACCTTGTGGTTCAGGTGGCCACCGAGGTACGTGAGGTTATCGTAGACGACGGGATAGTTGTTGTTCGCCCATGCGGTTCGCCACTTGCTACCGACTAGGTCAGTGTAACCGGAGAAGTTTACCTGGACGGTCGCCCCCGTTTCCTGTTCGAACTCCTTGATGATCTTGTTCGACAACTCCCTCGCGTTCCGGTTCTGAATATTGATTATGTTCCAGTATCGGAACGTAACGTCGCTAAAATCTTGTTGGTCACTGCTCTTCTTCGTGGTCGTCGTCTCCTGACCGCCTACTTCGCCTCCACCGGTGCATCCAGCTAAACCCGTAATTCCGGCTGCTCCAAGTCCTTTGATGACGTTCCGTCTCCGCCGATTCTCCTCCCCCTGTGATGGCATAACAACCCATAGCAATCGGTGGCAGTTTAAAGGTTATCAAAGTAATCATACATGACGGTGCTTAGACACCGGGATTTTCGGGGCAAATCAAAGGAGAACTTCGAGTCGATGGCCTGGTCCAGATCTGTCCACTAAAAATTTCTGACCGGTTGGACCTCGATTTCCGGATCTGCTTCCACTTCATCAAATGACTTAAAAGCGAGTTTTTCGAGTGGATTCTCTAGCCACTGTCAACCTACCAGTGGCCGTAGGGCGTCAAGCGGTTTTACCCCCTACCTAATACCCCTAGTCATCGCCTGGCTATCCCCGTCTTGCCTCCGCAGCGTTCGACGATTCCGACTCGCAGACGGTGATAACCCGCTACGGAAGAAGCGCAGGTACGACTTTCCAGCAGGGCTTCACTCCTCAAAGAGGTCGAACGCGAAGTCTCCGTCATACGTACGTATTGAAATGTTATCCAGGAGCTCGATATCCTCACGGTCCTCGAGTTCCTCGGCAACGTTCTCCGAGACGAGGAATCGCCCTAGGTCGAGTGTGTTCTCGACGAACCCGATCCGCATATCGCCGGGCGAACTACAGCCGGTCGCCGAGTAGGTCAACAGCAGCGCCACCTCGTCGGTCGGGGTAACAACGGGGAGTCGGGCGCGCGCAGGCTCACCGCCTGTGATGGCATTGATGTACGTGTCTGTGAGGCCAATTTGGGAGACGGCGTCCGCATGGATGAAATCCGCCAATCCCATGCCGATGGCGTTGTGGTGGGAGGCCTCTGTCAGTCCTCTCACGTAAATTCGCGTGTAGACGGGGCTTTCGGATCCCGACTGTCCATGGTAGAGCATCCGGCCGACTACGTTGGTGTCCATTCCCGTTCCGGAGATGTTCTTCCCAATTTCGTCGACAATAAGGAGGTCGAGGTTTTCCACCGGCAGACGTGGAAAGAGTTCCTCCGAAGCGTCGAGCAGTTCGGGCTCACGCTCGAGGATGTCCTCAACCGGGATTCCCTCCACGTGTGCCGCGCGCTCGTTGGCGTTCTCGTAGATGGCGACACCACCGACGATCGGCGTCTCCTCGAAGAGGACGGCCGCACGTTCAGGAATTGCCTGGTCAAGTCCCTTTGCAAGGCCGGCCTGGTGGGTTATGTCGGCTCCACGTTGCTTGCCGAGGCCGATCACCGTCATCTTGCAGAGACCGCTTTCGACTGAACCCCGGAAGTCGGTGTGAAGTTTGACTCGATTGGCCAACAGGACGGCATCGGCCTTTAGCGCATCGCGGGCAGCGTAAATCGGCCGGCCTTCCGCGTCTTGGCCGACTTCCTCAACCGCCAGCGAAGAGCGAATCTCACACCCCATAGCCTCCTCCGTGATCCCAAGACTCTCGAGCATCTCTACTTGACCCTCGGCAGTCGCGCCACCGTGACTGCCCATCGACGGGACGATAATCGGTGTATAGCCGCGTTCTTTGAGATGATCGACCATTCCCAGAAGTACCTCCGGCATATCGTGGATACCCCGTGAACCGGCGGTGATGGCGACTTCCGCGTCTGGGCCAAGGGTGACATCTTGTAGAGCAGTATCGGCGGCGTCCTTACCTGCACCGTAGACGTCTTCGACCTGCGGTTGGTCTCGTGTCTGCTCAAGCAATACTAAGTCCGGGAACTCATCGACAGACGCGTCGTTGATATCTTCGAGACGATCATCATTGGGTGGTTCAAGCATGGTAGCGTTTCCACAGCACACTGTTCGGCGTTGGAGTACAATGAGTCTGTGGGACTTACAATGAGTTGGCGGCCCAATACCCTCATGGTGTGGACTCCGCATGATGTGATCCTTTAACACCCAAGTGTAGTCACGACACTGGTCGGCGATAAATCGTCCCCTTATAGTTCTATATCCAATACGTCAGTGATGGAGGTCCGTATCCCGGTATGCGTTGACTAATATCATGGTTTCGGGATTTCTCTTGTCTCGTTAGTTCATCTGTTCAAGTACCTCTCTTCTCTTCGTTTGACCCCACGACTCGTGTCGATGATAAGCGGGACGACGTAGTCGAACCTTGTTCTGGACTATCCTTTTCGCAAACGAACGCTGTTGAACGGGAGAGATTTGCAGCCTTTACGCCTCTATATTTGTAATGGAAGGGCTAGTTCCATGATCTGAATAACCATTCAAGGTTCGGGATGGGTTTTTCAATATCCGTTTAATTATGTCGGTGTGGTAACATTGGAGATTGCTGGAAGAAATGGATTCCAGAATCTTTGTATGTCATGTCTCTTTCGAGGGATTTTGCCGATAGAAGCTTGTTGACTATGGGATAGAGCAACGCTTCCATGACAGATTAAAGGAAGCAAATCCTGGGGACAAGCGCGATTTGCTTGGCGATTTTTACCTATACTATCGTTCAGTTCATGGTATCGGTCGTTGACTGCAATGGTCAAAAGGTCACTGTCCAATTAAGGAGCAAGCGCGTCTATAAGTTATACTCAAACCGAGACACGGGAAGACGGCTTCCTCTAGAATCGGACTCAAATAGATGGTGTGGCCGGCGATCTACCGGCTCGTTGAGGATATCGAGGAAGAGCACCAGGACACGATTCTGCCCGCTGTCTATGGGCGGGACCATCAGCGATGGTCGGGGTTACTCCTCTTCTCATCCGAACACCCTCCGAGTACCATCCGGAGGTGATCACCGTAGTTCCCGGATGTGCTCCTCCGTGAGGTCGTGCCCGATGGAACATCCAGATGATAATCACGGCAGTTCCAGCAAGTGCAACGATATCGGTTATGACGGTAAGTACCAACTGACCGAAACCACAGAAAGCATCCGGAGAATGGCCAGCAGATAAGAAGGGCACTGTCTAGTTAAGGAGCGAGCAGGTCGAAGAGCTAGTGATTCATGCTACTCTCAGACCTGCTCAGAGAGACGTTAGACACCGCGACTCTTGAATGTTAGCAGCGCGAGCGGACGGCGAACGCCCTGACGGGCGTCGCCGTCCGCCTCCACGCTGCCACCGTTTGACGAAGGGTTCGGTTCTGGGACGGGCAACTGGACGATCGACCTTCACCCTGATGCAGCAGATCGGGTATCTAAGGGGAACGGCGAATGGACCCAGAGGCACGGGGGGAGTGTACACCTCCATGTCGATGGTGGACCGAACCACATCGGTGTCTACCGGAAGGTCGGACCACTCCAGGAAGGAACGAAGATCGAGGTGAACTACGAATCTCCGAACCTTGACGGTCAACCCGGTGGGCCGCGTATCCTACTCCACCTACCGGAAAGCAATGAAACTCTCGGCCTTGACATGGATGCTGGTCGGAAGAGACACGACGGCATCCTCGATGGTACAGTTCCACGTGACCTTCCGGCAGGAACGGAACTTGAGGTCCGTCTAGGTGTCTGGCCCGGTGAAATCGATGTGTTTGTGAACAATATCTCGGTAGGTCAACCCGCCACCGATACAGACAGGGTCGGTGATTCCGTAACGAGGAACGAGACGGATTCTAGCAGATCTGTATATGGTACGCGAGTACAGTACCTGAACTGCTCTACAGTCAAGGTCACAGGGAACACCGACGTTCATGTTCGCTGGATCCGCTACTTCGAGTACGGTGACAACTATGGGGCAGATACCTATACGGTGAACGGGACAGAGATCCTCCGAGTACCAAGCATCAACGAGACGCCCGATGATAAGGTGGCGTTCAACGAACGAGGGTATATCTCATTCGTAGACGTGACCCCTGAAGGAAACATCGGACCCGATGCGGTTCACAACCCAGAACGAGAACAGTGTGACCGACAGCACACTCCGGAGAAGGTCGATCTCTTGGTCGTCAACTCCACAAAGATCACCGGTGCTACCTACCGCGTGACCTTCGCCTATGAGAATCCGAACGAACACGCCATGGTGGTCCATCCGCCGTACGAGCATCAGCGACGCTCGCTCTTCCTTTCGAATCACGATGCGGAGTCTGAGCGACGGAAGGGGCATACGTTCGACCACAGCGATCGCTCATATGAACACACCAATCGGACACCACCTGTGAAGCTGCTGCCAGGCCGTCACACGTTCACCGTCACGTGGACACCTGAACATGACGATGCCAGACTTACGTGGCTTCTCGATCTTGGGTCCTTCAATGAGACCTGGAAGAATATCACCGCACGTACCTCGCCTGCTACGAGCATCGGTGGCGACGGAACGAACCAAGGCAAGAGGGGAGGCTCGACTTCCCGGATCAAGCGCGTCGGACCAAGATCGGAGGTGACGGTCTCGGTCGATTCGAAGATGTTGTTCGAGGTTGCCACAAGGAACCACTCAGGAGACCATATCGATACGACATGGTACGTAGATGGCCAAGAGCAGTCTGCTCTGGGGCCGTACCATGCGGCGTTCCAGTCTCAAGGGAAGGATTTCCTCCGACATCGATTCGGAAGTACAGGAACGCACACAGTCCGAGTGGTGGTCCACGACGAGAACGGACAGGAACTCGGCGAGAAGGAGTGGACAGTCCACGTCACAGGGGGAAGGAAGAACACACCGCCAAACGTCGAACCAATAGCGCCCGACGGTGACGTGACGATCCCCGAGGGGTCGACGAAGCAGGTCCACTTCCGACTGAGAGCGTCGGACTTAGATGGTAACCTCGACCGAGCTATGTGGTGGCTGAGCCAATGCGATCGCTACCTCGGGAGTTCCTCGCTTGAGGGAGGCCAAGACACGGCCTCTATCACGCATGAAGCATCGCCGCACGGGTGTGGTCTCTACGCCTGGGTCGTTGATGAGAACGGCGAGATGACGCGGATCCAGGACGGTTGGATGCTTCAGCGAGGAACCACCGAAGCGGGAACCCCGACCGAGTCCACCACCACCTCCACCACAGGTCCCCCAACGACAACTCCCTCGAGTACCACATGGACCTCCAGTGTGACCACGACAACGACCACGCAAGACCTTCCCACCACCGAAACTACGACAGAAGCACCGACCACCACAACCACCGAGGAGCCGCCAGACGCCGATGGTGATGGGGTGATCGATTCGAAGGATGAGTGCCCGGACACACAGGGTTCAGAGGATGGCGGATGTCCTGATTCTGATGGAGATGGAGTAAGTGATACCAACGATGGATGTCCGGAATCACAAGGAAGCCCCGAAAACGATGGTTGCCCTGACGGTGACGGTGATGGAATCATCGATTCTGATGATGAGTGTCCGGACAAAGAAGGTAGCTCGGAGAGTAAGGGTTGTCCGGACAGTGACAATGATGGGGTGATTGATTCGAATGATGCTTGTGCTGATACAGCAGGGGGTACAGAGGACGATGGCTGTCCTGATGCAGATGGTGATGGTGTCGTAGATGGTGACGATGCGTGTCCTGATACCGCGGGTGGTGCGGAGAACAATGGTTGTCCAGATAGCGACGGGGATGGGGTGATCGACTCGAACGATGGATGCCCGGAGACTGAAGGAAGCTCTGATGACGATGGTTGTCCCGACAGTGATGCTGATGGAGTACCAGACTCCGATGATGAGTGTCCGGAGACCGAGGGTAGTGCTGAGGATGATGGGTGCCCAGACTCCGATGGCGACGGAGTGACGGACACGAACGACAGGTGCCCAGAAACGAGTGGTAGCTCCGAGAATCAGGGTTGTCCTGACAGTGATGGTGATGGCGTCATCGATTCAGATGATGACTGTCCAGATACGGATGGGCCTGAAGACAACAATGGGTGTCCAGAAGGTGAGGAGACGACGAGTTCGGATGGTGATCTGACAACCCCTACACTACCAAGGACCGTCTCCATCGGCTTCGGAAGGGGATCTACATCTAGATACCAGATGAGGAGTCAGAAACAGTTGCTCCCGTAGTCATCCTAGCTTTTGTTCGCCGTGGTATCGAAGAAGTGTTAATCGACTCCCTGATCGGCAATTCAGCCAAACGTCTATCATGATACTCATGGCACTTGGGAGCGATGCACGGGGGGACAGAGGACATCGAATTCTTGGCACGCTCAGAGACACGGATCGACGTGATGAAATTACTTCATGAAGAGGGGGAACTAGGGCGCGACGAGTTGCGGAGTCAGTTGGATACCTCACGTACGACCATCCAACGCAATGTAGAGGCACTCGAAGACCGTGGATGGGTGCAGGATGGAGATCGGACATACTCGCTTGCCCCGTGTGGTGAGATGATCGCTGAGGATTTCCTCGACCTGGTGGACACAGTTTCTATCGCTGAACAACTTCAACCGGTTCTCCAGTGGGTCGATCGGACAGAACTCGATTTCGACTTCGGATTGCTCGCTGACGCAGATATCGTCACAGCAAACCCCGGTGATCCATGGGCGATGGTCAATCGTCATGTCCAACGATTGCGGGATGCAGATGAGGTGCGTGCATTGTTACCCCTTACTGGTCTTCACGCGATGGAGATTGGCCATGACCGTGTTGTCAAGCACGGTACTAGGACCGAACATATCGCAAGTGCAGATGTTGTCGCCACGTTCCAGAACGATGCTGCATATCGAGAGTTCTATGATGGATTGATTGAGACTGACCGATATGAACTCTATCGTTGTTCGGAGGAGATTCCGTACTATCTAGGAATCATCGATGGCACTGTACAGATTGGTGTTGACGAGGCACATTAGCCACGTGGGCTCATAGAGACAGAGAACGAAGAGGTCCTCGAGTGGGCTGTTGATACTCTAGATGAGTACCGGGCACAGTCTGACCCAGTATGTGTTCCGTCATGAGTGAGTTCCTCTAGTCCATCTACCGGTAGATATGGCTACACCAAACAATAATCGGATGTTGGTACTGATCGCTCTCCCGCTGAGACAGGAGTTGGCGGCTCGTTCACGGTATCGTTGATAGTATCTGGGTAACGCGGGCCGCCGGCGTCGAGCAGACACTGCTGGATGAGCTTGCAACCAGGACCGCTGACAACACTGAGATTCGAGTAGAGTACGAAGCCGAGTACGCCTGGGTGGCATCCATACCGATGAGAATCCCTGACGCCTGAGCGCTGATAAGGTACTTCGATATGCTCGCCTCCAAAGATAAGGTGGGTTCAGAGTGTAATTTCAACAGATACATGGAACATTATGAACACAAGTAGTTAGACCGTGTATCTCTCTTGCCATGGGTGATTCTGTGAGAAAAAGATTCGACTGAGTCTCCCAGATTGCGTTTCAGAAGGCATCAACCGATGCTGATATCGGGAAAGCGGCAGAACTCCTGAGGATTTCACTGGCATAAAGGGGTGGCATCTTTGTTACGACCCTCTACAAGTGGTATGATGCCTTTTGATCGACGGTGGGAACTGATTCGACCGATCAAGGACAAAATTGCCCCGGTAAGCAAACCTTGGAATCCTGCATCTTTAGATTCCCGGCTTATACCTCCCTTCTCCGGTGTTTGTCCAAACTTTTCTGTCCGCATGGTCCTCCTCGTTGTCTCTCGTTCAGAGCGGTGGACACCACACAGGTGCGTGTATCCCCGGACGAAAGCCCAGCGCCGAGTCAGTCCTATTCCTCCACTATGTCATCGTCGAGGATAGCTGACGGGGAACCGTTTCTTCGGGTACGATGGTTGTACTGCTCAATGCAGTTAGTGATACCCTTTCAGTCCGACATCAGCGGTTCACGTCACCACGAGAGATGGAGTTGATGAGGGTGATTCAGCAGGCGAATCCGTGACGAAGTAGAGATATTCCTGTTAAAGCTTGGCTTGGAGATAGGCACTCTGTTGTAGACTGTGAGCGTCAGTGTTGGTGGGGGGTCGATACGCCCAGGCCGATCGATCCGGACAGGAATGTTATCGATCTTGCTGTAAGTGTGTCGGACGTGGGCGGTACGCTATCCTCCCGAATTACACGGGAGTGAACCACGTTGATTTTGGCGATCCTTCTGACTTAGTGGACCGATGTACTTGCCCTACGATGGCGATGCTGTAGTCCCATATAACCTGGGAGACACAACCTATATGTGTCGTCATTTCGAATGAATGGACCATGGCAAGCATCACGCTCGATAGTATCTCGAAACATTTCTCTGATGGTGACGAGACGGTTGTCGCAGTGGATGAATTAGATTTGACTATTGAGGACGGGGACTTCGTTGTCCTTGTTGGTCCGAGCGGTTGTGGGAAGACGACGACGCTGCGGTGTATTGCCGGTCTCGAATCGGTCACGGAGGGGGAGATTCGGTTACAGGGTGAAGAGATGACGAACAAACTCCCCGAGAATCGGGATGTGGCGATGGTCTTCCAGTCCTATGCGCTGTATCCGCATATGACCGTCCGGGAGAACATGAGCTTCGGTCTGAAGTATTCGACGGACCTCAGCGATCAGGAGATCGAGGAGAAGGTCCAGAATGCGGTCGAGATGATGGGCATTGACGATCTGCTGGACCGGAAGCCGGAGGATCTGTCCGGGGGTCAGCAGCAACGTGTCGCGCTGGGACGGGCGATCGTCCGGAATCCGGAGGCATTCCTCATGGACGAGCCTCTGAGTAATCTCGACGCGAAGCTACGTGCGGAGATGCGAACGTACCTCCAGCAATTGCAGGAGGACATCGGTGTGACCACCGTGTACGTCACCCATGACCAGACAGAGGCGATGACGATGGGTGATAAGATTGCAATCCTCAATGATGGTGAACTCCAACAGTACGGGACGCCAGCCGAATGTTACCACGAGCCGCAGAACACATTCGTTGCTGAGTTCCTGGGCGAACCGGCGATAAACCTCCTTGAGATGGAGTTGGATGGTAGTACTCTTACAGCCGATTACTTCGAGCATGAGTTCCAATCGACGGTAGATACCCAAGGCTCCTACACCGATGTCATCGTAGGAATTCGACCGGAGGAACTTCTCCTCTCGACGGAGGAACCGACCGATACCACCTCGTTCGAGGGTACGGTAAGTGTTGTCGAGCACCTGGGGAAGGAGAGCAACATCTACGTCGAGATCGACGGCACAGACACCGAACTGACCGTGATCGTCGATGGTGATCCATCCACTGCGGAGGGTGACACTGTCACCGTTCATATCCCGGAAGACGCTATCCACGTGTTCGACGGCCGGACGGGAGAGGCCATCAAGAACGCCGAACACCGTGGTGATGCTCCCAGAACCAGTAGCCCGCAACGGTCCAACTCTGCCTCCTGATTCTAACATCGCCGAGTTCCCATCGCCCTTTCTCGCTACCATCCTTTGTACACCACTCCCAGTTTGGAATCACACTGAACGAAGAGACTCCGCATACGGAAAGCCAGAATCCTGTCTTCAGAGAAGACTACCCGTTGGGGAATACCATGCATGCCGGTTCAGGGAGCTTCAATCCAGAGCCTGCCTGGGTCAAGGCCCCTGTTGCTTCGTCGATCCAGAACGGAATGATTTCGTCGGAGTACCGGTTCTCTACGAGGAGTAGTTCTCCGGACGGATCGATGGCGAAGTACCGCGGCCATTCCCCTTGTGTCGGGACAATCTCTTGTAATCGGAGCGATCCGTCGTCTTGGACCAGGAAAGACGCGATACTATCGTGGCCGCGGTTACAGCCGTATACCCATCGACCTGAGGGATGGACCTGGATCTCCGATGTTTGGTTCTCTCCGTCATATGTCGGAGGCAGGGTTGATATCCGGTCCAATCGGGTCAAGGACCCTGATCCTGGATTCCACTCGAAGGTGATGATGGTCGAATCTAGTTCATTAATCAGGTAGAGATAGGGTTCTGTCGGATGGAAGGCGATATGGCGGGGGCCTGCACCGGGTCGTGTTTCGACGCTCCCTGTTCGCCGTAGTGAATCGGTTCCTGGTTCTATCTCATAGATTACCACCTGATCGGTTCCTAGGTCCGCTACGTAGAGGAACCGGCCGTTTGGACTCACGACTGCTGAATGCGGGTGCGGTTGTGTCTGTCGTTCAGGGTTCGGCCCCGATCCTTCATGGAAGACAACCTCACTGGGTGGGCAGACAGTTCCCGGTTCCTGTATGGGTAGCATCGATACTGCACCACCGGGGTAATGAGCTACGAAGAGATACTCACCTGAGGGGTGGACACTACAATAACAAGGCCCAGCGGCCCCTGTTCGGTGTTTATCCTGTTCCACCAACGACCCATCAGATTGGATCTGATAGGCTGTTACCGCCCCATCCTCGATTTCGTGGACAGCATACAGGTATGCTTCCTCAGGATGTATCGCCAGGAACGTTGGATTCTCCTGATGAGGGGTGAGATGCGTACGCGTCAATCGTACAGATTCATCCACGGTGATCTCGCAGGTATAGATGCCCTCGCTCGCCCGTTCCGTATAGGTGCCGACAAAGGCTGTGCGACCCATGGGTTTTTGTTCTATTTCGAGCATCCTCAATCTATCTCTGTTGGGAAGATAGGTCCCTGACGTGCGCTGATCCCATTCCCCTCTGGTGAAAGCCCGCCTCCGTATGAATGACCTCGAGCGTAATCGAACGCCAACGGTTAGGTGAGTATAGAGGATACGAAACTACTATCTTCAATGTGATTGTTCTCTTCGATGCTATGCGTGAGATTGTGACGGACAAGGCACCGGAGAGTATCGGCCCGTTCTCCCAAGGTATCATCGATGGAGACACGATCTATATCTCCGGGCAAGGTCCGGTCGATCCCGATACGGGCGAGGTTGTCGGCGATTCGATCCAGGAGCAGACGGAGCGAACGCTCCAGAATATCGAGGCGATCTTGCAGGCCGCCGATGCCTCACTTGATGACGTTGTGAAAGCGACGATCTTCGTCCAAGATATGGACAACTATGATGCGATCAACAACGTCTATGAAGGGTACATGTCCGAGCCTTTCCCGGCTCGAAGTGCAGTACAGGTCGAAGATCTCCCGATCGATATCGGCGTGGAGATCGAGGTTGTTGGCACCCTCAGGTAACCGTTGAAGCGTCAGGTGGTCTGATCGTGAACCGTACGTAGGAGGACGGCGAGCTCATCGCCGAGCAGCTCATAGATGGCCTCGCCTTTCTCTGCCGAGGCAAGCTCGGGATCGCCGATAGCCCCAGTCTCCGAGTACTCGTCGAACGTCCGATAGACGGAAAGCGGGCCACCGTGCAAGAGATCATCGCCTGCACGGTCATATGGTTCCTCCCAGTAGGTCGCATCACCATCAGAGACCAAATCTGGGCGAAGATGTGCCATAAGTGAGGTCTCGAACTCGCCACCGTGGGCCATACCACCGAGCTCACTCTCTCGGATTTCATCGATGAACGAATCCGCCAGTTGAAAGTACGTCAGGCCAAGGATCTCTGCTTCCGGGTGGGCCACGCCGACGGTACTGACGGCCGAGGAGATAAGGGAGGCGTTCCCGCCATGGCCGTTCAGGAACAGGAGCGCGTCGAACCCGTTCTCCAGGGCTGTATCTGCAACCTCCTCGAGGAGGGTAAGCAGTGTTCGATGTTCCACCGTCATCGTTCCGCCGAACGGCATATGGTGGGGGGAGTACCCGGTCCAGACCGGTGGGGTCAGGAGGATCGGGAGTTCGTCGCTGACCCGTTCAGCACCGAGATGGGCCACCGCATCGACCAGTATGGTATCTGTTGCGACAGGGAGATGGTGTCCATGCTGTTCGATACTCCCGACCGGAACCACTAGGATCGACCCCGGTGTCTCAGCGGTGTTGATGATCTCCGGATACGTCTTGCCCGCCCATGACACCTCGGATGCGCCGAGTTCAGAATACATGCGTACCCTCCTTCTTCCGGTTATCTTCGCAGACCATCGATCGGTTTCTCGATGCGGTGTATGATTGGACAATCTTGGTGTTTGATTTCGTCATGGTTTCTGTTGGTGATTATCGGAATCCTTGGTAGGGGTTTACGCACCTGTTTGACTGAAGCCCTCTGCGAACTGGCGAGTGAAGAGGATGTAGACCAGCAGTGTCGGGAAGGCGGTGATGAACCCACCAGCCATTATCGTGTTGAACTGTTGGACCTTGGCGCCGGCGATCCCTGCGAACGTGACTGTGATGGGTTTCGCCTCCGGACTCGAGACCAGCACCAAGGCGAACAACAGATCGTTCCAGAAGGTCGTGAACCCTAAGATCATGACGACGACGAACACAGGCTTCGAGAGTGGGAGGATGATGTGGGCATAGATCCGGAAGACGCTTACACCTTCGAGGCGGGCGGCTTCTATCATCTCCTCGGACAGGTCCTTGTAATGCGATCGGAACAACATCGTTGCCAGCGGGATGCCGAAGGCGATATGCGTCAATGCTAGTTCGATGAACTCGGTCTGATATCGTTGCGTGAAGGGCAGTGCCCAGACGTTGAGGGGACCGAGGTTGGCCAAGAAGGCCTCGATACTTGCCATCCGCCAGATGATCGAGAGCGGAACAAGTACGGATTGAAGCGGCAGGAAGATTCCGGCGATGAACAACGTGTAGACGGCGAGTTGGCCGCGCCAGTTGGTGATCGTCAGTCCGAATGCGGCCAGACTCCCGAGGACAGGGAGGATGATCGTAGCGGGTATCACGAACATCGCGCTGTTGATCATCGAACCGCGTAAGGTCTCCCACGCCGTTGCCCATGCATCGAGCGTGGCCTCACTCGGGGTTGGTGGGGCGAATGGCGCTGTCTCTGCGAACCCACTTACCGTCTTCACCGACGTCATGACAGCAGACTCGAGAGGCAGGAGATAGAGTCCGGCGATGGCGAACACGATGGCGTATAGGCTGGCCCGCCACATCGAGAGGTCTGCAAGCGATTCTCGGGATGGCCATGCGGTCTTGACGGTGGTCTCTTTCTCACTCATGGTTACAGGAGGTCCTTGGTATACTGGTAGTACAGGTACGGGACGATCGCCACGAAGGTCGCGACCAAGAGTACGACTGCTATCGCCGATCCGTAAGCCCAGTTGTTGGCATCGAAGGCGACACGGTACATCATGATCGGCAGGATATCTGCTCCCGGGCCAGGGTTGACGCCGTAGAGGACATAGATGAAATCAAATGCCTTGAGCGAGAACAGGATCAGAATCACGATCGCGGAGAAGGTCGATGTCTTGAGCTGTGGGATGATGACCTTCAGGTAGCGGATACGGAAGTTCGCCCCGTCCAGACGGGCTGCTTCATACTGGTCCTGAGGGATTTTCCGGAGCCCAGCTAGGTAGATGATCATCGCAAGGCCGCTGAACTGCCAGACCAGTGCGATAGTGATGGCCAACAGCTGGGTCGCCGGATCACCTAGCCAGTTTATTGTCAGGCTCTCCAATCCGACTGCACCCAGGAGATAGTTGATGACACCGCTTGTGGGGTTGTACATCCATGCCCAGAAGATGGATGTGACCACGAAGGACAGGCTCATCGGGAGCAGGTAAATGGTCCGTACGCTCCCTTCGAATCTGATGTCGCGGTCGACGAGGATCGCGAGGCCCAGGCCGATGACCAGACAAACGGCGGTGAAACTGCCGATCAGGACGACGGTGTTGCGGGCCGCATTGATGAACGTCGGATCGCTCAGCATCTGTGTATACAGCTCGAAGTCCAGCGAGGAGTACTCTGGATCACCGAACCCTTCGAAGTCGGTCAAGGAGATCAGGAAGTTCCAGAGCACCGACCCGTAGACGAAGACACCGACAAGGATCGTCGGCACCAGCAAGAAGGGGATGGATTTGAGGAAACCGTTCTGCCGGAGTCCTTGGAGGAAGTCCGTATACCGTTGCGATTGACTGATGTTCTTGTTGATGGAGTCTATCATGTTACCAAAGGGTCAGAAGGCGGGTTTCAGACGTCGAAGGCCTTGACGAGGCTTTTGTAGGCCTGGTTCACGTTCCAGTTACCGGCGAACGTCGAGAAGACACCGGAGACGTTGGATGCCACCTCCGGGACGACCTCGTTGTTATGGGCGATGGTGCCGGTGAGGTTCTTCGCGTTCTTAAAGCTTTGATACTGGGATTTCTGGTAGCCGTTGAACGTGTACTCACCCGATCCGTCCATCTTGATGTCGTTACGGCACGGGATGCCGCCTTTGATAGCGTTGAAGCGCGTCTGAGCTTCGACGGATCCGCAGTAGCGAAGCCACTTGACTGTCGATTTGGGCGTCGGGTTCGGAGTGGGATACATGAACCCGGAGTTCTGGCCCATGAACACGTCGTTGGACCCCGGTATAGGCGTGGCTTTCCAGTCGCTCTGGTACTCGTAGTTCTTGGCGCGCGAGAAGTTCCCAACGGCCCACGCGCCTTGGTTGAGGAAGGCGGCGTCCTTCGCGACGAAGGTACTGATCGCCTCCGAGAAGTTGATCGATGCTGCGTCCTCGGTGAAATGGGGCCGGTAGTCCTTCAGGACCTGGAGTGCCGTCTTGATCTGCTGTTCGTTCTCTTTGATGTTCCCATTGAGGAACGACTGGTAGGAGTCATAGCCGTTCTCGCCCACATAGATGGATTCCCAGAGCTGCATGACGGTCCACGCACTTTTCGTAGATTGGGCCATCCCTACCGCGTCCGTGTTCTGTTCGACTTTTTCCATCGCACCGACAAGATCACTCGGGGATTTCAGTGAGGTCGGATCGACCCCCGCCTGTTCAACGATCGATGTGTTGTAGAAGAGGTTATTGAGACGGTTGAATTCGAGCGGTACAGCAACATAACCCGTGTTTTCGAATCGGCACATATCCTGGAGGTAATCGGGGACAACCTTCTCCAGGCCTTCTTTCTGCCAAACTTCCTCCGTGATACTGCCCATGAGTCCGGCTTCGACGTAGGGCTGGAGCATCGGACCGGTAAAGAACCCCCACGTGGACGGAGGATTCTCGTTGAACATCCGGGTATCGAGGGCAGTCGCCAGTCCGGTGCCTGCACCGCCTGGGTTGTTATTGATCTTCGTGTTTACGTTCGGGTACTGCTCTTGGAACCCTTTATGCACGGCATCGAATGCCTTAGCCCCATCACCCCCACTCCAAGCGATCATTATCTCCATCGGCTTGCCATTGTTGGACTGTGACTTCGCTTGAGTGTCTACGTCCTTTTGCTTCGTGTTCTTATTCGATCCGGTACCATCACTGCCCGTACAGCCAGCCATAGCCAGCGTGATACCTGCCCCTGCGGTCGTGATGCATTCGCGCCTCGTTGGCATACTCCGAACAAATCATCTGTCCCTTATTATAACTTATTGATGCGATATTGACACTATATGGGGCAAGTATCCCTCAGTGTTCTATTGCTCGGTCAACGCAGCGCGAATCGACGGCAGCCCGCAGTCCACTACTGATTACTCACTTCTCTCCGAGAGACACGGAGGAGTGGATAATGCTCCCTACACCGATGAAGTCGTATACCACCCGGGTGGAGACGCAAACGTTTAACCAGCCATGGTGAGTTGTTGGACCTACTGTCCATGAGTTCAGAGCGTCATGCGGATCGGACTGTTATCGTCACCGGCGCATCAAGCGGGATCGGCCGACGGATCGCCCAACAGTTCGGGCAAGATGGAGCGAACGTTGTCTGTGCCTCTCGGAGTAACGAACCGCACCAAGGGGAGTACTATGACACCGATGTCTCCGTACCCACAGAACAGTATATCCGTGAGGAGACACCCGGCGATGCAATCTTTGTCTCGACAGACGTCTCTGACCCAGATCAGGTAGAAGACCTCATCGAGGACACTGTCGATGAATACGACCGAATCGATGTACTGGTCAATAATGCGGGTATCTCGATTGTCGGTGACTCACAATCGACGAGCATCGAGGAATGGAACAGGATGATCGGGGTTGACCTGGACGGGACGTTCTTCTGCTCGAAGTTCGCCGTTCCCTATATCAAGGATTCTGCCGGTGCTATCATCAATATCGCCTCGGTCAATGCTACGGAAGGTGGGTCCGGGCCGGCATACGCGGCGGCGAACGCCGGTCAGGTCAATCTCACACGCGATCTTGCAGTCGAGCTAGGCCCGCATGATGTGAACGTGAACTGTGTCTCACCCGGCTACATCAAAACCCCCATCCAAGATTATCAGGATGAAGAGACCATCCAAATCAGTCGAGAACAGACGTTGCTCCCAGAACTAGGTGAACCACAGGAGGTTGCTGATGTCGTCACCTTCCTTGCCAGCGACGAGGCGAGCTATATCCACGGTGCTGATATCTACGTCGACGGGGGTTGGGCCGCTCACCGCGTCTGATGCTCCTCCACCACCAGCAGCTGCTATTACTACCCAGACCCGGTCCTGTCACCAGTGGACGACCTCATCGATGGTAGGGAACTCTTGAGAACCAATCGAGTGCACGCGGCCCATCAGAGACCGATTCCCTCTTCACGTTCTACGGCCTGTCCTTTCGAGGTTCTTCTGCGAAGTCGGTAGTATCACTGGCGATAGCGATCGATCGCATCCCAATCGATTGTCACACCGAGCCCCGGCGCATTGGGCACCTGCATCCGGCCATCTTCGATGGTGAACGGATTCTGGATGATGTCGTCTTCCCAGCCGAAGTAGGCGGTATCACTGGGAAGGTTGATCGCGGGTATACTGTAGACGGTATGAAGGATGGCTGCAGTGCGGATTCCGAGATCGAAGGCACAATGGTGTGCCAGGGAGAGACCGCCATCTTCCGCGATGTTCGCAAGTTGTCGGACGCCAGAGATTCCACCAGACGGTGTGATATCGATAACACCGACATCAACGGAGTTTGCATCGATCATCTCCCGCATATTATGTGGGATGTAGGTGTCCTCGTTCGCGGCGATCGGTTGTTTCGTCCGAGACCGAAGTGCGGCCAATCCACCGTGATTATCAACTCGAATTGGTTGTTCCATGTATTGGAGATAGATGCCGTCGTCTTCGAGCATGCCTCCGACGCGGACGGCATCCTGCGAGGTCCACCCTTGATTAGGATCGATTCTGAACTCTAGTTGGCCATCGGTCTCCTCATGCATTGCCCGGATGCGTTCGACATCTGTCCGCCAGTCACGTCCGGCCTTCGTCTTCAACACCGAGTAGCCCTCTTCCAGCGCCCGTTGGGCATACTCACGTGATTCTTCGGGCGAGAAGATTCCAAGGGCATATGCGAACTCGACCTGGCGGTCGTCATCCTGCTGTTCAATGTGCTCGCGGTGTTGCATGTTCGCTTGGTGGGTCGCCGTCCAGCCACCGAGTAACTCATAGACCGGGCGGCCGAGCGCTTTCCCGACGATGTCCCAGCAAGCCGTTTCCACAGGGGCGAAGAACATGTTCGCATTCGTATACTCGATGAACACCTGGCGTCGGAGGCGTTCGATCTCGAAGGGAGATTGGCCAACGACCAAGGGTGCCACACCCTTCTCGATAACTGCGACAGTCGCTGCCGGTGAAAGGAAGGCCCGGACCTCACCCCATCCGACAAAGTCCTCATCTGTCTCTACCCTGACCAAGATACGGTCCATCTCATGGAGTTCTCCATGGTTCGTCCGATATGGGGCGATTCCACCGTCTTCGATCGGCGCAAGCGGAACCGTGACTGGGATAGCCTCTATCTCTGTGATTTGCACAGGCGGTTTTCATCAACTGCCGTAATAAATTTTGGTATTCGGTGGACCCGGTGGGAGTGAACATCCTTGCACCAGGGGTTCTACCACCGAAGTTCTCAGTAATACATCGTCTTCAATTTTACCTCGTTCGCTTTGTTCTGCAGAAGCGAGATGTACTGGGGTATCTGGTCAGGACCGAACCGGTTCACCGGTCCAGTCAGCCCGATAGCAGCGATGATCTCGTCGTCCGGGGTCAAGATTGGAACATCAACGCTTCGGATGCCATCTCGCCGTTCTTCATCCTCCAGGGCGAACCCCTGCTCACGGATACTTGCAAGCTCTTCTTTGAGGTCTTCCGGGTCTGTAATTGTGTTCTCCGTCGCTTGCGGGAGATCACTCTCTTCGATGATCGCCTCTCGCCGAGATGAGGGGAGATGAGCAAGGAGGCACTTTCCCAGACCGGTCCAATGCATCTCGGTGAACTCTCCGATGGGGACGTTATCGCTGACAGCAGAGCGACCGTCTTCAGTACCTAACAATACACGTTTTCCGTGTTCTTCGACCCCCAGACCCGCCCGCTCGCCCGTCTCGAATGCCAGTTGCTGTAGAACGTCCCGTGCTGCATCGTAGATCTCGTACTGTTGCCGGACGGCTCCTCCATACTCCAGGAACTTCAACCCGTTTCTATACTGTCGATTCTCACGAGTCACGAATCCTTCACGGTTCAACGTCTGTAGATAGACGTGAACGGTACTTGTAGGGATATCTAACATCTCGGAGATTTCGGTAAGGGTCAGGCCATCATTCTCCCGAAGGACCTCCAGTATCTCGAAGGCCCGCTCAAGGGTCTGGATTGAGTTTCCGGTCGACGTGTTCTGATCCATATTGTGTCCCTCGCCTACCAGTGGCATAAGTTTGTCTTTCTCTAACTAACCCTTCCAGTATAGCTGGAGCTAGTCCTCAGTTCTCCTTCTATATGTAGAAGATCATCCTCTTCTTCCTCCTTTGCTGGAATACAGTCTCTGATTCCCTCTTTCTTGGAGGAGTCTGTAGGACTGGTATGAAGTTGTTTACCAAGGATTCACCCCTTCTTCCTTTATCGGCCTGAACTCCGTCTCTGCAGAAGAGACTCGGAATTTGCTCCCTCTTTTCCACCGATGATGGAATCAGTGCAGTCCCTTACGAGATGGCTGAAGAGGTAGGATTTACGGAGGGCAGGTAGAGACACCATCCTCTACACGAAGTGCGGTACAGGTTATCGAAATCGATGGTGAACTCAAGACCATCGAAGGTCCTTCACGTAAATCGAGTTTTGTCGAAATGAGTCTGACTAGAGCAGCTCTTCGCCTGGAGGAGATACAAGAGGAAGATAAGAGTTACAATCCTATGGTTGTAACACATCGAGAAGCATGGGGTCTCATGAAGATGGTTGTGGATGCAAGATTGCACGAGTCACAGGTGGATACGACCTCCCGGACGTGGATACATGGCTGGTCGACGAGTGGCAGACTGGGACAAGTGTCCGTCGTCTCACGGAAGCACTCAACAAGGACATTATCGAATCAGCACTAATCGCAGCGAACGTGGAGCAGGTCGACCGGAACCGTGATGCGGTCTATGAGGCCCTCCACACGGATGAGTTGAGTAACACCGAGACGATCGAGATCCAGCGTGAGCTCGAGCGCGCTGGAGTCGACGTCGAGCAGTTATCGGCAGACCTAGTTTCCCACCAGACGGTCTATCGTCATCTCACCAACTGTTTAGATGCCTCGAAGGATGATGAGAAGACGCCGGAGGAACGCCGGAAGACGGCCCGAGATACCGTGTATGCGCTACAACAACGAACAGAACTCGTGACCGAATCAACTGTGGAGTCCCTCCGGTCGGCAGATATCACCAATCTTGGCGATACTGAGGTTCTTGTCGATATCCAGGTGGTGTGTAGCGATTGTGGCCGGTCGTTGGATTTCGAGACCGCTATCCAGGAAGGTTGCCGTTGCGACAGTCCCTGAAACAGAGCTACCGGTGATGAACGGAAAGGATTATTTACAATGGTACGGAATGGTTATATATGACATCGACCGAAACGCTTCCCGATACGTTCACCCTCGACGTAAAGAACATAGGAGGGATAGATGAGACGAGCGTCATCTTCTCCGATGGGGTGTCCCTCCTAGAAGGGAGAAACGCCACGAACCGGACGTCACTCCTTCAGGCGGTGATGGCCGCGATGGGGAGCGATCAATTCAACCTCAAAGGTGACGCCGAGCATGGTCGGGTCCGTATCACATTCGACGAGACGGTCATCGAACGTGAGTTCAACCGGCGGAACGGCGATGTCGTTGCCACCGGTGATGGCTACCTCGATGACCCGGAGCTTGCAGAGCTTTTTGCGTTCCTCCTCGAGGAGAACGAGGCTCGCCGAGCGGTCGCACGTGGTGATAACCTCCGAGAGATCATCACCCGACCGATCGACACGGAGGCTATCAACGCTGAGATAGAGCGGCTGCAGGCTGAGAAACGCCAGCTCGACGAACAGATCGAGCGCATCGACAGCCGTGAACGTGACCTTGTCGATCTTGAACAACGGAAGACGCGCCTCGAAGCAGAGATCGAGGAGAAGCAGTCCCGTCTGGCAGAGCTCGAATCCGATATCGAGGAGGCCGACACCGACCTCCAAGAGGACCGCGAGGTACAGGACCGAGTGCAGGAGCACCTCGATGAGCTCAAGGACCGCCGGTCAGAGCTCGATGACATCCGATTCAAGCTCGATACCGCGGAGGAGACGATTGAATCACTGGAGGCCGAACGGCGTGAGAAACAGGACGAGCGTGACAACCTCTCCGTCGACCCTGAAGTAGATATCGAGGCGCTTCGCGACGAACTAGATGGACTGCGTGAACGGAAACGACGGATCAACAATCAGGTGAGCGAGCTGCAGACCATCATTCAGTTCAACCAGGAGATGCTCGAGGGCACCGATAGCGAGCTTGCCGACGTCCTCCGTGATGAGACCGACACGGACGATGACGGGTCACTGACAGACCAACTCCTCGAGGGTGGAGAATCAGTCGTCTGCTGGACATGTGGTTCGGAGGTATCCAAGGCCGACATCGAGGACACCCTCGACCGACTCCAGACATTCCGCCAGGAGAAGCTGGATACCCGCCGATCGGTCCAAACCGAGATCGACGAGATGAAGGAGCAGATCTCCGAACACGAACAGACCCAACGTGAGTTGGAGCGATTAGAACAGCAGCTCGCCGATATCGAGACCGAGATTGAACAGAAACACAGCCAGATGGAGGATCTCGAGGCCCGCCGTGAGGAGGTTCACGAGGAGATTGAATCGCTCGAACAGGCGGTCGAGGAGGAGCAGACGACTGACTACGGTGAGGTCCTGGACCTTCACAAGGAGGCGAACCAGGTTGAACTCGAGCTGCAACAGAAGGAGGATGAGCTCACTGCCGTCGAGGAGGAGATCTCGGAGATAGAGGCGTTGTTGACAGATCGCGAGGAGTACAAGGAGCGTCGTGAGCAGGTCAACGATCAACTCGAGGAACTCCGCAATCGTATCGACAGATTGGAGACAGAGGCCATCGAAGCATTCAACTCCCACATGGAGGACGTTCTCGATATCCTCGAGTACGAGAACATCGCCCGTGTCTGGATCGAGCGGCAGGAGCGTGAGGTACGCCAAGGTCGCCGCAAGGTGACAGAGAACCATTTCGAGCTCCACATCGTGCGTGAGGCCGAGTCTGGACGAACCTATGAAGGGACCGTCGATACACTCAGCGAGAGTGAACGTGAGGTCGTCGGCCTCGTGTTCGCTCTGGCGGGATACCTCGTTCATGATCTCTTCGAGGAGGTTCCTGTGATGGTGCTGGACTCCCTAGAGGCGATAGATTCAGATCGTATCGCACGTCTCATCGAGTACTTCGCGGAGTACCCCGACTTTCTGATCGTCGCCCTGCTTCCGGAGGACGCAGGTGCAGTCGAACTAGACCACGAGACCATTACAGATATTTGACCTGCTGTGGATTTCACTTGAAAATGGTGCCGATAACCGATCGAAAGATATCCGCAGGCCAGAACTTGTTGGAGATTCACTCCCGGGAAATGCGATTGAGTAATAATATGTGGTTTCATCTTTTATCCTAGACGTCAACGGTAATTTTTGACCCGAACGACTGTCAGAGGACCTCCATCATAGCGTATCATCGACCATCTCAATCTACCGACGGATGTTAAATCCTCCATCAAGAACTAGCTGACTAATGGTTCATTGCCTGGCTCTCATCGTGGTCCATCGTGATGTGACGGTAGTTCCACATACCGGTGAAGCCGGAAGCGACCTTTCACGGCGCCCTCATTGTATCTCATCACTTCGATGAACACGAGTCGGTGTAGATTGTCAAAGTTGAATCTCGGACGAGACTCTCCAAGATATGACTATGAGTGATATCCACAATTACAAGGTATTTTGTCGAAGTTAGTGAATGCCTACGGTGGTCGTCTTGCATGACGATGATTTCTATCCTCGCGGCCACCGTGTCGACTCAATTCACCATCCATCGGGTTCTCTGTAAGGTCCAACGGGGTGACCGGACTCCACCGGGTTGATCGGATGCTGCCAGAACCGGTTGGCATCCAGCTCTTCGTCGAGAAGCGAGATCCGTGCTAGTGTTGCAACTAGTCTATCAGCTTTAGACGTGGTCTGTCATCTTCCCTCCCGTACTGATGTCAATCCATACAAACAAGATTCTTCAGCTGAATCATCTGGTGACGCATCCTATGCGGAGTCCGTATCACCCAGACCATCTGAATCGATTCGATGACATGCGACCCGATGTCGGTTCCCTGTCGACTGCTCTCGGGGTGATTGTTGTGCACAAGGTGTCTGGAACGCACCTTCAATCGTTTCTACTGCACGTGACCGACTTCCGTCGGCTAACTCCTCTGTCGTCTCTACAACCACACGTCTAATCGCATCTGGGATCTCCTCTATCGATGCTGTGAACGACTCCTCCAGAATCTGTTCCTGGACTGACCCTGAAGCCTCGTCTCCAGATTCTGATCGGACACGCCTTCGAATCGCATCTGGATCTATCTCACCGTTCCGGACCTGGTTTCGGAACGAATGATACGCTCTGAACTGTTCTTGTGTTCCGGCCCAGTCATCAGGAGGAATAACCGCTGGGCAACGAGTGTGGAACCGACACCCAGTAGGAGGGTCCATCGGCGAAGGTGGTGAACCTTCGAGGATTATCCGGTCGGTCTGCTCTGTCGGGTCGATTCGCGGTATCGCCGACAACAGGGCCTTGGTATACGGATGCTGGGGGTCCTCGAAAAGGTCCTCGGTGGGTGCGAGTTCGACGACCTCACCTAGGTACATCACCGCAACTCGATCTGCGATGTATCGAACGACACTGAGGTCATGCGAGACGAACACGATTGCGATATCCAGCTCATCTTGGAGTCGGTTGAAGAGTTTCAGAATGTCCGATTGGACGGAGATGTCAAGGGCGCTGACCGGCTCATCTGCCAACAGCAGTTCCGGTTCAAGGGTCAGAGCCCGGGCCACCGCGACTCGCTGTTGCTGACCCCCAGAGAACTCGTGTGGGTATCTATCAAAGTGACTCCTCTCAAGACCGACACGCTCGAGGTGGTCTTTGGCCATCTCTCTACGCTCGGCGGCATCGTCGCCGATATCATGGACCTCCAACGGTGCCGTCAGACATTCCCCGATGGTCTGCCGAGGGTTTAATGAGGCGAGTGGATCCTGGAAGATCATCTGTATCTGTCGCCGATACTTCCTCATCTCTCTGTCGGAGAGACCGGTGATATCTTCGCCTCTGAACCGAACAGTCCCAGCGGAGGGTGTGTAGAGGTTGACGATTGTCTCTACGAGTGTACTCTTTCCGCACCCGCTCTCGCCCACGACTGCAACGGTCTCGCCCTCGTCGATCGTCAGGTCCACGTTCTCGACTGCCTGCACCTTCTTCCCTCCACCGAGGACCCGTTCGAGAACCCCGTCACTTAGATCGAAATGTTTCGTCAACGACTCTGTCTCCAACAGCGGGACGTCCTTGTCATCAGGGGTGGAGGATGCGGTCATATCTGTCTCTCCTCCGGACCACGCCGTAGACAAGCCGCTGTATGGCCTTCCTCTCCGACCTGGCGGAAATCTGGATTCATCTCGAAACATTCCTCTTCGGCCTCTGGACATCGTGGAGCGAATGGACAGGCAAAATCCATCTCGATAAGGTCTGGGACGTTCCCCGGAATTGAGTGGAGTTCCTCCTCGCTATCTGCCCGCGGAAGGCACTTCAACAGGTTCTGTGTGTAGGGATGCTGTGGGTTCGTGAACAACTCCTCAGTACGTGCTCGTTCGACAATCTCTCCGGCATACATGACATTCACCTTGTGGCAAACCTCGGCAATGACCCCCAGGTCATGTGTAATCAGTAGTATCGAGGTATCGAATGCGTCTTTCAGTCTTTCAAGCTCCTCCAATATCTGGGCCTGCACGGTCACGTCAAGTGCAGTGGTCGGTTCATCGGCGATGAGGAGGTCAGGTTCACACGACAACGCCATTGCGATCATGGCTCTCTGTCGCATCCCGCCACTGAACTGATGGGGGAAATCGAATGCCCGGGTAGACGGTTCAGGTATCTGGACCGACTCGAGCATCTCGATCGCCCGCTTCCATGCCTCGCTGTTCTTGGCTGCGCCAATGATCTTCCGTTTCATCTCAGCCGGGAGACTGACCGATTCGCCAACGTCCTGATGAAGACGGATGGTCTCGGCGATCTGCTCGCCGACCCGGATCGTTGGATTGAGACTGTTCATCGGATCTTGGAAGATGATGGAGATAGCACTTCCGCGCAACCTCCTCATCTCCACACCTGAACGATCCATCAGTGATTCACCTTTGAACAGTATCTCGCCTCCGACTATCTCACCGGGTTCCTCGACAGACCGGAGGATGCTCTCTGCAAGGACCGTCTTCCCGCTACCGCTCTCACCGACAAGGCCGACGATCTCTCCTTCCGCTATGGACAGGTCGACCCCGTTGACCGCTTTGACAGTCCCTCGATCCGTATCGAACTCCGTCTGTAGGTTGTTGACCTCGAGTAACGTCATCGTTCGAGTTCCTCACCTCGCTTCACGTCGAAGATGTCGCGCAGCGCATCTCCCTCAATATTGAAAGCGAGTGCTGTGATCATGATTGCGATACCCGGGACGATAGTGATCCACCAATAGGTCGTGATGTACGCTCGTCCACTCGAGATGAGCAAGCCCCAGGTCGGTGTCGTCGGCTTCACGCCCAGACCGAGGAATGACAATGAGGCCTCCCAGAGGATCGCCAAGGGGAACAGCACTGTCATCTGGACGATGAGCGGTGCAACGGCATTCGGCATAATCTCCTTCGTCATTATCCGCGCGTCGGACATTCCGATTACCTTGGCTGATTTGATGTACTCCTCTTCACGGATCGACAGTACCTCTCCTCGCACGACACGAGCGAAGTCATCGAAGTAGGCAACGCTAATGGCGAAAATGACGTTCATCACCCCCAGTCCGCCAGCGAACGCAACTACGCCGATTGCAAGAACAATCTCTGGGAACGCCCATTGGAAATCGATGTACCGCATCAATAGATCGTCTACGTATCCACCGTAATACCCCGCCAAGAGACCGATAGTCGATCCGATAAGAGACCCGATAGCTACCGATGCGAACGCAACCAGGAGCGAGATCCGCGTACCGTAGATGACGCGTGAGAGAACGTCATGGCCGAACGAATCGGTTCCAAGAAGGTGATACACACGCTCACGCGCAGGGTCATCATCGAAGTTCCCGACAGAATGTGAGTTCGGCGGCTTGAACAGTCCGTAGGTCTCGTCCGGATCGTACGGAGCGAATGCTGGCGCAAGAATGGCAACCAAGATGATGGCGATTATCGTTACGGTGGCGACCATCCGTATCCGTTTCGACATTAGCTCCTTGACGAGGCGTCGGAGTGAGGACCTCGACTTGCCTACCGGGATCCCCTCCGTATCTCCAATGCTATCGGTGCCACGTCCTTGACCCCTATTTTCCTCTTGTTCACTCATTGCTCATTCCTCTCCATACCTGATTCGTGGGTCGATCGCCGTGTACAGGAGATCGACTCCGAGGTTGATGAAGATGAACCCGCCCGCGATGACGAGGATGACCCCTTGCGTCACCGGGTAATCCCGATTGATGATCGATGAGACGATGAGACGGCCGATCCCCTTGATACCGAAGACGATTTCGACCGTGACACTGCCTCCGATCACGACTGCCAACTGTATCCCTGCGACGGTGATGACCGGGATGAGAGCGTTCTGAAGCGCATGCTTGTAGAACCGGATCCGTCGGTCGAGCCCCTTCAACCTGGCCGTGCGCATGTACTGAGCACCCATGACCTCGAGGAGTGACGATCGCATCATCCTCATCACGACCGCAGTGTACGGTAGCGCGACGGCGATTGCTGGAAGCAAGATGCTTTTGAACCAGGGAACGATTCCCTCCGAGATAGGGGTGTATCCGAACACGGGGAGTATCTCGAACCGGACCGCGAAGATGACCATCAGAAGGATCGCGATGAAGAACGACGGGGCCGAGAGACCGAAGAACGCGATGAACGTCGCGATATAATCCGGCAGTTCGTGGCGACGTGTAGCACTGATGACTCCGGTGGGGATTGCGATACACAGCCCTATCAAGACGGCCAACACCCCTATCGAGAGGGTCTTCGGTAGAGCGAGCATGATCGCCTCGGTGACCTCTTGGCCCGATCGGATACTTGTCCCGAAATCGAGCTGGATGAGGTTGATGAGCCAGTCAAAGTACTGTTCGTGGAGTGGCCGGTTCATACCGAGGTCACGACGTAACGCACGAATCTTGGCCTCGGTGGCCTGTTTCCCGAGCATCGTCCTCACCGGACCACCGGGAAGGAAACGGATGCCGAAGAACAGGACAGTGGCCACCATCCACATTATCGCTATCGCGTGTACCACTCGTTTCGTGATGTACTTCTTCATGATATGGACCGGGGAGTAGGTCAATCCTCCAGGTAGACAGAGCGGAGTCGGTCGATGATACCGAAGTGGGTGTAGTTCTTCACGTTCTTCCGCCGTGCCGCTTCGACCGTCTCATGTTCGAAGAAGGCCCATGGAGCCTCTTCGAGGAGCATGTCCTCGATCTTCCAGAGAGTCTGTTTCCGCTTCTCGCGATTTAGTTCGGTACGCTGCCGCTTGAGCAACTTCATCAGGTCATCGTCGATGTAGGGGCCCCACCAGTTGTAGGTCTCTTCAGGTGGGCCGAACAACTGGTACGTCAGACCATCTGGATCGGGGGAGACACTGTTCCCGAACGGGATGAACTTGTAGTTCCCGTTCGGCAATTGCTCGAAGATGGTCGAGATATCGTATTGCTGTATCTTGACGTTCCAGTTCAGCTCCTCGTTCAGGAGAGACCGGAGGACCTTTGCACCTCGGAGTTCCGGCGGAGAGACGGTCATCTCGATGTCTAGCCCCATGACGCCCGCTTCCTTGGCCAATTTCCGAGCGCCCTCAGGGTCGTACCGCTGGACAGACGATTTCTCCGGGCCGCCGATCGTATCGTCCGATTCCGCGAACTTATCACGGTATAGCCATCCGTGTGCTGGGCTGTACACGCCAGTGTCCGCCGTACCATGGCCCAACAAGGCCTCCTTCACGTACCGTTCCTCGTCGATTGCTTTGGCTACCGCCAGCCGCACCTTCTTGTCCTTGAACGGCTCTGCCTGGTTGTTGAACGCCAGACCGCCGAAATTCGGGCCCATGAGGCTTTCCACCTCAACATTTCTGTTCTTTTTCAGAGTCCCTAATTGCGCGTCCGGCGGCCAGTTCAGGAACTGCACCGATCCGGTCAGGAGTGCGTTCGTCCGCGTCGAGGCCTCCTTCAAGGGCTCGAAATCGATGGCATCTAGATATGGGAGCTGAGTCCCATTACTATCAGACTTGTGGTAATTTCTGTTGGCCTTCGTTTGCAATGTTGAGCCCAACGTGTGCTTCGTGATGTGGAAGGGACCCGAGCCTTGGGGTTTGATGCCGAACTGTTTCTTCCCCATGTCCTCGAGCGCCTGCGGACAGATCACGGCACCTGCGTTGCCCAGGTCGGGGGTCAGGAAGATAAAGATGGGTGCAAAGGGTTGCTTGAAGTTGAGAGTCAACCCGTAGTCACCGTCAGTCTGTATCCCTCCATCGTCAAGGGGTCTGAGCGATGAGAACTTGTTCGCGTGGGGAGTCTCCTCCTCAATAACCCGACGGAACGAGTACTCGACGTCTTCTGCGGTCACATTCTTCCCATTGTAGGGGAAGTGTGCGTCCTCCACCATCTGGAATTCGATGGTCTTCCCCCCATCCGAGACGGTCCAATCCTTCGCCAGGTCACCTTGTATGGTGAGGTCCTTCTTGACTTCGACGAGGCCACTGAATAGATTCCCGAGAAGCTGCGTCGAGAACGTCAACGTCGAGTAGTGAGGGTCGATCTGGGTGAACTCGCTCACGTTCCATCCTGCGGTCATCTTCCCGCCTGTCTTGGAAGATGGCGGGGAACTCGTGTTCTGAGAACTGTTGCTGCCGCTCTCGGTCGTTCCTTCGGTGGTGGTCGTAATCTCCTCCTCAGCGCCACTACAGCCGGCCAGACCAGCCATCCCCGCAGCACTCAATAGTTTGAGCGTGTTGCGGCGACTGATCGACGGTCCGTTCAGCTCGCTGATAGGGACAGTCCCCTCTTGCCCGCCCTTGTCACTTGTCATGACTATACACACTGCCCATCTTCCCAACTATTAAATCTTTCCCATGTTTGTACCTGGTACCCCATAGTAAAGTGGTATTCTTAGGCACTAATCCCCACTATCAGGGTGGCCCCCTGGCGATCTCATCCATTGTCACCGTTTTGATGACTCGACCGGACCAGAGGTGATGTCTGCTCATCGGTCATACATCGTTGTTCCTCCTCCCCGTTTGACTCTGGACATCCTATTGTAGCAAGTGGTGGTCCGAAGGTCCCGAAGTTATTTACAATCGCTAGAGGAATACGGAACGTGGTTCACCGTGACAGTAAGCAACATCGTCCGTGAGAAGACGGACCAGGCGGTGGAGACGTTGGAAGAGACGAACGTTGATGCCTGGATCACGTTCGGCCGGGATACAGCCGACGCACCGGACCCGATGCAGCCATTGATTCTGGGAGAAGAGTTCATCTGGCCAGGGATGGTCCTACTCACTCGTGGTGGACGAAAAATCGTCATCTGTGAGTCTCACGATGCAGGGAACATCCAAGATTTGGGACTTTTCGACGTCAGACCGTACGAGGAATCTCTGGAATCGGCGTTCTCCGAGGCCATCGAAGAGGTGGATCCGGAGACGATTGCGGTCAACTATTCCCGGAGCGACAGTACCGCAGACGGATTGAGCCACGGCCTGTATCTCGAACTGGAACACTACCTAGAAGGGACGGAGTATCACGACGCGCTGACCGGAGCCGAGGATGTGATCGCCGGTGTACGCGGCAGGAAGTCCTCTACCGAACTGGAACGTATCCAGAAGGCGGTCGACCTGGCACAGGAGTTCCTCGAGCAGATGCGTCGCTCCTGGCAACCCTCGTGGTCCGAGGCTGATGTGGCAGCATTCCTCCATGAGCAGATCGACGACCATGAGATCGAGACGGCGTGGGAACGGTCGATGTGTCCGGTCGTCACCGCCGGTGCGGAGGCTGATCATGGTCACGCGAAGCCAAGTAGCCGTACCCTGCCGCGAGGGGAGGTGCTGCGGCTCGATTTCGGCGTCGTCTACGAAGAGTACTGCTCAGATATGCAGCGCCTCTACTACTATCCTGAGGAGGGAGAGACGTCACCGCCTGCGGAACTCCAATCTGCATTCGAGGATGTGCGTGCGGCCATCGCCGCTGGATTCGACGCCCTTGAACCTGGGGTCGAAGGACACGAGGTGGACAGGGCTGCACGCGATGTGATAACGGAACGAGGATGGCCAGAGTTCAAGCATGGTCTAGGTCATCAGGTGGGTCGACGTGTGCATGACGGTGGCGCATATCTCGGTCCGACCTGGGAGCGATATGGCGAGGCCCCATACCGTGAGGTAAGCGAGGGAGAGGTATTCACCATCGAACTGGGAATCGAGACCCAGTGGGGGTACCTCGCGCAGGAGGAGATGGCCAGGGTCACGGAATCCGGGGCCACTTACCTGACGGAGCCACAGAGGGAGCTGAAGCCGCTCGTAGAAGCGTAGGCCATACAAGGGGACCGTGCGGATTATGACAGGATTGCACCCTCGAAGAACAAGTCTGCCTTTCGGAGGTGCCACCTGTTCTTCCTGGTATCTCCTCCAATTCACTGCCGAGACCTGTATCCTCGATCGAGACGGACAGAAGTGTGACCTTCCACCGATCCGTGTTGGAATCGGATAGTCTGTATCACTTCACGGGCAAATCCTTTGTAGGTGGTTCGTGAACAGTTGCTCAGGCATGCGACCGATCAGCCCCGAAGATTATCATGAGATTTCGAAGGTCACCACTGGCCAATTGGATACCGATCCAGCGTTGTCCCCGGATGAGTCGCGAATCGCGTACCCGGTCAAGACCCCGAAAGATGGAATGGAGTACGAGTCGACGATCTTCGTCGCTCCGACTGATGGGGGTGAACCACGCCGGTTCACCGCTCCGGATACTGTAGATACAGACCCAGCCTGGTCGCCGTCAGGGGATAGATTATCGTTTGTTCGCGTGGATGATTCCGAGATACGACAGTTGTACATCATGCCGACCGATGGGGGCGAGCCACGACAGGCCACCGATGTCATCGGTGGAGTATCCGAATACCAATGGAGTCCAGATGGAACGAGGATCGTCTTCACGCAGGCTGCTACAGCGGAGGAACATCGACTCGGTGTCGATCTCGACAAGGAGGCTGACCCAGAGTACGAACGTGAGGAACCGGATCCCCGTGTCATCACCCGGACCGTCTACACCGTCCATGACGGCTTCATCGACGGGGAACGGAGCCATGTCTATGTCCTCGATATCGAGTCCGATACGGTAACCAGGATCACCGAGGGTGACTACGATTTCCTCAGCCCCGAATGGGGCGATGCGTCGACCATCTATTATACGAGCAAACAGACCGGCGATCCTGACGACAACTACGTCCAGGATCTCCTCTCCTACGATATGGATTCAGAGTCTGAGACACAGCTCACCCAGTTCACGTTCCCTGCTTCGTTCCCAGCAGCTCCGGACATCTCGGCAACAGGTGACGGTCGGATCGCATTCACGGTCCGAGAGGCTGAACGAGCCACGATGCAACAGACCGATCTCGCACTCTATGAGGTAGAGACGGACGAGGTCACCCTGCTCACCGATGGTTTCGATCGCATGATACGACGTCTCTCCGATCGGCCGAAGTGGGGACCGGACGACAGGTATCTCTACTTCAGCACGCCTGGCCCAGGACGGATTCCTATCTGGCGTGTCTGTGCCGATGGGGCGTCCACGCCAGAGGCGATCCTGGATGAGGAGATTCATCACGTCACCGGATTCGAAATCGGAGAGGATCACCTCACGTTCTCGCAGAGCGAGTGGAATCATCCTGGGGACGTCTTCATCGCGAGGTCCGATGGTGAGGATATCCGCCGGGTGACCACCGTCAACGAGGACTACCTCTCGAACCGTATCCTCAACAAGCCCGAAGAGATAACCTTCGAGAATCCCGATGGTACGGACATACACGGATATGTTCTCACACCCTCCGACTTCGATCCGGACCAGACATATCCCTTGGCGGTCGAGATTCACGGAGGACCTCACTACCTCTGGACGACCGCTGGTACGATGTGGCACGAGTTCCAGTGTCTCGCCGCTGCCGGCTATGTCGTCTTCTGGTGTAATCCCCGAGGGTCGGTCGGCTGGGGGGAGGAGTTCATGCAGGAGATCTATCGGGACTGGGGCGGGCCTGACTACGAGGATATCATGGCCGGGGTCGATACGGTGATGGAACGGGACTACGTCGATGAGACGAACGCGTTCGTGATCGGTGGAAGCTACGGCGGCTTCATGACATCCTGGATCGTGGGGAAGACAGATCGATTCAAGGCTGCTGTCACCCAGCGGGGGGTCAATGATATCGCTGGGATGTACGGATCGACTGATGGGTACAAGTTCCTCGAAGATGAGTTCGGAACTGTTCCTTGGGATGACCATCAACTATTGTGGGAACACTCGCCCGCCGCGTATGTCGATCAGGTCGCGACGCCAACGATGGTGATGCACGCCGAGGAGGACTACCGGTCCACGATCAACACCTCGGAGATGTTCTATCGGGGGCTGAGGAAGAACGATGTCGACACCTGCTTCATTAGGTATCCTCGTGAAGGCCATGAACTGTCCCGGGCAGGCGAACCGAAGCACGTCGTCGACCGGCTCAGACGAATCTTGCGTTGGATAAACGGTTATTCGGATCATCACGACGAGGACCCAGCCTTGGAGACTGGGTTCGTGATAGACGAAGACGCAACGTCGACCTGATGACGTAGTCTCACGAAGCCCTCGCGACACCACTATCTATCGAACATCGTAGGTCTCTTCTCCTGACCACCTGTAAACGATCATCTTCTCATCACCGGTGTTCCTTTGTCACGGGATGACCATCTCTTCATGGTAGTCTGTCAGATTCTCGCAGCCATCATCTGTGACCCGGACGAGATCCTCGATCCGAACACCACCCACAGCAGGATCGTAGAGTCCGGGTTCTATCGACAACACGTTCCCTGCCTCCAGTGTCTCGTCCCCTGGACTGCAGTGAGGCGGCTCATGCAGGTCGAGTCCGACACCGTGACCGGTGTAATGAAGATACCCACTCTCAGGGTCCTGCCCGTCTCGCTTTACGGGGTATCCATCCTGGTCGAACACATTACAGACGGCCTCATGGACTGATTCACCTGATACCCCGTCCTCGATCACGGAGAGGGCCTCGTGTAATGCACGGACCGTCACCTCGTGGAACTCCGTCGCTTCGGGCGAAGGTTCCCCCTTAAGGAACGTCCTTGTCATATCCGAATGATAGCCCGACCCCCTATGTCGTGGACCGAGGTCCAACACGATGGTCTCCTGCGCCTGAAGCTGACCGGTGCTACGACCGTGGGGGTCTGCGGCGTCAGACCCCCAGGCGAGTACAGGGTCATGGTCGAGGATGCAATCATGCTGGAGCGCAACCTGGTCAATTTTGTCTAGGATTCTGTCGGCTGTAAGCGGATCTTCGCCGAGATATAAGCCACCATCACGGATGAGTGACTCCCTTAGCATATCCTCGACAACACGGAACGCTGCTTCATTGGCGGTCTGAGCCTGCTTGATGCTTTGAAGTTCGGAATCAGTCTTCTGGGTACGAAGGTCCTTGATGATGGTGTCGTGCCCTGCTTTTATACGGATTCCTCGCTGTTCAAGACCACGAGTCAGCCCAGTTGGGAATCGATAACTAACAGCAACCGATGAGATATCGTGACTATGGAGGAACTTCGCCACGATATCCCGCTTCTGCTCTCTCCCTTCGTGCTCGAGCAGTATCTCATCGAGACCATACTCTTCAGGTCCGTGGACCGAGTCGGCACGACTTGCGTTCGGTGCTCGATGAACGTCCGACCCCCAGATGAGGAGTCGGGTCCTGACTCCATCGAAGAGGGTTACGAACGGGTCATGGGCATCGAGTTGTGAGACGTACCGTTGGTCTGGTTCGGACGAGTCTGCATCGATGAGATAGCCATCTACATCGATACCGTCGAGATATCGCCTGAACCGTTCGACATCCAGTTCCATAGATTGATACCAAGTACCAGGTACAAAAGTTTGCCCCTGGGACAGTATCGATAAGGGTCGAACCATCGATCGCGGACCGATCCGAGGTGAGCACTGGGCAATCGGTCTGCTCCACCTGTTGAAGGCCTCGATACCATCACGGGATTGCAGACCAATGTCCCTCAGGAACGTCTACGGATTCGAATCGACCGGTTGCATCCTGACATCCTCTCGGATATTTTCACACAAGGATATTAATAGAGAGACGGCCGTTGTTCACACGCGCCATGCAGATAGGTAACGTATCTTCTCGACCAGGCGAACTGACGAAGGGCTATCTTGACGTAGCGGACCTCCCGACTGGGCAACAGGAACAGGTTCCGGTCTTCATCGCCGAAGGCGAGGAAGATGGCCCGACCCTATGGATAGTCGCAACAATCCATGGTGAAGAGGTCACACCACTCGCGACCTGTCACGATCTGATGACCCAAGATCTCGCGGAACGGATCTCCGGTCGGGTCGTCTGTATGCCGAACATCAATCCTGCTGGACTCAGACAAGATGCCCGAACATCATATTACAACGATCATGACCCCAATCGGTATTGGCCAGATCCCTACGACCAAGAGACCGAACGTCCGCCGAAGCTCCAAGAGCGCATCAACCAGCGGATCTACGACGAGATCACCGATACCGCCGATGCGCTCATCTCGTTCCACTCCGCACACGTGAACGCAGTGCCTTACGTTGTTCGACCACGGGTCCCATACGGATATCGTCGAACCCAAGCTGAGGCTGAAGCACTCGCTGAGGAACTAGATGAGCTGGTGAACGCGTTCGGGATTCCGATTCTACAATATGAGGAGAACGAATACCGAGAGCGGAACCTTCGGAGAACCACCGCAGGCTCGTTGCTCGAGAAGGCCGGAATCCCTGCCTTCACTCCTGAGATGGGGACAACGGCCGGGATGGTCATTGAGGAGAATCGTGAAGCGGGCGTCATCGGCGTACAGAACGTGATGCGTGAGATGGGTATCCTGGACGGGAAGATCGTCCCAAACGACGTAACCCCGGACGCACCGGTCGACTTCCCGTGCAAACGGCCGGTCGATCCGGTCACGGACAGGGCAGGTATCGTTCGTCATCGGGTCGATGCAGGTGATGAGATCGAACAAGGTGATCCGGTAGCAGATATCGTCTCCCCGTTAGGTGAACACAAGACCACGATCTATAGTGACCACGATGGATGGGTCATCGCCCGTCATCAATCACCAGCGACCCGTATTGCTGTGTACGAGGGTGATCCATTGATTCATACTGCGGTACGTGATGACGGTCAACTGATTCGAGAGGCACCGGTACAAAAGGAGGGAGTGAGAACACGAGGATGACCTCACCAGGAGTCCGAGTGGTACAGCAAGGTTCGAGAAAATCGGTCCCCCTCATATCGAAGGCCGTTCTGGAACCTTCCATCGATGGCTTCGCCTCCAGAATCTGAAATAATTAGCCATCCATCACAGCACACCCCAGCCCCAGGTGGGTCCGGCGAAAAAATCTCCGAGGACTCTCGAATTGAAGAACGCGCCGTGAGGTGTGATCGGCCCTTTGCGAACTCAACAGGAGTTACTCGGAGAGAATCCTACGCAGTAGAGCTATCGGGACTAGGCAGAGACCGTGTTTCTGGGTGATGATTGGAGATTAATTAGATTACCATTCGATTGACGGTCGGAGGTGGGTCAGACCTCACCGACCGGAACCGCTTCGGGAAGCAGTCTTAGGTCTTCGTGATTCGACGACGGTCAGCCTACGTTCATGGCGCGTTCGACGATATCGATACCATATGTCTCCTCCAGTTCCTCATGCTGATCCGGGCGGTGCTCATACACGTCCTGGAACAGTGTGATCGGCGTCTGAGCCGCTTGGTAGGTCGCCTCGTCCCACATCCGCTCCTTGCTGATGTCTATCTCAACATCGTCGATGACTACCGTCGTCGCCTGGGTCACAGCGATAGCGCCCTTGCCCGATTCCTTGGCTGCCTCAAACTCCTCCATGGAATCGACGATGTCATCTAGGCTCGGGATGTAGGAGACCCTATCGGTCAGTTCCTCCTGGAGTTCGTCCTCGTCAAGCCGTCGCTCGTCATCGCCGATTTGGAGGCTGTAGCTCCCCTCGTCGGTCTCCTGAAGGCTCACCGCATCGGTATCAAGGACCTGTCGGTCCTCGCTTCCTTCAAGCTCTATCTCTTGACCGTCCACCTCCATGATCCAGCTACCGATCTTCGGCGGTAGTGGCGACCTGTTCGCCTCGACGACCTGCCCCGGTGTCAACGACCAGATACCTGTCATCCCCTTCGCCCTGTTGTCCTCCATCCGTGCGTGGTAGCCCTCGACATCACGGATATCGTCGTACGGACCGTCGACAGCAATGAGGCCGGCAGCACTGGCACCACGAGAGGTGTTGTGACGGAGTTCCGGCCACGCCGGTAGCTCCCCGGTGGGCGTCATGGCTCGCATATCCTTGGTGTAATCGACCTCACCATCGACGAGAAGGAACAGTCGCTCGAGATTGTTCGCAGGCTTGCCGATCTCCTCTCGGAGGTCGCCCATGGCTAGCTCAGCCTCACCGCTCTCGACGATCACAGACATCGAGAGGCTCCCCTCCTCGAGCCCGTATTCGGATTCGACAATTGTGAGGAACTCGTCGGCCTTCTTCCAATCATCAATATCACCGACCTCCGGAATCACGAAGCCGTCGATATGCTCGATAGCACCATTGCTCGGGTCTGCATTCTCGAGCATGTGCTGGAACCCTTGATATCGGGTCGTCGGGTCGTCACGGTGCCAGACGATGCGGGGATGTATCTCGCCGGGGAAGTCGGCGCCATGCTCGGAGATGACATCGACGATGTTCTCGACGCCCTCGTCTCGCATGTTCGGCGCCGTTGCGTCCTCGTTGTCTGGGACCCAGACATCGGGTGCTTGCATTCCACGAAGTTGGACGGCACTTCGGAGCATCTTGGCGGAATCATCTTCTCCTTCGACTGCGGTCGGTGTGGTGAAGAACGTTCGCACGAACTCACGTTGGTAACGTCTCTCTAAGCTCATCGCAACCATATCGGATGATACCCTGATATGTAATAAAGGTACCGTGAACTGACGTCTACGATCTGTAGGATGCCGTCCTGCCTTCTTTCCCAGGGATGACTGAGGAACCTTAGATACCGATATGAGAAAGCGTATCCAAGGGCCTCTCATCAAGAGATTCACGATCGCCGAGAGAGCTCGGACGGCGCGGCTACCTCAGATGAAAGCTATTTGTATCAGTCCAGCAATGAAGGAGATATGTCCGACGCGACCGGACAGGTACTATCCGTGGAAGGGCCGATTGCACCTGAGACCGTGGGAGTGACGCTACCCCATGAACACGTGTTCATCGACTTCACGGATGGTCCGTCCTCACTACCAGAGTCGAGTGTCGAGCGACGCATCGCTCGTGAACCGGTGACCATGGAGAACCTCTGGTACGTTCGGCGACACCCGATGCAACATGAGGACAATCGCCGACTCGATGATGCCGATGTTGCCGCCGATGAACTCCGCCGATTCACCCAGGCCGGCGGTCGGACCCTCGTCGATGTCACCCCGAAGAACGTCGGCGGTGACCCAGAGCGCGTCCGCGGACTCTGTCACGGACTCGGACTCCACTGCATCCACGGTACGGCAATCTACATGGAGACGTTCCATCCAGAACGGGTCACCCGGATGTCGGTCGACGATATCCGTGAGGAGTTCGTCCGCGATGTCCGCGAAGGTATCGATGGGACACGTGTCCGAGCGGGCGTCATCGGTGAGATCGGGTTGAGTGGTCGGATCCACGACGACGAGAGGAAGGTCCTCCGGGGGGCAGCCAGAGCCGCTGCGGAGACCGGTGCACCTCTTGCCGTTCATCCGCCGGGTCGAACACCCCACGCCCAACGTGACCGAACGTATCCCTCCTCACGATGGGGATTGGAGATCCTGGACATCATCGAGGAGGAGGGTCTCCCACCGGAACGAGTCGCGATATGTCATATGGATCGGACCATCTTCGAGGAGCTTGGGTACCAACGTGACATTGCAGAGAGAGGCGCGTATCTGGAGTACGACCTCTGGGGACACGAGCTCCACCTCGATAGGTACAACGATGCCTACATGCCGGATGCACAGCGACTCGAGTTCACGACGACGCTGATCGACGAAGGGTATGCTTCCCACCTCCTCTTCTCACACGATGTCTGTAACAAGGTCCAGTACACGACCTATGGCGGATTCGGGTACGCCCATATCCCTCGGAACATCACGTCTCTCCTACGTGATCGTGGCGTCGACGAAACTACTATCGACCAGATCCTCATACAGAATCCTGCGGACTGGCTCACCTTCGCCGAACCAATCTGAGCACCGATGGTGGCGACATCGACATGATTGTCACGTGGTGGTAGATCGATCAGCGGATGGCGGTTGTCGATGCCATCAGCGAGCTGGACCCTGAGATATAACTTGATGGCTGTCGAGGTCGTACTATGGGTCTTGATACTATCATCCGTGATGGTACGGTCGTTAATGCCGATGCGACCTGGGAGGCAGACATCGGGATTGCGGACGAGCAGGTGGTGGCGGTCGGTGATGCGACGAGGTTCCCCGACGCAGACAAAGTCATCGATGCGACGGACCGCATCGTGATGCCGGGGGTGGTCGACCCCCACGTTCATGTCGCTGATATGTTCTCGGGCGATACGTATCGGACTGCAACCGCGGCCGCTGCACTTGGTGGCGTGACAACCATCATCGACTTCGGATGGCAGGCCTGGACCGGCGAGATGAGCCCGTACGACAGGCCAGCGTCACTAATCGAGGGGATCGAACGGAAACAGGAGAAGGCCGATGAGGCCTTCGTCGATTTCTCACTCCATGGCGGTATCACCCGTGAGGATCCGGCCGTGTTCGATGATCTCAAGATGGCCATCGAATCAGGCGTCACGTCCTTCAAGATGTACACCACGTACGAAATGGGCCTCTCGTACGGCTTCATCGACCGAGTGCTCGAGCAACTCGCCGATATCGGAGGTGTTGCCGTCGTCCACACCGAGGATCCGACCATCTGTGACACCCGAACGGACATGCTCCGGGCGGCCGGGCGTGGTGATCCGACCGACTATCCGGATTCGCGGCCAGACTACGCAGAGGCCGTGTCCGCCGCGACGGTCGGTCGCCTGGCGGCCGAGCATGGCGCCAAGTACTACGGGTTCCATACTACGAGTCGGAAGGCACTCGCCGAGCTGGAGCGGGTCAGATCCGAAGCAGGACCCGAGACCATCCGAGCAGAGACATGCACGCATTACACCGCGCTTGACGAATCGGTGTACGAAGAACAAGGGAATCTGGCGATGATCGCCCCACCTATCCGCCCCTCCGCCGACCAAGATGCGCTGTTCGAGCATCTCAGACGTGGGACGCTCGATGTCGTCTCGTCGGACCACTGTGGCTACACCCGAGCTGACAAGGATGTCGACGACTGGTGGGACAGCGCGTTCGGTGCGAACGGTCTTCAGACCGAGCTACCTGTGTTCCACGACGAGGCGGTCCATGGCCGAGGATTCTCGTATCCAGCACTGGTCCGCGTTAAGTCAGCGCTCCCTGCGAAGCTGTTCGGCCTCCCGCGGAAGGGGGCCATTGCGCCCGGTGCAGATGCCGATATCGTGGTGTTCGACCCGAATACGACATACGAGATCGATGCTGCCGATAACGCCTCGATCTCGGACTTCACCCTTTACCAAGGACGGGAGGTGACAGGGGGCGTTGAGACGACGCTCGTCCGGGGTGAACCTGTCGTCGAGGACGGTGAGCTCGTGGCATCACCAGGTCATGGCGAGTTTGTATCTCGGGAGCCCCCGGAGTGGACCCCCGACACCGTCCTACAGTGATACACTATCCTCCACACAGCGCTACTCATCCGTTATCCGAAGGGTCACATCTTGACCGCCATCCTCGAGCGTGGTCGCCTCGATCGAGCTCAGTGTCTCTTGCGAGGCGTCAAGTGTGGCGACGTGATTGCCAGCCTGCTCTCCAGCCGGGCTCTTGAAGCAGGTCGGCCCACACGCCACTAGCAGCTCCTTGTCGTTCTTGTAACCCGGATAGAGGAGTACATCTCCGCGTGAGGGGTAGACGGTGTGGTTCTCCCGTGGGAGTTCTGGAAGTGCAGTATCTTCGAGGTTCACCCATGTCGCGTAGCCACTCCACCGAACGTGCAACAGGGTCGATTCGAGTGGGAGAAGGTCGTGAAGGGCGTCCACGCTCTCCGAAGCCTCTTTTTCGAGAAGTTCACCACGCAATACGGTATCGCCAAGGTCGAGTTCTAACGCTGACACAGTTCCATGGTCTCTGTGACCGATGATAAATCTGTCCCCGCCTCCTGCGACGAAACAATCAAGAGGCTGTCCGGAGGAGTATGACCGGTGACGATGTCATCCGCCCAATCTACAGTCGATCCTGCAACGGTAGAGATCATCCGTAACTACCTCCAATCAGCAGCGACCGAGATGCAACGCACACTCGTCCGGACAGCGTACAATACGGCGATCTACGAGATGCTGGACTTCGGTATCTCGATCTACGACGCAGATCTCAACCTTGTCGCCGATTCCCCCGGATTGACACTCTTCCTGGGTGCGAACGACTACAGCATCAAGAAGGGCGTGGAGTACGTCGGGGAGGAGAACCTCGCACCGGGCGACATCGTGATGATGAACTATCCGTATTGGAGCTCGGCCCACACCCTCGACCCCTGTCTGTTCTCGCCCGTCTTCGACGAGGACGACGACGAGATTATCGGCTACACCGTCGTCCGTGCACATTGGATGGATCTTGGCGCGAAGGATGCGGCGTACGTCCACGATTCGACCGAGGTATACCAGGAGGGTATCCTCTTCCCCGGAACGAAGGTCTACAAGCAGGGCGAACCCGACGAGGAACTCCTCGAACTTCTTCGGTTCAACACCCGTGTGCCCGACAAGGTAATCGGTGACCTGAACGCGCAGGTCGCTTCACTGAACATCGGTGGACGGCGGCTCCGTGAACTGTACGGTAAGTACGGGTACGAGACCATTGAGACCGCCGTCGACCAGGTCACCATCCACGGTGAACGGCAGACCAGGGAGGCATTGCGCGAGTTGCCTGACGGGACATGGTACGCTGAAGATTTCGTCGATGATGATGGCATCAACGAGGAGCTCGTAAAGGTCGCGGTCGAGGTGACGATCGACGGTGACGAGTTCCGACTCGACTTCTCGGACTCGTCGGACGAGGTCGAAGGACCGATAAACGTCCCCTACGGCGAGACAGTGACGATGGGGAAGCTCTGCCTCAAGACCCTCACGACCCCGCATGAACCATCGAACGGCGGCCATTACACCCCGTTGTCGGTGACGGCGCCTGAAGGGAACCTGTTCCACGCGACCCATCCGGCGCCGACGTTCACCCTCTGGCCGTCGATGTTGGGTGTCGAGACCGTGTTCAAGGCACTCTCGAAGGGACTCGACGGCATCCCAGCCCATTCGGGCGGCGATATCTGTGCGTTCATGACGTGGGGAGAGGACCCCTCTACCGGCCGATCGTTCATGCTAGGTTGTAACGAAGGCGTCGGTTGGGGGGCCACCGATGAACACGACGGCGCAAACGGACTGATGCACATCACCGAGAGCAACGTCCGCAACACTCCGATCGAGATCTTGGAGCATAAGGCCCCGATCGAGGTCGAGCAGGTCGAACTCCGTACCGACTCCGGGGGTGCTGGAGAACATCGTGGGGGGCTCGGTATCCATCGTAGCTATCGATTCACCGCTGACAGTAACGCCCTCGTCACCGTGAAGAAGACGAAGACCGATGGCTGGGGCATCGGTGGTGGGGAATCAGGCGCGCGGAACGAGGTCGTCCTACGTCCGGAGACGGAGGAAGCCGAGTCAACGGGTACATGTCGTGATTCATTCACTGCTGGCGAGCGGCTTTGGAACCGCTCAGGTGGTGGTGGAGGACACGGAGATCCCCACGACCGATTGCCGGAGGTAGTTCGAGCAGACGTGATCGATGGCTATGTATCCCGGGAGGCAGCGCGAGACACCTATGGAGTCGTACTACATGATGACAACAGTATCGACCACGAAGCGACCCGTGCCTTACGTCAGAAGAAGATCCAGTGACAGGAGGGGATCCGAAGGTCACGTCGTGGGAGTATACTCCACGAGGAATACAGCAAGGGTAGCGATCGTCTCGAGATACTCCTCTCGGTCGATCCATTCGTCGCGATCGCCCATCGCACCGGCCTCTGGGCCGAAACCCACTGTTGGAGCATTCCAATACAGAATCGGGTACCGGATATCGCTGGCCGTATGCCCATAGTAGTAGGTGGGTGAGTGACCTGTTACCTGTTCGATTGTAGTATCCGCTGTCTGGACAGCTGCCGTGTTGGTCGGTGTCTCTGCGGACTCGGCCACGTGATCACCCCGATGGATGGCTACGCTCGTGACGCCGTTCTCCTGGGCAGTTTCATAGACCGTCTGACGGACCCCCTCCTCGACAATGTCCAGCGATACGCTGGGTGGGAAGGCGAGCGCGATCGTAATCGTACAGCGTTGCGGCATCTCATAGACTGCACGACCGCTATCATCGACATCGACATCGGAGAGCAGGACACCGGCAGAGGTTCCAGCCGCATCCTCGACGCCTGAGTGTGCATGTTTGTCGGCAAGTTCGTCAGTCCAAGCGTGTAGTTGCTGTGTTACAGGTCCGACAGCATCGACCGGGTTCACACCTTGGTGGGCGTACAGCGGATGATGGGTCTCGCTTGTCTGTGGTGGTCTTCCTTCCAGGATCACGGTACATTCATAGAGTCCATTGCTGCCCACCTTGAGATCCTTCAGCCCCTGTCCGCTTTCAGCGGGGTGAACGTACACTGCTGCATCAGCTGGTCCGTGTTGTCGCATCAGACCATATGTTCCCGCGACCCCGAGTTGCTTCCCGAGAATGCTGGCCACACTGACCGAAGTTGCTGGGTCCCAACCACCCTCCGCCAATGTCTGAAGGGCCCCGATGGCGGCGGTGACTCCGCTGACGTCGTCCGCAATGCCAGGGCCGGCGAGTCGTCCGCCCTCGAAGTCAACGCCAACGCCCTCTGTTGCATACCGATAACTGGCAGGTGATTTATCTGCATGTGCGAACAGGAGTGTCGTAGCCTCATCTCTCTGTTTTGTATCCTCACGGCTGGGGAACCGACCGACAACGTTCTTGCCGAACTTCATCCCATCAGGATTAGATTCGAGCTCTTCCTGAAACGCTGGCTGGTCCTCGATATCACCGCGTTGGAGGGTGAAATCCGAGGTTGATGCGCCGACCAACTCCAGTCGTTCTGCCACCCACTGCTGGAAGGTCTCGACATCCTGGAGGGATGCCTGTAGCCCGCTTCGTAACACCTCTGTGTGTCGGTCCGCGTGCTCGAACACTCGTTGCTTGATCTCATGGTGCACGGTCATACAGTACTTCTCTAGGTCGAGAAGTTGGGATAAATAGATTTTCCCTGACTCAAGAACGGAGACGCCGCCAAGGTATTTACAGAAGTACTACTGTAAATCACATCCGTCGATAACGGAACCATCCGCTGAAAAACATGAATTTCATGGTAATGAGTACCCAATACCGTGCTAGTCCATACCACGTTTACAAAAGTACTACTGTAAAGACCTGTCTAGGGCTGTCCTGTCAAGAGAAGACACGTTCCTTAGAGGACCCCGTCCTCCTCCTGGCATTGACAGCCACCGTTCCGGAGGAGGTTACCCAGATCATGGCTCGTCTGGCACGCCTTACAGAAGACACTCACATCCACATAGACATCGAATTCATCCAAAGCAATCTGGTCCTGGTTTCGAAGCTGTTCGAGTTTGCTGTCCGCAACAGCAACCGTCCGGTTCTGAATCGAGAAGATTTCACTGGCGACCTTGTCCACTGGATCGTGATTTTCCTTCTCAGGCTTCGAGGTATCGAGACAGTCGGTCAGGTGATTGTAGATGGTCTGATGTGAGACGAAGTCCGATTCAACTTCCTCGATGGCGACATCTGCACGCTTGAGGGCATGGCGGATGTTCACTCGGACCCCTTCGGTCACGTCATCATCGGTGAGCATGCGATAGGTGTTGTCCACTTCCCCCTCAAGGTAATCGAAGTCCCCAGCGTCAAGCGCTGCACGGAGAAGCCGCTTGTTGAACTCATCGGTCAATGCCCGGATACTCATCTGGTCCGTGCCCTCGCCACGCCACTTTGCCGTTAAATCCTCGTCGATCGTGGTCAGGTCGTATTTCTGCCGTAATCGCCCGACCTTGCAACAGTTTTCTTGTTCTGCCGCCCCGGTGGATTTGGTCATATAGTCGTGTTATTCGGCCCCGGCTGTAAAAACTGTTCGAGTACGTGAATCGGCCTGACCCGAACCATTATACACCTACCAGAAAAATAGGGGAGGTATGTCCGTGACAGAAGGTGTACTTCCACCGATCACGACACCAATGGACGACAACGGGAACATCGACTATGATGCACTCCGCGCTCATATAGACCGGCTTGAAGATGCGGGTGTGCACGGGATAATTCCCTGCGGGTCGACCGGTGAGCGTGCGACGCTCACACGCGAGGAACACGAGCAAGTTATCGAAACGACGGTGGAGACCGCATCGACAACGGTCCTTGCGGGGACCGGGGCGAGCTCGACGGAGGAGGCTATCCAACTGTCGCAGCACGCTGCAGATGTCGGCGCGGATGGTGTCCTCATCATCTATCCGTACTACAGCTGGCCATCTAACGAGCACGTCGTCCGACACTACGAGGCCATCGCCGACGCAATCGACATCCCGTTGGTCATATACAATATCCCGAAACGCACGGCACGGAATCTCGAACCGGATGCGACCGTCCGGCTCGCCGAACATCCCGACATTGCAGGCATAAAGGAATCCGCGGGGGACATCAACCAGATCTACGAACTCCTCCGGCGGACACATGACATGGAGTTCGATGTGCTCTCCGGGTATGACTCGCAAGCTCTCTCGACGCTCACGCTCGGCGGAACAGGTATCACGAGCGTCGCTGCGAATGTCTTCCCGGAGACGGTGTGTGAGCTTTTCGAGGCAGCCCGTGAAGGAGAATTAGAGCGAGGTCGGCAGCTTCATGAGGAGATTCTGGAGATCGAGACCGCGATGAACCTCCAAACTATCCCTGTTGCCGTGAAGGCTGCGCTCGATATCGTCGGAGTCCACGGACCACATGTCCGGCCACCGCTGTACGAAGCGGACCAGGACACAAGAGAGAAGCTAGAGGATTTCCTGGACGACCGCGAGCCTGCGTAATCACTAACTGGCCGCAGAACAGATCTCTCACCGCTAACGAGCCAAAAGCAATCTCGCTCGGTGGTTTCGATTGGGCGGGATAAACTATTTAATGATTCCCGAGTATTGACTTGACGTACGCATGTCCGACCATTTAGCTGTAGATATCGGTGGAACGTTCGTCGACGCTATTTCGTTCGACTCTTCTACCGGTGAAATCTCGCTTGAGAAGGCATCGACCACGCAGGAGGATCCGAAGGAAGGAGTCCTGGATGCCGTCGGGAAGGTAGACTTGAACCTCGCTGACTCCCGGGCATTCACTCACGGCACGACGTTGGGTCTGAACGCTTTACTTGAGCGGGAGGGCGCCACGACAGGTATCATCACCAATGAAGGCTTCCGGGACGTGTTCGAACTCGGTCGGTATGACGTCGAAGAAGGTGAGATGTATAACATCACCTACCAACGACCGGAGCAATTGGTGGACCGACGCCGCCGTCTCGGGGTCCCAGGTCGGCTGAACGCTGATGGGGAGGTCGTCGAACCACTCGACGAGACCGCTGTGCGAGAGGCCGTCCGTGAACTCGTCGAAGACTGGGACGTCGAGTCCATCGCGGTCTGCTTCCTCCACGCGTACAAGAATCCCGAACACGAGCAACGAGTTGCTGACATCATCAAGGAAGAATATGATGATGTGAGCGTGTCCCTCTCCTCAGACATCACCAACGAGTACCGCGAGTACGAGCGGACCGCAACGACCGTCCTGGACGCATACATCAAACCGATCTTCGAGTCATATGTCGACCAGCTCCGTGACTCGCTCCACGACCGTGGGCTCGAGGCGCCGTTCTTCATCACCCGTTCCGGTGGTGGTGCACTCGCGGCTGACAACGCCAAGACCGCACCGGTCCAGACAATCCTCTCAGGGCCGGCTGGTGGACTCATCGGCGCATCGTTCGTCGGTCGACGGACCGACCGCGAGGATCTCATCACCGTCGACATGGGCGGGACCAGTCTCGATGCCTGTGTGATCGAGGACGGTACCCCTGCAGTCGAGTATGAGGCAACACTCGAGAACCAGCCCGTGATGATCCCGATATACGACATCCGGACGATCGGGGCAGGCGGTGGATCCATCGCCTGGCTCGACGGTGGCCTTCTGAAGGTGGGTCCGAAGAGTGCAGGCGCCAACCCCGGCCCGATCTGCTATGGGAAGGGCGGTGAGGAGCCGACGTTGACCGACGCAGCCGTCGCACTCGGGTACATCGATGCCGATGCGTTCCTCGATGGTGAGATGGATCTCGCGACCGACGCTGCAGGACAGGGTATCGCAGACCGCATTGCTGACCCCCTCGGGATGTCGGTTGCTGAGGCGAGCGAAGGTATCTTCAACGTCACGCTCGCCAACACCGTAGGTGCGATCAGGGAGATCACCGTCGAGAAGGGACTCGATCCCCGTGAGTTCACGATGTGTGCGTATGGCGGAGCAGGACCGATGTTCGCCCCATTGCTCGCGCGTGAACTGGGGATGAAGGAGATCCTCATCCCGCAAGCACCCTCGGTATTCTCGGCCTGGGGGATGCTGATGGCCGACGTCGTCTACGACTTCTCACAGACACGAATCAACGTGTTGGAGGAATCGGACTACGACACACTCATCTCCGACTTCGAGCGTCTCGAGGATGAGGGACGTCAGACGCTCGCCGATGAGGGGTTCACCGACGACGAGCAGCAGTTTGAGCGGTCCGTCGAGATGCGGTACCTCGGACAGGAACACACCGTCGAGGTGCCTGCCGACGATATTAGTTCACTTGAGGAGCTCGGCCAACGGTTCGAGTCACACCACGTCGATCGGTACGGTCACGCCATGGACGACCCCGCCGAGGCAGTCCATATCCGGGTGCGAGCCGTCGGGACGACGGAGAAGCCCGAACTCCAGTCCGCCGATAGCGTCGAAGATGTCCCAGTGACAACGACCGAAGCGTACTGTTTCGCCACGGAATCATTCACCGACTTCGATGTCGTACCGCGGAGCTCACTTGCCCCGGGCGACACCGTTCCTGGGCCTGCGATTATCCGAGAGCCCACCACGACTATCGTGTTCCACTCCGATCAGCGGGCGACCGTCGACGATTTCGGACATCTGGTCATCGCGGAGGCCGACGAATGAGTCGAACGGCGACCCGGACGGACCCAGCGACCGTCGAGGTCGTTCGTAACTACCTTCACTCCGCAGCGAACGAGATGCAACGCACCCTCATCCGCACCTCGTACAACACCACCATCTACGAGATGCTGGACTTCGGCATCTCGATCTACGACGCCGACCTCAACCTCGTTGCCGATTCCCCCGGCCTCACGATGTTCTTGGGTGCGAACGACTACAGCATCAAGAAGGGCGTGGAGTACGTCGGGGAGGAGAACCTCGCACCGGGCGACATCGTGATGATGAACTATCCGTATTGGAGCTCGGCCCACACCCTCGACCCCTGTCTGTTCTCGCCCGTCTTCGACGAGGACGACGAGATTATTGGCTACACTGTCGTCCGTGCACACTGGCGCGATATCGGCGCGAAGGATGCAGCGTATGTTCACGATTCGACCGAGGTGTACCAGGAAGGCATCCTCTTCCCCGGGACGAAGGTCTACAAGCAAGGCGAACCCGACGAGGAACTCCTCGAACTCCTCCGGTTCAATTCTCGGATGCCCAGTGCGACGTTGGGTGACCTGAACGCCCAGGTCGCAGCCATCCGAATCGGTCGGCAACGATTGCAGGAACTCCATAACCGACATGGGAGCGAGACCGTCGAGGCTGCAGTCGAGCGTGTCCTTGACCACGGTGAACACCAGGCTTGCGAAGCACTACGTGACCTTCCAGATGGCACTTGGTATGCAGAGGACTACCTTGATGACGATGGAATCAACGACGAACTGGTCAAGATGGCTGTGGAGGTGACGATCGACGGTGACGAGTTCGGCGTCGATTTCACCCCCTCCTCGGACGAGGTGGAGGGCCCGGTGAACGTCCCCATCGGGATGACCGAGACGACATGCAAACTGGCGCTGAAGACGTTGACAACTCCGCACGAACCGTCGAACGCTGGTCATTACGCTCCACTATCGGTGACGGCGCCCGAAGGGAACCTGTTCCACGCGACCCATCCGGCGCCGACGTTCACCCTCTGGCCGTCGATGCTCGGAATCGAGGTCATCTTCAAGGCACTTGCGAAAGGGCTTCCGGAGCGCCTCCCCGCTGCGTCAGGAGGTGACCTCGGCGCAATCATGGTCTGGGGGACAGATTCCGACTCCGGGCGGATGTTCATGGAGGGCTGTAACGAGGGTATCGGCTGGGGAGCCACCGACGACCACGACGGCGCGAACGGACTGATGCATATCAGCGAGACGAACGTCCAGAACACACCGATCGAGGTCCTCGAACACAAGGCGCCGGTCCAGATCGAACAGTTGGAGATACGGCCGGACTCAGGCGGTGCCGGACGTCACCGTGGTGGGGTCGGTGTCCAGCGGGATTATCGTTTCCTCGAGGATGCGAAGGCGCTGGCCACGGTCAAGAAGACGAAGACGGACAACTGGGGGATCGATGGTGGTCAACCGGGCGCCAGGAACGCCGTCGTCCTCCGACCAGGCACCGACGACGAGGAGTCGACCGGCACCTTCCGTGACTCATTCACCGCAGATGAGGTCGTCTCGAACCGGACCGCCGGTGGGGGCGGCTATGGCGACCCGTACGAGCGGTCGCCGGAGGCGGTGCGCGCCGACGTCATCGACGGCTACGTCTCCCGCGAGGCAGCACAAGAAAAGTACGGTGTAGTTCTGAACGACGATGATAGCATCGACCATGAGGCAACCCGTGACCGAAGGGCAGACAGATGAACCTCCCTGATGCAGTAATCGGTAGAGCGTATCGGAGTAGACGTGGCTGGCGGTTGCTGGAGGAGATCGTCGATCGTGATCGGATGGCCGGTCATGACGGCGAGAAGGAAGCAGCGACGGCATTGGCAGAGGCGCTGGCTACGGCCACTGGAGGTGAGACACAGATCAACACGTTCGATATCACCGGATGGTGGCGAGATGAGACAACCATCGAGGTAGACGATCGAACCTTTGACGCTGCACATGAGGTAGTCGCACTACCGAACAGCCCTGCCAGCGAAGGTTCCGCGACCGTGGTCGATGTCGGACATGGGACGCCGGAGGAGTTCGAGCAACACGATGTCGAGGATAAGTACGTGCTAGCGACCAGGGGTAGTCCAACCGGTCACCCCCATGTCCACCGCTGGGAGAAGTACGGCCGGTCGGTCGACGGCAGGGCGGCAGGTTTCATCCTCGGAAGCGATCTGGAGGGCTGTCTTCCGCCGACAGGCCATATCGGAGCTCCCGACAAGGCCCCTGCCGCGATACCAGGTGTCGGCGTGAGTCAGGAGGTGGCCGCATGGTTACGACGGCACGAGCCGCAGACGGTCTCGCTGTCGGTCTCCGCAGACTCCCGGCAGGCGACGTCACAGAACGTCGAGGCGATACTCGGCCCGAATACCGACGAGGAGGTGCTCGTGACCGCCCATCTGGATGCACACGATGTCGGAGACGGAGCCGAAGACAACGGTCTCGGTTGCGCAGCATTGGTCGAGATAGCTGCAACGCTCTCAATGGTCGAGGACGATCTCGACACGAGGGTGCGGTTCGTCGGGTTCGGAGCTGAGGAGGTCGGGATACAGGGGTCAGCTCGGTGGGTCTCGGAACACGACCTGGATGCGATCAAGGCTGTGATGAACGTCGACACCGCAGGGACAGGTCGGACACTACGGCTCAAGACGATGGGATTCGACGCCGTCGAGACAGCGGTCTCAGCTGCAGCTCAGACACTGTCGGTGCCGGTCGAGTTCCATCGTGATATCATCCCTGACTCCGACCACTGGCCGTTCGTCCAACGGGGTGTTCCCGCTGTCACCGCTAACTCGGTCCGTGAGACGGAGGGTCGAGGTTGGGGCCATACGCACGGTGACACCCTCGACAAGCTCGATCAACGAGACCTTCGGGAGACGGCGATCGTGCTCAGTGCGGGAGTGCTCCAGCTCGCGGCAGCTGACGTCGATGTCCCACATACAGACCCTGGGGATATCCAGGAATTGATCCCTGAGAATCACCGACGAGGATTGGAGGTCAGTGGCCGATGGCCCTTCTGAATCAGTTCGTTTCTGTAACTCGTAGGAATCGACCGTCGATGTAGGAAAGGGGATAATTTTGCCGGGGCATATAAGAGGTCTCCCAAACCTTTTTATCGGTGTGGGGTGAGATAGGTTCGTATGGTGAGCAGTAACGATGACCAGTACCGCAGGCGAGAGATGCTTAAGTACACCGGCATCGGGGTCGGTACGACACTGATCGCTGGGTGTGCTGGTCAAGACAATCCGGACAACCGGAATAGTCCCACGGACCAAGATACAACTACCACGCAAGATTCTGCAGACGATACTCAGAATCAGAACAACAATCAGGCAAATCTGGTCACTTACATCGGGTCCGGTGAGGTGGCAACCCTAGATCCGGCGAAACACCAGTTCCTGCAGACCAGCACACTGGCTGTCAACCTCTACGACCCTCTGCTCTTCATCGATCCAAAGACGCAAGAGCCGACAGCACACGTTGCGACCGATTGGTCAACGTCCAATAATGGAACAACGTGGGAGTTCAAACTGCGCGACGATGTTACGTTCCACAACGGCGACCAGCTTACCGCCGAGGATGTCGCGTACTCGATGGATCGGCTACTTGGAATCGGACAGGGTTACTCCTATCTGTTTAACGGCATCATCAAGCAGGGTAGTACCACTGCAGTAGACAAGAGGACGGTCCGATTCAACCTACAGCAACCGTTCAGCGTCCTTCCGGCTGCGCTCACTCGGTTATTCATTGTCAACAAAAGTGCAGTAAAACCGAAAGCGTCCGGTGGCGACTGGGGTTCAGGATACCTCCAGAAGAACGTCGAAGGTTCTGGGCCGTACAAGCTCGGGAGGTGGCAGCAGGCGAGTTCACAGATCACGTTGGAGGCGTACGACGACCACTGGCGCGGATGGCCGGACAACAGACTTGACCGGGTTCAGTGGCGCCTCGTCAACGAAGTGTCGACGATCAAGACGATGTTCCAGCAGGGCAATGCCCACGCGGTGCATCTGTTCTTCCCGGACACGACGAAACGGGAGATCGCGAAGTTCGACAACGTCCGGATGGAGAAGGAGGTGAAGAAGTCTACAAACGCCTACTACATCTTCCAGCATTCCCAGAAGAAACCCCTCGACGACGTCAACGTTCGCCGCGCGATTGCCCATGCGTACGATTACGAGACTGCCATTAATCAGATTCTAGGTGGAGCGCCGATGGCAGGGCCGGTCCCGAGTTCCCTCGCGGGGCACAACGATAACCTCAGCCCGATAAAACAGGACCTCGAGAAAGCGAAAGCAGCGTTGGAGAAATCGAAGTACTCGCTGGAGGAGATCAACTCGGTCACCATCCAGGACTCGTACGATCCCAGCCTGCCGACCAACCGGAAGGCCGCGCTGCTTCTCCGGAACAATCTGAACAAAATCGGCATCAAGAACGTGGAACTGGTCCAAGACCAGTTCCCGGCACTTGCCGAGAAGGTGCAGTCCAAGGAGACATCGCCGCACATGTATCACCTGTTCTCCCCGGCCACTATTCCGTCGGCATTCAGTTTCCTGAATGGACTCTTCCTGCCATCGGCATTCGGGACAACCAATGGTGGGCATTGGTTCTCGACCGACAAACTCCAGTCCCTGCTCAACGATGCAGTCCAAGCTGAGACGACCGACAAGAAACAGGAGAACTGGAGGGAGGCACAGAAAATTATCCAGAATAACTATCCGTCACTGAACGTCGCCCAGATGCCGGTCTTGATGCCGATGAACGAGTCCGTCAAGGGATGGACCTATCGCGGTGCCATGGGATACGATATCTACTTCAATGATTGGCATAGATAGATTGTTATAGTTCGACCGAACATCGATTCAGTTATCTGTCTCGAGAATCAGATTCCTTTCAAGCCAACAGACGCATACGATTCATGAAACGAACCGCATTCATCCTGCGCCGTACCCTTCAGAGCGTGCCGGTGCTACTCGGACTCTCGGGTCTTATCTTCATCATCGCACGCGTCGCCCCGGGAGATCCGGTCGCTGCAGCGCTCGGACCAACGGCCTCACAGGAACAGATCCAGGAGTTCCGGCGCGAGCTCGGTCTGAACGAGCCCATCCATGTCCAGTACATCGATTGGATTACCGGTGTCCTCCAAGGCAACTGGGGGATGTCCCTCCAGACCTACAACAACGTCTTCCACGACATCGCCATCCGGTTCGCCGCAACCTTGGAGCTGGTAGTGGTATCGCTACTGTTCGCGATCGTCTTCGCCATCCCACTCGGTATGATTGCAGGAACGCATAAAGATCGCTGGCCCGACCACCTTTCGCGAGTACTGGCCTTCTTCGGTGTCTCGATGCCGCGATTCTGGATCGCAATCCTCTTCCAGGTCATCTTCGTCGCGTGGCTGGGCATCCTACCGTTGACCGGACGCCTCTCGTCCGGCGTGGAAGCACCGCCGACCATCACGGGACTGTTCCTCATCGACAGCCTCGTCACTGGCCAGTGGGCGACGTTCGTCGATGCGGCGAAACATATCCTCCTGCCAGCAGTCGCACTGGGGCTCTCGTCGCTCGCCCGTATCGCCCGGTACATCCGGTCGGACGTCGTCGAGGAGCTGCGGAAGGATTACGTCCTCGCCTCCCAGTCGTACGGGCTACCGAGAAGCCTGATCGAATACAAGTATATCCTGAAGAACTCGTTCTCGAGTTCACTGACCATCATCGGACTTGACTTCGGGTTCCTGATGGGGAACGCCTTCCTGGTGGAGATCGTCTTCGTCTGGCCGGGCATGGCCAAGTACGGCGTCAATGCGATCCTCTTCTCCGACACGAACGCGATCATCGGTATCACCATGGTCATCGGGGTCATCTACGTCGGCACCAATCTCCTCGTTGACCTCCTGTACGGCTACCTCGACCCTCGAATCGTGATGGAGGGAGACTGATATGAGTGTGTTAGAGCGAGACCGGATAATCGATGAATCCGCACGACAACGCCTCCGTGACGTCCGGAAGAAGGGCCGCCGATTCCTCCAGAATCCGCTCTCGGCGGTCGGCCTTCTCATCGTACTGACGGTGATACTGACCGCGATATTCGCCCCTGTCATCGCCCCCTATCCAGCGGACACCGGGGATACGCTACACTTCGACCAGACGAACGAAGCCCCAAGTATCGAACATCCGATGGGGACCGATACCGTTGGCAGAGACGTCTTGACCCGGGTCATGTACGGGGCACGCATCTCGCTCTTGATGGGGCTGGTCGTGGTGAGTATCGCAGTCGCCATCGGTGTTCCACTTGGGCTTGTTGCCGGCTATCTTGGAGGCTGGGTGAACACCGTCATCATGCGGGTGACGGACATCTTCTTGGCGATTCCGCCGGTACTACTCGCGCTGTCGATAACAGCCGTGTTGACGGCCAACCTCTGGAACGCGATGATCGCCATCGCATTCGGATGGTGGACGTGGTACGCCCGGCTCGTCCAAGGTGAGGTGCTCTCCGTGAAGGAGGAGGAGTTCGTGGAAGCCAGCGAGTCACTCGGTGCCAGTTGGCCTCGGGTCGCGTTCAAGGAGATCCTTCCCAACATCGTGGCACCGTTGACTGTCAAGGCCACGCTCGATATGGGAGCAGTCATCCTCGTCGGTGCGGCGCTCTCGTTCCTCGGACTGGGTGCACAACCACCGACGCCGACATGGGGTCGGATGATCTCGATCGGTCGAGACCATGTCACCAGCCAATGGTGGTTGGCGACGTTCCCAGGCCTAGCCATCTCCTTCACTGTGCTCGGATTCAACCTACTAGGTGATGGTCTCCGAGACATGTTCGACGTGGAGGTGGAGGAATGAGTGACACCGCTGGAGAGGAGCCACTTCTTGAGGTCACAGATCTCCACGTCCACTTCCAGACCCAGTCGGGGACGGCAAAGGTCATCAACGGTATCGATCTGACCATCGAAGAAGGACAGACTGTCGCGCTGGTCGGTGAAACCGGCTGTGGGAAGAGTGTGACTGTCAAGACCATCCTGGGACTGCTGTCTCAGCCGCCAGCGATCGTCCCTGAGGGGTCGATTAGGTTCAAGGGACAGGAACTGCTTGGTCTCTCAGACGCAGAGATGCAGCAGTATCGAGGCCAGCAAATCAGCATGATCCTTCAGAACCCCATGACAGCGCTCAACCCGATCTTCACCGTGGGGGAACAGATGGTCGACGTGCTCCGCTGGCAGGGCGAGCGTCGGGTTGGCGTGACAGATTGGATTCGTACCAAACTCGGGGATGACGGGCATCGAGAGCGTGCCCTTGAGGTTCTAGAGAAGGTCAACATCCCAGCTCCCGACCGTGTCTTCGAGTCGTATCCCGTGGAACTGTCCGGTGGCATGCGCCAACGAGTGCTGATCGCGATCGCTCTACTTTCGGAGCCGGACCTGCTCATCGCAGATGAGCCGGGGACTGCACTGGACGTCACGACGGAGGATAAGATCTTATCATTGCTGGATGAGATGATTGAGGAGACAGATGCAAGTGTCCTCTACATCACCCATGACCTGGGGGTCGCTCGTCAGGTGAGCCAGGAGACCAACGTCATGTACGCCGGTGAGATCGTCGAACATGGGCCGACGGATGAACTGTTCGAGAAGCCGAAGCACCCCTACACCCGGGGCCTGCTCGACAGTATCCCCCAACTCTCGAAGGATATCGGGAGTGGGATTCCGGGGGAGATCCCAGACTACACCAACCCCCCGTCAGGGTGCCGATTCGCACCCCGGTGTCCCTTCTCGGAGGACGAGTGCCAAGAGGTCTTCCCCTACCGTCGTCCGACCGATTCCGAGCAATCCGTCGGCTGCCACCTCTACCAGGGTGAGCCAATCTTCGACCGGCATTCGGACCTCGCCGATGAGGATACGTACATCGGCCCACCGCCATGGGTGAACGAACAGACCACAAAGAAAGCCGACGTGGCAACGCCAGATGAATGGGAGGAGTCATAGATGTCTCAGCCAACCGCATCCGAGAAGACGCTCGAACTCGAGCCGCAAGCAGAGTCAACCGTTCGCGCCATCGACGTTAAGAAGCACTTCCCTGTCAAGGAGGGGTTGCTGGGCGGGAAGACCGGGGAGGTCCGTGCTGTAGATGGTGTCTCGTTCAGCATCCCCAAGGGTGAGACGTTCGGGCTCGTCGGCGAATCAGGATCCGGGAAGACGACGCTCGGCAAGACGTTGTTACATCTCCATGAACCGACTGGCGGTACCGTGGAGGTGGCTGGACAGCGGCTAGACGAGCTCTCGAAGCGACAGCTTCGGGAGTTCCGACAGCATATGCAAATCGTCTTCCAGGACCCCACCTCCAGTCTCAATCCCCGTAAACGGGTCCACCAGATTATCACCGAACCGATGCGGATTCACGATATTGGCACCGAGGACGAGCGTCTCGAGCGGGCCGAGGAGCTGTTGGAGATCGTGGGTCTTCCTGAGGAGTACCTTTATCGCTCCCCGACCGCGCTCTCAGGCGGACAGAAACAACGCGTCGGTATCGCGCGAGCCGTTGCGGTCAATCCGGATTTCGTCGTCCTCGACGAGCCGACGAGCGCGCTTGACGTAAGTGTCCAGGCTCGGATCGTCAACCTCTTCGAAGATCTCCAGGAACGGTTCGATCTCACCTATCTGTTCATCACGCACGACCTATCGCTCGTCAAGAACATCGCCGACTGGATCGGCGTGATGTATCTCGGTCGGTTAGTGGAGGTCGGTCCGACCCAGCAGGTGTTCCGAGATCCCCAACATCCCTATACGCGTGCGTTGCTGTCGGCCATCCCGACGATCAACGAGGCCGATGAACGATTCAAGCCCGAGAAGATCGTCCTCGAAGGAGAGGTCCCTGATCCGAGGGAGAAACCGAGCGGCTGTGCATTCCGGTCTCGCTGTCCGCATGAGTTCCCCGCCTGTGCCGAATCTGAGCCGGGATTCTATGACGTCGGTCCAAGTCACTACTCGAGATGCTTCCTTCACGATGACGAACTCGAGCCTGATGGACCACCCTGGGAACCAACCAGCACCATCTGATCGAGGAGTCGATCTGAACAACCAACAGGATATGATGAACCATGACAGGTAACACGGAGGGAGCGACGGTCGAGATAGACACAGAACTGAATCCAGCGACTGTAGAGGTGATTCGCAACTATCTCCACTCTGCCGCCACGGAGATGATGCGAACACTCGTACGGACGGCGTACAACACCACCATCTACGAGATGCTGGACTTCGGCATCTCACTCTACGACGAGGAGTTGAACCTCGTCGCCGAAGCCCCTGGGCTCACACTCTTCCTAGGGGCCAACGACTACGGCGTCAAGAAGGCAGTCGAATACGTTGGTGCGGAGAACCTCCAGGAGGGGGACGTCGTCCTCATGAACTACCCCTACTGGAGTTCCGCTCACACGCTCGATCCGTGTCTCATCTCCCCCATCTTCCATGATGATGACCGAATCGGATATGCCGTCGTTCGCGCTCACTGGATGGATATGGGTGCGAAGGACGCAGCGTACGTCCACGATTCGACGGAGCTCTACCAGGAGGGCCTCGTGTTCCCTGGTACGAAGATCTATGAAGCTGGTGAACCTGACGAGGAACTGATCGAACTCCTTCGGTTCAACACGAGGATGTCACAGAAGGTCCTGGGAGATCTCAACGCACAAATCTCCGCACTCCGTGTCGGCCGTCGCCGATATGCAGAGCTGTACGACCGGTACGACGCCGAAACGGTCAGGGCAGCTGTGGCTCGAGTCGTCGAACACGGTGTTACGAAAGCGAGGGAAGGTGTCCAGGAGTTACCGGACGGGACGTGGTACGCCGAGGATCATCTCGATGATGATGGGATCTCGGATGACCTCGTGCGGATGGCCGTCGAGGTTACCATCGATGGCGACCGTTTCACCGTCGACTTCTCGGACTCCGCCGACCAGGTCAAGGGCCCGGTCAACCTACCGTACGGCAAGACCGAGACGATGGGGAAGCTGGCGTTGAAGACGCTCACGACCCACGATGAACCCACCAACGCGGGTCATTATGAACCGCTCTCCGTCATCGCTCCTGAGGGGAACCTGTTCCACGCGACTCCTCCGGCACCGACGTTCACGCAGTGGCCTGCACACACGGGTATCATGATGGTCTACGAAGCCCTCGCCGAAGGGATGCCGGACCGCATCCCTGCAAGTTCTGGCAGCGATCTCGGCGCGGTCATGTTCTGGGGCGAACGTCAGGAACGCGATGAGTGCTTCATGATGGGCTGTAATGAAGGGGTCGGATGGGGTGGAACAGCGGACCATGATGGTGTGAACGGTGTGATGAACATCACCGAGAGCAACGTCAGGAACACCCCTATCGAGGTGATGGAATCGAACACACCTCTGTTGATTGAACGTGTGGAGCTTCGGACCGATTCCGGGGGTGCAGGAGAACACCGAGGTGGACTCGGCATCCAGAAGGACTATCGCTTCACACATAACGCGGATGCACTGGCGACGGTCAAGAAGACGAAGACGGACAACTGGGGGATCGATGGTGGCCAGCCGGGCGCCCAGAACGCGGTGGTGCTCCGGCCAGGCACCGACGACGAGGAGTCGACCGGCACCTTCCGCGACTCGTTCACGGCGGGTGAGCGACTCTCCAATCGAACCGCAGGCGGTGGAGGCTACGGAGATCCGTACGGACGGTCGCCAGAGGCGGTGCGCGCCGACGTCATCGACGGCTACGTCTCCCGCGAGGCAGCACGGGATACCTACGGTGTCGTGCTGAATGATGATGACAGCATTGATTATGAGGCGACCGCTACTCTTCGGGAAGAAGAGAAGTAATGGTGAGTTTCAGTTCGACTATGGTGTCTAGGAGTGAGATAGTTTGACCGACCATGACATCGCCATCGTCGGTGGTGGAATCTTCGGCGTCTCAATCGCGAAGCATCTTGCCGAAGGAACCGAACATGATGTCTGTCTGATCGAGAAGGAGTATCAGCTGGCGACCCACCAGAGCGGACGGAACTCTGGAGTCCTTCATCCCGGCTTGGCGCTCGACCTCGAACCCGGTACTCGGAAGGCTGAGTTCGCTATCGAGGGTAGCCGCCGGCTTCGAGACTACTGTATCGAACGGGACCTTCCAATCCGGGACACGGGTCTTCTTCTGGTCGCGACGAACGAAGCCGAGGTCGGACAACTTCAAAGCGTCCACGACCGAGTCAGGGACCTGGGTATCGATATCGAATGGCTGGACGGCGAGGAACTGTCCGAGTACGAACCCAATGTCCGTGGTCAAGCAGCACTCCACACGCTAGACGCCGCGACCGTCGATACCAAACCGATCACGTACGAACTTGCGAAGGACGCCCGTCGCGGAGATGTCGAGTTCTACCTTGGAACGGAGGTCCAGCAGGTCGACCGTTCACAGGATGGGATACACATCCTCACGGACAAAGGAACCCTCAGTGTCGATTATCTGGTCAATGCTGCTGGAACAGCAGCTGTCCATCTCGCACATGAACTCGGCGTCGCTGAGGAGTACAGCTCGGTCCCCTTCCGTGGACAGTACTACGAGCTCACCACGAACCGTCGAGATCTCATCCGGACGAACGTGTATCCGGTCTCGATGCCGCCTCGGGTGCCGAACCAGGTCGGAGTCCACTTCACCAGGCGTCCGGACAACAAGGTCATCGTCGGTCCGACCGGAATGATCGCATTGGGACTGGACACGTACGGTGTGACTCAGTTCGATCTCGAAGAGGTTCGTCGAACGGTCTCCTCATCGAACTTCTGGCGGTTCATCGGATCGCCGGATACGATGCGTATCGCATGGCGAGAGCTCAACAAGACGTACAGGAAGGAGGTGTTCCTGGACCACTGCAAGAAACTTGTTCCAGAGATAGATGAGTCGGATATCTCACGAAGTTATGTCGGTATCTCTCATTACGTATTGGATCAGCAGGGACAGGTAGGGGATGAATCTCGGTTCGCCTACGGAGAACGCTCTTCTCATATCCTCCGCCCGAAACCGGGTCTGACCTCCTCGCTCTCGATAGGCGAGTATATCGCACACGAGGTCGACAATCGGTTCTGATCGACGGACTGACCGGCTACTCGCCAGTTCGATGAGGCTACTGATGAAGAGCACCATGTCACGATGCGGTGTGTTGTCTACGAGTGGGACTAACAGCGGTAGTTGCTGTTACCCAGCTTCTCATCCGTATACCCTATAGGGTGCCTTCCAGAGGTGGTAACCGTAGCTTCTTGGTGTACTCCTCCGAGCGGTCGTTCGAGAGCACTACCTCGGGGGTGGAATCACTCTGTTTGGCCGCGATTCAATCGAGCCCCTCCATAGTAGCGATTACGGTAGTTCCAGCAAGTGTAACGACATCGTCTAATTGGGTAGGATACGAGAGGGCCAAGACCACTCAGATATTCTGAGGATGATCAATACGATAAACAGCAAGGTGGCAGACGCGGTACAACTGCCGCGCTGCCGCCATCTGGCTATCTAAGTTGACACTTCGGCCCTCCAAGCGAAGTGTCATCATACTACAAGCGAGCCACGTACTTAAACATCAGGGTCGTGGAAACAGAGATGCGGATGATTATCGGGTGACTGCCCTCTTCATCAGACAGCATACTTCCTATATCGGGATATGGTTTATGCGTGGAGCTATGTTCTGAAGTCAGAGTGTCCTGGGTTAGAGCCTTCTTCTAACAAACCGGAGTTCCCAGCAGGCGACGGGCTTTCTTAGAACTACGGGGATAGTATCGGATGGGTATCATCACCGCGGCCTGATAGGTCGCTATGGTTCCTCGATAACGTTATCCGAACACCTTCTTCAAGATCTTCGACATATGGTCGCGCCGGAGCTTCCGGGATCGCTCTTCAGACAAGTAGTTCTGAAGGACCACCTCTGGGCTGGAACTACCCTGTTCGGCCGCCACATCCTCGAGTCCCTCTGTTACAGCGTCGAGTGACGTCGAGTACGCGTCGTACCAGAACCGCCGCCCCATCTGGGGGACAGGATCCTCTCCATCGATCTCAGCCGGGAGGTCCGCCGCCTCGGTGAGCGTCTCGAACCAGTTCCGTACCGTCTGGCCAGTCACGTGCCCGCTCGCTGACTGGTTCGAGGGGAAGAGATAGCCATTCCAGTCGTCACGATCACTGAGATCGGCGATACGCCTTTCGAGCACGTCGACCCCGTACAACAACGAGACCTGACCCGGCCCGTTCTTCCGACTCTCGAACGCAAGATACGGGACCTCATCCTGGCCGACATCGAGGATGATGTTGGACCGATGGAGGGCTGCCACCTCGCTAGAGCGTAGTCCCCATGCACAGAGTGCAAGCACGAGGAGACGATCTCGGTCGTCAGCGGCCGCATCGTAGAGCGCACGGACATGGTCGGGTGAGAGTGTCGAAGGGTCCTCGGTGGTGACCTCCCAGCGGTACTCTTCGTCGAGACCGTCAGCCGGATTGACCACCGCGCGTCTACGACGGAGCAGGTGCGCATACCAGTTGTCGACGATGCGGTGGATGCGGCGTTTCGTACGACCACTGTCGAGTTCATCGTGGAGCCGGTCGAAGGCCGCCAAGCAATCATCTACGGCCTCATAGGCCGGGACATCGCTGTCACGTGCGACCGGGGTCAACAGGTCGTCTGTCTCGTGCTCCGCCGAGTAGGCACGGACGTACCTCGCGAGGCGGTAGCGTAGTGTGGTGATCGAGGACTCAGAGAGACCGCCGCGTGAGCGCTTGGAGTCGAGGAAGCCCTCTAGTGCCTCGATCGTCGGTCGATGGGAGATGCCCCAGTTGTAGTCATCGTCACCATCACCATGGCCGAGTTCCTGCGTCCAGAACTCCGTCAGCGTACGGCCGTGGTGTTCCCGAAGCGTGTAGATGAACCGCCGGAACCCGTGTTCACGGAGCCAGCTGTAGGATGGGCGTTCTGTCTCCGGATCACGGTCGTCGGCGCGCATCGTCGGCGCGATGACAGCCCAGTAGGCATCGATGAGGCCGTCGACGTCGAGGAGGGTCCAGGGGACGTCGTCCGGTTCTGACCAGTTCGCGGCATCGTGAGTTACTGTAGTCTGGTCAGGCATCGTGACCTCCGTTGCGAGCGGGGGGTTCGGGGGAGTGAACCCGGGATACCGTGGGGGATGGTGATTCTAAGCGGTTCATCTGTGGACGATAGAGCAATTTAGTCAGGTGTGATATAAATCTTGAGGTTTGGGTGACTATTTGAGTCTCCCAAACTCCAACCGATATCCCGATAACATCTCCAAAAACCAATAAATTACATTACGATATACAGAAATTGGCCTCTTGCACCCCACAGAGGTTGGCAGTTTAGGATTTGACAAGTCACCACTTTGCTGAGATGTCTATCAGGAGAGAGCAACTACGATTCCAATACTGCTCTGCAACCTCTGGAGCGGTAGTCGGTTGAGCAAGTCACCGGAGTAATCGATTCCAATCGGTATTCCGTCATAACAGGGGCTTGTGATACGGCTTCAAGCCTATGTAGAGGGATTTCGGGAGCTGGAAATAAGCCAAAGCCCCCTCGCTACGGTTGATTTCTCCGAGTTATCGCGTATCCTCTGGTGACCGAGTAAAATCGTCAATCCCGTCTAAGCCCCACTATTATCGCCCTACCTTGTAGAATCCCAACTTGTAGCCACCACTCCATAATTTTATCTATTGTGACTGATTACTGAATGATTGGAACAGAATGAGTGTTGCATCGCAAGTGGTTAACGGTGGGTGGGGAGCAATGGCCGTCTACCTCTACAGTTATGCGGTAATCCACTTCTGGAACCTCGCCACGCCACGCGCAGGAATGTTGATTGCAGTAGGGCCAGCAGCCCTTCTTATGTTCTTGGTCTACCGATTCAACCACGAATTGAACGACTTCTGGGCTGGTGGCAACCTCAAAGAATCAACACAAACGATTCAGCGGATAACCGGTGAAAACGATAGTTACTATTCCGCCTCACAGGAAATTCGAGAGACTATCGACGGGTTTGACGAGAAAGCCTTTGCACACCACGTTGGGATTATCTCTGGACTGACGTTGGCCATCACCCTCCCCGTCTCAGCGTCCCTAGCTTTCGGAACAAAAGGATTGCTAGCCGGCCTATTAGGGGCGTTTCTAGCGGTCTGGGGGCTCAGTATGCAGTCCTACAGAGAATTGAACCGGCTTGCAAGTGACCTGTCCGTTCCATACGAAGAAAATTATGAAAATCAGTAGATTCGAAAGCGAACAGTTCGCCATCGACGAAAGCCCAATCATCAAAGAGCAATCAATAAGCGGCAAAGATCTACTGCTCTATGGTGGAAACCGTTCTGGGAAAACACTCACCTTCAACGCCCTACTCTACGGGTTATTCGGTCGGCGTGGCACATTCGGTGTTACACCTGGCCAGAGTAGTACGGTCGAACTCTACTTTGATTCAGCAGACGCTATTATTCGAGATAGGAGCCATGAATACCAACATGACGGAAACACCCTTGATGTGGAAGAGGGCGTAAGAGAGCATCTCGGGCTAGAGGAAAACATTGGACTCCAATTCGTCCCGTCGAACCCATCGAAGCAGCCACTTAGCAGGCTCAGCGAGAACGATTTACTTGACCGAATCCGATCAGTACTTAGCAGCGAGAAACAAGAGGCAATTGAACGCCACCGCCGGGCCAAGTCGGAACTTGAGCATCTCAAAGAAATCAGGCGTCGGGGTGAATCTCAACCTGGAGTGAGAGAACTGGAAGAACGATTAGATGATCTTCCCGTCAAGGACACCCGGGACCGGATTGAAGAAATTGAGGAGCTGCTAGAGCTTATCGAGAGTGGACGAATACAGGAGATTAGCGACAGACTCCAACAGAAAGACGACGTAGCCGAGGAACTGGATGAGCTCTACGACCGCCGCCGTGAACTGAATCAGACGCTCAAAGAGAAGCGTAGAAAGCTCGGTGATGCATCTCGATACACGCAGAAAATCAACGACCTCATCATCGACGCCATACAGGAATTTACCTGCCCTGTATGTGGACGGTTAGTCGAAGAAGATACTGCGCGTAACCGTCTTCCGGACCGGTGTCCCCAATGTGCTCGACCACGAGATCTTTCTGACCTTCGAGATCGGCTGGAAGATAGAGTCTCGAAGGCAGACACACAGATTGAGACCCTCAAAGAAGAGATTGGAGATCTGGAAGAAGAATTAGCCAAGGTCAACGCTGATATCGACGAGCTTCAGGAATCAGAGCCAGAACTTTCCGATTTAAACGGCTTTGTGAGGACTGCTCTTGACCAAGCCGATCACGATATTGAGAACCTGCGCGAGCGTACTCACCGAGAGCTCCGGACGCATGAAGAACAGCTTGCCGAACTTGAAGAAGAACAAAGTATAGTCGAAGAGCAGCTGATGGCTCGAAGACGGCTGCTGGACGAGTTTGAGGAATCTATTCAAGTCGCCGAGGAAAGAGTTGTCGAGCTTGAAGAACAGGCCTTCGATGAGGTTCGTGAGAAGTTCACTGACCGTATTTCGGAGGTGTATCAAGAGATAGCGCCTGATCTGGGGACAGACGTTGGGCTTACCCAAAATGGGAAACTAGACTTCCCCGGTACGGGATCAGAAGGAATCCGGCCGTATGATAGGCTTAGCAGTGGTGAACGGAGGCTCGTCAACTTATCCTTTGCAATCACGATGGCTGAGTTCGCCCGGGAGAACGACGAAGCCCATGACTGGGAGGTATTGGTGCTTGACGAGCCGCTCACGAATCTTGAATCCGACATCCAGGATGCTGCAGCCCGTTATCTTCGAAACACCGACATCCAGTGTATTATGACGTCGCCTCTGGATCGCATTCAGTCCCATTTCCGTGATGATAAAGCAGAGATCGTCGAATTAGATCGAATTGAGACAGAGGACACGACGCTTGAGGATTACCTATGAGCAATGATGACCGCCAGATTCGGCTGTTGCTGTTGCATGAGGCAGGCGGTGAAATCGAGGGGCGTGGCAAGTACCACAAGTTGCTGGACCGGTATCGCAGGGAAGCCGAAGACGCTAAAGTTGAGCACGTTGTAAAAGAGAGAGGGCCATACGACCCGGGGTTATCCCGGTCGGTTCAGCGGTACCTGGATCTCGAATTAGTGGAAACTGACGAGGAGGGGACATCACGGGATGTACGCGAGACGCAGAAGGGCGAGCGATATGTGAGCGGCTACGAGCGAGTCCGGAGCCGACTGGACGAATCTTTCCGGAACACGGTCGAGCAGGCCCGACAGGTGGTCGGGGAATACGGGGATAAAAGTATGTCTCAGTTGGTACAGAAAGAGGACGTTCAGGCTGATAAGGAACTTCCGTATGGGACGCGATTGTCCGACGACGAGTCTAGCGAGGAAGACGTCTAACTGCTGAATACCCTGGTTGGCCCTGTTGAAACCCTTGCTGAGAAACACACCGAGTGAGTAGGGGAGGAGAGATGGATTCCTTCCCGAAGTCACGCCTCCTTCGATTCGTTGAACGTGCCGTCGTGTTGGCTCGCCGTGCCACGGTTCTCGACACGCTATTCCCGGAAACGGTTCACCCTGCGTCAGCACGTCGTCTTGCTTTGTCTGAAAGTAAAGAAGACAGCCACGTACCGCAACCTCGTTGACGAACTTATCGAAATGCCCCGCATCCGCGATGCCCTTGGTCTCGATTCGATCCCCGCACCCTCGACGCTCTGCAAAGCGTTCGACCGCTTGGAGATGGACGTCTGGCGAGTTCTGCTGAACGTCTCGTTCGCCGACGTGCCGCTGAACGGCGTCACCGGCATCGATGCGTCCGGGTTCGAGCGGGCGCATGCCTCCACGCACTACACGAAACGAACGAATCTCTCCATTCAACAGTCGAAAGCGACGTTGTTGGTTGATACGGCGACCAACGCCGTACTCGATATTCACGTAACGACGACACGAAAACACGATACGCAGATCGCGCCACAGGTGGTGAAACGGAACGCAGCGTCCATCGCGGTCTTGACCGGTGACAAGGGATACGACGACCAGAAACTCCGGCGGCTCGCCCGAGATAATGATATTCGGCCCCTCATCAAACACCGTGAGTTCACCTCACTCCACAAGGCGTGGAATGCACGGCTGGATAGCGATCTCTACCATCGACGGAACATGAACGAGACAGTCAACGCGGCGATCAAACAGAAATTCGGGGCATTCGTGCGGTCACGCCGATGGTGGAAGCAGTTCCGCGAACTCGTCCCTCAACCCAGCGACGGCCAGACAGATGTACCTCGACGAACGCCGCCACGAAGTATCGGACGCGACCATCCAGTCACACGGCTACCGGCACAAACAGTTCGTCCAGTGGTGCAAGCAGGAGGCATCGACAATCTGAACGACCTCTCAGGACGCGACGTGCATCGCTTTCGGGTGAAACGCCGGAACAACGACGAGTTCGCAACGCCGACGATGAAAGGGCAGCTTGCGACGCTGCGAGTCTTCCTTCGCTTCTGCACGACCATCGACGCAGTACAGTCGGGACTCGACGAGAAAATCATCCTTCCGAAGATCGCCGACGACGACGCGCGCGATGAACTCATCGAACCAGAGCGAGCGCGGAAGGCGCTGGAGTTTCTCGAGAAGTATCGCTACGCATCGTTGGAGCACGCGTTACTGGAAGTCCTCTGGCACACGGGATTGCGGATCGGCGCGGCCATCGGACTCGACATCGAAGACTACGACGCCGACGAGCAGTATCTCAACCTCGTTCACCGTCCGGACGAGGAAACATCGCTGAAGAACGGCCAGACCAGCGAACGACTGGTCGCGTTGAATAATCGTGTCTGTCGCGTACTCGATGACTGGCTCTCGGTCAATCACTCCGGCATCGTTGACGACTACGAGCGGAGTCCGCTCTTCGCAACGAGGGGCAGTCGGCTTAGTCGAATTCGCGGGCGAACCATCGCGTACCAGTATACGAGGCCGTGTATCTACGAGGATAGGTGTCCGCACGACCGCGATATCGAGACGTGCGAAGCCCGGCCGACGGAACGCTTACGCGTGTCCATCAGCTTTGAGCCCCCATCCGTTTCGGCGTGGTGCGATTACGTACCATCTGCAGGAAGATACGCCGGAACAGGTCATGAGCGACCGGATGGACGTCGGGATGAACGTGCTTGACCGGCAGTACGATCAGCGGTCGAAGCGGGAGAAACTACGACAACGGCGACGGTATCTTCCGGACAAGTAGGTGCTGTTTTAGTAGAGAGTTCCTCTCTTTATCGTGATAGCAAAAATTCTGTTTAGTAAACATCCATTGCGGATTTTAAGCCCAAGTGATTATTAGTCGAAGGCTTCTCGCACTTCCTCAAGATCGATCAGCCCAGGCTCCCCGAACAATTCTTGATAGATTTCCCGCGTCGCTTCCCCATTAATTGCTCTAGCGACAAACTCACCAAATGCAGTAGCGGGCATCAATAAAACATCATTGCTGATTGCGTCGTCTTCTACGCCATCAACAAAAGATGGCGTCCCCACAGTCAACTTGACCGGAGCGTCAGGAGCTTTTGTCTTTACAGCAGTAGCCTTCTTCGCAGTAACCTCATTGTCGAAGTTTTTCTTTGACTTGCATTCCACGGCGATAGTCATCGTCCTTCCATCCTTAGTTTCAAGATAATTTCCATCAGGAAGTTTGATTTTCATTCGGCATTCTGGTTCACGGGTCCGACCGTCCTCATCCGCAGGCTCTACAAAGAGTTCCTCAACCGAATCGAGAAGATTGACACACGTCGTTTCAAACTCATCAGTATGTGAATTTAGAAGTCGTTCAAAAGACGACGAGGACAGTTCTCGTTTTGCGGCAGTCAAGAGTACATGTTGTGCTTCGGCCTCTCGTCCGTCGTACACCGCGTCGACAGCTCCGCGTTTAGCACGGACTGCATCGTCGGTCCCCATCCGCGCCTTCATATCCGAGATGTCACAATCTGCCAATTCTTCAATTGTCTCTATATCCAGTTTCTCACGGAGAGCACGCACCTCGTTCCTGCTAGTCGCAATACCAGCACGAGCAAACGAGACTCCTGCTTCGTCAAGACCATATTGGAGTTGATCGGCTAGACGTTCGACTTCCTCGCCCAAGGCATCGAAGAGTTCTGAATCAGCGGCTTCAAGAACCCTTGTTACCGTCCGCAGAACCCGGGCCATCTCGGGAGCCAAGCGTTCATAAACATCTGCAGGAGTCCGAGAGTCGATAACCGAATACTTCTCAAAAGCATCCTCTAGACTCATCCCCTCCAACCAATCCGCGACGACACACGCAGAAGTGTACGCAGCAGTAATCTCGTTATCTGCCAAGTCCTGCATATCATACCGTCGTCGTAGTTCGCTCGTCCGGAGGTTGGTCTGTCCCTTTTTGTGATAAAGTCGTAGATACTGACACTCTGGCGTCCCGCAGATAATCGTGAAGAGATCCTCCTTTTGGATTGACTCGTTAGAAGAGATAGTTTCGAGAAAGTTCCGAATCATGTGGACGGACTTCGGACTAACAAGCTGTTTGGACGTAGCCTTACCGAGCTTCGTTAGAGTCAGACCCCCATCTGCCCGATCTACCATATCATATTCCTCAAGCTTAATAGAGGTCTCCGTAATGACTGCTTCCACTTGTGGTTTCGTGAGGCCAGACTGTTGTCCAAAGAGGGAATCCTCGAGGAAGGAATAAATCAGATTTGGGGTTTGGTACCCTCGTATCAGGTCCAGCATTAAGTCTAAGTCCTCACCGAGTTTGATTTGCGAAGAGATTTCTTCTAAATCCCCATTTATATATGTGTTTTTATATTGAAGCTTCTCTGTGAAATCTTCGGCAAAAAGTATGGACTCACCGCGTCTATCGGTGTAATTATATCGTCCCGCCCGTCCAGCGAGATTCTTATACTCCGCAGTAGTCATTTCAGTACCGCTATAAGAACTTCCGTATCTAGGGTGCCGGATAAATACTCGGTCAACAGGGAGGTTGATACCGGCACCTAGATTACTCGTGGAGGAAAGGGTACGAATAACTCCGTCTTTGAAGCCACGCTCAATGACCGAGCGGACTGCGCTATCAAGTCCAGCATGATAGAACGCAGTACCCCACTTCACACAGGTTGCAAGGGTTTCGATGTTTGGCCCAGTCCGGCGTGCAGAACTTTTTATTTCTTGACTCAGCTCATCTGCTGCAGCCTCGTCAATAGCGAAATCGTACGCCTTCGGATGGCTATTGATAAAATCTGCCAACTGTTCAGCGGTATTCTGTGCTGCCGAACGCGTCGATGCGAATACTAGGGCTTGGCGATCTCTTTCTTGTGATGCCGTCCGAAGGAGATAGTCAGCGATGGCATTCTCCCTGAAGTTCGATAGCAAGTCATTCTGACAAGGTTCAGATTCCTCGTCGTCCTCATGATAGAATGTAATCTCATCAGATTGCGCTGCGTAAATTCCTTCATATAGAGGGTTCGGTCGCCAACCTCGACAGTCGATATAGTTTCCGTCAATCCAGTCAGATATCTCATCAGGATTGGCTGCGGTAGCACTAAGACCGACAATTTTGAGATCACCGTAATCGTGGAGTAGTTTCGTTATGGTCGTTTCTAGAACCGGCCCTCGCGTTTCGTCGTTAATTATCTGGAACTCGTCAACGACGACGGTACTAGTCTTCTTTCCCACAACATCTGGGTGATTCCGAAGGTAATAATTGAACTTTTCATAGGTGAGAACGACGATATTGTTTTCAAATAACTCTTGAGGAGGAGTAATATCACTGCCGATGGAACTGTCGATCTCCATCCCGAATTTATCAGATAGACCTTCGGTAAAATCTTGGATTTTCTCTTCTGCTAGAGGCTTAAATGGGACCAAGAAGACTCCACATCCACCGTCATGGATGTTTTGGTGAAATATAACGAATTCGGCCAGTAATGTCTTTCCAGTCCCTGCTTCTGAAACTACGAGAAAGTTGTCTTCCTCAAGAATACCTTCGTTTATTGCCTGTAGCTGGGGCTCCCAGAGAGAATCTACTCCCCGTTGTTCAAGAAGATAATCAACGTATTCCTTAGGGAGACCTGCCTCAACCAATTTAGAGAGTTCAGTACCGGACTCTGACATTAGGTGAGACTATCCCAGACGTATAATTAATCTTTTGAAAGGATAGCTGGCGTCATCTATCTAATGGATAAGGCTATAAGGATCAATTGGTATGACGTGACTGTTCCCCGAACTTCATCAGAGAAAGTCGTCGAGACTCGAGTTTCGACTGTAGGAAGTCGTCCCACCACTCTTGCTCTCAGCGGCATTTTCGCCAAACAGGGGGAATCACGTCCAAGTCGTCACCTCGTTGTTCAGCAAATACAACAAGAATCTCCGAGCGGGCTTGACCGATGCCGCTAACATTCGTAAGCAATGCTCGAAGCTGGTCTTCGCGTTCAACCTGCTCGGCGGCCTCGACGAGTCCACCGACCACAGTATCACTTTCTAGTTCGAGAGCGATATCACTACTTGCTGCAGCTTCGCTATACCAATCTCGGAGACCCCGAATCGTCGCCCGGCCAACGCCGTTGAACATTTCGCGCGATAGGGAGATCCACACGGGACCCTTTTTTACGCTCGTAACGAGATCGTCATACCAGTCAGGGCGATCCGCCTGAATTGCGTCGAAGAACGCGCTCGCGGCGTCAAGTGTCCGCGAAATCTGCCGAGCAGCCATCCGGAGCGATGTAGGGTCCACGTGCGACGTGATCCGTTCAAGATCTACATCACCGAAGTTGCGGTCAGCCGCCTCGTCGAAGTCTGTGTAGAACGGGTAGACATATCCCTTCTCGAATCCCTTGCCGGGACGAGCGGCGCGACCAATCCATTGAACGTATTCGTATGTATGGATGTAGCTCATGCCCGCACCGTCGAAGCGCTTGAGATCTGCTACGACGACAGATTGGACAGGGGCATCGAATCCGTACGCGAGCGTCGGCGTGCAGAAGATAGCACCGATATCTCCGGACTCGAAGCACTCTTCGATCCAGTTCCGGATCGACTTTGGGAGGCCTGCGTGATGGTAGGCCACGCCGTTCGACATGAGGCCAGCAAGATCACGGAGCTTCCGGGTTGGTTCCATCCCTTCCAGTCGATCCTGAAGCTCGACGTAGAAATTCCGGTCGCCTTCGTCAGCGAAGAACGGCGTCTCTGCCAATCCCTCGGCGCGAGCTTCAGCAGTCCGTTTCGACTTATTGAACACAAAATAGGGTGCGTGGTCGCTTTGCGCGTAGATGTGGTCTACAATCTGATTCTTACGAGATTCATGTTCGTCAACCTCGATAGGACGCTCGTCAATCTTGATGCTTCGGTCCTGTTCGCTTACGACTAGGTTCGCGTTCATCCAGTCGGCGAGTTCGACTGGGTTACCGACTGTTGCGGACATAGCGAAGATTTTGATGTTGTTATCGAGGATATCTGCAATCGACTTTTCGAGTGCTGCACCGCGTCGAGTACCTTAGATAATGTGGAAGTCGTCGAGAACAACGAGATCAAGTGCTCGGACATCACCAGTGTCGCGGAGCATCGCTTGATAGAACGAGTCGAAGGTAGCTACAGCGACGTCAGCATCGCGGTAGCCACCGGGCCGTACGTCGTACTCGCCCTCGGCCCACTCGTTCAGTTCGTCTTCTTTCGCACCAACCAGTTGGTGACTCGGAACGAGGTAGGCAACGCGGCCGCCAGCGTCGAGCGTCTGTTTTGTGACAGCCTCAGCGCAGAGCGTCTTTCCATTGCCGGTCTCGGCGACGAGTAAGTGATTGCCACCGTCAAGGATTCGGGTCTTAAAGGCGTGGTACTAGGTCTCAGTTAGGGAGTCGAAGCCGTGGGCAGCGAGGAGGTCTCGGACGAGAGTTTCATCCTCGGGGGAGAGGGTGCCAAGGAATGAGAACATGGTTAGGGAGAAAAGATGTTCGTATTAAAGTGTTCTCCCTCGATACATGAATCTGCTGCGGAAGAGCTCATACGAGGATTCACCGGGAGTCATCAAGATTCGTTTAGTGCAGCACCAGAGTCAAATCACAGGGCTTTCTCGGAGACTTAGACCCATATGGAGTGGAATAAGAGAAACGTTTATTTTGCCATCACAACCGTTGTTCAACATTAATGCTCCATCTAGAACCTCTCGTCGATAACACCGATACCAATTTAGCCGACACTTATCGTAAGGTCATCCGGGAAAGTGAGGAAGCTCGGATAGCAACAGGATATTTCTACGTCTCCGGATTCGACTTGGTCAAAGAGGATCTCGACTTATTTGCCGACCCTGAGGAACTCGGCCGATCACCAATGCGAATTCTGATGGGTCGGAGTACGGATCGACGTACTGCCGACGAAGTTCAGGAGGGCCTCAGTCTTCGAGAACAACTTGAAGAGCAAATCCGCGAGGATATTGACGAACTGAATAACGCCCAAGTAGAGCGACTTGACCGCCTACGCGACTTCATCGCAAACGACTTAATCGAGATACGAGTTCGAAATCCTGAGTCGGGGTATTTCCATGCAAAGGGTGCGAGCTTCCGTTCTCCACCTGCATCGCCAGACATCCGGGAAGGTGACAAAGATCAGCGCGGTGGGGCGGTCGTCGTCGGGTCGTCGAATTTCTCGAAAACAGGTCACACGAAGAACATCGAACTCAATCTGACAAGCCGCGACCCGCAAGATCTTGAAGCGTTCGACGATTGGTTTGACAACCAGTGGGCGAACGCCGACGAGTTCGACGAGGACCTCCTCGACATCATCGAATCCCACGAAAAGTACCAGGACTGGAGAGACAATCAGGGGACGTCGGACGACGACCTCGGTCAGTACCTCGAACCGTTCGAGCTGTACAAGCTTCTCGCCTACGACGCCCTCAACGGCAACGTCGGGACGCGAGACAGTCCACTCTTCTACTTCCAGAAGCTCGGATACGAGAGTGCGAAGGAGAAACTCGCCCAGTACAACGGGTGTATCATCTCCGACTCGGTTGGCCTCGGCAAGTCCTTCATCGGGAGTGAGCTCCTCTACGACTATCGCCAGCGGGCGAAAAACTGCCTGTTAATCGTCCCAGCGAACCTCGTCGACCAGTGGATCGATCTCCTCCAAGATGCGACGAACGAGGACGGAGACCCCCATTTCGGTCTCGAAGTCGACGGGACCCACCTCGACGTCATGAGTATCAGTAAGTTCCAGAACCTCCAGTACGACGAGGTGCTGGAGCTACGTGATGCGTTAGACGTCATCCTGGTCGACGAAGCTCACCGATTCCGGAACTTCGGCAAGTGGCGTCCTCAACCCGATGACAATGACGACTACAAGGGGACACGCCGCCACGCGAACCTTCGGCAGCTTCGCGGGAAGACGATGATTATGCTGACCGCGACCCCGATCAACAACAGCGCGACGGACTTGAAGAATCTCATCAGCCTGTTCACGGGAGAGAACCAGCTTCGGAACAACGCCAGTCTCGACTTCGGTGTCTTCGACGACTACATCGAACTTGCCGAAGAGCGGAAGCGAATCATCGCCGACAAAGAGGACGTCTCCGAGGAAGAACGCGAACGTATCACGGGCCAGCTCACACGGAAGTCAGAGGTCATCAGCGACATCCTCAACGAGGTGATGGTCCTCCGGACGCGGAAGCACGTCAAAGAGCAACTACAGGACGATGAAGAGCTCGAAATGAGCTTCAGTCCGCCGACGCTTCACAAGGAAGAGTACTCCCTGCCCCTCGCGTACCAACCTGTCTATCGCGTTTTGCCGGACGTGATGGACGCCCTCCATCTGCCACACATCACGGTCAAGAACCCGCAAGCCGGTGGAACGCTGAAAGCGCTCTACAAGCTCAACCTCCTGAAACGGCTCGAATCATCGACGTACGCCTTTGTCCAGTCTATTCAGACGCTCCACCAGAGCGAAGTCACCCTTCTGGACTTCCTCGAAGACCTCCCTGAGGACGAGGACATCGACGTGCTTCGCCAGTACGACGAGGAAGATCCGTCGTCGCTCGACGACTTTGTCGAGGGAGAGGACGCCGCGGAAGAGTTCGCTCAGACGCTCGAAGAGTTCGGTTTCGACTCAACCGTGGTCCGGGCCGATCAAGAGGACTCCGAGCAGAACGAACTCGCTGACGCGACCGTCGGTGAAGTCCGAACGTACATTCGGGAGGATCTTACGCTCCTCGCGCACTTCCTCACGAAGTTCATCGGCGATGTCGCTCGCCACTCCGGACCCGTAAACGACGCCGCGGTCAAGTTGCGGACGTGGCTCGAGGACAATCGCGTCGACCGAGTCCCGGACGTTCCCGAGGACGAACAGAACCCCGACCTCTACCCGCACGCCGAACTGGCCGACGTTCGAGACGCAACCGACGAGTTCTACGAGGAGGTGTTCGCACTCCACGAGTTCCGGGACCCGAAGGTCGAACAGGTCAGCGACGTGCTCCAGGGCCACGACAAGAAGGTCCTCCTCTTTACGCAGTACCGGGCTACCGCCGACTACGTCTACGAGTCGCTCGTGAACGACCCTGACTCCCCGATGACGCGCGCGAATAGCGCCGTGGTGAAGGGCGGTGACGACAACAAGCAAGCGGTCATCGAACGATTTGCGCCGGAAGCATCGGGCTATCAGCAGACCCTCGAAGAGACGGGCGAGAGCGAACTCCAGTACGTCGTCGCGACCGACACGCTCAGCGAAGGGGTGAACCTCCAGGACGTCCACGTCGTCGTCAACTACGATCTCCCGTGGAACCCGATGCGCATCGTCCAGCGGGTCGGTCGGGTTGACCGCATCGGGAGTACGGCCGAGAAACACGTCCACAACTTCTACCCCGACGGCGACATCGAGGCCGCGATCAAGCTCCTCAAGCGCCTGCAGGCGAAGATCAACGACATCGCCCTGATCGTCGGGAAGGAGAACAACATTCTCGACCCGAACGAGGACCAGATTTTGGATCGCGCAGGGGTCGAGACGGAGAAGACAATCGGCGAGCTGGAGGTCGAGGAGATCGAGGCGTCGCTCGAACAGTCGCGGGCCGTCGACGACTACAACGAGCTCGACGACACGAGCAAGAACCCACTCCTTCGGAACGCCGGGAGCAACGAAAGCCAGGCGTTCGAGCGGTTCCTCTTGAAGGAGGACCTGAACGACGAGTACGGACTCGACGAGGAGGACTTCGAGTACGCAGAGGACTTCTTCGAGGAGTCACCTCCGGAGCGCGAGTTCCTCTACACGAACGTCACGGACGGAAGCGGCCCCCGACCGGGAGTGTTCGCCCTCGCGCACATGTGGTTCGAGGACGACGATGACGCCCCACTCGGGCGAGTCCGACGCGGGTTCTACCACAAGCCGTTCGGTGACGACGAGGTGAAAGAGCGCGGGGTTCGGTCGTTGAAGATCGAGCCGGACGCGGAGGGTGAGCCGATGTCCGGCGACTTGACACGGGTACTGGGAGATCGAGAGTCGATCTCGGAGCTGGTCGATAAACGGCTCGAAAACGTTCGGACGAGTCAGATGGAGGGGACACTTGAGCAGGGGAAAGAATTCTCGAAGGAGCAAGAGACCCTGATCAGCTATCTTCAGCACTTACAGGGTTCGGCATCGGAAGTAGAGGTCTCACAATCGGACGAGTTCGGCACCGTCGGAGAGTGGGCGTCCGAACTGGAGTCACAGCTTCGCGACGTGAAGTTAGCGAGTACCGACGAGGACCGGATTCTCCGCGAGACGTTCCGACATCACGACGAGTACGACGCTATCGGTTCGTGGCCCGTCGAAGAGGTGCTAAGCGAGTTGGAGACGTTCCTTGACGAGAACATCGAAGAGTCGACGGAGTACCAAGAAACGCTCGTTCGTGAGAGCGAGATCCACGCCGAGTTGATGTGCTGGGGCGTCGTCGCAGGGAACTGAGTTCGAGGGAGTAGAAGAGCAGCGCTCTATCCCATCGGGCCTTCCATATCGAGGTAGTCGTACTTCTCGAACACCATGTCGAAGTACTCCTCGTCCATCAGACGCGGATTCTCGACGCGGTGGAAGTCGTCGAGGATGAACTTCACCTCTTGAGCGTCAAGCCCGTAGGCGTGGAACGCCGCGGCGTCGATCTCGGCCTGTAGGTCGCGACGTTCCTGTTCGTCGGTCGCGGGGTCGATTCCGCCGAGGCGTTCGCGCATCTCCTCGAACTCATCGCCGTAGCAGTTGAGTTTAGCAACCTTCTTTGAGATGAAATTAAAGAAATCATCGCCTTCGGTGAGTCTCGGCACTTGAGACTCCATGAACCGGTAACTGAGCAAATCCGTTTCTATCTTCAACCGCATCAAATAGTCAAACGGTATGCTATTCAATAGCCCTGTGATTGCGAACAGTTCACCGTCAGTGTGTGCCCGGTCATAGACGGAGTGTAAGGGGAATTTAGACAAATCTTCCTCCTCCGGGTTAATTTCATATGGTGAAATCGTTTGAACTGAATCAACGCAGACAATTCCTGGCGGGATGACGGCTGCAATCATCGTACGCTCATTCGTCGAATTGGTAATTTTCCGGTACACAAGTCGGTACTCCGTGAAGTCCGGAAGCGAATCCTCCATCTGCAACTCCTTCCCCCGGTGTTTTTCTAACAAATCATTAACGAATCCTATTTGTGATTTACTTGTGGATTCTCCCCCAAACTCCTTGTAAATCGCTTTCTTGAGAGACCCACTATTATATGCTCGTTCACGGGCCCTATACCGAGCACTTTTTTCAGGGTTTTCCTCAGACTTGCTCCAGAGAGACGGTTCATTTCCTCCAGGATTAACATCTGAATTGTAGGCAAATTGGTGGAAATTCCCACCGCTATATACAGGGTAATCGCCTTCAGATTCATCCTCAGTAAATCGGTGTGCTTGTCGAGCCCTATCTAAACCCCGTAGCGGCCTCACGTTCCATGCGTTCTCAATTCCTTCCTCAAGCCGAGGTTGATCGAGAATTTTTTCTAAGAGAGTAAGTTGGTACTTATCGGTGATCTGAGGGAATGTTCGGGCTTCTTTCGAGAACTCAGACAACACCTTACTAGGAATTTCTATAGCATGGTCTTCGAGATTTGTCAAAATCCCTGTGTCACGTTGCTCAAAACTCCCGCGTAACTGTCCGGTAGACCCGCTATTTTTTAATACAACAACACCAAATCGGAACCGGTCATCCAAATCCTCAAAAATGCCTTTGTTTCTGAAGCCAACAAGTGCCCTAATCTCCTTTTCGTTCAACATCTTCATCCGCAGGTCCTTCGAAAAGGACCCATTGAATATTATATTTGGAAGAACTTGTGAAATATATCCCTCCTCTTTTACAAGGTCGTAAATTCGCTCAAGGAACAACGCAGAGAGGTTGTTTTCATTCGGGTCTTTCCGGCCATTCACCGTGGGTGATTGAAGATTGTACTCTGTCCCATCGGTAAAGTAGCTCATCTGTTTTTGAACACGTTCCTGATATGCTTCCCATTCTTCTGCGATTTCATCGTCTTCCAACAGTCTATTTTGCATCTCGTCTTTTGAGTCGGGACCACGAACTCTGAAGCGCTCATCGAACTTGGGGAAGAAGTCATCTCTACTTGCTCGGAGTTGATCCCAAGGGGGGTTACCTGTAACTATATCGAATCCCCCTTCTGCATACACCGTCGCGAACTCTAGTACCCAATGGAAGGGATGAAACTCCTCTACATCGTCTAAAGTTACTTCTTCAGCACCTGCTTCATGAAACTGTTCCAAAATTTTCTTGTTAAGGGCGTGGGTGTGATCCTTGATTCGAGACTCAGCCAACTTTCGAGCATTAGTCGCCTCTTCTGCAGAGTCAGATTCTTTGTGCCGTTTGACAGCAGTGATAATATCTTCAAACATTTCTTTGACACTGCTCCCTACTCCATTACCGAAATTAGAAAGAGACAAATCTCCCTGTTTACGCGCAACTTCTCTTTCGTTAGTAAACCCAATTAGACTATTTCCTTGACGAATATTGAAATCGATATTGGGCAGTTTCTCGACCTCGTCAGGGTCGTCCTCGATATCAGCAACCATCGATAGCCAGAGCCGAAGTTTGCAAATTTCGACCGCACCGTCGTCAATGTCCACTCCGTAGAGGTTGTTCAGGATAATCTCACGTTTGGTGTACAGCGAAGCGTTCCCCTGCCGGCCCTCAATGATTTCGAGTTCCTCTTTGATTCGATCCGTTAGCTCCCACGGCTGGCTGTCTTCCTGTTCTTGGAAGTACTCGATGCACTGCATGTAGATGTCCAAGAGGACCTCCTGAGCGGCAAGAAGGAACGCGCCGCTACCCACCGCTGGGTCAAGGACACGGGCGTCCTTCAGCACGTCGAAGTACAGCGTCTCGACGTGGTCCTGGGTCACTCGCTCTGTCGGAGCTTGAGTAGTGATCGTGCCGCCGTCGGCGGCCACCGTCGCATCGCCACTGGTGTCGGCCGACGCAAACCCGAAGACTTCGTCCAGCTCCTCGTAGTCTGTACCCACTGCCTCATTGAGTTGATCGAGCAGATACGGGTGAATCGTCCGGCGAGCCATGAAGCCGGTGATATCCTCTGGCGTGTAGTACGCGCCCATCTCCTTCTGGTTGACCGTCTGCTCGAAGATGTGACCGAGGACCGCAGGCGAGAGGTTCTTCGGGTCGACGATGTCGAGGCGTTCGTCGACGTTCCAGTTCCAGTCCGAGAGGAAGTCGAGAATTTCATCGAAACATTCGTTCGTCTCCTCGGCGGTTTCGCCGAGTTTCGCGTCCTCGAACTCCTCCTCGATGGGATTCTTCGAGAAGAGGCCGCCGTTCAGGTGGGGAACCCGGCCGTACTTGTTGTCGAGTCGGCCCTCCGCGAGCGCGTCGAAGAAGAGATCGTGGTAGAAGTCCTCGTAAACGTCCCCGTCCTCGGCGTACTCGTCGTGTTTCTTCCGGAGGTAGTCCTTGTCGTGGTCCAGCAGGCGCTTCTCCTGGATGAAGTAGAGGAAAATCATCCGGTCGAGTACGACCTGCACGTAGCGACGCTTCGCGTCACCGCGGTTTTCCTCGATTCCGGAAACTTCCTGAACGAGGTCGGTGCGTAGGTCCTCGAACTTTCGATAGAATTCCTTGACGACCTTCCGCGTGTCGTAGATGTCGTCGTAGATCGTCGCAGGGTTTCCGTACTCGATGCTGTTCAACTTCTCCAGTACGGTCCGTTTCTCGCCGGATTCGCGGGTGAACTGGTCCTTCGAGAAGGAGAATTTTTGGTACTTGATGCGGCCGTGTTCCTGGTCCCACGTTCGGACGCGAGTGATGAAGGTGAAGTCCTCGAAGTCGTTCGTAGCGACGAAGTTCGTGTGCTGGGTCATGCTCTCCGGCTTGAAGTCCTGCGCGTGTTCGCCGGGTCCGGCTTCCACGAGTTTGACGAACTCGTCGTCGGAGAGCTGGAGGACGATTTCGTTCGAGTCGCCGAGGTCGGGTTGGCGCTTGAGTCCGCGCTTTTCCAGCGAGTTGGCGATGTCCGTGAGGGAGTCCCAGTTGGTGATGTCGGCGGCCTCGATCTGGGTGGTCATACCCCACCGGTTTGTGTCATGGGTTAAGAAACTATCTCTCTTAGGATATCAGAAGACAGCATTCAATAGAACTAGTTAGATTCGGTAACACCAACACAAGCCGAATCTGATCAGATTTGATGCTGTACACCTCAGATATATGCCGATAGAGTAACAGTCTAGCGTCGGATATCTCTGTTGATGTGGGTAGAGACGTTGGACAAGCACTGGGGGACGATCTGGGTGTTTTTCTTCTTTGGTATTCTCTACTATTTGGGTCCAGAGGTAACCGGAGATTCCACACTAGCCGGGATCCTCGTTGGACCAGCATGGGGATTAGCTGGCTTCATGGCCGTATTTTATAAGCTGATGGTGTCCGAGGATGCGCAAAAGAAGCTTGAAGAGACAAGGAAAGAGGATTGGAAGGAAAGACGGGAGCATATCAAACGTAAGGTAGAACGAATGAATGAGGAACTCGAAAAAGAAATTCCCGATGAACAACCCGACTTCTCATTTCTTTATAACACGGCCATCTGTTCTAGTTTAGTGGCGGTCAAAGCCGAACTCACCTTGTTCAACCTGTTCACGTAACCGATCTCTGTGTGGATTTGGATTTCGTGACGCCCACAGCAACAGCTCGTCCAAATCCGGCAGTTCGTAGCCCAACTCGACCATGAGATACAGTTGGATTAGATGAGCGTGGCGTTCAACGGCTAGATACTACGATGGTAGAGCGTTCGATAATCGACAGTAAGCCGCTGAGCGTCCGGCTGGACGGGTTCCCGAATTCAAGCGTACGTGAGGAACGACCCTCTGTATTTGATTCGAGACTCAAGTATGACTAAATCGTCCCGGATTGAACAGTAACCGACTGACTTTACAGTCTCCTCAATTAGCGAGACATCGCTCAATGCCGGCTCAAACACCATCAGGTGCTAGTCACGTACTATGCCCGTAATTGGTGGTCTCCGATAACTATTCTAATGAATAAGGTATTCAATAGATCAATTGAAAGCAATAGCCAGTGAAACCACAGACAGCGGTTCTTCTCGGACTTTGCCTGATAGCATTCACTACTACTCCTACAGCTTTAGTCAGTAGCTCGGAACTCCAGCCTCCAACAGATTCTGGAATCAAAGACTGCCGAAATGTACCCCTTCCCCGGCCAACGCCAGCAGCAGTCGAAAAACCTGCCGTCACCGGCACCATCCAGCAAGTACCCAACAACAACTCACATATCCAAATCAACTTCACTGTGAAACAGCAGACCCCCGACCAGACACTTCAGATCGATATGGACGCCGGAGCAAGAATCGTCGACGCAGAGGGCATCACCATCGAAAACAAGAACGAATCACATGTCGGTCTCACCGCCGAGAATTTCTCACTTACCTATACTGCGACATCCCCGATGACCGGAATCACGTACACCCACAGCACTAACTATGTGTTTGCTCCGACGCCTGATTTCGGCGGGGCAGATGTCGCCCTCAAGCCCAAGAACAACGGGTTCATCGGCCAGAATCTGCTCTATCTCGGGAACTATTCGATGCATTCCGCTCGAGCAGGCTGTCACAACATCTCGGTCATCAAACCTGAGGACGCTGAGTTCAATGTCGGGGAACGATTGACTATGCTGACCGCTGCTGCTCGGACGCTTGAAGTTGGACATGCCTATACATCCGTGTATGTGTTCGCCTCGCCAGAAGACCTTGGAGCCCGTGACGGGTTCGTTATAGAGTATGAAAACGAGGTCTTCCTCTATGGAGCAGCCCCGGTCAACAAAGCGAGAAACACGTGGCTGCACGAATACATCCATACTCGGCAAGCGGCCTATCTGGCAGAGGGCGAGAATTTCGCCTGGTTCGCTGAAGGATCGGCGAACTACTATGCCGCCCGGCTCGCACTCGATCTTGGACTGATTACCCCGCAACAGTACGACGCCCGACTCGCAAGTTGGGCGAGTTACACTCCGACTAGTCTCCTTCGGAACGCCAAACGCGAGGACGTAGCATACCGTCATGGGGCCGTTGTCCTTGCGGAACTCGACGCCCAACTCAACGAGAATGGTTATGCCACACTACTTGATATATTCGAGGAACTCAACAGAGGCTATTCAGCCGACTACGACCAGTTTGAGTCGCTCCTAGCAAGAGAGGGTAGGCTCAACGAGACACAGTTGAATCAGACGAAATCCATCGTTTGGGAAGAGGCACCGCCGCAACCACAGCAAGCATACATGGCCTCTGAAGCCGGGTTACTTCGCAGAGTCCAGAAAATCATGCTTGGACTCGGCGTAATGCTTTTTGGATTTGGACTCTCTAAATTCATTGTAGCTCGTAGTGATTTCCTCCAAGAAATCAGGTGAATGGAGTTCGAAACACCCTCCGTGACGTTACTGGGTAAAGCAACAAAGACCAGCAATAGGTTAATCCCTCTCGACAGACTTCCTTCCACTATGAGCCTCGAAGAGACGGTTGATTACCTCGCCGAGGAACTCGACCTCGAGCGAAGTGAACACGTCCGTGAGGTCGGTCAGTCGGTCGCGGAGCTTCGCGACTAATTAGAACATTTCTCTGAAGTCACGTTCGACGAGTCCTTCCTCCAGATACGTGATGAATTCTTGTTTCGTTGGTCCTTGACGGTCGAGCAGGTCATTTCGATCGACACGTTTGAGAACTGCCTGAGCGAAGTCCGTATAGAGTAGAACCCATTTAACAGCGGCGCTCGTCCCAGAACAGCCATCTCGTTGACCCTCGATGGAGAGCAGCGGACGTGACGCGCAGGAAATAGGCCGTGCATTAGCGGTAGATTTTTCTAGGAGCGAACAGGAGTTGCAGATGCATGGCAGACCTGATTGTCAAAGCCGCTGTGAAGGACGCTGTCGATGAGAAGAACGTCTCGTCGGACTTCTACGAAGCGCTTGACGAAGAGGTCACTGGCCTTCTCGAGGACGCAGCCGCGCGTGCCGAAGCCAATGACCGGAAGACCGTCCAGCCCCGCGACCTCTAAAGCAGAGACACCATCTCACCGCTTTTCAGTGTGTTCTCCCATCACCACTCTAATCGGCCCACCAGCCAGTAATTTCTAAGCCGCCAGGACAGCGGCCTCCGCTGAATAGGGCGAGCGTCTGACTCGCCTCTCCCGAGGCGGAGCAAGGTGTTCACTACCTATGGCGAAAATCAAGAACTGGGCGAAGATCCTCGACTCGAGAAAGCTCCAGTACAAGAACGACGAAACCCGAGCGAAAGCGACTGTTCTTTCCGGACCGGAGTCCTGGCGGCAAAACTGGTACGCCATCATCACCATCGACGGCTACACGATCTGGAGCCGCGGACTCAGCACCAAGAAGGAAGCGGTCAGCGAACTTCGCGACGAACTCCGCGAGCGACCAGACCCCGTACTCTACTGCACTGACTGCGGCGAAGAGATTGAGCACGTCGTCGAGAACGAACGGAACGGCGAGTCGGTGAAGTACCACGCAGACTGTCCGAACTGCGGGAACGAGGAGCCTGCCCGCTGGGTGCCCGTCGGCGCCGTCTAGGTTTCTCGCCGCCCAGAGGAGCGAGCTCTTCGGTACAGGGCTGGTGCTCACCATGGAACAAGCACTCTACACACCACATACGACTGACGAGGACTGTTCGTGCCCGATTCACGTCGACGGGAAGCCCCAGGCGCTTCCGCTCGGTGTGCCGTTCGCCGATCGGGTCTCCATCGACCCCGACCTCGACCGCGAGGTTGCCGAGGCCATCTACGGCCACCATCACTCGTACATGGACGACCTCCCCGACATCAACATCTGCCACCACGGGATTCTGTTCGACAGCGATCTCGTCGGCGCTATCACCTATCGAGCGCCGCTGCTCGGGAAACTCAAGGTGTTCGAGGGCCCGGACGGCCAGCTGACCCGCGACGAAGAGACCGCCCAGGAGAACGGCTGGGAGAAGCACATCATCTGCGGCGGGGATATCATCGAGGTGAATCGGATCTGTATCGGGGCGCCGTTCAAGAACATGGCCTCCTGTGGGCTTGCGGCGTCGATGGACCAGTTCATCATCGACCACGCCGCCCGCCTCGATGCAGAATGGCTCATGACGTTCATCCGCGTCGACCACGTCGGGTCGATGCTGAAGGCCCTGATGGATAAGGCGTGGCAGATGGTCGGCATCTCCCAGCCCAAGCAGGCCGGGAATCGGCCGGACAAGGAGATCCGCGAGTGGGCGAAGCAGCGGTGGCTCTGCCACATCGACGACGTCACCACGGTCTCGCGAGAAACCGTCCAAATCACCTTCGACGAGTTCACTGCGTCCCCCGTCCAATCGCCACAGAACGCCTAAGCGGTCGTTCGCAATTTGGGTTTGTTAGTCTGCAAGGAGAGTAGAAGACGTATGTCTCAGGGTTCACAGTCCAGTCTTGGCGCGTTCGGCTCCGGGTTAGAGCATCCCGCTAACGAAGTGGGTTCCCCGGATGAGGAACCGGCTCCAGAAACCGACTCCGGACAGACGGCAAACAAGCCCCCCGGAGCATCATCGCTCGAATCCCTCTACGAGACCGTGAGAGGAGTCCGAGTGGCTTCTGTTGCATTGGTTCCCTTTAGTGAAGAATTTGTTAATACTCATTACTTAACTGCATTAGAGAAGTTCCTACTCACTTCCGTAGTCCTGACTGTTTGCAAACCCAGTGAGGGCGGGCTATATACCGGATTGTTCGCCTATAGGGTGGAAATACGCCTCCGCCCAACAAAATATAGAAAATATTAAAGTTCTATAAACGGGGCGGGGTCGACCCAGACGACGCTGATGACCTCGCAAAAATCTCGACGGACTTTCCTGGAGAGCGCGGGCGTAGCCACGATTGCTGGCCTGGCAGGCTGTTCGGGACAGGGATCGCAGAACGACACGACCACCACCGGAGGCGGCGAAACCAACGAGACGACCGGAACCACTACGGGATCGATGCGGACCGATACGGTCAGCCTCCGCTTCTGGCACGCGATGGGCGGTGACCTTGGGAAGCTCATCGACTCACTCGTCGACGACTTCACCAGCCAAGCCGACGGCATCGAGATGACGGCCACCCAGAAGGGGAGTTACCGCGAGACGCTGAACGCGACCACGACCGCGGTGCAGTCGGGCAACCCGCCGGGTATCGCACAGATATTCGAGATCGGGACTCAGTTGGCGATCGACAGCGGGGTGTTCGAGCCGGTCGAGAACATCCTCCCCGACGCGGTCAACTTCGACAATTACCTCGATTCGGTGCTGAACTACTACCGGATCGACGGGAAGCTCCACTCGATGCCGTTCAACTCATCGAACGCCATCTTCTACTACAACAAGAACGCGTTCGAGGAGGCCGGTCTCGACCCGGAGAACCCGCCGACGACCTTCCAGGGGGTCACCGACGCCGCCAACGCGCTCACCGATGCCGGCGTCGTCGACAAGGGGACGACCTGGCCGAACCACTCCTGGCTGGTCGAGCAGTGGTTCGCCGAGCAGGGGCAGGTGCTCGTTAACAATGAGAACGGCCGCGCCGGCCGCGCTACCGAGATCTTCCTCGAGAGCGACGCCTCGAAGAAGGTCTTCAACTGGTGGACCGACCTCTACGAGCAGGGGCAGTACCTCAACCCGGGCATCGAGGCGTGGTCCGCGGCCCAGCAGGCGTTCCTCACCCAGAGAACGGGCATCCTCGGCTACTCGACGTCGAGCATCGCGCCGATGAAGGAGGGCGCGAAGAAGAACGGGTTCGAGCTCGGGACGATGCAGCTCCCGACGCCCGGCGGCGTCCGCAACGGCGTCGTCATCGGCGGGGCGTCGCTGTGGGTGCCCTCGAGCCTCTCGCAGCCAAAGAAGGACGCCGCGGGCGAGTTCCTCGCTTGGCTGACCAAGCCCGCACAGCAGAAGCGCTGGCACAAGGGCACCGGCTACTTCCCCGTCCGGAAGGAGGCGATCTCCCAGCTGAAGAACGAGGGCTTCTACGACCAGAACCCCAACTTCCTCACCGCCATCGAACAGCTCCGGGCGACGAAGGACATGCCCGCTACCCGCGGGGCCGTGATGGGGCCGTTCACCAAGATTCGCACCATCGTCGAGGAAGGCTACGTCAGTATGATCCAGAACAGGAACAAGAACGTCGACGACGTCATCTCGAAGATCGACAAGGAGGCGACGAACGCCCTCAAGTCGTATAACCAGAAAGTGCGTTAATCGGACGGCTAGACCGAGTGACTAACGACCAGACGTTACACCCTTTATGGCAGAATTCACGAAACCGTTCGACTCGAAATTGGGTGCAGGACTGCTGCTCCTCCCGACGTTCGTCGTCCTCACCGTCTTCCTGTACTACCCGGCGATTCAGACGTTCCGGTTGAGCTTCTTCCAGACGCTGCTGCTGGGCGCGAGGCAGACGTTCGTCGGACTGGAGAACTACGCCACGCTCGCGACGTCGCCGGCCTACCGGACGAGCGTCCTCGTCTCGTTCGTGTTCGCGGCGATCGTCGTCGCGGGGACGCTCACGGCCGCGCTGTTCGTCGCGTACCTCCTCTTCGAGGTAGAGGTCGGCGAGTCGGGCTACCTCCTGATCGCGATCTGGCCCTACGCGCTCCCGACCACCGTCGCGGCGACGATACTCCTGTTCGTTCTGCATCCCAACCTCGGCGTCATCACGTACGCGATCGAGTCCGCGACCGGGCTCTCGCTGGACTGGTTCACGAGCGGGCCGCAGGCGCTGGCGGTCGTCTCGATCGTCGCAATCTGGAAGCAGTTGGGGTACAACATTATCTTCCTGGTCGCGGCGCTGAACAACGTTCCCGAGACGCTGACCGAGTCCGCGAAACTCGACGGCGTCGGCCGGCTCACGATGCTGTACCGGGTGTACGTTCCGCTCATCTCGCCGACGCTCGTCTTCCTCATCGTCATGAACACGATCTACGCGTTCTTCAGCACATTCCCGATCGTCGACCTGATGACCAGCGGTGGGCCCGACAACGCGACGAACCTGCTTATCTTCAAGCTGTACCGTGACGCGTTCGCCTACAGCAGCCTCGGCAAGGCGTCGGCGGAGTCGGTCATCCTGTTCGTCATCGTCTCGATACTGATGTACGTCCAACTGCGCTTCACCGACAACCACACCCACTACACATAATATGACAACACGAACGTCCGAATCGACGGCGTCGGCCCGGGTTCGAGTCAGCGATCTGTTCGGCGACCAGCTGTTCGTCCACCTCGGACTCGTCATCTCGGTCGCCCTGATGGCGCTCCCGCTGGTCCTGGCAGTGTTCATGAGCACCCAGACCCCGACGGAGGTGTACGACGTCACGAACGTCGGCTTCGGGAGCGCCGGGTTCTCGAACTACTGGACCGCGCTGTTCGACTACAACCTGCTGCGGTACATGATCAACTCCTTCATGATGGCGTCGATCATCGTCGTCGGGAAGGTGACGCTATCGCTCCTGGCGGCGCTCGCGCTCGTGTACTACCGCCTGCCGTACGAGCGGGCCGTCTTCATGTTCATTCTCCTCACCCTGCTGATCCCGGTGCCGGTCCGGATCGTCCCGCTATTCCAGTTGATGGCGGATCTCGGATGGGCAAATACGCTGTTGTCGATCACGGGCCCCTACATCGCGAGTGCGACCGCAGTGTTCCTATTCAGACAGCACTTCATGTCGATCCCAGAGTCGCTGGTCGAGAACGCGCGACTCGACGGCGTCGGCCCGATGGAGTTCCTGTTCCGTGTCCTGATCCCGATGTCGAAGGGGATGATCGCGGGGGTCTCGGTGATCACGTTCGTTTACGCGTGGAACCAGTACCTCTGGCCGCTGATCGTGATCAGCGCGCAGAAGAAGCAGGTGGTCCAGGTCGGTATCAAGTACCTCCAGGGCGCGAGTCAGTCCGGACTGACACAGTGGGGATTGATCATGGCCGGGGCGGTCATCGCGCTGCTCCCGCCGCTCGTCGTCCTGTACGCGTTGCACCGTCCGCTCCTCGAAACGTTCGCGATCCAGCAGAAGTAAGAATGGCACGCATCAACTTCCAGAACCTCACGAAGCACTTCGGTGCGGTACGAGCGGTCAAGGGTATCGACCTCGAGATCCGGGACGGCGAGTTCATCGTCTTCGTCGGGCCGTCGGGCTGCGGGAAGTCGACGACGCTTCGGATGATCGCGGGCCTGGAAGACATCACCGAGGGGACGCTCAGGCTCGGCGAGCGCGTCGTCAACGACGTGCCGCCGAAGAACCGGGAGACCGCGATGGTGTTCCAGAACTACGCGCTCTATCCGCATATGACCGCGGCGGAGAACATGAAGTTCGGGATGCGGTCGGCGAGCGACTTCTCGAAGTCCGAGATCGACGAACGCGTCGTCGACGCCGCCAAGACGCTCGACATCGAGGAACTGCTCGAGCGCAAGCCGAAGAACCTCTCGGGAGGTGAGCGCCAGCGCGTCGCGATCGGCCGTGCGCTGATTCGCGAACCGCAGGTATTCCTCCTCGACGAGCCCCTCTCGAACCTCGACGCGAAGCTCCGGGTGGAGATGCGCGCGGAACTGCTCAAGCTCCACCGCCAACTGGAGACCACGACGATCTACGTCACGCACGACCAGACCGAGGCGATGACGCTCGGGGACCGGGTAGCGGTCCTGAACGACGGCGAACTCCAGCAGGTCGACCCGCCCCAGCGGCTGTACGACTACCCCGAGAACCGCTTCGTCGCCGAATTCATCGGTGAGCCGGCGATGAATGTCCTCCCCGTCGAGGTGCAGGCCGACGGGGACGCCATTACCGCCGTCCACGACGGGTTCTCCGTCGACCTTCCCGGTCCGAATCGCATGAACGTCGACCATGCCACGCCCGCCTCGTTCGGCGTCCGCCCAGAGGACATTGAGTTCGGGTCGCAGCTCCCCGACAGTGCGGCGACGTTCACGGCGGAGGTGACCGTGACCGAACCGCTCGGCGAGCAGTTGTTGCTGCACTGCCAGGTCGGGTCGGACGAACTCCAAGTGAAGGTCGAACCCCGGAGGGACGTCGCGGTCGGAGACGCAGTGACGCTCGGCTTCGACGAGGACCGACTCCACCTGTTCGACCAAGAGTCAGGCGAGACGCTGTATCACTCAACTCCGCGCGACGAGGGCGCTGAAGCGGACAGTGACGACACCGTGCGGCCGACGGCGGACGGAGCGTGACGACCGAAGCGCAATTCCCGGTTCGAAGCAAACTCCGGCGGTCGCCATTTGCTCACTAGTGGCCAAACGAACTGTCGCCTGCCGGTGTCCAGTAATCCCTCTCGGTACGCGTCCGGAGGAATCCGTAGATTTCACCATGGCTACCTGACGACGTTTCTCCCGATGGAACAAGACAAGCAACGTACGCGCCCAAACGAGGCGGGAAGGTGACATGAGACGAGGTCGATTCCTCGGAGCGAGATCTAAAACGGAGAGACCGTCAAAATCGGGTTCGACGAGGAACACCTCTCCGTGACCGGGGAGCGAGTAAAGCTCCTGCTCTACAACGACGGGGACCGGGTGGCCGACCAAAAGCCATTCCCAATCCCAGTGCTGGAGGATATCCCCAAGAACTGCGTGACCCAAGCGCACAATCAGACGAACATCGAAGCGCCGATCGTGATGCCGCCAATCGTTCACCACATTCTCTCACATTCACCAGGCGAACTCATCGACGCGGCACAATCGGCTGTCCAAGAGTAGAGTTTGTATCGCCGCGCCGGGAGCGGCGGCGCGTCACCGTCTCTCTGCCCACGTCATGTGGTTAGTGTAGCGGCGGACGTCGTGGACCTGGACGACCAACAGGTCTCGGAGAGCAGGCCCGTTAGCCTGCTGTAAAACCATGACTGAAGACGAAATTCCGACCCACGAGCTTCCCGCTGAGTACGACCAAGAAACGCATGTCGAACGGACCGACGTCGGAGTCACCATCACCACGCGGGTCAAGCGCGGCACCGGAACGCGAGACGAGGACAAGCACAAGGTGAAGGCGAAGGGCCGGACGTTCGAGCACGCTCGCGACCAGCACCGCCAGGGGATGGACTATCTCGAAAAGGAGGTCGTCGACCGGACTCGCAGCCTCGATCCCAACCGCGACGAAGAGTAGCGCAAAATCCCATCCTTTCGATAGGTCAATACTACGGCTCCAAATACAGAGAATCCACTTGTGAAGGGCCACCAATACGTGAAGCCCTGCTCTCCGGACTGGGACAGTAGGACCCTCGACTTTCTCGTGTTCCGCGAGGTCTCCGAACCAGCCTCCATCACTGTCGAGGCAACTTGTGGAGACTGCATATTCGAGTTTATGCTCGACTACGCCGCTGTGAACGTTGCTTGGGAAGACGGAAGGTACCATGACGGCCACGCCGAAGGCGAATATGGCGCCGGCGAAACTACGAAATAGTTCTCCCCATCCTGATCAGGAACTCTCTTCCAGAGCTTCATAGCGGGATATAGTAATGATACTCCGAAGTATCGTACTTCAGAGTACGATTAGGGGAAGTATTATAGATGGACAGTGAATAAGAGCAAGTATGCCAGACTTCGTGAATCGGAGCGAAGAACTCTCGCGGCTCCGCGCACTTTATGAGTCAGATGACGCCGAACTCGCAGTAATATATGGCCGGCGGCGACTTGGTAAGACGGCGCTCGTCAAGCAGTCACTCGACCAGTACGACGACGCCGTCGTCTATCAGGCGAAGCAAAAAACAAGCGCCCTCCAACTCCAGCAGTTCATCGACGCAGCCGCGGAATCATATTCAGGTGTGACCCGGATACGAGAAGACTGGGAGGAGATTCTTCGATACCTCGCCGAGCAAAACGCGATTATTGTCCTCGACGAATTCCCCTACTTGGTCGAACAGGACGAAAGCCTCCCCTCCGTGTTACAGGCAATGTTCGATTACGAACTCGACGAGTCGGCCGCGACATTCATCCTCGTCGGTTCATCGATCAGCATGATGGAAGAGGCTGCCCTCCTCGGAAACAGTCCACTGTACGGCCGTTCCTCACTCAAACTCGATATTAGACAGCTACCGTTCGACGCCGCGATGGAATTCTTCGACGATACGTACAGCGTAGACGAGCAGGTCCTTACGTGGGGCGTGTTCGGCGGTGTCCCGTACTACCTCGAAGAGGTCTCCCCCGACTCGACGCTTGCAGAGAACATCCAGCAGACAATTCTCTCACGCCATGGAACCCTCCACGATGAACCAGACTACGTACTTCGAATGGAGCTCACGGAACCGACGCGGTACTTCTCGATCTTAGAGGCTATCGCCGGCGGAAGCACCAGTCGGAACGAGATTGCAGGGACAACGGGTATTGACTATAACCAGCTCTCGAAGTATCTCAATCGACTCTCCCGGCTTCGTCTCGTTGATCAGCACGTGCCGATCACCGAGCAAAAAGAACGGAGCAAACGAAGCCGATACCGTATTCGGGACCCGTTCTTCCGCTTCTGGTTCCACTTCGTCTACGGGACCAGCGAGCAATACGACGAGTTCGGGGGAGACGCGTACGACGTGCTCATTAAACCGGAGATGGCTAATTTCGTGAGTCGGTCGTTCGAGGAGTTATGTTGTTCGGCCCTGCGGTCCCTCTATCCGGAGTACACGATCACGAAGACCGGGCAGTGGTGGTACGGTGAACACGAGATCGACGTCGTGGGCCTCACTGCGGGAGAAACCCTAATTGCCGGCGAGTGTAAATTCCAGCAATCGCCACTCGGGTACGACGCCCTCTCGAAGCTTGAACGACACGTCGATGAACTCCGTTGGACGCCAAACGACGGCAGCAGTCGAGTCGAGAAGTACGCGCTATTCTCACGGAACGGATTCAAACAATCCGTCAGGGAGGCGGCTGCAGAGCGAGAGAATCTTCGACTATTCTCAGTCGAAGATATCGTTACTGCGTTGAGCAGCTAACAGCACCAGAGATACATTCGCAGTTTTCATCGAAGATAGGGAACCCAGATTCTCGGCATTCAAGCCGGTGTTTGAGATTCGAAAGGGAATGACTGCCGCCTCACCCTCGATTTTCGAGATGGAGACCTCGAGCGGTTGGTTGGGCTGCCCGACCTTCTCGTGAACACCTACTAGAAAAGTTGAATTTCAGGATATAAATCATTAAATTCTGTAGGTTACGAGAATCAGTCATGAGTTCCTCCGAATCTCTCTTAATCGCAGGTGCCCTCCTACTCGGCATCTGCCTGCCAGTGGTAGCCGCCAGCCTTCCAAATTCATATAGCCTGTTCTTCTTTTCCCTCGTGGCATTCGCCGTCGTTGCGATCGGGGCGCTCGGTTTCATCGCATTCTATGCGAAAACCCGACGCGCCTACTGAGTCAGTCTCAACTAAAAGCTCCCTCGGTTTCTCTCCCCCAGGGGAGGTGAGGGTATCTAATGAGTGTCACCGACTATCCGACCGACGAAAACGGCAACCCAGACCACGAAGCAGCTATAGAAGCCATGGGGCTCACTGATATTTCCTCAGCGAATCCCCAGTTCTACGTCGCGCCGGCCGGTAACATCCTCGCAGTGATAGGCGTCGATGCCGACGCTGGAGAGGTGACAGGAATCAACCCAGCAGACCTGCTGGATACCGACACCTGGACGGCCAACCTCCAAGTTCTCTGGGACGAGTGGGCGAACGGCTCGCTCACCTTCCGCTCGCGACAGTACCTCGCCCCCGAAGAAGCAACGTACAACACCGAACAGAAGGCTGCCATCGACCGAACCTATCTCGCCGAGCTCGCCGACATCTCCGACAGGCTCCTCAAGGAGATCACCGACAACGACGAATCCCCTGACGGCGACTTGGCTGAGGCAGTCCAGGCAGTCTACGCGGCTCTCGACTACCACGACGGATTTGTCACACCGCCGTAAGAGTAGATAAGAACACGGGTTCTGTATTCAGAATCGCTGCTGGAATCACCGCTAAGTACAGAACGTGAATTGAACCCCCGTAATTTCGTCGGACGATAGATGGTCACTGACTAGTTCCGTAATATATATTTGGAAACGCCAGAATCTTCCGGTAGCAACCGGGCGATGGAGTCCGCCTGCTCCAACTACCGGCGACGCCGGTTGATGACTCCTTTTCAGAGGCCCCTATGACAGATACACATCCGCTCGTGACACTCGAAACGATCATCCTGATCGGCATCGGCGGCTTTGCTGGGTCGAACCTCCGGTACTTCGTCGGGCAGTTACTTCCCGGAATCGAGGGGACTCTCCTTGTGAACACGCTTGGGAGTTTCGCTCTCGGCTTCCTGTTGTACGAGGCCATCCATCTCGGTGTGTTAGCAGGCGAGACGAAACTAGTCGCCGCAACAGGCTTCCTTTCGTCGTTCACGACGTACAGTACGTTCGCATTGGAGACGGTGCTGACGCCGGAGTTGGCGCTTGTGAACGTGGTCGGAACCTACGCGCTTGGATTCACGGGCGTGATTGTCGGGCGTGAAGCCGTGGCCGTCTTTGAGCGGGGGGAGCAGTAGTGGTGACTGTTGACCCGGCGCATCTTGTGGGGACAGGCGGTGCGTTCGGGGCGCTCTGTCGGCATTACGTGGCCCAAGCCGTGGAAGGGGATGGATTTCCATTGGGAACGATGACGGTAAATGTTCTTGGGAGTTTTGTCCTTGGAGTGGTGGCCTTCGCCAGCGTGAACAGCGACATTCTGTTGTTCGTTGGAGTTGGGGCCGCCGGGTCGTTCACGACGTTCTCATCGTTTTCGTTCGAGACCGTTCGGCTGTGGGAGGACGGGTATCGGCGGCAGGCGACAGTAAACGCGCTCGGGAATCTCGGCGGGGCACTTGTTGCGCTCGGCGTCGCATGGGGGATAGTGACCGTTGTTTGAGGTATTGAATTGTACTTGATGTCTAACACGAAAGATCTGCACCACGTACTTATCGGCGCTCTATTCCCATCTCAAATGTAGACTAAATAAAAACCGAGCTGCCAAGTACTGGTAAGCAGCCCGTCGTTTTTGGTCCCCAGCGTGGGTGAGGGTTCACTTCATGAGGCTTATTCCAGAGCTCCAAGACGCTGCGCCGGACAACTGGGCGTTTGAGACCGAAATCGGTAACGGAGAACGGTATCGGTTTGCACTAGAGTATAGCTGTGTGTTCTGCCATATCGCGTCCCGTAGCGGTGGTCGATGGCAGGTCGTTGTGAACTATCGCCCCGATTCGACGGAAGATGCAATCTTCGGGATGGAAGAAGAGAAGTGGCAGAACGCGCTGTCACTCGCGAGCGGCGTCATGGCGTTGTACACCGCAGCAGTCGAAAACACCATCGACTCGCTCAGTTCGTACGCAGACCTCCCACCGGACGTCGTCGACGGGATGCCAGGTGCGAACGCGACACAGAGATCCCCCAGCAACGAGAAGGGGGAAAGAAGCTCATGAGCAGTACGACCGACCGCTATTCCGAAAGTCGCCTAGAGAGCCCGCCCGACCTCGACCAGTTGAAGCAGCGAGCAGAAGCGCTGAAAACCCGGTACTCCGAACACGTCATCGGGAAATCAACACCAACGGAGGGTGAACCTGCCGACCTTGCAGCGGTGTTCGCCCGCGTCGACGGACTCGTGAATCTCCGGACGGCGATCTCGTGTCCGCATTGTCCGTGGATGGAAGGCGTCTCGGACAACAGCATCGGCTACGCGCTCGTCGATACGAGCGGGGAGTCGCTCTCCGAGTGGTTCATCGGCGACCGCTGTCCGAGACATGCAGACCATGTCCCGGCGAACGCGGACATCATCGTTCAGTACGAAACGTCGCCGACAGCTCGCCGCCTGAACGCGCTCAAGCGTAACGCCCGCAAGATCGCCCGACTCAACGACTAACTGCCCCATTCCGACTCGGAGTTCGATATGATATTCCTCGGAGTTTCCACCCCACTCGATAGCCGGCCAGACCCAGTTCAACGACTGTACGCCACTCTCGCGGATGTAAACGATGCCGTAGATGGGCCCAGATACCTGCGAAACGCAACTGGGTCGCTCGACTGGCCGGACCGTGGAGTGTACTTCTTCTTCTCGTCTGACTCCGATCTGGAGTCAGCGCCGGCGCGAGACTGGCACCTTACTCGCGTCGGGACCGTCGGAGTCTCCGAGGGCAGCTCGAACACGCTCTGGAACAGGCTCCGGCAGCACCGAGGGAATTTCCGTGGAAAGTACGCCGGCGGCGGCAACCACCGGGGGTCGATCTTCCGACTCCACGTCGGCCGTGCACTCATCGAACGCGATAACCTCCACGATGACTACCACCACTGGGGAACGCCGCTGCGCGACCTCGACGTCGAAACGACGACCATCCGTGAACAAGAGCATCCGCTCGAGCAACGGGTCAGCGACTACATTCGCGACCTGCCGTTCCTCTGGGTGAACATCCCCGACGAACCGGGCCCCGAGAGCGACCGTGCAACGGTCGAAAAGAACGCCATCGCGACGCTTAGCCACTTCCGTCGAACCAACCCCGACCTGTACAAGGACGGCTGGCTTGGCCACGAATCGCCGAAGCCAGAAATCTACAAGACGGGGCTCTGGAATATCAACCACGTCGAGGCGTTATACAGTCAGCACGTCGTCGATCTCATCTCCGAGTACGCCGAAAAGACCCAGCCTCTCTCCGAGGAGTGATGGGGCGTTTGTCTCCCCCTCCAGGCAGGTGGAGGAATAACTTTGAACGCTACTACCACCGACCCGCCGTATGAGGCGGTCTTCCTCGATGAACCACCGCTTCCTGCCGGGTTCATGCAGGAGTGTAAGTCTGAACACGACCTCCCGTTCTACGTCGACGTGCCGCTCCCGGACAGTGTCCCGAAGGATACTGCCGACCGCGAAATCGACCTTGCAGAACGCATCCTCTCGGCCGGCGGGACAGAGACTCAAACGGCGCCGACTCACCACGAGGAGATCCGGAAGTCAATGACCGAGTGGGCGCCCGACCATGGCGAAGACATCGATGGCGACCCCGGCTACTGGCGGCGGATGGTTCTCTCGCTGTCGCCTCGTGAGCGGAACTTCGGCACTCTTCGTGGCGAGTACGAAGAGCAACTGCAGAAGGCTCGAACGATTCTCGCCTGGGCAGCCGACACCATCAGCCAGGACGTCCTCGAGGAGGTCGAGCAAGAGCAAGCCGACGCTATCCGGGAGAAGTGTCGGGACGCTGCAGAAGCGGTGAAGGCCGAGCGAAAGCGGGAAGCGTTCAGAGACGACCCACCGGTGTCGGTCAACGGCTGGGAGCGCGTCGACGTCGACCACGGTGACGTCCGACTCGCCTACCAAGCAGAGAACCATGGAACGCCGGTCATCGCGGTCGTCTACGACCAGCCTGACGGCGGGTTGGAAGCTCGCGAGTTCACGCTGGAGAGCTGGAACAAGGCAGGAGGTAACCCTCACGAGACGCGGACGAACCGACATCTCGTGAGTTCGGTCGGAGACACTGCGTTCGACCGGCTCTACAGCCACGTCCACACGTTCGACGTTGAACCACTCCCGGCCGACGCCGTGGAGGCGTAACGATGGGCGACGAGCGAGCACGCGCCGAAGACGCGATCGAGGCAGCACTACGGGAGCGAGGTGGCACAGGGCAAGAACTGCTCGGGGAGTGTCCATACAACGCGATTGCGCTCTCCGACGAGCTCGAGGAGAGGTTCGACGACCGCGTGGTTCTGCTAATCCGTGGGCTACTCGACATGGACCGGGCGCCGTCGCCGCTACCAGTCATCGATCCAGACCACCACGGGAACGCTCACTGGTGGGTCGAGATGCCTATCGGCGGCGTCTGGCACACGCTCGATATCGCCTCGGAACTCCCGGACCGTCGAGGAGAGTCCATCATCGTGAAAGGGCGCCCAGAACACTACGTTCCCTACAAAGTCAACCCTGAAACCAAGTATTTCCGACCCAGATGATGCGAGTGGCTGGATAAAGATACCGGGAGCTTGAGCCATCTCCAAACTGACTGTCACGGTCTCGATTGGGGTGGTTTGTCACTCTCAAAACCGAGTGAGAGAGGTTCTCAGGTGAACAAAAGTGGCAGTCTTGAAAATCGTTACAGCATCCAACTGGCCTCAAGTTTCGGGTCGCGAATTCATCGAAGCAGTGATCGGCCGATACCGGTTCCGCGGTCACAGCTCTAACCTGACCGTCGAGGTCAAAGACACCGACGAAGGTCAGGACTTGGCAATCAACGGGAGGACAGGCTTTGCCGCCTTCCCCGAGGAGAACGTCGACAGCAAGGACGATCTTTCAGACCCCGAAAAGGTGCTCTATTGAAAACGACAGACGGCGTCAGGATTGTTTCGTAACGGTTTGAGAGAATGAGGTCGAGAAGTCGAGTGTGGCAGTCGCGCTCCTCGACCTCATTGAGAAGGCACTACGTGTAGCCAAACAAGCGTTGGGAAATCACGCGGGGAAGCCCGAGTCAGGCGGGCTTCCCCGCGAGGCCCACATCGTCGCGCACTGTATTCGCAAGGAAGAGGGTCACACCTTTACGGAACTGGTTGATCGGCTCGGACTTATGCCGGAGGTGTGCGACCGCCTCGGCATACATCCCGAGGCGTTGCCTGACCCAACCACGTTCTACCACTCACTTGATCGATACGCGATGTACGTGTGGCGGGCGTTGCTGCGCGTCTCCGCGCAGCAACTCCGCCAGTCTGGCCACGTCGCCCTTGACAGCACGTTCTTCGAACGTGACCAAGCCTCGCAGTATTATCTCCAACGTCAGAGCCGGACAGTCACAACAATCAAAGCGACGACGCTAACTGATACAGAGTCGCTGGCGGTGCTGGACGTGCATTGCTGTATCGAGCGGGAACACGATACGAAGGCTGGCCCGCGGGTCGTCCGCCGGAATGCGGACGACCTGCGGGCCGTCGTCGCCGACAACGGTTTCCAAGACTGGCATACCGAATACGAACTGTCCGCGTACGATCTCGACTACCGCGTCCATCATCGTGGATCGAAATTGATGGCTGTGGCACACAACGCACTCAACCGGACGAACGGCTACCCGCAGCGGTGGATGGCGGAGACGTCTTACTCAACGACAAAGCGAACGCAAGCCTCCGCCTTGCGTTCGCGGTTCTGGTATCGGCAGTTCCGTGAAATCGTCTTGATGTTCGCTCTCCACAACATCAAGAAGACCGCTAAGAAACTATGATCCTACCGCCGTACCGCATATTCATAGAGCAGATTGAACAGCAATCTCGGCGATGAATATTCCGTTATCGACTATTCGATTCAGATTCTCCAAGATAGAGAGTTGCCAACGGTCTTTTAGTCCAATCTGGTTGCTCATTCGTTGGTCTAGCGCGGCGAGATCCTCCGTGATTTTCTCGGATTCCTCTAACGTATCGAAAACGGCTTCTAAATCTTCGTGGCCCAACGTTACATCTACAGCTCGTCGTACTACGTCGGTGACGTCCAACCCTAATTGTTCGATTTCGGTTTTCAATTTACTCGGCGGAGACTGTTTCATCTGGAGGACAACATTTGCGATATCTTCTGCGGAGTCAGCGATTCGCTCAAGATGTTGAGCTAACATGTAACACTCGAAAATCGTTGGTCGGTCGAGTCCAAGATCGTCTACCGCGTCATACGAAGTCATCGTTCGGTGAAAATAACCTGAGACCATGGCGAAGATGCGATCTGCCTCGGCTTCACGCGTGATAACTCCTTGGCGTGCAAGTTCTGTGTTCTGCTCGACAAATGAAGTTATCGCATCCCGTTGCATGGATAGAACAACGGATTTTAGCCGGACCACCGATTGTCGAAGCGAGATGTCCGACGTATCGAGGATATTTTTCAATGTAATTCTGGTTCCGGTCTCTTCCATAATCTCAATTCCCATGAGCTTCCCAACTGTTTCCCTAACGCACCGTCGCTGATCAGTTGTAAGCTCTTCTGCAGTAATCAAATCAATTTGTTGAAAACCGTTAGCATAGATTGCCCGGATTATCCTCGCCACATGAATCTCGTTTAATCCCTCTATTGGTACCTGTACATACTCTCTCTCCTCGTCCTCTTGGTCCTGTGGATGAAGTAGCAGAGACCCATCTCCGTGGGGTTCGATATAGACTGATGACCCGGCTTCGAGTCCTTGCTCTATCGCCCATTCTTTCGGGAGTGAGACGGTGTACGTCGTTCCTCCGGCGAGCTGGACTTTTCGTGTTACTCGTTCGTTTTGGGAAGCCGTCATCGGGTTAAAGACCGTGGTAATAGACCACACAATTGAATAGTTCTTCAACTGTTTTAACGCTTTGTTGCATATCTCGTCGAACCATTCTTAATTGATAGCATTCAGTTAGAGGCCTCAAGCGCAATTAGAACGAACAGAAGAATACGTCTACCCGGATTACCCGAACTTTCCGGTAATGTAATCGTTGACCCGGCTATCGTCTGGATCCTGGAAAATCTTCTTCGTTGGACCGAATTCAACGAGTTTTCCACCAGTGAGGAATACACCGGTGTTGTGGCTGATTCGCGCAGCCTGTTGCATATTGTGCGTCACGATGACCACGGTATAGTCAGTACAGAGTTCAGCAATGAGATCTTCGATCTCGGCGGTTGCAATCGGATCGAGTGCGCTAGCGGGTTCGTCCATGAGGACAACCTCTGGGTCAACTGAAATTGCCCGTGCGATACAGAGTCGTTGTTGCTGTCCACCCGAAAGGTCGAGCGCACTCTCGTCAAGTCTATCTTTGACTTCGTCCCAAAGTGCTGCGCGCTTGAGTGCTGTTTCCACCTTTTTGTCTAGATTGTCGTCCTTGTTCTGAATTCGCAATCCGTATGCGACGTTGTCGTAGATGCTCTTGGGAAACGGATTCGGGGTCTGAAATACCATCCCGATTCGACGCCGGAGCACAACAGGATCGACGTCGCTAGTGTAGACGTTTCGCCCATCAAAGAGAAGTTCTCCCTCGACGCGAGCGGCTTCTATCAAGTCGTTCATCCGATTGATGCATCGCATGAAGGTGGATTTCCCACATCCCGACGGGCCGATAAGAGCGGTTACCTTGTTCCTCCGGACTTCCATACTGACGTTTTCCAACGCTTGTTCGTCATTGTACCACACGCTCAAGTCGCGCGCTTCGATAATCGGTTTGGTTTCAGCCTCTTGACCCCCCTCCGCGGCTGCCTCTGTGACCTCCGGATCAACCTCCATATCTACTAAGAAGTCGCTTCCGCCGTTCGTGTCCGTGTCAGTGGTGTTGCGTTCGTTCATAGTTCTCGTCGTTACTTCCCCCGTTCGTAGCGGTATCGAATGAGGATCGCCGTCCCGTTCAACAGTAACATTAATCCGAGCAACACGACGACGCTGGCGGCGACCACGCCGAACCGAAACTCCGGCTGAGGGAACGACGCCCACGCAAATATTTGCAGGGGGAGCGCGGTGGCCTTCTCGAACAGCCCCGTCGGCGGACGGAACACCGTCGTCGCCACCCCGATCATGATGAGAGGGGCCGTCTCCCCGATGGCTCGTCCGAGTGCGAGAATCGTCCCCGTCAGGATTCCCGGAAGCGCTTCCGGGAGGACGACGTTGCGAATCGTCTGCCACCGGCTCGCACCCATCCCGTAGGATGCTTGTCGATGGGAATCGGGGACCGACCGGAGTGCCTCCTGCGCAGAGACGATGACGATTGGGAGAATGAGGAGGCCGAGTGTCACCCCAGCCGTGATGACGAGTCCGCGATCCATGTTCAGCGTCTTCAAAAACAGTGCCAAGCCGAGCAGTCCGTAGACAACCGAGGGGACGCCAGCGAGGTTGCTAATGTTCACCTGAATTAACTGCGTGAATCGGTTGTTCGGCGTGTACTCCTCAAGGTAAATTGCGGCTCCTACCCCAACTGGAAACGTCAACAGCGCCATTACGCCGACAACCAATAACGAGCCGATTATCGCTGGATAGATACCCGCGTCTTCCGGGAATCGAGAATACGAATTCGTCAGCAGCTCCCAATTGAGCCACGACCCTTCGGGCTGAAATAGGGCTAACGCGTCAACGGTGACGTAGCCTAGGAGCACGGCAAGCGAGACGATTCCGATGAGGGTTGCGCCTAGTAGAATGACTTCGAACAATCTTCCCCGAAGTTCTTCGTAGGTCCGGGACGCACCACCCTGGAGGAACCCCTCGGCGTCGGTGTCTGTTGCCATTAGCGGTATACCTCCCGATATCGATTGCGAATATACTCTGCGATGAGATTCATGCTGAACGTCATGACGAATAACGTCAGTCCTAGGGCGAACATGGCATAGAAGGCAGGCGTTGACCCCGTAATGTCGCTCAGGCCGATGTTGACCATCGCCGCCGTGATGGTTTCGGTCGATTCGTAGAAGTTCTTCATGACGTCCGGAAAGTATGGCATCTGGGGGCTCTGCCCGGCAGCAATGGTCACGGCCATCGTCTCGCCGATGGCCCGCGAGAGCGCAAGGACATACGATGAGATGACGCCGGAAAACGCCGCTGGCACGACGACCTTCGTAGAGACATCGAACTTCGTGGAACCGAGGCCGTAGGCTGCCTCCCGAAGCGAGTCAGGGACGGAACTGATCGCGTCCTCACTGATCGAGGAGACCATCGGAATGATCATGATGCCGACAACCACGGACGCGCTCATGGCGTTGAACGTTCCGAGAGGAAAGAACGTCCGAAGTGCTGGCGTGATATACACCAGCGCGAAGTATCCGTAGACGACCGTGGGAACGCCAGCGAGGACCTCTAAGGCGGGCTTGATAACCGAACGAACGCGGTCACTAGCGTACTCGCTCAAGTAGATAGCAGCCGCGAGTCCTATTGGGAGCGAAACCAATGCCGACCCGATTGTGATGATCAGTGTTCCGCTGACGAGCGGAAGCACGCCGAACCGGTACGGCTTGATTGCTGGCTCCCAGTGGGTTCCGGTGAGGTAGTCCAGTATCGAAACCCGCTGGAAGAACACAAGCGTATCTCCAATCAGCGCTCCGATGATTCCGAACGTGACGAAGACGGTTAGCGCAGCGCAACTCAACAGGATGTACTTGTACACCCGTTCTTTCCTGACGGCGACTCCGCTGCGCTGGAATGATTGCTCCGTACCCCGGCTAGATTCCCCACTCATTTGTAGTCGTTCGTAATCATGAAAAATTGATTAATCAATCCGCGATCTTCGTCCCCCTGTTCAGTCGGCATCGAAACCGTTTGAAGCTCAATTTGACGTTGTCGTGCCTTCTGCGGTCGTGTTTTCACTTGCGGTGGTGGTCGGTATCGTCGTGGTGAGCTGCCCGTTGATCGCCTGCTCCAGTTTTTGGAGATCGCTCTGGACGTCCTCCTCCGATTGGGGAACGTATCCAATCTGGTTGGCGATGAGTTCCGTGCTATCGGTCTGATTCAGGTAGAACCGAACGAACTCCTGCAGCGCTTGCTTGTTCTGTAGCCGCTGGCTGTTCACGTAAATGAACAGCGGACGTGCAAGCGGATACTCGCCGCTCTTGGCGGTTTCGAGGTTCGGCTGGACGCAGCCATCGCCGCTGTCTATCTGAAGCGTGCGCACGTTCTGAGTCGGGTTATTTTGGATGAACGCGAACGGGACGTATCCCATTGCGTACTGGCTGTCGCCGACGCCCTGCACGATGAGGTTGTCCTGCTCGGTCCCCTCGAAGTCCGACCGCATGCTGTCCTCCTCGCCGACGACCTCTTCTGTGAAGTAGTCGAAAGTGCCAGAAGTCGTGGCCGGACCGAAGAGTTCGAACTGTTCGTCGGGCCAGTCGGAGTTCACGTCGGCCCAGGTCTCGGGCGCAGTATCCGGCGACCAGATCTGTGCCAACTGCTCGGTCGTCATGCACTCACCTACCCAGTCATTCTCGCTGTTGACGATGACAGTCAAGGCGTCGCTGGCAATCTGGAACTCGACGGGCCAGAACCCGGTATCGACCGCCTGCTGAATTTCCTCGCGCGAAATTGGCCGACTCGCGTCGTTGATGTCGCTGTTCCCCGGAAGGAACGCGTTGTTGAACCCGGCACTGGTACCGTCCCGTGATACCGAGATGTTCACGTTCGGATGCTCCCGGGAGAACTCCTCAGCGACTGCGGTCGAGACCGGATAGACCGTGCTGCTCCCCGAAATCGAAATTTCTCCCGACAGTTCTTGGTCCTGCGCTGCGCTGACGTGTCCAGCGACCCCCAGTCCTGCAACCCCCGTTGCGAGCAAGAACTTGCGTCTCGTAGCTGTTCCCCACTCCCCGTTCTCTGACGTGTTAGACGCCATCAACAGTTCGGGCAACCGAAAGCGGAAAAACAGTTGCTATGAGGGATATAGCTCGCCCAATCGGTACCACTAGTACTCCGTTCTGCTTCCCCAAGTACGACCTTGCGTACGTACTCTATTTATCGAAATGTTATGCGGCAGAAATGCATCCACGCCGTCAGCTTGATATTCTCTACAGATGTTAAAGATTTCGTTAGTTGATACGCGAGGATGCCTCAACCTACCTGATTGACTCTGAGAAAATATTAACAGACACCTTGGGCGTCGCAGAGCGTCGTGTACGAGAGTGGAACCTCCTCGCAACGAAGCCGATGAGTTCGCTTTCCGCTAATCCAGACCTCCGATTCTTCGTTTTCTCGTTCCACCCAACCCTCACGCTCCAGTTCCTGAAGCACTTCTATTACTGTACGATTAGGGAGGGAAGTGTCTAGAGCTTTCACCAACTCTTTGGTAGTGAATGCATCCGTGATGAGGGCATACCGAACGGCTTCACTAGCAATCGTTGCATCCCGATGGATGGGCTCTCCCATATGTTACCATATATCATATCACGCTAAGAATCTTTCGCCGCCACTAAAACAAAATTTGACGAAAAAGACATACAGTCACCGAGAATACGATGGATGAATGCGTTGGAGGCCTCAGAGTCACTTGGCATTTTCCCACACGTATATAGACCACATAGTAAGAATTGAATCGTCGCGCCCTCTCTAAGGTACAAACAGCAGGGCTGAGAATCCTGATGACAGAAAGACATCCGGAGGTCTGCAGATGAACCAAGCAACGATTTTTGGCGACATTCACGGAAATATTGCTGCACTAGAAGCCGTCTTCGACGATATGGCAGAGCGCGGTGTCGATCAGAATCTGTACTGTCTCGGCGACCTCGTCGGATACGGGACGTCACCCAACGAAGTCACGGAGTTCGTGCGCTCGCGGGAGATCCCCACTATCATGGGCAACTACGATCAAGGCGTCGGCAACAACAGTAACGACTGCGGTTGTGCGTACGAGACGGAAGATGAGCAACAACTGGGCGAACAGTCTATTAGGTGGACGAACGAACAGATTACGGAGGAGAACAGAGAGTTTCTACAGGGACTGGAATCGGAGATCAGGCTTCAACTCGGTGACCTGCAGGTACTCCTCGTCCACGGCAGTCCGCGTAAAATAAACGAGTATCTGTATGAAGACCGTCCCGATGCCAGCTTCGAACGGCTCCTGGACAACGCAGAAACCGACGTTCTGGTCTGTGGACATACGCACCTCCCGTATCATAAGGTACTGCCAAGTGGACGCCACGTGATCAACGCAGGGAGCGTCGGGAAACCAAAAGACAACGACAATCGGGCGTGTTACGTCGTGCTGTCAGCGGATGGTGAGAAACTCGACAGCGAGTTCATCCGCGTATCGTACGACATCGAACGAGCAGCGACAGGAATCGAGACGACAGCGATGCCCGACGAGTTCGCCGAGATGCTCCGTGAGGGAACGGGATAGGAGGAGTAACCCTGTCTTCGAGCATCAGGATGTGTCAAGGTGATATGAATCAGAGTAGGTTTTCGACCGAACTTTCACCTCGCTAGTTCTCATGAATACAGATATGGTGGAAAAGGTATCCGTTAGTGAAGTTGAGACTACAGCGGGTTTAGCGAGGCTATGATGCGTGGTTTCAGCCGAATCAGTGAACAGAAACTGCTTCAGATCTCTCTTCGTTCGCTTCTTCGTGTCGCACTAGCAACCAAATAGTCGTTTTCCCGAGATTCTCGATAGCGTTGCCACTCGAAAATCTGCGCTGACCCAGAGCGAGGACCCTGCTATCCGATTCCTGTCTCCTTCTTCAGCAGCGTCAATGTGTTATCAGCCGTCACGACCGGCGCGTGCTCGTACTCACCAGTCAACTCGACTTGGACGAGTAAATCCACGGCTCGCCAAATCGAGTACAGCAGACACGCGAACGCGAAATAGAAGAAACGAAGCCCAAAATCCTTCGACGTGGTGGCAGCCATGAACCGTTTGATCGACTTGTACCCGCTCGGCTCTGTTGAAATCCTATTGGTCAAACACTATCTGCGGTGAAACATCCGTTAGGTAGGTGTGCGAACTGACCGCGGTATGTTCCTAAAAATGGCATCGAACTACCTACTGTCTCCCTGTTTAACTCCACGCTGCACCCAGAGCGACACCTATTGCCAAGCCGATAGCCATCCACGGTGCTAAATCGTTCATCGCAACGCCAAGGGCCGCTCCAACTCCAGTCCCGACCGCAATGCCCAGCCCCATCTTGTTTCGGGTCCCATGTTCACTTTGACTTTTGGACATATGGTCTTATACACTTCCTCAGACATTAACTCTATCCACTCTACTTAACGACCGATGTCAGAATCTGTTAGCTGTTGAGGATTTCAACAGAGCCGTTCGCGCTGTTGTTTCGACGGTATTCTGGAGTTCAGTAGTGAAGCGATGGTGCCAGCTGCGCCACAGGGTCGATTGATCGGGCACTGACTCCAAACCTATCCGTTCGCAGAGATCGGGATGTTTGGTGAGGTATTCGACGGGGGCGGTCTCGTAGTCCCAGCCATAGCATTCTTTCAGCAGGAACAGGCGAAACAGTGCCTCCATCTCGTAGCTCATCGACCCTGTGTATCGATCGTGGTGATCGAACTGGACGTATGCAAGCGGCACTGCATGGACGAATGGTTCGACGGCCTCGTGATCGTCATGCTGGAACCATGTTTCCGCAACGAGGCGAACATCCGATTCCAGTGCGGGGAGAGATGAGCGATCGAACAGCGGAGAGGACTCGTACGTCGGCCAGTCGACGTACGATAGCTGGGCAATCCGGCGGAAGACGGTACGGCGAGACTCACGTGTCAAGACCACGATGAGAGGGTGGCGGCGACACGCTCAAGTATTCGTTCAACTGCTCAATACAGAGTAGCGATGTATCGTTTCGATAAGCAACCTACTCGGTCTCTGTCAAGAGCCGCGTGCTGAATGCAGCGCGCGTGCGTCGCACAAGTGTCTTTCGGATATGTCTCTGTTAAATCACGCGTTTCACACAGCCGTCCTCCTTCGAGAAGGGGAATCCTCTACGGAGAGCGGATGCAACCAACAATCAGAGATCGCTTGAGGCTGGCTGACTCAGCAATCATGTCGGTTGCCGACACACAGAGCTCGTGCCGCCGGTGTATCGTGTCGCCCCCTATGTGGTTGACGACGCCACGTTCGCCTCAAACCCCATCCCGTTGATTACGAGAAACGAGAGGAGGAGAATCGCGGCGATGCCGATGAATGCCCACGAGAGGATTTTCCGGGTGGCCGTCGAGAGTCCCAAGCGGCGACCCGATAGTTCGGTGGCGAACAGTGCTCCGAGGAACATAGACAAACCAGCCGTGGCGATTCAGACGGCGCCTAAGGGCGACACAGAAACGAGCAGGAGGCCGTAGGCAAACATCAGACCCCCGACCAACATGCCCGCGATAGGGATGTAGCCAAGCGACCCGCCCGCCCGAGAGGCGACAGGGGTAGTCATGATAACATAACCGTCGTATGAGGATATATCCGTTCCGTGCTGAGTGGTATCTACTGGTCCAGAACCGCTGGACGCCAACGGCCCAGAAACCACAGGCCTGAGTGTGGACTCTACAGTCGCTCGCGAACGGCATTGCTGCACACAGTTGCTAGACTGGCCGATGAGAACACACTGAAACGCGAGTCGGGGTTCGATCAAGACGGGCGGAGCCTGTGACCGGGCGGGAAATCAGTCGGTTGGCTCTTCAACGGACCCGGGAGTTCTGTCCCCCTCGGCTCGTTCGAATAGTTCGGGGCGCGTGGTGTAGAGGAGATATGCAACGCCGGCGAACCCCAGCGCGACGCTCGCGAGGGTCTCCGCAGGGATTTCATCGGTGACGGTCAGCCGCGTAAATCCGAGGACGAATAGGAGGCTCGCACCGGCCAACATGAGCTTGGCGTCGCGGGTGCGGAACTCGCCAGTGTCAGTCCGGACAGCCCGAACCAGTAGGTGAGCGGCAAGGAGACTGATTCCCAGGAATCCGACCACGACGAGCCCTTGCAGAACGGTCAGGAGGAGTTGGTCAGTCACTGCCGTTTGGAGAACTGGGAGCAACCCTTCAGCAATCATGTACATAGGTTGTTCTCTGAAGGCATAAACACCGCCGTGAACGCTGGTAGCACCGGGCAGAACGCGTGGCTCAACGCCCTGTGGAACATTTGTGCACGTTTCCTGTAGCCCGCACACAGGTACTGACAGGTGCTCGGTGGCTTCCCGAGACGCTGCTGGATAGAGTGCGCGAGTCAGTCACTCGAATTTCTCGGTCTTAGTGCGACGTACAGAGTGTACGTTCAGAAACCGGCTACTGATGATTTCACACCGATACAGATAAGCTAGTGAATCAGTAGAACTCCGCTCAATCACCCTCAATTCTATCTTTCTGTAGCTTATAGCGGCGCTTGATGAGCGAAAGAATACTGTCTGGGTATACTGTAAATGAAATAATTTTGCTAGTGAGTATACTTACGACAGCAGTATTCGCCGTTATTATCGCAATAGCTGAGGAGAAGACAGTTCTCTATGCCGGTTTGACCATTGGTGTGGGATTAGTGGCACTTGCTGTAGTGCTCAGTTTTTATGCAAACAATCAGCAAGACGGCAGATGAGTCGCGCCTGTGCTGTAACGGCCAGCTCAAATGGCTCTGATCCCCGAAGTGTAACGTCGGTACTTCCCGACTGGCGTAATCGGCGGAATTGAATCGACGAATTGACCACGAGAAAGTATCTGTATCTAGATGTGTTCAAGATCTGCTCTATTGAGAATGGGAGGCAGCGGCAGGATTACTCCGTAATAGTTTAAGGAAAGTGATACTTTCAGCATCTTGCAGACGAGTCAGTACGTATTGAGACTGACAGTCTCAACTATTGTGGCTGTTCGAGGCACGTGGTAGCGGGGAGACGACCGATTGGATACCGAGATGTCGGGTGTGGGTAAGGCGGCATAGGTCGGTTTTGTACCCAGATATTAAGCGAAAAGAGAGCCACAGTCAGGCTAATGGAATATACGATTCAGCTTGACGAACCGGTCTCTGATGAAATCAAGCGGATCGTCGAGGGCAAAATCGAGGCCGGCATCGAGCACATCGATGGGGATATGGATCGCCACGAAACGGTCCACGAGGTTCGCAAACGCTGCAAGGAGGTACGTGCTGCCGCACGGCTTGTTCGGCCGGTGTTGCCGACATACAGTGAGATGAACGCCCACTACCGGGACGCTGCCCGCCGCATTTCGGACATCCGGGACGCACAGGCTGCCATCGAAACCTTTGATGACCACGTCCGGCCAGCGGCAGATGACGATGGGCGACTCTCAGCGGACACATTGGATGGGATCCAGGAGACGCTCGTCAACCGTCGTGAGGAAGTGGCAGCCGAACAGGATTTTGACCAGCGACTAGCGAACGTCCGGGCGGACTTGGTCGAAGGCCGTGAATACGTCCCCTACCTGCCTATCGCCACGGATGGCTACGATGGCGTCGCCGGTGGTCTGCGGAAGTCATACAAGCGGGCACGCAACCGGATGCCAGAAGCGTACGAAGACCCTGACTTCGAAGCCTTCCACGAGTGGCGCAAGCGGATCAAATACCACCGCTACCACACCCGACTACTGCGGAGTATTTGGGTCGGCCCAATGAAAGCTCGCCGGGCAGAACTGAAGACTCTCTCGGATGTCATCGGTGACGAGAACGACCTTGCGGAGTTCGCTATATTGATGCACGACGAGAACCTGTTCACAGCGGAAACCCGCGTCGTCCTCGACTCCGTTATCAGGGGACGACGGGCTAAGTTACACCGGAGGGGCCGACCATTAGGCGAGCGACTGTTCGCCGAAAAGCCCGACCGACTTGTCGCCCGGTTTGGCCAGTATTGGGGGGCCACCAGAGAGTACGAATATAAAGATTCGAAGGAATAGATTCTTGAAGATAGATCAATATCACTATCCTGCTGCTGGAATTGAACAGTAAGTGGTCCCGACAGCAGTTTCGCATCTGATTTTGTAAAAAGCTTCAGTGTTACACGCCAGGACAGTATGATTGTGTAGTGAGAAGTAGTAGTATATATACCTATTATAAAATTGTTATAGGCCACGACAATGGACAATACAATATCGCCTGTCCGTTTGGGAAACCCCAGCGTTGATCAATTATGCCATTGCCATTAGATTCGACCGATAGTTTGCAACGCGTCCATCAGCGGCTCGACGCTGACCAGTGGGAAGATATCTACATTATCGGAGACGTTCATGGCTGTTTCTCGGAACTCGAGGCATTAGTTGATAAGCTTTCCATAGGGCCGGACGACCTCGTCGTGTTTGTCGGCGACCTCGTCCGCAAGGGTCCCGACAGTTGCGGCGTGCTCGAGTTCGTTATGGAGCGCCCAAATATGTTTACGGTCCGTGGCAACAACGAGCAGAAACTCATCGACGGCGACGCCGAGCTACCGGCACTCGGCCCCAAACACTTCGAGTACATCGAATCGATGCCTGTCATCATCTCGTGGGACGACGTGGCAGTCGTTCACGGCGGCATCGACCATCGGAAACCTCTGGCCGAACATTCCGTCGATGAACTGCTGAATATGCGGTCGCTGGCCGAAGAAGGTGGATACAATCGACCGTTCTGGTTCGAAACCCGCTGCGAGTCGCCACGGGTCTTTTTCGGTCACACTGTCCTCTCCGAGCCCCTCGAGACAGAGGCGACGGTCGGACTCGACACCGGTTGTGTCCACGGCCGTCAGCTCACTGCGTACGATTACCGAGCGTCGCGGTTCGTTACACTCTCCCCGGAGACCACCTACGTGGACCGCAGTTCTGACTCCATCGTGACACCCCAAGCCCAATCGGTTCTGACGGCAAGTGACTGAGGATACTGCCGAGAACGTGTGCATCGGCGAGCCAATGCCGCGCGCCGTACTGACCGACTTCGTCAAATAGTGCCGCAGCAGCCAGCTCTCAGGTAGCGTCCAGATTCTCGACACGTGTGGCAACTAGCACCCGGAAAAAGCGTGCGAGTTCGTGGACAGTCGAGATAGAGTCGACGTACTCGTACCGCGAGAACTCGGTACAGATACAGTCTCCCTCGCGCTTGTACGTCTCAATGCACCCTTCGAGGCGGGTCTGAACAGTCTTCATTTCCCCCGCTGACAGTCCGTCGGCGAGGTCGACCCCGGTCACGTCCTCAACGATCTGCTGGTAGTGGTCGGCGCGCAACCGCCATTCACCGTCCTGCTGTTCCAGACCGGGCAGTTCCGGTGGGTCGCGCCCGTCGATGCCCTCAGTACGGATCCATACTGCCATCAGCATTGAGTGAAACATTGTCAACAATACACAAACGTATTTCGGATTAGATTCGGCGGCTGGCCGGAAGAGTAGTCCTTCGCCCGGCATTTCCCGGACAGACTCAACGATTCAGACTTGGTTCCGGGATGTCGAGATGAACATCGAGTCGTGAGGATCTTCGTAAGCATAGTCCGGTTCGACACTGACGGTTTCGTCGCGATGGAGGTCGTAGGCGGTCAATGCACCGCCGTACACACAGCCGGTATCGAGACCGACGGCATGTGGACCGACGACCGGATCCTCAAGGACAGTGTAACCGAAAAAAAACCCGCGGTGGCCCCTCGTAGCTGTCGAACCAGAACGGCCGTGTGTACCCGCCCTCGGGAGCGAGCGATCTGACGGTCTGTAAGTCCTGGACCGTGTGGTCCACAGGCGGCTTTCGCGGGTCGATACCCGCGTGTGTGACGATCACCTCGTCCCAGGAGACAACTGCCGGAAGCGACGCGATCCAGTCCAACTCGTCTCCGGTGAGATCCGGAAGACGCGTATCGCCTCTGAGGAGTGTCTCCTCGTTGTTCCCGCGGACTGAGAGCATGTTGGGGGACGACCGGACGAGGTCAACCACCCCATGGCTGTCTGGCCCTTTCGTGACGAGGTCACCGACGAACACGAGGAGATCGCCTGAGCCCGGGTTCAGTTCGGAGAGCAGTCTGTCGAGTTCCTCGCGGCACCCGTGAACGTCCCCGATAATGTAGATACGATCCCACTCGGATCCGTCAAGCCGTTCGTGCTGGGCCTCGATATCGTCGTTGAACTCCATACGGCCACTTATTTGATTAACGGAGTCGCTCGGTGAAAAACCGTCGCTGTGAGTTGTTTCAGTATATATTCACACAGAGACCCGAAGTAACAGGCAAACGCCGTTCTGGGAACCGGAGGGTGGATATCCGCTACTGCGTCCGTCGGGAGTTATCCGGATAGTTGCGAACCCGTGTCATCACCACGGTACTCATATATTATTATATACAGATATATAGATGAACGTAGACGTATTAGCAAGACGTTACTGATCGCTCTCGATAGATATGGCTGAGATGTCTCACGGCCCGCTCATCTGCAGAGACTGTTACACCGAGTCGGAGATCGAAGCGGTTTCCCAGGGATCACAGACGGACACTGACGGCGGACTGACGTGTCCAAACTGTGAGAGTACGTCGTTCGGTGTCTGACAAGAGCTAGAGAAGACGATGGCAGACGAACCGACGGCAAAAGGCGAACCTGACCTCTCGAAGCCAGAATACTACCTGAACCGCGAGCTTTCGGAACTGGAGTTCCAGAGCCGTGTTCTCCACGAGGCGGAGGACGACCGCAATCCCCTGTTGGAACGGGTGCGGTTTCTCGCATATTTCACGAAGAACACGGATGAGTTCTTCATGAAGCGGGTCGGTGGGCTCAAACAGCAGATCGAAGCTGATATCACAGACCGGTCAGTCGACGGCCGTACACCTGAAGAACAGTTGCGGGAGGTGATTGAGAAGGTCCGGCCGATGTTCCAGCGCCAGACAGATGTCTGGGAGAACGAACTTAGGCCGGCGCTCGCCGATGCGGGCGTTCACATCTTCGATTACGGTGATCTCCCGGAAGATAAACAGGCCGACATCCGGGCGTATTTCAGGGAATCGATCCTTCCGACACTCACCCCGCTCTCGTTCGATCCAGCACACCCGTTTCCCTTCATTTCAAACCTCTCACTCTCGCTCGGGATCCTGACCCGGCGCGGGGACGACGCCGAACCCACGTTCACCCGCGTGAAGGTTCCGCCGAACCAGCCGCGTCTCGTCGAGGTTCATCGCGAGGGTGACGAGTCCGCGTACGTCCTCATCGAGGACGTCATCGAGGCGAACCTCGACATCCTCCTCCCGAACGTTGAGATCATCGACGTCTCGAAGTTTCGGTTGACGCGCAACGCCGAGATCAGGCGGGACGAGGAGGTTGCGGAGGACCTCATCGACGCCATTGAAGACCTGATCGAACAACGCCGGTTCGCTAAGGTGGTCCGACTTGAAGTCGCCGATGATATGCCCGACCGGAGTCTGGACCTCCTCGTCGAGCAACTCGACATCGAGAGACGGGAGGTGTACTACCGGTCCGGGGCGATTGACTACGAGGATCTCTTCGCCCTCACAGACCTCGACCGGCCAGACCTGAAACCGCCGGCGTGGTCCCCCCAACCCCATCCCCGTCTGAATCCGATGCGGACGGAAGCCGATATTTCCGATGACAACTCGGACATCTTCACGGAAATCAAGCGTGGAGATTTACTGGTTCACCACCCGTACCACTCCTTCGAGACGACCGTCCAGCAGTTCCTCAACGAAGCGGCGACTGACCCTAAGGTATTGGCGGTCAAAGCAGCGATCTACCGAACTGCGAGCGACTCGAAGGTAATCCAGAGCCTCATTGACGCCTCGGACAACGGAAAACAGGTCGCTGTGATGGTCGAACTGAAAGCCAGGTTCGACGAGCAGAACAATCTCGAATGGGTGCGTCGGCTCGAAGAAGAGGGAATCCATGTTGCATATGGAACTGTCGGATTAAAAACACACACCAAAACCGCGCTGGTGGTCCGGCAGGAAGCGGACGGCGTTACCCTGTACTCACACGTCGGCACGGGGAACTACCACTCCGAGACAGCGAAGGGATACGTCGACCTTGGCATTCTCACCGCCGACCGTGACATCGGGCAGGATCTGGTCAAGGTGTTCAACTTCTTTACTGGACCCTCGCTGGACGAAGAGTTCCGCAAGCTGCTCATTGCTCCCGAGACGATGCGAGAGAAGTTCACCGAACTCATTCGTCGCGAAGCCGAACACGCGAAGGCTGGGCGTGGCGGCCGCCTCGTCGCAAAGGTAAACGGTCTCGAGGACCCTGAGATCGTCGCGGAGTTGTACCGAGCATCGATGGCAGGGGCAGAAATAGATCTCTTTGTCCGGGATATCTGTCGCCTCCGTCCCGGCGTGGACGGCCTCAGTGAGAACATCACGGTCCACTCCATCGTCGGACGGTTTCTCGAACACTCGCGGATCTTCTATTTCGAGAACGACGGTAATCCGGAGTGGTACATTGGGAGTGCCGACTGGATGACCCGGAACCTCGACCACCGCGTGGAGGCCGTCGCTCCGGTCGAAAGCCCGACGGTTCGTAAACAGCTTCGGTTCATTCTCAGAATAATGTTCACAGACAACCGTCGGCGGTGGGTAATGGAACCTGACGGGAGTTACGAGCAGGTACACCCGGACAGCGACGAACCGATACGAGACACTCAGTCGATCCTTATGGAACAGACTCGGTGCGCAACAGACGGTACGACGAACCAAGGCGTAGTCATAGACGACCACTTCATTGACGAAGACCTGCTGGTTGAACCGTCCTCAAGGGCGAACAACGACACCCGTCCACCAGGAGATGACGACAATCCAGAGGTGCTGGACGCCCACTCTGAACACTGGTACGTCCCTGACAGTGACCAATACGCCTACGCCGTCCGAACGCCCGAGGGCGACCGTCGATATTTCAAAACCCAAGAGGGTGCCACACAGTTGCTCGAGCGGCTCTACGACTAACTCTGAGCGAGGGCCCTGGATTATTCAGCACTGAACATCTGTGTCGGGTATCAGATAGCAGACGACGACCTCGGGCTGAACCATCTAATTATGCTCCGTTGAATGACGACGCCCTCTGTGGGTTGGATCGCTGATTTCAGGTGATTTGGACGCCGTCTTGCGATATGGGGCGTCTCAGAAACCTCTCACAGACGTTTCACGAGTTCGCTACGAACCACGTTGAGGAATCGGACGTACCCGCCGTCGCCGATGGCGACGACGGGTACGACAAATCCACGAAGATCGCGCTGCTCTTGCTCAAAGAGGAAGTCAACAAACTGCTCCGGCAGTTCGAAGACTATCTCAACGAGATGCCGAGAATCCTTGACGTGTTCGGGCTTGAGAAGTCTCCTGATTACACGTCGTTCAGCGTGTGGGACGGTGAATTTCCGATGCGAGAGTTGCGCCGCCTGCTCCGCCGGTCAGCGGAGCAGGCGGGCCTCTCAGGAACGGCGTCGATTGATGCGAGCGGCTTCCAGCGAGATCAGGCCAGCTCACACTACCGAAATCGTGTCGGCTACTCGTTCAATGCCATGAAGACAACGCTGTTCGTTGATACGGAGTCACTCGCCATCATGGACGCTCATTTCACGACGAAGAAAGCCTATGACGGCCATATTGGGCTGCAGGTCTTTCGGCGGAACGCCGAAGACCTGCAGGCACTGCTGGCTGACAAGATGTATTCATGGAGTGATCTCCGGGAAGCCTGTCGTGACGCGTCAACGCGTCCAGTGATCAAACACTGCGAGCAGAATGCACTCAAGAAGGCTCACAACGCTCGAATTGACGACGAAGTCTACAATCAGCGGTCGATGAGTGAGACGGTGTTTGCGATGCTGAAGGACGATGGCGACGAGATCCGCTCCCGGAGCTGGCACGGCCAGTTCCGGGAGCTCACACGGAAGTGCATCGTACATAACCTCTCGCAGGCGGCGAGTTAGGGCTCGCCGCCTGCTTCCCTTCTCCGGACGTATCCAGGAGAGGCATCGCCATCGTCCATCTCAGACTTCACGCGGTATCTTGTGAAACTGATGTTTTGATCACCGTGCACGTCGGCTGAAATCGAATTATCCGATCTCAGAATCTGTCGATAGAGCGTAGGTACTGGCGGAAATCTGAATGTCACAATGTTGATTCCGCCGCCATCTTGCGTTCAACACTGCAAAGTTAGTCGTCCAGACGGTCGGTCACGAGAAAACTCGGTTCCCCCTTCTCGCAACCCAGTACACGGTGTGGCCCGACAAGACTGTCGAGTACACCGAACTCGAGAGCGACCCGCAACACCCAGACAAATCCGGCGACCAGTAACCCGGCTGTTGTTCTCGCACCAGCAGCCCCGCATTTCCAGATAGACACATGTCCACCGAAACTACCACGGCAGCCCCCGACGAGAGTCAGACCGACGTATCGAGTGACAACGACGAAGACACCATCACGACGCTCAAAGATCAAGCACCGGCGTTCGAGTGCTATATCACGGAAACCGCGACGGTCAACGTCTCGAAGTCCATGAACCTCGACCCGGTCGAAGGCCGCATCTTCGAGGACGACACGTACAGTCGGCCACACTGGGATACGGTCTCGGTCGAAGACTACTACTGTAGCCACTGCAGAGAAGAATTCGAGACGGAAGAAGAGGCGAAGAGCCACCTGAAGCGTCAGTACTACCGGTGGCGGGCAAAGTACCAGCTTCCGGGGATTCCGGGGTCGACGACTGAAGAAGTAGAGGGAACACTGACGGTGGACGACGAGCTCGAGGAGTTCGACGTCGATGGCCTGCCGGTCGTCGGAGCGACCAACAGCAGCCGGAGTGCAGCAGTCGTCAGAGACGGGGTCAGTGGGCTCATCGCGACGAGCCGCCGAGCGTACTCGATCCCCGAGAACTTCGAGTTCGACGATTGGGAGCCCCTGGACGACGGCCAGCTCACCACCCCAGATGGAGCGCCCCGGCTCAAGAAGCGCCTCCTGAAGAAAGCCATCGACTACCTCTCGACATCGTACAACCAGCCGTACGATCCCGAGAACTACACGCTCTACGACCGTGGCAACAGTGTGTTCCTACTCGTCGCGAACGGAGAAGCGATCGTGATCGCGCCGACCGTCACCAAATCCTCGTCCTGACCTCACTACTCCGCCACCGCAGAGCAGTTTGTTACTCTCAGTCAGAGCGAGAGAGTCATGTCCCTAGATGCATCCACACGGTCGAGTCGTTCCGATGCGGTCCAACTCCCGCTCCCGGCCGAGAATGGACTGTCCTCGGTCGCGCCCGTCGTTCAAGAGACGCTCGCAGCGGTCACGCGCCGACTCATGGACGACGGGATGCCTGAAGGGACCGGTCCAGAGCTTCGAGACCGAGTTCTCCTGGCACTCGAGTCCGAGTGCGAGGAAGTGACGGTCCCGGACGTCCGCGAGTTCCGGGTCATCACGGACGTCGACGAGGCAGCATCGTACCCCGACGTCCTCCGAATCGTCGTACAGGAGGTCCTCCCTCACGTCTTCGAGAGACCAGTAAGCCACGGCGATCAGCCGATTCTCAGCCAATAACAGAGAACACCGATGAGTTTCGATACCAGCAGTCAGAACACGACACTGAACCGATACGGTTCGACCAGCACGAGTGAAGCGTCAGCGACCGCGGGGCCAGGACAACCAATTCCTGACTCTATCGAGCCGCTCACGCTCACTAACCCTCCAAGCCGGCCCGATACTGACGTTCCCGAGTGGAAGCACAACCGGACCGAGCACGGGCTCTCTCTGAAGAGTTTCAAGGGCGCTGGGTTCGTCGGCGGAAACGGAGATCTTCAGGTCGCCTCGCACGACGGACGGTGGATCGTCGACGGTAGCGTCAGGAAATACATCGAGGCGCACGGCGACCGAATCTGGCCCATTCCAGAGACATACACGGCATTCAACGAGTTCCCGCGATACCTCGCCCGGATGGACGGCGCGCTCCACCGATACGGATGGGGAATTAGCGCAGACCAGCTCGAAAAGACGCTCCGGCTGTTGACCGGCGGCGGACGGTACGACGCGACCGAGTACACGCTGTACGCCTGCTGTGAGAAACCGTACGTGCTTGCGGGCCCGGAAGGAGCGGTCCTCTCAAAAATCGGGCTAGTCCATCGCCCCGACCACGAGTACAATCGTCCGAAGGAACAGATCGGTGTTCCCGGTGGCCAAATCACGGTCGAGGAAGCGAACGAGGACATCTTGACCGGCATCTCGCGGTTCGCCGCGATTCTCGACACGCACTTCGATCGACGACTCGTCTCGCACACCGGGTCGCCGCGAGCAGCGCAGGGTCGGCACTGGTTCGAGACTGCCAGTGGCGACTCGGTTGCCGTCGACGCGGGAGAACTCGAGACGCTCGGCCAGCTTGCGACCACGCCGGAAGACGTCTCGGTGTATCAGGGGACCGAGGTCGACCTTCCCGTCGGGGACCATACTGCAGAGGTGTCGTGGACTGACCCGTCGTATCAGGTCGGTGAGCGCAATCGAGGAAGCCCAATTGTGGGCTACGAGTTCGTCTGGGGACGCCGACCAGGCCTGACGTACTCGGCGGAAATCCACACCCACTGGCTGTACGAAGCAAAGAATCACGGTCACTTCCAGTACAAGATGAATCACTATACGACTCGGCTGAAGACGGTAGAGGTCTGAGCGATTAGACGCGCTCAACTATTTTATCGGACGACACCGTTTTTCGTTGATATGTATCTCCCCTACCTTGCTCTATCTCAAGTTTGAAGCTCGTGTTCCCCGCAATAATCCGTTCGATCGTCCAAACACTGCCATCGCGGTGGCGGACCTCATCGCCGATATCGAAATCATTGACAGACCACCCACGAGTCATTTCGTCTAAGACCAGTTCTTTGAGTTCATCGAACAGTTCTGGCTGCTCTTCTCGGAGTACATCGATATCTTCTGGAAGCCGATCTTGGATTCGTCGACGAACACGATTTGCGGTGCGGCGTTGAGCGCTCTTATCTGCATCAAGTTCTCCCCGAATAATCCCCCGCTCTGCATCCGATAGTAGTGCTTGAAAGCTTTGAGAATTCTCTTGGCCCTCAGAATCCGCTCCGACTCCCGGGACTGTTTCCATCCCTAATCCAAGAAGGAGATGGCGAATGCTTTGGACTTCGTGATGGACCTCGTCAAGAACCTCTACCCGTTCACGGACACCAGACTTGTTCGCAAGAACCTCGGTATCGTGTTCTAAGTCGTCCAATTCGTTAAACACAGGAAAGAGTACGGCTGCTGAACCTCCATGTCCGTACAGTACGGAAGCATACTCTTCGGCCTTGAAAGGGCCTGAAACAAGCTCTTCTATCGTGCCATGAGGGATGCGGTCTTCTGCTTCAGACCCAATCTCTCTGATTTCGTTGATTCGTTTCTCTGCAGTATCTTCTCGATAGACGTCCATACGTTATTTCAAGAGGTGGTGGGTTGTATATCTTCACCCGTAAAGGTCACCGCCCTTGCCTGTTTCTCACTCTCCGTTAGAGTAGGAGAGTACCATGCCTGCTTCTTGCCCCCTCGACGAAGAGCCCGTGTACTCAACCCGGTACGGGTCCGCCTACAGTGGCGACAGCCGCGAGCTACTCGCGAAGCTTCCCCCGAATTCTATCGATCTGATCGTCACTTCGCCCCAGTACGGGCTCGTCGCCCAGAAAGAATACGGGAATCCAGACGCGACCGATTACGTCGACTGGTTCTATCCGACACTTCCCACACAAACCACCGTCGATGGCAGGCCGGATATTCCACGCTAATCCACATCATTAAGTAGAATTGTCTACATAGACTATGTATGGCGACTGAGGCCACGCGTACCTACGTTGGTTCCATTCAGAACCAGCATCAGGTCTGCGATGGCCTCGACTCGCTCGGTGATTCCGCCTCAAAAATCTGGAACGTCGCACGTTGGACAGCCGACCGCATCTGGAACGCAATCGGGGAGATTCCAGACGAAGGGGCGCTGAAATCGTACATGAAGAACCAGCCGTGCTGGAAAGACTTGAATGCACAATCCAGTCAGAAAGTCATCGAAGAACTTTCCGACGCTTTCCAGTCGTGGTTCGACCTGCGACAGAAAGACGACAAGGCGAATCCGCCAGGCTACCGCAAACACGGCGACACTCGACCCCGTAGTACGGTCACGTTCAAAGAAGACGGCTTCAAACACGACCCCGAGAACAACCGCGTCCGACTCAGCAAAGGCTCGAACCTCAAAGAATCGTGGTCGGACTTCATCCTCTGTGAGTATCAAACCCGTCCGGACATTGACCTCTCGGAAGTCAACACGGTGCAGAACGTTCGCGCCGTCTGGAACGGCGACGAGTGGGAACTGCACTTCGTCTGCAAAGTCGAACTCGAAACTAACGACTCCGCAGGCGACGAAGTTGCAGGCATCGACCTCGGCATCACGAACATCGCCACGGTCGCGTTCCCCGACGAATACGTCCTGTACCCCGGCAACTCGCTCAAACAGGACAAACACTACCTAACGCGATCCGAGTACGAGACTGAGGGTGAGAACGGCCCGTCGGAGAAGTCGATGTGGGGGCGTCGAAAACTCGCAGAACGCGAGACACACTTCTACCACACGCTTACAGATACCATCATCACGGAGTGTGTTGAACGCGGTGTTGGCACGCTCGCGGTGAGTTGGCCCGAAGACGTGCGAGAGTCAGACTGGGGCAAGACGGGGAACAAGAAATTACACTCGTGGGCGTTCGACCGCATCTACCAGTATCTTGAATACAAGGGCGAGATATATGGCGTTGAGGTGTTGAAGGAGAACGAGTGGGACACCTCGAAGACCTGCTCACGGTGTGGTGACGACACGAAGTCAAATCGTGTCAAACGTGGCCTGTACGTGTGTTCGTCGTGTGAGTTGGTAGCCAACGCGGACTGTAACGGGGCGGAGAATATGCGTCAGAAGATAACTCCGAGTCCTCATGGAGAGGATAGGAGTAACGGCTGTGTGGCACAGCCCTCGGTACACCTGTTCGACCGCGAGAGTGGGATGTTCACCACGAGAGAACGGGTCGTATCGTAGACCGGAAAATATCCCACCTGCGGTACGGGAAGCCCCGCCGTTTACGGCGGGGAGGATGTCACCCGTTCGCGAAGGCCGCCGCTCAAGTCCTCAAGCCCGAGGGGAATTTCATCATCAACGTCGACGGTGCGTTCCAACCTGACCAAGCCGTCCGAACGCTGTACCAGTATCAGCTTCCGCTCCTACTGACGGGGAGCAACAATATCGACGTAACGCCAGTCACAGACCAGGACGACACCACCGGTGCCTACGAAGTCGCCTCGACCGACGAAACCCGGACGCCGCCCGAGATGTTCGATCTCGTGCAGACATACTACTGGTTGAATCCTGCCCCTGACCCGAACACGGCCCAGGAATACGTAAAGAATAGACGGACGAGGGCGTTACCGTCGATGGAGTTCTGCTTCTGGTTTACGCCGGCAGGAAGCCCGCCAGCGCTCAATTCGGACGGGTTCGGCGACGATCACGACCTGCGGCCCGACCCCGACGAAGGCTGGATGATGAACGGCGACCAGCCGATGAACATGTTCGTCGAAGCGCCTGCAGGGATGCCGGTACCCGACCACGGACGAGACATGGGGGAAGTGACGCTCCAAGACGCAGGCCGCGAGCGTAGGCGTGACACCCACGGTCCCAGTGAGACAGCCGGGGACAGCGAAGAAGCACTCTCGAATCAACAGCTACTCGCTCAGGAGCCGAACATCCTGTCCATCGCGAACACCGCGTGGAACACCCACTACCTTCGAGCCTGTCGGAAGCTCGGTCGCGACCCCCACCCAGCACGGTTCCCCCACGCCCTGCCAGAGTACTTCATCAAGCGAGCGAGCGAACCGGACGACGTCGTGCTCGATATCTTCGCCGGGTCGAACATCACGGGGATGAAGGCCGAAGAACACAACCGCCAGTGGCTTGCGTTCGAGCGCGACCACGAGTACCTCGCCGACTCTGAGCTCCGGTTCCAGACGTGGAGCGAGATCGAGATGGAGGCAGACGAGGGCCAGGCGTCGCTCACGGGGTTCTAACAGTGGTTTATGGGGTCCCTTTGAGGAAAATCCGGATTCACGGAAGTATCAGATTTGGTGCATAGATTGGCCAGATACGTTTCGATGGTGTCTATCGCCCCTACGAGGGGTGGCGGGACGCATTAGATGCCGCCGATAGACGATAGCTTCGGAATGACGCACCGAAACACGGGCAGCGCACCACGCAGGAATAACCTCCAATGGTGAGGCGCCATGGGCGGGCCTCGAGGTGACGGTCCCCGACCGATCGGGCTCAAGTGTCGGTCGTCGCGCTCGTAGAGTGTGCCCTCGTCGAGCTCACGGACGAGGCCGTGGGCGCCGTCTTCGTCTCACGGCAGGTCGGACGATCGACGCGGACACAGTACGTCGCCGGCGACGACATCGGTGAGTAGTTCCAGAAGCGGCACTTCGACGACCGGCTGGGCTGGCACGAGACAACCGTCCCTCGACGAACCGTTCGAGACGAACTCATCCCCCAGCTCACACGGTCGGCCTCGACGCCGGCAGAACGGTCATATGAGGGAGCAGCCAGCGAGCCAGACACCTTCATGGTGAAACCGGTTCGAGATCTCCAGACACGATAGCGGCTAGGCTTAACCAACATCTCGGACTGATACCGGCACAGTGTTGGTTAATACTGAGGGGCGGATATACACCCTCGCCCCCGTCCGCTGCCCTGTCCCTCAAGTGAACTCATCCCGAGGCACGGAGACACTTTCCCAAATAACAAACAAGCCAAATAGCTATGTTCCAACAGTCCCAACACTATTCTATGTCGAGCGGCACCATCGATATCGACGAATTCGAGAACGCCGACGCCGACGAGTTCGAGGAACGGAATGACACCGAGCAGATCGTACTCTTCCTCGACGAGCATGACGACCGAGCGTGGAAGGCGGCGATGATCGCCGACCGACTCGGGTTGGAGACGGACGCTGTGAGCGCGATCCTCTCGCGATTGAAGGAACGCGGGGTCGTGCGGCACAAGCGCCCGTACTGGGCAATCACGGACGACAAGGAACGACTCCAATCGGCCTACCGGCTCCACCGACACCACGAGACGGCAGACGAACAGTACGGTGAGGAGCGTCTTGAGGACCTCCAGACCGACGAGATGGAAGAGGTACAGTGACTGCGTTCGAAGAACTAGACCGTGGTGATATCGTCTGGGCCACCGACCCGCTTTCGGAAAAAGGTCGCCCGATGCTCGTTCTCGGGACACCTCGATTCCCGAACCATGGAGTACAACTCATCACGTGCCTGATTTCCACGAAGACCTATCACGAGGAGTCGATCACGCTCCGAGATGACGATTACGAAGGCGATTCGCTCGGAGAACGAAGTTACGTCCTCCCGTGGTCGCTTGCGACCCTCAACAGTGCTGCAGACGTGGAGCACTATCTAACCTCGCTCGTCGACGAACGCACCGAGGATGTGACGAATCAGTTGATCGACTACATCTCCTCCTGAGAATCCCTCCCATTATTGCTGTTAGAAAAGCACGTCATCCAGGCCGATAACAAGGATATCGAACTGAACCTTCCCAAATGCCGCGGAGCGTTCTAGAACTCTTACAGCCTTAATCGGTCAACCATTACGCCGGCGTCGTCGAAGTCACGCAGGACGAGTAGCCACGCCAGTATGCCACTCGGGATATCGACCGGACCGTGACGACGGTCGCCGGGGACCGCGGGTATACGATTACGCCGGCGTTCATAGATGCTGTCGGCCGTAGCGAGACGAACGCCGACATCGACACCTACATCAACCGCCACGGCGTCGCCGACCTCGCGACGGCGCTCACCTACGCGGTTGCTCAGTAGCGCGGCGAGGTGACCCATCGGCGGATTGCTGAAGCTCTCGATATCCCGTCACTATCTGCGGAGATGATCCTGCAGGCGCTCTGGCCCGTGGTCGACGAGCAATACGATATCAAGGAAGTAGGGGCGGCACTCGACAAGTTAAACGTCTGCGACAGCGCCGCTGATGATGCGTGAGCCGCCCCACATCGCCGACACCGGCCTGTTCGTCGCGATAAGACAGCCCTCGAACAGTCGCTACGGGGCTGTTCGGCGATTCGCTCACCGGAACGACATCACCTTCGTCCTGCTGGAACGGGTGTACCGGGAGGTGACCGTCGACGACCTTGACGTCGAGGACGTGCCGGTAGACACCGCGATAGACGAAGGCTGGCGACAGTTGTGGCGCCGCTCGAATGCTCCGAGCCTATCGCCTCGAGGGTGATGGACGGCGTCCAGCGCTACATCGCGAACGCCGACGACCGGCCCGCGGACGAGGTCGAACGGGTGGACGTGGCCCCCGCCGCCTTAGCTACCTAGCATCTTAGCGCGGTGACTGAAATCTACAGTTACACAACCGATGTTGCGGATGGCCAGGGAGCCCAAACCATGCTCCCGGGTGAGGGGTACGGTGACTCGTTGACGTTGGTGAACGGGTTCTGATTCATCGAGGACCTGGTCGCCGACAACAGCTGAGGGGATTCAGTCCTCATTCAGTGGGAGAGAACGCTCAAAAGCCCTCGGCCGCTCGGCGTCCCGCGACCGCCGCTGCGCGCGCAGCCACGACTTAGAATACTCAATTTAATATCGGCATCTTAGGATCCAATTAATGTACTTCTCTAATTGTCCAAATCTATTGAGGCGGTCGGTGTTTCCTCACCCGCGAACGTCTCCAGCAAGTACAGAACACTGAACCCGAAATTCTCATGAATCCAATCCTGATTCGAATAGATGTCCGTGAAGTCACCAGTTATGAAATGGCTGATACCGATCTCCTCCTTCAGGAACACAGCATCGCAGATCAACGCGATATCCGCGTTGTTCTTCATGTGGACGGGCCACTCCTTCAACCGCTTCTCGACGTCCGGATACTCTCTGTCCCGCACCGGTTCCAGATAGACACGGGCCTCGATCTGGTCCTTGTGCTTGATCGACCGCTCCATCAAGACGTCCTTCAGCTTCCGAGCAGCCTCACGAGCGGTCCGCCGAGTGAGCTCGCCCTCCTTCTCGAAGTACCACTCAAAGTACTTCTGGAGCCGTGGCCGGACCTCCATCTCCTCGGACTCCTTCATGTCGAACCGGTCGACGTACTCGTCCATCACCGTCTCAATATCGAGCTCTTCGTCGCTGTAGGTTTGCAGCTTTTTCCCGAACTGCCTCAGCTTCAACCGGAACTTCGCCCGTTTCTCCCCGTACAGGCCTTCATCCCGGTCTAACCGGATGTCGGCGGAGCGCCGACTGTTGTCGCCAGTACTGGAGCAGTACTCGTAGACTGCGTTCTTTCCGGTGTAGATTGTGTTGTCGGTGTCGAACAGGCGTTTGGCGTCGGGGTACCACCGGTCGTTGATGAATGTGAGTCCGAGCAGGCAGTTGGTATCTACGAAGTACCGGGTCATGGAAGGGTTAGTTAGGGGGCGGGTGAGAGACCGAGGAGGGCGATTGCGACTCCGTCAGCGGCTTCAGACACTACTTGGTTCTCTTTCAGGTCTGTGTGTAGCCGGGAGCGTTCTCGCTCTATCAGTTCGAGTTCCTTCCGAATCTCCTCTTGTCGGCCTTCGAGGTCCTGCGTGTCTAGTTCCTCGGCGATCTCTTCGGGGGTCAATCCGGTGTTTTCGCGTTGGGCGAGGTCGATGCAGAAGATGGTCCAGAACAATTCAGAGACCTTCAGGGCCTTCTGCGGCCGGTACTCTTCGGCATCAAGTTCAGCACTTACGACCGAGTACCAGAGATCCAGGTCCTGCTCCAGCCACGGGTAGTCGTCGACCGGGAAGGTATCGATGATATCGAAGACCGTGTTGATGACTGCTTCCCTGCTGGAGTCTACTTCGGGGTAATCTGGTTTGTCGTCGATAGCGTCACTGAGCTGTTTGTCGAGTCGTCGGTAGTGGCGTTGGACGTCGTAAGGCGCGTCCTCGTACATGTCATCGGTCAGCCCCTCCGTATTTTGTTCGTACAGACGGTTGAGTGCTCGGGAGAGTGCGAGTCGAGCCTTTGTTTCTTCCTCCCTAGGGAGGCTGACCTGGGAAGCTGAAAGGCTGCAACGGACTTCTCGGCTATCGTCACTCCAGTCTACCGTGACTGGGGATCCACCGGTCTTCGCCATGGTTCCGAACTTGTACCAGAAGTGCTGGATATCCGTGTCTAATCCGACGTCGTTGAGTTCCTTGTCTGCGAAGTAGAGCAGTTTATAGAAGGTTTTGGGGCGTAACGGGTTCGAGTAGAATCTCTCGTCCAAGAGAAGGGCCGTTACCTCCCCTACGCTCAGTGTAGAGGTCATGCTTATCCGAAGCTAACAGCACCACCTCTAATTACTGTATTGAAAACAGTGAATCTGAATCAGGAACGCCCAAAACCGTGGCCAAGCATCCAATTCTTGGCCTGAATCCGGGACCATTCACTGCGACGAAATGATTTAGGTACTCCATTGTGAGGTTCGGCATAACGTGGCGCTCACCAACCTCCTAGGCGAACGCGAGGCCCTCGCTAAAAACTCGGAAATCTACGGTGACAAGGTCCAGGAGTACATGGAGGCGATGGGATACTACATCACGGAAACATCGCCTACCCATGGCGGGCTTGTCGACCAGAAATACGAACTCCCAGAGATCAGGGGTGACCGAGAGGTCTGGGTCGAGCTCAAGTGGACAGACCAGCGCCGTCACGGGAAGAAATTCCTCGAGGAGATGGGGAAGTACTTCCTCCACTACATGGACCGGTCTCCTGAGAAACGGTTCGACGTGGCCATCTTCGGGCGGAACCTCGAGAACTTCAAAGAGTGGCGGAAGATCTTCGACGTCACCAAGCAAACCGACGAGGCAATCCAGGAGTTCTACGATCGGGTCTGCGAGAACGACAAACTCTCAGACGACCATCGAAGGAAGATTAAGAGCTATCCGATGGACGATTTCGAGGAGTTCCTGAGTGACACCCACGTCTACCAGGCCGACTACGACTCGCTCTTGATGAAGATCGAGGAGTTCGAGAAAGACGACCGGTTCAAACCCGACTTCTTCCAGCGCGAAGCCGAACCCATCACCGACAGATCAGAGCTGACCACCAACCTCGTCGAGATAACAGAGTACCCTGAAACTCTGTACATCGGAGACCAGGTGGAGGGCGCGACACAAGAGGTCGCATTCAAGCTACGCCCATTCACGGTACCGACGTGGTTCAAGTCGAACAAGGTGTATAGCCTGTTGCCGCCGGAGGAAATGCCGAGAGCGGTCAAACAGTTCATTGACCCGGACACGGTCGAGGAGACCGGGTTCCGGTCGTGGGTAGAAGCCGATCAAGGGAACGCCGATATTGGGAAACGGCTGATCCGGGCCGTTGTCCTCTCCAATGGTGAAGACCGTGGCTGCATCGCGATAAACTACCGTAGCGACTATCACCTATACTTCCCACACGAAGACCCCGAAGCGGAGGTCCGGAAAGAAGAGGGGCGACAAGTCACAAAACACTACGATGAGGCCGAATCACCCTTCTTCCGCCACCACTCACTCCGTATCGGCATCCTCGAATACTCGGGACAGTACTTCCTCACCCTGAAACCAGCTATCCTGTTCACCACCAACGGGAAAGAAAACCGGATCACCGGGGAACAAGCCAAACCGTTACACGACAGGTTCAGCCCCAGCCGACACGGGAACAACCGGAAAACACGGAGCCGGATCAACCACTGGTGGAAAATCCTGGACTACGGCGACCCCAAACAGGACGAGCTGGACATCGGGACAGAACCCGTGATGCTCGAAGTCAACAAAAGGCCGCCGAAAGACACCGACGAACGGGACGGCACCATGCAGAACAAGTGGATAGGAGATTTCCAATGAACGAGTTCACCGCCGAAGTCCTCGACGAACCCGGCTTGATGTTCGCTGACGGCGAGGACTCCATCGACCCCCGAGTCGGATTGATGAAATACGGACCAAGAACTCCATCCGGCAAATCCGAACACCAGGTAATCAACGTCGGATACATCGGGTCTGGCCGGTCTCTCGGCGGCCTCGAGAAACTGTTCAAGGACATGGAGCTGGCGATCACCGCCGACGAGGACAAGTCGAAGCGGTGGAAACCACCGTTCCCCGGCCTCGGCGAACGGTCGCCGCTGAACTTCACGTTCAATACGCAGAAGCGGTGGCGGCAGACGATTACTCGAGGCGAGATCCGGGACCTGAAACAAATCCGCAGCCGGAAAGACCGATTGGAAGAAGCGGTCGAGATCATCAAGATCAACCTTGAAGTCCTGTACGCTAAGGAAACGCCGCCTGACGTCGTGTTCATCGCGATTCCAGAGGCGATGTGGGACGCATGCACTCCATCCCACCAGGACCATGCCCGGATGCAGTCAGAGACCAGCGACTTCCACAACCGGATCAAGCTGCTAGGGATGGAAGTCGGGTTGCCGACGCAGCTGATGCAGCCGAAGACCCTCCGCGGTGAGGATGTCCAGGACAAGTCCGAGATCGCATGGAACATCGCGGTCGGAACACTGTACAAGGCGCAACGCGGCCATCCCTGGAAACTAACCGAGCTGGAGGATGGAACGTGCTTCGCCGGGATATCCTTCTACAAAGAGCGAGGCGGAGACCAATCCCGAACACGGACAGCTATGGCCCAAGTCTTCCTGGAGACAGGGGAGAACTTCATCCTTCGAGGTGACCCCGTCGAAGGAGAGAAGCACGGCCCAGGGAACAACCACCTCGCAGAAGACGACGCCAAGCAACTGGTAAAGAAGATTCTCAGGCACTACCGTAGCCACAAAAAGACTGAGCCGCGACGACTGGTGCTTCACAAGCGGTCGGAGTTCTGGGAAGAGGAGCGAGAGGGCTTCATCAAAGGTGCCGGGAACATCGAGTTGATGGACTTCGTCACGGTCCGAGAGCGGCACCCAGTCCGGGCCTTGAGTTCCGGGATTTATCCGGCGCTTCGAGGCACAATGGTCTCCGCACCGAACAACGAGGAGCACTACCTGTACACGAAGGGGTACATCCCGGCCTTGTCGACGTATCCGGCCTCGAACATCCCGGAGCCGATCGTGGTCAAGCCGGATCCAGAGGTCAGTGATTCATCGCCACAGAAGCTGTGCCGAGAAATGCTGGCGTTCACGAAACTGGACTGGAACACTTCGGATTTCTGCACGAAGCTTCCGGTTACAATCGGAATCTCAGATGCCGTTGGGAACATTCTGGCTGAAGCCGAAGCTCAAAACACCAGTCTGGACATCCATTACTACCATTATATGTAGAACATCAGCTGGATTGTGTTCTAGTTGACTGGAGTACCGATACCATCCGTTTCTATCGGCCCCTCAATGGGCGAGGGGTTCGCTGTACTGGCGGGTTCCCTGAACACGGTGAAAACGATGGCAACCAGAGACATCTACGAGAGCGGATTCGACGAAGACGTCCGAACGGAATCGAGTGCGAACCAATGTCCCGAATGTGACGGCCGAGTCACCACGAACGCGGTCAAAACGATCTGTGAGGACTGTGGCCTGGTCATCGACGAACAGCGTATCGATCACGGGCCGGAGTGGCGGGCGTACGACGACGAGGAGTGTGAACGAACGGGCGCCCCACTCACTGCCGCCCGCCACGATCGCGGCCTGTCGACGGAAATCGGTCGCGGCACCGACGCGAAGGGGAACGAGATCTCTGGGCAGAAGCGGCGGCGACTCGCGCGGATGCGCCGTGAGCAGACCCGTGGGCGCTGGCGGTCGAAAGCTGAACGTAATCTCGCTCAGGGACTAGGCGAAGTGCGTCGGTTGGCGAGTGCACTCGAACTCTCCGATTTGGTCCGCACCAGGCGTGTCAGCTCTTCCGGAGCGCCCAGAACGAGGATCTGCTTCGTGGCAAATCCATCGAGGCCATCGCCGCGGCCAGCGTGTACGGGGCCTGCCGGTGCAATAGCCGCTCACAGTTGGTGGACGACGTCAGTGAGATGGCCTTCATCGCGGAATGGCAGGTCACGAACGCGTACAATACCTGTCATTCCGATTGCCGTTCGGGATCGTTTCCATCGTAAATTCTTCCTTGGCATTTCTTTTTAAACTTTATTAGAATACGAAGGCCCGACTTATATACCACATCTCAGATGCCCCCGTGGTAGAGTGAAAAGACTGAACGGGGGGTAGTAGAGTGAATTTGCAGAGTCAACTTCGAAGCGACCGGGCCAGCTCTCGGAAGCGATTGTCCTCGTCGTTCGCCAAGTTCTCCAAGGCAGTCTCAACATCCACTAATAAGGCGTAGGTATTCGTGATACCCCGCCCCCGACCACGGCCATGCCGATCCTTTTCTAACAGGCCAGAGTGCTCAAGATCGTTCAACTTCTCTCGGAACGTATGTTCAATCAGCGTATCCGTTCCGACTGCCTCGCTGAAGTCTAGATAAGTATCGTATAGATCACTCGTTTCGGCGGGCGTCTCCCCATTTCGTGCAGCCGCTACTACCGTAAGCAGTGCTAGCTTCCGCTGAGTGGTTTCAGCACGAATACTCTCTCCGACACGGTCACGTTCGAGCTGAGCTTTAGCATGGCGGACATGCTCTTCAGTTACGGTCTCCTCGTTGGCTTGCTTGGAAGTCTCGCACGCTTTCGATAACAATCTTAGTGCCTGTCGAGCGTCGCCCGAATCCTGGGCAGCAAATGCTGCGCAGAGCGGAATCACGTCGTCAGAAAGAACATCACTCTCAAGTGTGGCTGCTGATGCCTCTTTGTCAGTGAACCGAGTGTCGCGTAGCGCCTTTACTGCACGACGAGCGAGAATGTCCTTAAGCTGGTCAGCTTGACATCCTCCCACCCCTGAAGGGGTGGGATTCCTCCAGTGGGGATGTTGGCTACGCCGCACCCACGGAGGCAAGTTTCCCCTCGCGGGTACTCTGGTTTGTGCGCTCCTCGTTGGGACTTACCCTCTCGGGAGAGCGTGATGACTCCGACCACGTATGGTCGTCCCACTTGAGGCGCACGGGCCGTGCCATCGACCCGACTTCTTTGCCAGCCTGCCGTTCAAGGAACGTCCGCGAGGCACCGAGGTCGGCGTGTCCCTCGTAGCCGCACGCGCACCGGAACACGTCGCCCTTTCGTTCCGTGTTCTCGCGCCCCCCACACGCCGGACACTCCGCCGTCGTGTACGCTTCCGACCGCAGTTCAACTGTAATGCCGTACTCCTCGGCAGTCGTTGCGAGCTGGTCGATGAACGAGCGGAACGCCCAGAACTGGTGGGTCTTTTCGTTCACCACCGCACTCCAGTGCTTCGACAGCACGTCGGTGAGATCGCCGACGTACACGGTCGCGACGCCCTCGTCGTACAGTCGTTCGATGAGGTCGCGTACAAGGGCGTATTGGACGTGGTCGCGCCGTCGTGTTCGCTTGCGATACAGCCGCCGAATCCGCTGGCTGCTGTATCGCCCCTCGCGAAGTTTCGACTGCAGGCGAGCAATCTCTCCGGTCGTCTCGCGGAAGCGGGCGAATAGGTCGCGGCCCTCGTAGAGGTACTGCTGGCCGGTCGTAGTGGTACAGGCGACGAGGTTGTTCGCGCCCACATCCAGAGCAGCCGCTTGGTCAGCTAGTGGTGGATCCTGTCGAGGACCGGATACGGTGACAGGCTGAATGGCTCTGAACGTGTCGGCCACCTCGTCGTAGTACAGTTCTAGCCGGCCCTGTTCGCCGTCCCACTTGGGAGCGCCGCAGACTTCCAGTCGCAGGCGGTCGTGGTAGCCAAGCCCGTACTCGTCTTTCAGGTCTTGCCCCACGGGGATTTCGAGGCGACTCCGCTCGCCGGTAACGAGGGTGTACTGGTCGTTGCGGATGTACGTCCGCAACTGCCGACCGTCGTCCTCGTTGCCCCAGTAGCCGGGTGGGGCGGTGTCCTCGCCGTCCTCTCGGGCGGCGAAGAACGACCGCCACGCCTCGCCGTTCTTGCGGATGACCTGTTGTGCGGTGGCGGAGCCGAGGACGCCGACGTACCGTTTGCGGTAGTCGGCGGTGTCCCACACGGAGTTGCCATCGAAGAGCTGCTGGCGGCGTTCGTAGTTGAGTTCGTTCCACAGGCTGGCGGAGGCGTCCAACAACTCGCGGAGCAGTTGCTCGTCCTCGGCGGAGAGCGGGCGCACTGCGAACGTATTGGTTCGCCTCACGATAATAGACATTTGGAGTCTTCCGTCCAAATGTCTTTTGGACACGGACGATGCGACCGAATATCGACATCTCGCACACATTGAATGGGCGCGTGAAAGACTACGCCGAACGGCAGGACGTGAGCCTCGAAGAAGCCTACCGGGAAATTATTGAAGCAGGTCTTGAGGCGGTGGAACATCCAGACGAGCCGTAGCGCGTGGATTGCCGGGCTGTGTTGTCGCTCACACCCACCCCTAAAGGGGTGGGCTTCCGCTCGCTACGTGTCAGAACCGACGGAAACACGCCTTCATGCAGAAATCCCGGAAATATAGCGATGGTGGGAAACGGTGATCCTCTGCTCCCCGCCTTGACTTCGCTTTCGAGAATACAATAGGTCAGTGAATTCCCATTGCTTCGATCTGTTCTTGATAGCGGTTCCGAATCATGACCTCAGTCACTTGCGCCACGTTGGCGACCTCCCTCTGGGTTTGCTTTTCGTTACAGAGGAGCGACGCCGCATAGATCGCAGCCGCAGCGAACCCCGTTGGAGACTTCCCCGACAGCAACCCTTGGTCTGCAGTCTCGTCGATGATCTCGTTGGCCTTCATCTTCACTTCCTCACTCACATCGAGTTCAGACGTGAACCGTGGGACGTACGCTTTCGGATCGACGGGCTCCATCTCGAGGCTAAGTTCCTTCGTAACTTACCGATACGTACGGCCGATTTCTTTCTTTTCGACCCGAGATACCTCAGCAACTTCATCAAGACTCCGGGGAATGGTCTCTTGGCAGCAGGCGGCGTAGAGACAGCTGGTCGCAACCCCTTCGATGGACCGGCCACGAATCAAGTCGTCTTGGAGAGCCCGACGATAGATGACTGACGCGACTTCGCGGACCGACCGAGGGACACCGAGCGTCGACGCCATCCGATCGATCTCCGACAAAGCGAACTGGAGATTGCGCTCACCTGCATCCTTCGTGCGAATGCGTTCCTGCCACTTCCGTAGCCGATGCATCTGACTTCGTTTCTCCGAGGAGAGCGACCGACCCTAGGCATCCTTATTCTGCCAATCGATCTAGGTGGTCGGAGCGCCAACACGACTCATACTCTAGCGTTCGCCATGATTGAACGCCCGCCACTCCGAATCTCTGTCCACATTGATTTCCTCAACAACGAGTTCGCAATCCTCACAGACGATATCGTTACTATCGTCGCTCAGAACGAGAACAAAACTATTCGTCGGCTAAATCATCGGGGATCTCGAGACCGCGAGCGTCCATGACATAGCGGGCCCAGAGTTCTGGATGGTCTGCCGCCATCCGGAAAATCGCGTCATAGTGTTCGCGGCCAGCTACGTTCTTAACTCCATGCTTATGGAGAATGCGGTCAACCTCGAACTTCTGAATCTCGTCCTGAGTTTCACGTGTTTCCTCCCGGACGTAGACGTTCATCTGCATGTCGCCCTGGACGAAGGGAAACGCCGGGTCCTCATAGGGGTCGACTGAGTCCTCGACCTCCGTCTGGTCGTCGCTTGTTGGTTCCTCAGTCTCCGTTGTCGTTGCCGATTCGTCCATCGACGTCTCCGTGTCCGCTTCCGAATCTGTCTCCTGCGACTGCTCTCCAGCCGCTTGGTCAAGATCCTCAAACGCCATTATCGGACCACCTCCCCGGTTTCAACGATTGCAGCCAGTTCAGCATAGTATGGGAGCTGGTCACAGTCTGAATCATAGTCGCGGAGGGGTTTGCCTACGTCGTGGGCTTTGTCAATTGCGCTTCGATGCCGAATACCCGGTAGCGGCCCATCATAGTCACCATCATCGATATCTTGCCAGTCACTCTCAGTAAGACGGGCAAAGTTCGGGATGATTGCGTCCGCGTTACTCAGACCGTTTAACTCTTCGAGCAGGCTGCGGTCTCGAGTATCGTAGTCGATGCGAGCACGGAGATCGGTGGGGACAACAGCAAGGATGTTCAGGTCGAAGTACTCACGTGCTTCTTTGACGAGGCGGTTCATCGTGTTGGTGAGTCCGCTCTCGTAACCATTTTCTGGTCGAAGCGGTAGGATGATGTTCTCAGTAGCATACATTGCGTTGTCGTTCAGCTTCCCGCGGTTCGCGGGGCAGTCCACGATAATGTAGTCGTATTCGTCGCCCAGAAGCGGGTCAACGATGTTCTTTTTGAGTCGAGTGGTTCCCATTGTTGCTTCCTTGAGTGCACTCTGCACGGTCTCAAGGTCTTCGTGAGCAGGGAAGAGGTCGAGGCCATCAGCGACGGAAACGATATGCTCTCTCGGGTCAGCGCCCTCGACGATTACGGACTTCGCGTGATTATCCTCCTCGTCATCGGCGCTAGCGTACAGGTCCTCATAGCCGAGGTTCAGCGTCATGTGGCCGTTGTCATCAAGATCGATGACGAGTGCTTGACCGTTCCTGTGAGCAAGTTCACGGGCGAGGTTAATTGCTGTCGTAGTCTTGCCGGAACCACCCTTAAGCAAGTTGACCGCGACAGCGCGTGATTCTGGCTCGTGAGGCTGATACGGGTCAAGTACGTGTTCTTCTTTATCCATTGGCGTCCTCCCGCCAGACTCGGTGACGCGTCCACAACCGGCGACGAGTCTACAACTTGCACCGGGTGTACACATTGTGGCGATTGGTCCGAGTCTGGCCTTTGTACGCTAACCCCCTCACCCATACTGCATAAAAGTTTCTACCGAGTGTACAAATTCTAGTCACGGCGCCATCGGTAGCAGTTGCACAATTTGTGCCAATTGTACCGATTGTGGACTTTCAAGGATTCAGTCCACCGTCTACTAGTACACTCTCTAGGTAACGCACCGTCCACGCCCGCTACAACCGTCACGGAGTGTGAGGCCGCCACCAATTGTACAAACGCTGCCGATTGGACCGAAACTGGCCTTGGTACGCTTACCCCCCCCTTACTCAAGCCGCATATAGATCCTCACCGGGTGTACAAATTGTATCTCCAGCGCCACCTGTGACGGTTGTACAATTTGTGCCAAGTGTACCAATTGTACAACCGATGCCGGTGGTTCCGAGTCCGGCCTTTGTGCATTAACCTCCTGGCCTGTAGCGCATACAAAGCGCCACCAAGTGTACAAATTCCAGCCACGGAGCGACCTATAACGGTTATACAAATTGTGCAAATTGGAGCGGTTCTACCCTTTCTAAAATTCAACTTGCCGTCCAACAGAACACTCCCCCTGGGAGACGTACTGTCCACGCCCGCTACAACCGCCACAAAGTCTGAGACCGCTACCGATTGTACAACCTTTGCCGATTGTTCCGAGACCAAACGCGGTCCTCCAGCGCCGCCCTCCAAGAGCGACCCGTACTTTTTCACCCTCCATACGGATGAGAGGGTCGCTAACCGCCGCCTCGCCTAGCAGCCATGCACGACAAACTCACATTCTACTGGACAGTCGCGAGCGGGAGTTCTCGGAAAGCTATCCGCACCGCCGGTCTCTCAGTCGACAAAATGGAAGACGAGCTCACAACCCGAAACGTCGACCTTGACCCAGACGACGTTCCAGAGCCCGAATTCGCGATGGTGTCGCACGCGACGAAGATGAACGAGCCTTGGGACGGGCCCGACTGGATGATCGACTCCGGCGGCTACTCAACGCTGAACTCGAACGCCAGCTACGAAACCGACGTCGAGGAGTACATCGACTACCTGCTCGAGCATGAGTCGAAAATCAGCCGGTACGTCCTGCGAGACTGGGCGTGCGAAGACGAACTCTTACGGAAGTACGACCGGACGGTTCGCGACCACCAGAAGTGGACGATTCGCGACCATATCAAATGCCGCGAGCAAGCGGACGCTGCCGGGTTGGACGCAGAACCTGTCGCTGTCCTCCAGGGCTACGACATTCGTGACTACCTCTGGCACTACGACTACCTCCGCGAACACGGCTTGCTTACCGACCATCTGGGTATCGGGTCGGTCTGCCGGCGGAACTCCGAAGCGCAACTCCGATCGACGATCGTGCAGCTGCGCGAAGAGATTCCCGACAGGATTACGCTCCACGGGTTCGGCGTGAAACAGACACTTCTGGGCTACCCTGACGTCGTCGACGCGCTCAACAGCGTCGATACCGCTGCCTGGAACTACGGCCTACGGATGGACGCCGAAGCGAATAATTCTGCAGAAGGCCATCGGAATACCTGGAATCGGAATCTGGAAGCCTACATCGCGTACCGCGAAAAGATCACCGGGTTGCTGGACGCCGTCGAGGACGGAGACGGTACTTCCCAAATCACGCGCATCGGGAACTGGTCGGCGACGCCCGACGTTCCAGATGGAACGTATCCGATGGTCGAGTGTCTGTGCGGGACGGTCCTCGACCCGAACTCGCTCATCAACGACGATCTCCCAGACCCGGAGCCGGCTTGTCGGCACTGCGAGCGGTTCATCATGTCTCTGTGGGACCGGAATCTCGACCCCCACGACGAGTTCGGGACTCCTGACGACGAAGTCGTGCCCGACCCGTCAGATTCGGTGTCCTCACCGGGCGAGTCACAGGGAACAGACCCGATTCTGAAGCCAGATGCGGGGATTCCGACCGGCCTCGCGGCGCCCGGTCGATAAGTCCGGGGACAGGTATTTGAGAGAATCGCGACGTGTGCACCACATGGAAGATGATCCATCCGTTTTTCGCCAGCTCGTGGAGACCGGCCAGGGGGACGTGATTGCTATTGACCCCGATGGAGGGATAGTGGAGATTGGAGAGACATCGCTTCGCCTCCGGAAGCAGACCGAACACGAAGGGTTGGAGGTTCTTTCTCCGTCCATCACGGAGCATGGGAGTCTACTATTTAAGGACGATCGCGATGGTTCGTATATCGAAATTGAGTTCATCGATGGGGGATGTGAGGAGTCGTAGGGTGTTTTTCGCCGCCACAGGTGGTGGCGCGGCGCTCGTCAGCGCATAGGCAGCCACACCGTCGGCAGTCCGAGCGCCGGCCATACAAAGGTAGTTTGCCATGTTAGAAGGAAGAACCATCGAGAACGTTCGGCGCATGACCGACGAAGAACTGGAAAGCGAGCACTGGCACCACTATCGGGGGAGTACACCCCTCGTCCTTGAACTCGATGATGGGACGAAGGTGTACCCATCGAAGGACCCCGAAGGGAACGGCCCCGGTGCGCTTTTCGGCGAAAACGAAGACGGCCAGAAGGTTCGATTCGGACTCAAGTAATCAGCAGGTTGAGAACCCCCTACCCGGCTTTTCATACAGGTCCACGCGGATTTTCAGAACTGCAGTAGCCAACAGGACCGTTCGTGAACGTTAGAGCGGTGCTCTAACAAGTTTTCTTGCGCTCCGGGCGGTGAGAGCGATGGTCGCAATTCAAAACCCGTTCAGTCGAGACCTCACGCAGGTCGAGGCCGACGAAGTAGACCAGCCCCGGCCTACCAATCCCCGCTACGGAGAACCGGAAAGCACAGTCGCAGTCCGGGCCCCATGCGAAGCCTGCGGCTGTCGCTGGGTCACCAACCCCGAGATCGTCATTCCGGAGGGACTCGTCGAATGCGGTCACTGCGGGATGGTTCGGGGTCACCTCTACCGTGACTCGAAACTCACAGAATACGCCGACGAGGACACAACATCAGCTGACGGCTCGACATTCGAATACAAACGGGTGAGCGGAGGGCCGCAAGACGGCTTCGACGAACTGCTTAACGGCAGCCGGTACCTCGTGTTCGTCTCCCCCTGGTTCGACTTCCTCTCCGCGTTCGATGCGCTCGTTGAGCGCTGTCCATACATGCGTCACCGGTTCCTCGAGGACCACTCGCTGGAGGGAGAGTAGATGCCGGCAGAGAACGGGTACGTCCCGACGCCGGCGCCGGTCGCGGACTACGCTGCTGCAGCCGCGTTCGGAACGTCCCGGCCGGGCGAGATCGACGACGGTCGGATGCTATTCCCAGGTCTGGGAACCGGGAATCTCTACGATGCGGTTCGGCGGTACTGCACGGAAGGTGAGAACTGGTACGTGCCCAATTCGACTACGAGTTCCCGGACTGCGTCGGAGTCGAGAACGACCCGGCACGAATCGAAGAGTTTGACGACCAGCACGCTGACGCGCCGGTCGACGTCGTAGAGTCAGATTTCCTGTTAGACCCGCCAGACGGGAAGTTCGACTGGATTCTCGGGAATCCGCCCTATGTCCGCTACAATCGGCTGCCAAAGAACAAGCGCAGTCGGTACCGAGAGAAGTTCACGCTCGCGACGGATCAATTCCCCCTGTACGTGCCGTTCTTCGAGCAGGCGCTCCGACTGCTCAAGCCCGGCGGGTGGCTCACGTTTATTCTCCCGATCGGAGCTCTCACAACCGGGGTTGCCGCACCGCTGCGGGACACGCTTCGCTACTACTTCACGGGCCCTATCATGTACTTCCCCGAGCAGACATTCAACCGGCAAGTCGAGACCTTCCTGGTCGGGCTGAAGAAAGAAGAGACGAAGGGACACCATCTCTGGCTTGAATCGCTCTACGAATACGAACTACGGCCGATCCTCAAGAGGCTCGACGTCGACGATATCGATGACGCAGTATCCAGCTACTACACGAGTCACAAGCTCACCGAACGGATGGTCACTTCCCGAGACGCTCGAGAACGAGAAGGCCGGCAGACAACTCGGCTGGCGAAGGAGGCCGGAGAGTCGACAGGGTCGAGTGGTCGGCAGGTCGCCCTCGGAGAGTATTGAATAGCAACACGATAAAGTATAAAACAAGAAAGAATGAGGATAAACCATGGTTGACCACTCGAGAGTAACTGGCAGCGGAAAGGCTCGAGAAGTCTTCAACGCCCTCCGAACTAGCAAGTCCGACGAAATGGAGCTAATCGACCCCAAAGGGGCAGAAGCGTAGAGAGGCCAAGTCGTATTCTAGGGACTTCTTCTACGGACAGCTGCCGGTCGGTAGCCACTGCTATCAAAGGGGGAGCGGGCGGCGTCGTTTGTGGCCTCCAGGGCAGTGAGGAGGTCGCTATTCCCACATGATTCAGATGGACACGTACGATATTGCGCCCCCGCCCGATGCGGTCCGGACCGGCGAAATCCCGAAACCAGACCCAGATACGGACCCAGTCGATATCTGGGAGATCGGGAGAGTGCTCGACACGTCTGGAGTCAGTAGCCGCGGAAAGGACAAAGGAGTCCTGTTCAGCGGCGGAGACGACTCGTTGGCGCTGACTCACATGGCGATGGAGCAGGGTTGGGCCGACTTCGTCATCCACCTGGACACGAACAGTTCCATCCCCGAGAACATCGACTACGTCCGAGAAGTCTGCAAGGAGTATCAGTGGCCGTTCTTCATCATCTCGTCGCCGATGCCGCTTGACACCTTCGCGTACCGCTACGGGTTCCCGGGAAGTTCCTGTCACACAATGGCGTTCCAGTACTTCAAGGGACGCCAGCTGGGACACTTCTACCGGAAGCGATCTGGTGACGTGAAACTCTTCTCGGGCGTTCGGAAGCTCGAGTCCGACCGCCGCATGGAGAACATCGAAGCAGAAGTCCAGTACGAGGACGCCTCCGAGAGTGGGAATTTCACCGGCTGGTGGGTTTCGCCACTCATCGACAAGACCGACGACTGTGTCCACGAGTATCGCGGGCGCCACGACCTCCCCCGGAATCCCATCAGTCAGAAAATCCACCGTAGCCGCGACTGTCAATGCTTGGCCTACGGGAACCGTTCGGAAGAGCTCGTGATGATCGAATCCGAGTACGCCGAGTTCGCCGAGTGGCTGTTAAACGTCGAGAAGCGCGTGCAGGAATACCGCGGTCGCGTCTACCTTCTTGAGGACAAGTACCCCGAAGTCGCCGAGCGCGTCGAGGACCTCCGAGAACGTGAGACACCGTATCCGATGAAGCTCACCGTCCTCAAAAATCACTTCCCCCATGTCTACGAGGATATTGTGACCGTCACGACCGAGGACGCGATCCTCCGGGGGAAGATGGAGCCAACAAGCTACATCGGTCACGGCGGACTGTCCACGAAGGAACTCCGCAACCTCACCGCGTCGGCCGACATCAGCCAGAAGACGCTCTGCGAAACCTGTGGGGATGGCTGTAGTACGCTCGTGACGTCCGTCAAGCGCGACGTCGAGGCCGCCAAGAGCAGGCTCGAAACCACGTCGACGAACAGCATGTCGCAGGTCCAGACCAAACTCACGAGCCATTGACCGTTATCGCTAACTGCCGGCAGGCGACTATCGAGGCCGTGAGCCTAGCAATTACAGCGGAAAGATGGTGTGTCGCAGGGGGTTTTATTTCCCCCAGGGGGAGCGAGGGGTTAATTCCCATCGCAGTCAGCACGAGGTAGTCAACTCATGAGCGAAAGTCAAACTTCGACGGAGAAGGCAGAATCGTCCACCAAGGGCCCGAACGTGACCCCCGGCAGCATCCCGACCGGCAGTGCTGTCCCGGCAAGCCCGAGTAGCAACAACAACTCGGGCACCGAAGACAGTCCGAACGACGACACGGAGAGTCCGGAAGCAGTCCCCGAGAAGACCGAGAACGAGGGCAACGCCGAGGAGGGTCAGGACAGTCCTGCCGCCGAGGTCGGAGCAGCGTCGGTCGAGGAACCCGAGCCCGCTGCTGTCGAAGACGACGGCGAAGACGAGGAAGTAACGGACGGCAAGGACGAGGAGAACGACACCGAAGAGACAGCAGCAGACGTAGATCCGGCCGAGGTCGAGAACAACGAGAAGGAAGCGCCGGACGTCGAGGCTGAAGTCGAAGAGGAGACCGAGATCGATGTCGAGGAGGACGGCGGCGAGGACACCGCAGCGGACGACGCCGCCGGCGACGAGGAGGAGGAGAGTGCGGAGGTGTCGGGGAAGGTCTCGCACTTCAACACCGCGATCAAGGCGGGTGTCCTGAAGGACACGGTGTCTGCGCTCCGAGCGCTCGTCGACGGGTGCAAGATTCGGCTCACGCAGTCTGGCTTCCACATCCGGGCGGTCGACCCGGCCAACGTCGCGATGGTCGAACAAGATATCGGGAAGGCCGCGTTCGAGACCTACGAGATCGATGAAGGGCTCATCGGGCTCGACCTCGAGCGGTTCGAGGACATCATCTCGATGCCGGGCAAGGACGATCTGGTGACGCTCCGGCTGGACCCCCAGTCCCGGAAGATGAAGATCCTGTTCGACGGGCTCGACTTCACCATGGCGCTCATCGACCCGAAGAGCATTCGCGCAGAGCCCGACATTCCGGAACTGGAGCTGCCCGGCGCCGTCACGGTCAACTCCAAGAAGATCGACCAGATGGTCACCGCCGCGGACATGGTCTCGGACCATCTCTCGTTCGGCATCGACGAGACGAAGGGTGCCTTCTACGCGACCGCGGAAGGCGACACCGACGACGTCACCGTCGAGTACGAGCAGAACGAAGTCGAGGACCTCGAACTCGGGGACGCCCACTCCATCTTCTCGCTGGAGTACATGGGTGACATCGAGAAGGAACTGCCGTCGGACACCCTCATCAAGATGCAGCTCGGAGACGGCATGCCGACGAAGCTCTCGTTCCAGTTCGAGAACGAGGCGGTCGACGTCCTCTACATGCTCGCCCCGCGGATCGAGAACTGACCTGCGTTCCCTGAGCCGCTTCGGACCTCCCGTTTTTGTACACGAGCACCGGCAGTGCGCTCGTTCAATACACTAACCAGTAGCTTTCCAGACCCATGACAGCCAGTGATACGACCGCGATTTCGACGGAGAAAGACTACGGGGAGACCGTGGACGCTCGCGGGACGCCCGAGGACCTAATCCGTGAATTCCAGGAGGCAAACGGTGGACTGTTCACGACTGACCCGTGTTCCGGTGCCAAACACGCCCAATTGCAGAGACCCGGTGGACGGTCAAGGACAACGGTCTCGCCGGCACTGTATAGTTAGGCCAGTTTAAGAAGTAAGAAGGTTGTAGCGGTCGTGTCCTATGCAAGCCGCAAACCTGCTCAGAGCGACGTTAGACACCGTGACTCATGAGTGTTGGCAGCGGGAACAGACGGCGATACCCGTCAGGGCGTTCGCCGTCCGGCTCACGCTGCCGGCTGTTCGCTCAGAGAAACAGCAGCGATTCTTGGTTTGGAGTTGGGTGCATCGGCTAGCTGACAGCGTCGGCGACCCGCAGTCGGGCCAGCCGACGCGGGTCGCAGTTGACGAGACAGCTGTCCGAATTAACGGAGAGTGGTCTTGGGTATACGATGCAATCATCCTTGACGAAAAGGTGCTGTTAGACATTGCAGTGTTTAGACGGCGTGGGACTGATCCGATGGCTGTGTTCCTCCACGGTCTTACCGAGAAACATAATCTTTCTGATACAGAGTTTCTCGTTGATGGCGCAGGCTATCTGACATCACTCTAACGATTAGAGTTGAGCGGTCAGCTTGAATATCACGATCAAAACCATATCGAGAAGTGGTTTTACACCTTCAAGATGAAGATCAACTGCTTCCATTCGTCGTGGGTGGACAGTCGGCATTGAGTCCGCCAATGGATTGCATATTCCGCCCATTACTATAATGTCCAGCGACCGCACTAAGCGCTCGATGAACGTACGCCAGTCAAGGAGGAAAACTAGACGATGCCTCCACTAGGACATGACGGTCGCTGGCCAATGATTCTGGAGCGTCAATGAGAACGCTGTCAGCCTCCTCGATGACTCAGGGTCACCAGTCGTTGCTGTCAGTGCCATGAACAGAACGTCTTGTGATTCGACGGTCGCGATACTCGTGAGATTCCGACTCGGTCGGAAGAACCGGAGGTCATGACGACCTACGCGGACCAGCCGATATCCAACGATGAACTGCCTGACGTCACAGCATAAGAGTTATTTCAGAAGACGGAGGAGAGTACCTCCAGTAGATCGACACGGATACCCAACCACTCGACTCCTTTGTACCCTAGGAAGATTCCGACGATTCCGAGTACGCCAGAGAGATTAGCTGGGGCCGGGATTGGTATCTGTACAAGGCTGAACAGGGTCCCGGCGAGAAACCCCGTCAGTAAGGCCAGAACGAGTTGAGAGGCCATAGTCACCTTACAGGTTCAGAACTGATAAAGATCGAGTCTTCAGAGGAACCGGTCAGTGAGTCCCCGGGTATCGCGTGACCTACATCTGGCGGTGGGGAGACAATGTGTTCCTCACCCGGTGTACCGTTGGATATCACGCTCGCGATCGATATCACGAACAACGCCCACATCCTCGGTCTCGATGAGGGCCGCATCCTCGTGCTCCTCGATAAGCCGTCGACCACCCCGGTCACCCGTCACGTCTGAAAGCACGTCGAAATGCTCCGAACCGAAGAGTACGGGATTGCCCCGTTTACCCTCGTAGCTTGGGGCCAAGATCGTTCCCACTCCTGCCACGTACGCATCACGTAGAGCGTCGACTGTGTCGGAAGCGACGAACGGCATATCACCAAGTGCGAAGACCACACCGTCCCAACCGCGCTCCAACGCAGTTTCGACCCCAACACGGACGGAGGTACTTTGTCCCTCCGCGTAGTCTTCATTATGCCGGAACATCACGTCTAGACCATCGAGAGCATCTCGTACCGCTTCAGCCTCGTGTCCGACAACGACGACGACCTCAGCAAGTTCGGAATCGAGGAGGGACTGGACTGAGTGTCGCACGATGGGTTCGTCCGTGACGGTCGCGAGGAGTTTGTTCCCATCCTCGAACCGCTCACTCACCCCGGCAGCGAGCACGACACCGCCGACGGCCCCTTCTCCATCGGTGAACACGTTGGAGGTCACGTCCAGATCGGTCGGCATCCTCTCGCTGGTCATTCGGTCGTAGCGTACGGAACGACGGGTACTGACTCTTCCGACTGGAATCCGGTCTTCGTCAAGACGAACCCGTCAGCGCGGGTTGCACGGGTGCTCGAGGAAAGGACGCTCGGGTCGAACGTGTCACCGTAGACGGCAAGCGGTGAGCTTTCGTGTCCGAGTGGCTCCGCACGGCCGTCACCGAGCGTTACCGGGATGGCGTACTCGAACCCTTCAGTTGGCACATCGACGCTGACGGTGGCAGTGGCGGACACGTCCGCGAGCGACGACTCGCCTGTGAAGAAGGGTCGGAGTACGAGCGTCGCGATGGTGTGGGCGCCGACCGGTTTACCGGGGACGGCGAACGCGACGGCATCGTGGTCCGGCAGCACCGCGGCGGCGATGGGTTTCCCTGGCCGGACTCGGACTCGGTGGAACAGTACGTCCCCCAACAACCGAAGTGCACGGATGACGTGGTCCTTCTTCCCGACGCTCGTCCCGCCGGTGGTGACGACGACGTCGCGATCGGCAGCGACCGACGCGATAGCGTCTTCGACGCGGTCGTACTCGTCGGGGACCGTCCCCTCGTACGTCGCCTCGTGACCCCACGACCGTACCAGCGACGCCAGCATCGACGAATCGAGGTCGGTGCTTCGACCCTCGTGAATCTCGGTTCCGGTCGCCAGCAGGCCCACATCGAATCGCTCGACGACAGGGACAGATTCGTAGCCGAGGTCCTGGAGGAGGACGGCGTCCTTCGCGGAGAGGCGCTCGTTGGACTCGAAGAGCGTCTCTCCGGCGGCGACGTTACTGCCGCGTTCGTAAACGTACGTCCCTGGGTCGAGAGGAGGACCGTGGAGTTCACCGTCTCTGACGGTGGCCTCCTCGATCTTCAGGACTGCGTTGGCCTCCTCGGGAATCGGTGCGCCGGTTGCGACACGGACCGACTCGTTCGGGGCCAGTGACGGTGGGTCGTCCTCGGGGAACACCTCACCGTCGAGGATCTCGAACGGGTACGACTCGTTCGCGTCGAACGCGAACCCGTCCATCGTGGAGTGACTGTGTTTCGGAACGTCGGATCCGGCGAGCAGCGACTCCGCGAGGACGCGTCCCTCGAACGCGTCGGACATCGAGATGTGCTCGCTGGACTGCGCGGCGAGAGTTCGAGAACGGAGCGTGAACACGGTCTCGACCGCCTCTGACCGCTCGACCGCGTCCCCGTGGTCGTGACTCGGGTGGCCGTGGTCGTGTGACATATCGGAAGGTCTCGGGATGAGACCATATTTGTTATGTCGTCAGTCGATGATGTCCCAGTCGGATTGATGGCGTTCGAGGACCTCGCGCGAGTGGTCGTCGAGGGGGTGGTCTCTGTCCGGCACCGCTATCTCGTGATCGGGCTCGAAGAGTTTCGTCGTGAAGTAGCGATGGCCGGTGTCGGTGACGATGGTCACGACCTCGTCGATGTTGGGCCGCTCCCGGGCTATCTTGATCGCCCCTTCGACGTTGGCTCCGCTGGAGATACCACAGAAGATGCCTTCTTGGTCGGCGAGTGAACGAGCACGCTCGATCGCGACGTCGCTCTCCACGACCACAACGCCGTCGAGGAGTTCCGGGTCGAGGTTCTCGGGGACGAACCCGTCCCCGATGCCCTCGATCTCGTGTGTGCCCCACTGGCGGCAGGACAGCAGGGGCGCTTCCGCCGGTTCGAGGGCGTATATATCGACGGCCGGGTCCGCGTCCCGCAGTCGCCGTCCCACACCGGTGACGGTGCCGCCCGTTCCCTGCCCTGCGACGAACGCGTCCGGCGCACCGCCGAGCTGCTCCACTATCTCCGGCCCGGTGGTCTGTTCGTGCGCGGTCGGGTTATCGGGATTGCTGAACTGGTTCGGGAACCAGTACTCGTCGGGGGACTCGTCGAGCATCTCCTCGACGCGCTGTACGGAGAGGTCGACGTCACTCTCGCCGCCGGGTGTCTCGATGAGTTGGCCTCCGTAGGCCCTGATGACCTTCTTACGTTCCTCGCTCATCCCCTCCGGCATGACAATCGTCACGTCGTAGCCGAGCTGGGAGCCGACGAGCGTGCAAGCGATGCCCGCGTTACCGGTCGAGCACTCGACGATTTCCATTCCCGGTTCGAGGTCGCCCCGGTCCTCGGCGGCGGTGATCATCTCGTGGTAGATGCGGTCCTTGATGCTCCCCGATGGGTTGACGAACTCGAGCTTAGCGTAGATGGTCGCGTCAGCGTCGTCGCTCGCTCCCGGAAGTTCAATCAGTGGTGTGTCGCCGATGGTCGAGAGGACGTCGGTCGTCTTAGCGCCCACGTCAGTGTCTGACGAACGCATGCGTCATACAGAACATATCCAGGTAGAAAGTATCGACGGACCCGGCGATAATCGATATCCCAGGGCGTTCTGATGTCACGACCCATCGTAGAGCCCTCGCAGAACGGTCGTTCGAGAGGGTGAAGGATGTTACTTGGGAACCTTACCCTCGACGCCTTCCACGTAGCTACTCATCTTCTGGAAGATGAACGTCTCGTTCTTGTCCGCGAACTTGCTGTTCGCCCACACGTCGAGGTTCCCCTTCTCGATCGCCGAGCGCTTCTTCGAGACCGTGTTCTTCACGTCCTTCGGGACGGACGGCCCCCAGTCGGAGAGGTCGACGAGACCGCTTTTGAGTCCCTTCCAGTAGAAGTCTGACTTCCACGAGCGATTCCGCACGGACTTGAGTGTCGGCTCGTAGAACACATCCCAGTGCCAGATCGGCGAGGTGAGGTAGTTGTCACCTCCGAACTTGTCCATCGGCGCATCGTAACCGGTCGCCCAGATGTTCGCGCTGTTCGCCGCTTTCACGGCCGCCGGTGAGTCCTGATGCTGCGCCATGACGTCTACGCCCGCGTCGATGAGCGTCTGTGCTGCCTCCTTCTCCTTCGGCGGATCGAACCACGTGTTCGTCCAGCGGACCTTCGTGGTCACCTTGTCGTTCACCGACCGGGCACCGAGCGTGAACGCGTTGATGCCGCGGACGACCTCGGGGATGGGGAACGCCGCGACGTACCCGAGCTGGTTCGCTTCGGTGACGAGGCCGGCGGCGACCCCCGCGAGGAATCGCGCCTGGTACATGCGGCCGAAGTACCGGCCCATGTTCTCCGCTGTCTTGTACCCCGAACAGTGTTCGTAGAGTGTGTCCGGATTCTGCTTGGCGACCTGTAACATCGGGTCCATGTACTCGAAGGTGGTCCCGAAGATGATGTCGTATCCTTGCCGGGTGTACTGCTCGATGACTCGCCGTGAGTTCGCCGGGTTGACGGCCTCCGAGTACGCCGTATCAAGCCAATCGTACTTCTTGGCCACGGTCTTCCGACCTTGGTCATGGGCCCACGACCACCCGAGGTCACCGACCTCCGAGATGTAGAGCCACGCGGCCTTGACCGATTTGCGTTGGTCCTGAGTTGCGTTGTCCCCACCTGTACAGCCGGCGAGTCCCACCGTACCTACCGTACCGATCGCTTTTATCGCGTCTCGGCGAGTTGCGTTCGTGTCCATGGTTGTTGGCTTTCGTGCTTCGTTGTGGTTCGTCAAGGTCCACCGACGGACCCCCTGTTACGACCCGTGCTAACGTAACACAACCCATTCCATAAGAGTATGCATTACTGACAGTTGGGCACACAATTTGTTCAATGGGTCCTCTAGATTCCATTTTCTTCGATTGATAGGTATCCATCACCCCCTGACTAACTTTCACGCTTCATACCGGCCAGAGGAGAACAAACGTTATACCCCTGGCAGATGCAGACGTGCTTGTGACTACCAACCATGGATGAAACTCCATTCCTGTCGATGGAGGGGATCGTCAAGGAGTTTCCCGGGGTGATCGCCAATGACCACGTGGACTTCGCCGTCGAACGCGGCGAGATCCACGGACTGCTCGGGGAGAATGGGGCGGGCAAGAGTACGCTGATGAAGATCCTGTACGGACTGTACTCTGCAGACGAAGGCAACGTCTGGCTCGACGGCCGTCGACTCGAGCTAGAGTCCCCACAGGACGCTATCGATGCCGGCGTCGGCATGGTCCATCAGCACTTCAAGCTGATCCCCAGATTGACCGTTGCGGAGAACATCGTACTTGGCGAACGCGAACCCGCGTCGGCCTTCAGGGAGGACGGCGAGTACGACGGGTGGCTTCCGGCCGAAGTTCGCGAGAACTCTGTGTTTCGGAGTCTTGCCCGGCGGTTCTCCCTCGGACTCGACGTCCCTGAACGCGAGATACGTGAACTCGCCGACGAGTACGGCTTCAACATCGATGTATCCTCGCACATTTGGCAACTGGATGTGGGCCAGCAACAACGTGTGGAGATATTGAAAGCGCTCTACCGCGACGTCGAACTGCTCATCCTCGACGAACCGACCGCGGTGCTGACGCCGACGGAGGCCGAACGACTCTTCGACACCCTCGAACGGTTGGCGGAACAGGGACTCTCCATCATCTTCATCACGCACAAGCTCAAGGAGATCAAGACGATAACGGACCGCGTGACCGTCCTCCGCGAGGGAGAGAAGGTCGGGACCGTCGAGACGTCGGCTGTGAGTCGAGCGGACCTCGCCGAGATGATGGTCGGCCGAGAGGTTCTCTTCCAACTCGACAAGGAGGCCGTGGAGATCGGTGAGACGGCGCTTCGAGCAGAGAACCTCCACGCCGCCGACGACCGCGACATCGAAGCGCTGTCTGGCATCGATCTGACCGTCCGCGAAGGCGAGATCGTCGGTATCGCGGGCGTCAGCGGGAACGGACAGAAGGAACTGGCCGAGGCGCTCGTCGGACTCCGTGACCTCACGGCCGGGTCGATAACACTCGGGGAATCGGACCTCACTGGCGAACATCCCCGCAAATTCATCGACAACGGCGTCTCGTTCGTCCCGGAGGATCGGTTGAGGTACGGCTGCGCGGAGGACCTGTCCGTGATGTACAACGCGACGATGAAGGAGTACCGCGACGGCCAGTTCGGCGACAACGGATTCCTCGACTACGACTCGTTGTGTGAGTACGCCGAGACGCTCGTCGAGGAGTTCGACGTCCGCGGCGTCCACGACGTCGCCGAGGTCCCAGCGGGCGACCTTTCCGGTGGCAACCTCCAGAAACTCATCCTCGCCCGCGAAATCCACCGCGACCCTCGCCTTCTCGTCGCCAACCAACCCACGCGCGGCGTCGACGTCGGCGCGATCGAGTTCCTGCGGTCGGCGCTGCTCGACCAGCGCGAACGCGGTACCGGCATCGTCCTCATCTCCGAGGACCTCGACGAGATATTCGATCTCAGTGACCGCATCCTCGTCATGTACGAGGGGGAGATCGTCTACGAGACCACGCCAGAGGAGGCCGACCGCGAACGCGTCGGCCTCGAGATGACCGGTGGTGCGGGGACCGCCACTGTTGATCCAAGGGGCGAGTCCGGAACGGACTCGACCGACTCAGCGGTGACCGACGGGGGTGTAGAGCGATGAACATCGACGTCTCGATCTCCGCCAGGGAGGACGTCCCTTTCTGGCTGGCCTACGGGACACCCGTGTTCACCGTCGTCGCCGCCCTCGCGGTCAGCGCGATCGCCTTGGTCGCGCTCGGCGTCAATCCGGTGGCGGCCTATGCGTTGATGTTCTTCGAGACCGCCACGAGTACGTTCGGCATCACGGAGACGTTGATCAAGGCGGTGCCGCTCATCCTCACTGGACTGGCCGTCTACGTCCCGCTCCGAGCCGGACTGTGGAACATCGGTGCGGAGGGTCAGCTCTACGTCGGCGGTATCGCCGGCACGTGGATCGGACTCAACGTGGGGCTGCCAGCGATCGCGCTGGTGCCGTTGGCGTTCCTCGGTGCCGCAGTTGCGGGTGCCATCTGGGCCGGCATCCCGGGCTGGCTCAAGGCGCGGTGGGACGTCAACGAGATCATCACGACCCTGCTGTTGACGTTCGTCGCCATCCAACTCACGAACTACGTGGTTCGCGGCCCGATGCAGGGTGGTGCTGGGAACTTCCCCGTGAGCGCGATGCTACCCACGGCGGCACAGCTGCCGACGATCCTCGGCACCGGCGTTCACGTGGGACTGGTTCTCGCCGTACTGGTCGTGATCGGGACGTACGTCCTCGTCAACAAGACCCGGTTCGGGTTCGAGGTGACGTTCGTCGGCTCGAATCCCGAAGCCGCCGAACAGGCCGGAATGAGCATCTACAGGGTGTACCTGTACGTGTTCGTCCTCGCCGGTGCATTCGCCGGATTCGCCGGCGTATCAGAGATCGCGGGGGTACAGGCTCGGCTCAGGCCGGACTTCTCGCCCGGTTACGGATTCACGGCCATCCCCATCGCCCTACTCGGACGGAACGGGGCATTCCGCGTCATGCTCGCAGCATTGTTCTTCGCATTGCTGTTCGTCGGCGGGTCGAGCATGGAGGTGAACTTCGGCGTGCCAGCCGCATTGGTAGACGTCATCCAGGCGCTCATCATCCTGTTCCTCATCACCGCCGAGTTCATCAAGAGCTACAAGGTCGACGTTCGGATGGAACGCGAACGGTCGAAACAGCCGACCGGTCAGGTGGAGGAGGTCTGAATGGTGGGATTCCTCGCAGGCCTGCTCGACGCGACCGTACAGGCGGCCACCGTTCTGATCTTCGCGAGCCTCGGCGAGATCATCAGTGAGCGCGGCGGCGTGCTCAACCTCGGGGTCGAGGGGATGATGCTCGTCGGGGCACTCGGTGGATTCGTCGTCACGGTCATCACGGGTAGCTACTGGTTGGGGTTCCTCGCAGGTATCCTGCTGGGAGTCGCGATGGCGTCGATCCACGCGTTCCTGACGATCTCGCTCAAATCGAACCAGGTCATCAGCGGGATAATGCTGACGCTGCTCGGGACCGGCCTGACGACGTTCTTCGGCCAGCAGTGGGTCAGCAAATCGATCACCGGGTTCCCGAAGGTGACGGTCCCGATCGTAGGCGAGTACCTCGTCGAGATACCCATCATCGGCGAGGCGTTGTTCCGCAGCACCGTACCGGACTTCATCGCGCTCGCGATGGTCCCGCTCGTCTGGTTCTTCCTCTTCCGGACGAACCTCGGACTGGAGATGATCTCCGTCGGCGAGGACCCCGAGACGGCCGACACCATGGGCGTCGACGTGTTCAAGATGCGATATCTGAGCGTCCTTCTCGGCGGCGCCTTCGCCGGCGCGGCCGGGGCCCACCTCTCGCTCGCGTACTCGCAGCTGTGGGTACCCGGGATGGTTGCGGGTCGTGGATGGATCGCCGTCGCGCTCGTGATATTCGCACAGTGGCGGCCCGAGCGCGCACTCGTCGGAGCGTACCTGTTCGGACTCCTGGACGCCTTACAGCTACGCTCGCAGGCGATCTCGCTACAGCTCGACCCCGGAACGCCGTTGGCCGAGCTCGTCAATCCGGTCCTCGAGTTCCTGATGCATCCGACGATCATGGCGACGTACCCCTACCTCGCGACCATCCTGGTCCTGGTCTTCACCGTGGTCCAACTGGAGAACAAGCAACTCGGCGTCCCGTCGGCCCTCCTCGAACCCTACAGCCGCGAGAGTGACTGATGGCGAGCGCCAGTCCAGTTCGGGACCTAGCTTTCGACGGTCTCGAGCATCCCGGTGTCGAAGGAGGTGACGAGACCGTGGGAGAACCGGTCGGTCCGTTCGAAGGTCGCCGCGACGATGTCGCGTGCCGATTCCCGGAGTGCGGGCGTGTCCGCTTTGTTTATCAGTAGGACGGCGGTCGCTCCGCCAGGCACGTTTTTCAGGCCGCCGTTGGTGCTAGCGAGAACAGTCCCCATCGCATCCGGTGTGAGGGTCGTTCCGACGTCGCGTCCTGCGATGGCCGCCACGCGGTCCGGTCGATGTACCGTCGGCGCTTCGAGTCGAGAGCCGACTGCTCGAACCGAGGCGACCACGGTCACGACGGTGCTGGTCTCCGGCACGACCGGTTCGTTCCGACCGGGCGCCTTGAACTCCCGGCGCCGCGCACCGTCGGCCTTGACGAGAAGCCAGTCGAACAGCCCGGATGCGAACACGGACTCGACGACCGACGGGTCGTGACCACGGACCTTCTCGTCGGCACGTTCCGGATTTTCGACCCGTTCGGCGGCGAACGCTACGGGGGCTCCGCGGTCGGCGAGAGCATCTGGCAGGTCGTCCGGTGCGGCTATCACCTGTGGAAGTCCATCCGGAGGCGGCGTGTGGGTCGTCGTCGTGTATCCCACGGTCACATCGCGGTGTGCGGCCTCACCGACGAGGTGCTGCATCGCCGTCTTCTTACCCCCTGCGCCGACGAACGACACGAGTTCCCGGTCACCCAACCGCAGCGCTTCCGCGAGGTCCATGGTTCACGGTCCGCGGCCACGGACAATAGCGTTACCCCAGGTCACGTCGAGGGAGACGACAATGTTTTGCATTCTCATGGGGAATGGGCGGACATGAAACGCGTCGACGTCACGGGCGAGGTCTGTCCGCGACCTGCACTCATCGTCCGACGGGAGCTCTCCGAGATGGAGCCCGGCGAGGAGCTACTCGTTCAGGGGGACTATCCCCCAGCCAAACGCAACCTGGAGCGGACGTGCACCAAGCACGGATACGATGTCACGGCGCTCGATGACGACGACGCGAGCGAGACGTTCGAACTCCGCGTCACCCTCCCGGCGGACGCTTCGGAGGCGGAGGCCGAACAACGATGAGCGACGCCGATACTCCCGGAACCGATTCCACCCGACTCACCGAGTACGTCGAACTCCACGGTTGTTCCTGCAAGGTCGGACAGGACGATCTCGACGCCCTGCTGTCGGAGGTCGGCCTCACCGACCAGCAGGACGAGCTCCTCCTCGGCGTCGGCGAGGACGCCGCCGCGCAGCGCTTGCGCGACGACCTGGCGCTGGTCTCGACAGTCGACTTCTTCACGCCTATCGTCGACGACCCGTACGACTTCGGTCGGGTCGCCGCCTGCAACGCAGCGAGCGACGCGTTCGCGACCGGCGCGATCGACGATGTGAGCTGTCGTGTGGTACTGGGCGTTCCCCGTGAACTTCGAGACCGCGCTCCGGCGATCCTGGCGGGTATCGTCGACGCGTTCGCGGCGATGGAGGGGACGGTTGCCGGCGGGCACACCATCCTGAACCCCTGGCCGTTCGCTGGCGGTGCGGTCACGGCGACTGCGGACCCGGACCACCTGCTCGACACGCGTACCGCCGCGCCAGGAGACCAACTCTACCTGACCAAGCCGCTAGGAACGCAACCTGCGATGGGTGCCTTACGCGTCAAGGACGGCGAGTTCGCCGAGATGCTCGAAGAGACGGCCCCTCGGTCGATGGACCGGATCGGCGAAGAAGCGACTACGTGGATGACCACACCCAACCGCGCTGCCGCCACGGCGGCCCGCGAGCACGCGACGGCGGCGACGGACGTCACCGGGTTCGGTCTCCTCGGACAGGCCCGGGTGCTGGCAGAGAACGCAGACGTCGGCGTCGAGATAACCTCCCTCCCCGTGATCGCGGGCACCGTCGAACTGTCGCACCTCTTCGGGTACGGGCTCGAGGAGGGTGAGAGCGCCGAGACGAGCGGCGGTCTCCTGTTGTCGGTCCCCGCCGAACGGAGTGCGGATCTGGAGGCCGCGCTCTCGGATGCCGGGGTGTTCCACCGGCGGGTAGGCCGCGTCACCGACGGGTCCGGCGCTCGACTCACCGACCCCGAGATCGAGGCTGTCTCCCGCTGACGGATCGAGGCGGTCGCCCTATCGGAGGTGCAGCATCGCCTCCAGGACGCCACCGCCGAGACAGAGCGCCTTGTCCGATACCTTTGTATGGTCGACCGACTCGCCTCGGGGGTCGACATCGCCGAGCTTCCCACCTTCCGAGACCCCGACACCGTCGTGGACCAGCCCGCGAACGAGGCCGTCGATGTCCGCTTCCACGGGGTTGTCCTCCACGTATCCGACGACGTCGCCCGCAGAGACGAGGTCGCCGATGGCGGCCGTCGTCTCCCACTGCCCGTCGGTCGGCGCGCGGAGGACACGCTCGTGGGTGTACCCCCGACGCTCGCCCGGTTCACCGTCGTAGGTGCTGGCCGTCCCCTCGTAGAAGACGCGACCGAGTTGGTGACCGCGGTCGGTCTCGACCACGGCGTCGACGTCCTCACCAGCCTCGAACCCAGGGCCGAGTCCGATGACAACGTCGGCGTCGTCCCGCGCCGTCCCCGTGTCGCGACGACCCTTGGCCATTATCGCATCGACAAGCACGGCGGCGTCGAGTTCGGTGGCGACCGCTGCGTCCGGATCGTCGAGCACCGGTACCTCGTCGTCCGTGAGGATCTCCAGTGCCTCGTCGATGTCGGCAGCACGCCGTCCGACAACGCCCTCTACCGAGATCTCGTCCTCGTACATCGCCGTGGCGAAGGCCACGGTTCGTCGGACGACCGTCGGCCTCGCGACCTCGGTCACGATGACGGGATACCCTGCCTGCTGGAGCCGGTACACGACACCGCTTCCGAGGTCGCCGCCGCCTCGGACGACTACGAGATCGTCGAGGTTCAATCGCGACGCCCTGCGTCCCGACGCGTCGTAGCGGTCCATGCTGATCTCCGCGAGGATGGACACCGCGATGTCCTCCGGGCCGCCGCCGCCGAGGTCGAGACCCACGGGCGCACGGACCTGCGCGAGATCGCGGCGGCTGTATCCGTCTTCGACGAGCGACTCGATCACGTGTTCGGTCTTGGTCTCGCTGGCGACGAGACCGACGTACCCCGCGTTCCCGTCGAGGGCGGCCGCGACCGCCTCCTGATCGAACGTCCCGCTTCGCGTCGCGACGGCCACGGCCGTCTCGGACGTCATGGACTTCTCCCTGAGAACGTCGCCGTAACTACCATGGATCACGTCCGTACCATCGGGGAACTGCTCCGGATCTGCGTACTCTTCGCGGTCGTCGACGACGGTGACGTCGTAGCCCAATCGGTCAGCGAACGCTGCGAGTTCGACGCCGATGTGACCGCCCCCAGCGATGTAGAGTCTGGGCTGGCCGCGGATGCGGTCGACGAAGACGTCCATCTCGCCGCCGCACACCATCCCGGTGTTCCCGCCGCGTTCGAGTTCGTACGTCCGGACCCCTGGCTCCTCGTCGCCCCGGAGCACCTTGCGGGCGGCCTCGATAGCGAGCCCTTCGACCGAGCCGCCGCCGATGGTCCCGTACTCGTCGTCCTCCGTGACGAGCATCCGGGTTCCGACGCTCCGCGGGGCGCTCCCGTCCTTCCCCACCACGGTCAGCATCGCTGCCGATTCGCCCTGGTCGACGAGTTCTGTGAGTCTCTCGAAGGGGCTCATAGGAAGTTCTTCACCTCCTGTTCGAGGACGAGCTCTATCACCGTGTCGTACGAGATACGTTCGACGTCGGGCGGAAGGTCGACGCCCCTTACCTCGACGTCCTTCGCCACGGCGTACGTGGGGACGTCGAGGTCGGGCTCCAAGAGGACGCCATCCTGGATGAGGACGATGCGTGCATCGTCGTCTCCTGCTGCGGTTCTGAACGCGACGTCTGCCATCGGTTTGTCTACGAGGTAGAGCATGGTTAGAAGTCGAGTGTACGGTCGACATCGCGGATCATCTCGGCGACATCTTCGCCCGATCGGACCGCGATGTCATCGGCTATCTCTTCGGAATCGATACCTCGCTCGGCCATCGCAGCTGCGTCCGCGACCATCCGGCCGTTCTCGGCATGGAGGTCCGCGATATGCTCCGGCATGTTCAGCGCGTCGCGGTCGACGGCGGCGCGTGCGGCGTAGACGCCGTCACCGGTGAAGACGACCGTGACGTCATGGCGGTCGAATCCCGCCGCGACCCCGCGGGCGGCCCGCAGCCCCTCAGGGACGTGGACCCGGCCGTACGGCGGCCGTGTGATCAACACGGCGACGTCCCGCTTCATAGCGATATCACCCGGTCGGCTTCGCCGAGCATGTCCGCGAGGTCGGGGAGCAGCCCGATCTCCACGCCGTCCGGGTAGTCGGTCTCGGCATCGATGCCGCGTGCGTTCACGCAGAGTCCGCAACAGATGACCCCCGCCCCGTCCTCGACGAGTTCCTGGAACTTCTCGGTGGGCATCTCGTCGTACAACCCTGCGTCCGAACAGTCCGGGAACTCCTGGTCGGCGACCGGAACGAGCGCACCGTCGAGGTAGTGGAAGTATGTCACCTCGTGGCCGTCGTCGAGCGCCGCCCGGCCGAGTTCGTAGGCGGTCCGCCACCGTTCGCTGTCGAACGGACCCCCGGTGACGAGGAATCCAAGATGAGCCATGTTAACAACGTAGTGCAGTACTCGGTATTATGGTTTGCCCCGATCTCGCCCGACGATCGCTCAGCCTTCGCGTTCCGCCAGCGCCTGCTTGACCTTCTCGGCCGTGATGGGGAGCGTGTTCATCCGGACGCCGACGGCATCGCGGATGGCATTACTGAGCGCCGGCGGGACGCCGTTCGTCGGCAGTTCGGCGATGGACTTCGCACCGAACGGCCCGGTCGGTTCGTGGGTCTCGACGAGGATCGTCTCCATCGGTGGGTGGTCGGTGGTCCTTGGCATACCGTACAGTCGGAAGCCGAGCGTCTTGGGCTGTCCGTCGTCGTCGAACTCGAGACCGCCGCTGGTCGCGAACTCGAGGCTCATGTGTTCGCCGCCTTCGATCTGGCCCTCGACCTGGGGCGGGTTGATGGCGACACCGCAGTCCGCGGCGAAGACCATCTTGTTGATCTCGAACTCCCCTGTATCCTCGTTGACAGTCGCGTCTACGAACTGGGCACCGTACGGCGGTGGGCTCTCGTCCGTCGAGTGGTGGCCTTTGCCCATGATCTGCTCGCGCTCGTCGTCTCCGTACGTGGCCTCGTAGCCTATCTCCTCGAGCGAGACGCTGTGGCCGGTCTCCTCGCTGTAGACCTCCCCACCGCCGGTCTCGAGGTTCTCCGCGGGCTCGTCGAGGAGCTTCGATCCCCAGTGGAGGATCCGCTCCTTTGCGTCCTCGGCCGCCTTCTTCACCGCCTGGCCGCTGATGTAGGTCGTCGACGACGCGTACGCACCGTAGTCGAACGGGGTCAGATCCGTATCGGAGGACGTGACGACGACGTCTTCGGGGTCACATCCCGTGACCTCCGCGGTGATCTGGCTGAACATCGTGTCCGTCCCCGTCCCGGTGTCGACGCCGCCGACCTGCAGGTTGAACGAGCCGTCCTCGTTCATCCTGAGCTGGGCGGCGCCCAACTCCTTCCCGGCGACGCCGCTCCCCTGTGCGATGATCGCCATCCCGACGCCTCGATGGAGATGCTCCTCGTCCGGTTGGTCGAGATCGTCGTACCTGATGGCCTCCTTGCCGCGTTCGATGCACTCGTCGAGACCGCACGACCGGATGCGCCGGACGAACCGGTCGCCGTCCTTGAGGATCGCAACGTTCCGGTCGATGTCCCCTTCGCGGACGGCGTTTCTCCTCCGGAACTCGACGGGGTCCATGTCGAGTCGGCGGGCGACCTCGTCCATGTGTGATTCGACGGCGAAGTGGCCCTGAGGCGCACCGTAGCCGCGCATGGCCGCCCCCATCGGTAGGTTCGTGTGGACGACATCACCTTCGAAGCGGACGTTGGGTACCCGCGGGTACAGCGGGAGCGGCTTCGTCCCGACGTTGAACGCGACCGTCATCCCGTGGGTGCCGTACGCGCCGGAGTTCGACAGGGTATAGAGGTCCATCGCTCGAAGGTCGCCGTCTTCCGAGACGGCCGTCCGCATCCGCATCCGCATCGGATGGCGGAATCGGAGCGCGTAGAACTCCTCGCGGCGGGTCATCTCCAGCTTGACGGGCATCTCCGCCTTCAGGTGCAGGGCGAAGGCGATCGGCTCGATGGCCATCTCCTGCTTCGAGCCGAATCCGGCGCCGATCCGCGGCTTCTTGACCCGGATGTCGCGGATCGGCACGTCGAACAGGAGCGAGAGCTGCCGTCGCGTGTGGAAGGGGACCTGCGTCGCCGTGATGAACGTGTATCGGTTGTCCTCGTCGGTGTACGCTATCGTGGTGTGGGGTTCGGGGACGCAGTGGGACTGATAGGGGGTCTCCCACTCGGTTTCGAGCACATGGTCGTCGTCGGCCTCCTCGAAAGCGCCCTCGACGTCGCCGAGCTCACCCTCGAAGTGGGACTCGAGGTTGCGCTCGTAGTCGGCGCCGGTCTGTTTGTTCTCTACCTCGTCCGGTTCGAACAGTTGCGGTGCGTCGGGTGACAACGCCTCCTCGGGGTCGAAGACCGCGTCGAGTTCCTCGTACTCCACGTCGATCTTCCGTGCAGCCTGGTCGGCGGTCTCCTTGTCCTTCGCGGCGACGGCCGCGATGGGGTCGCCGACGTATCGGACGTGTCTCCGGAGCACGCGCAGGTCCCAGGGACTCGGCTCGGGGTACGACTGGCCGGAACTGGAGTAGGCCTTGTCCGGGACGACGTCGTCCCACGGTGTGACGACCGCATAGACGCCGTCCATCGCCTCGGCCTCGCTGGTATCGATGTCGGTGACGTAGCCGTGGGCGATGTCGCTGCGGACGACCTTCGCCTCCGCGAGTTCGGGGAACCGCTCGCGGTAGTCCGCGGTGTACCGCGCCTGCCCGGTGACGATCTTCCGTGCGTCGTACTTCTCGGTGTCCTCGCTGATGTTCTCGCGTTCCCGTCGTTCCGTCGACGCCTCTCCGGTCTCGACGGCCTCCGTCTGAGACTCGTCCAGCTCCTTGACCGCCCCGCCATCCGGTTCGGTCTTGTCGGCTTCGCGACGCTCGTCCTCGCCTTCGCTCATCTCTTATCACCTCCGACCGAGTCGCTGCACGAGCAGTTACAGCCGCTCGCATCCGTCACGTCTGTAGGCAGCCCACCGTCGGCAGCCACGGCCTCGTCGTCGCGGAGACGGTCGCTCGCATCGAGGACAGCTTCGACGATCTTCTTGTAGCCGGTGCATCGACAGAGGTTGTCCGACAGTGCTTCCCGGACCTGTCGCTCCGTCGGGTCCGGGTTCTCGTCAAGCAAGGCCTTCGAGCGCATTATCATGCCGGGGATGCAGAACCCACACTGCAGCGCGAAGTTGTCGACGAAGGCCTCCTGGACCGGATGGAGGTCATCCTGACTTCCGAGGCCTTCGATGGTACGGACCTCAGTCCCATCCGCCTTAGCGATCGGCGTCACACACGATTTCTCCGGTTCACCGTCGACCATGACCGTACAGAACCCACACGCACCCGTATCGCATCCCCGCTTGGCACCGGTGTATCCGTTCTCCCGTAGAACGTCGAGAAGGCTATCCGATTTCGATACCTCCAACCGCTTTTCCTCACCGTTGATTTGTAGTTGCACCTGCAAGCGAACCACCGTCCTGGGGTAGGTTATACTGTAACACTCTGGCTGTGGAGCATAAATAAACTGTCGAGGTTTCTGCTATGATTAATTCGTAATAAAACATTTGCTGAGGTGCTCCGGCGGAACTGTCGCCCACCTCACGTCGATGAAGGTTCGAACAGGAGACAAACTCGTCACACTCGGGGCTCCTCACGAGGTTGCTCAGACTTGGCCCCGAGGGACCCCGTCGGCTCGGATGACGGTATCGACCACCTGAGGGAGATTCGTGTCCTCCAAGCTGAGCTAACCTGCAAGATCAAGATCGGACCACACAGAAGGCGCCAAGCGATTTGGCAACAGGACACATTCGTCCACACACCGTTTGGCAGGATGGACAGAGCGCCTGGACTCATCGGAACCAGATAGGGATTCACCACCGTCGGCCAGTCAAGATGACATTATCGGTATCAGAGACGGGTACAATTAAGGGACGGCGCAGCGATTTGCAATCATGAGAGTCGTGGTGCCGTTCGACCCGCGTGACCCGAAGACCCGACTCGACGCAGTTCTCGGCGAGAGCGAGCGAGGGGAGTTCGCGCGTGTAATGCTGGCCGACGTCGTCGAGGCAATCCGCAGTACCGATACCACCCCAGAAGTGCTGACCCCGACACACATCGAGGTGTCCGGAGCGACGACGCTCGTGGACGACAGACCATTGAGTCGGGCAGTCAACGCGGTACTGAACGCGTCTGCGGAACCTGTTGCTGTGGTGATGGCAGACCTCCCGATGCTCACGCCGGCAGCGTGCTCCCGGCTCTTCGAAGCCTCGGGAGAGGTGGTTCTCGCGCGGGGCACAGGTGGTGGAACGAACGCACTCGTAAACCGCCACCCAGACTTCCGGGTCGATTACCACGGCGCTTCGTATCTCGACCACCTCGACATCGCCGAGCGGTGCGGTGCGTCGGTGACCCGGTTCGACTCCTACCTTTTCGGTGTGGACGTCGACGAACCCGACGACCTCCAGGAGGTTCTGCTCCACGGACGCGGACGGTCGGATGAGTGGCTCCGAGATGCGGGATTCCGACTCGAGACCGGTGACGGCCGCGCGACCGTCAAGCGGAGACGAGAACCTGACGACATGACCACAGTACGTACGTAACTACTGGCGGTACATGTGGATTTAAGGGTGAGTGCGGAATCATCTGACCCGTGAAACGCGTAATCAGTTCGCACGATGCTCCGGAAGCGGTCGGTGCGTACAGTCAGGCGACGACGAACGGCAACATCGTCTTCACAGCAGGGCAGATTCCGATGACGCCCGACGGGGAGCTGCTCGATGACGAGCCGATAGCCGTCCAGACCGAGCAGTCGCTATCGAACATACGGGGCATCCTCGCCGAGGAGGGACTCGAGATGAACGACGTCCTCAAGGTGACCGTCTTCCTCGACGATATCGATAGCTTCGACGAGATGAACGAGAGCTACAGCGAGTACTTCGACGAAGACCCGCCGGCCCGGAGCGCGGTCGAGGTTGCGAACCTTCCGAAGGGTGTCGGCGTCGAGATAGAGGCCGTCGCGGCGAAAGACTGACCAGCGCGGTACGCTTCGATCTCCACTCTGCTGGCACCGATCGAGGTCGGTGGTCGACGACTCGCCGGCGTCCCCTTCACAGTGGGAGTCGGCAACTCCCCCGGACGCGACGTGAGGTATCGCTCGCACAGAAACAGAAGACGGCCGGTAGGTTGCTCCACGGAGGACACAAATTTCTACTGGAGTTTGGCAAACAGTCTTTATTACGTTCGTATTGAGTTATAAATAACAAGTTATATGATGTTGTGTGGTATCGATATTCACGATACTCCATGTCAGGGGAGGCCAACCCAGATGAAGTGATAGCCAGCGACGAGCCCGAGACTGGGGAGGTAGTGGAGGAGTCGTGGTTCGCCAACTTCTTCGGATTCGAGGAGCACGGCACCGATCTCCGCACGGAGATACTCGCGGGGATCACGACGTTCCTGACGATGTCGTACATCGTCGTGGTCAACCCTGCGATCATGGCCGGGATACCCGGCACGAAACCGGGTATCATCATCGACGGGTATGCACCGGGTGAGGTCAGGCAGATGTTGGCCGTTGTCACCGTTCTGGCGGCCGCGGTGGCCATCTTCGTGATGGCGTTCTACGCCAACAGACCCTTCGCCCAGGCGCCGGGCCTCGGCCTGAACGCGTTCTTTGCGTTCACCGTGATCGGCGCGCTGGGTATCCCGTGGCCGACGGCTCTTGCAGCGGTCGTGACCGAAGGAGTGCTGTTCATCCTCCTCACGGCAGCTGGTGCCCGGAAGTACATTATCCATCTGTTCCCGGAACCCGTGAAGTTCGCGGTCGGGACGGGAATCGGACTGTTCCTCGCCATCATCGGTTTGGAGGAGATGCGGATCGTCGTCGACGATCCGGCAACACTCGTAACGCTCGGCAGCGTCGCGTCCGACCCCATCGCTATCGTTTCAGTGCTGGGTCTGTTCCTGACCCTGATGCTGTATGCACGCGGAATCAAAGGGTCCATCGTCCTCGGTATCATCGCGACGACGGTCGCGGGCTACGCCATCGAAGCCGCTGGCCTGGTTGAGGCCGGGACGTTGACGGCGCAGATTCCGAACGCACAGTACAACATCACACCGCTGGTCGGTGCGTTCATTCAGGGCTTCCAGAACGTCGACGCCTTCGCGTTCGCGCTCGTCGTCTTCACGTTCTTCTTCGTCGACTTCTTCGACACCGCAGGGACGCTCACCGGCGTCTCGCAGGTCGCCGGCTTCCTCGACGAAGACGGGAACCTCCCCGAGATCGAGAAACCGCTGATGGCCGACGCCATCGGAACGACCGTCGGCGGGATGATAGGCACCTCGACGGTCACCACCTACATCGAGTCCGCGACCGGCGTCGAGGAGGGCGGTCGAACCGGGATGACCGCGCTGGTCGTCGGACTGCTGTTCCTCGCAGCGCTGGTGGTCGTGCCGCTCGCTGCCGCGATCCCGCTGTACGCCTCTCACATCGCGCTAGTCGTCGTGGCGCTGCTCATGCTGCAGAACGTGACTGACATCCGATGGGACGACCTTTCGCACGCTATTCCAGCGGGGATGACCATCCTCATCATGCCGCTGACGTTCTCCATCGCCTACGGCATCGCTGCAGGCATCATCAGCTATCCGGTGGTGAAGACTGCGCAGGGGGAGTGGGACGACGTCCGCGTGGGCCAGTGGGCGCTCGCCGCGGCGTTCGTCGTTTACTTCGTCGTCCGGACGAGTGGCCTGATGCAGACGGTCAGCTAGGTCGGGCACGTTCGCGCTTCGCCCGCACCTCGGGTTGGAGGTCATCCGCCACAGGAGGATGCCGTCGGCCGTTGTCGGATATCACTCATCCATCCGTAATCGATAGAACATTCAGGTCCTCCATTTGGTATATGGTTACTAGTAGCAAGGTATATGTTGGTTCACCCTGTGATATCTTGGCATGGCGGATAGTGACTCCAGCGTCGACGTCATCTACGGTGTCGACGACAAGCCACCGATGCACGAATCGATTCCGCTGGGACTGCAGCACATCCTGGCGATGATCCTCCCCAACATCGCACCGCCACTGATAATCGCCGGCGCGGTCGGTCTCGCGACGGGGAAGACGACGTTCCTGGTCCAGATGGCGCTGTTGTTCGCCGGACTCGCGACGATCGTACAGGCGATACCTGTGGGACCGATTGGTGCTCGATTGCCGATAGTCATGGGGACGAGCTTCGCGTTCGTCGGCGCGATAATCGGCGTGGCGACCCAGTACGGCTTGCCCGCTGCATTCGGCGCGTGCGTCGTCGGTGCCGTCGTCGAGATATTCATCGGATGGAAGTTCGAGTGGTTCGAGGAGTACTTCACGCCGCTCGTGAACGGCCTGATAGTCGTGATAATCGGCCTGTACCTCATCCCGGTCGGGATGGACTACCTTGCCGGCGGAGTCAACGCATCGAACTACGGTGCGCCGGTGAACCTCGCTGTCGGCGGCCTCGTGTTCGTCGTCGCAGTCGGCCTCAACCAGCTGTTTGACGGCTACGTCCGGATTCTGAGCCTACTGATCGGTATCGTCACCGGGTATGTTGCCGCTGCGGTCCTCGGACTCGTTGACTTCACCCCAGTCGCCGAAGCGGCGTGGTTCGCCTTCCCGTCGCCGCTGAAGTTCGGTATCGCGTTCGAGCCCGTTCCGATACTGATGCTCGGCGTCATCTACGTGACGACGTCGATGGAAACAATCGGGCACATCTCGGCCATCACGGCTGTCGAGGACCGCGAGCCGGAGGAGGATGAACTCAGAGGCGGCCTGCTTGCCGACGGTGTGATGAGCGGGCTCGCCGGGCTGTTCGGTGCGTTCCCGAACACCTCGTTCGCACAGAACGTCGGCGTCGTCACGTTCACCGGTATCATGAGCCGGCTCGTCGTCGCCGTCGGGGGAGCCGTCCTCGTGGTGCTCGGATTCGTCCCGAAGGTGAGTGCAGTGTTCTCGACGATGCCCAACCCGGTCCTCGGGGGTGCCACCCTCGTCATGTTCGGTATGGTCCTCTCCAACGGGTTCAAGATCCTCAACGACAACGTCAGACTCAACCAGCGCAACATGGTCATCATCGCCGCATCCATCGGCCTCGGCCTCGGCGTCGCCACGCGGCCGAAGGTGCTCCAGCAGCTCCCCGAGCAGGCACAGACCTTCTTCGGCGAGGCCGTCGTCGTGACGGCTCTCGTGTCGCTGCTCCTCGATAACCTCATCCCGAGAACCCGCGGCGAAGTCGACGAGAGCTCCACGGACCTCGGACCGAGTGCCGCCGTGGAGGACGACGATTAAGCCATCGCTGCGGTTTCCGTCTCTTCGACAGGTCGAGCGCGAACGAAGGACGCCACGGAACGTAGTGACAGATAGCTCAACTACCAGCCAGAACGTCGACGTAGTCGAACGCATCGACGTCGACGAGTCCGTTGTTGGTGAGTCGGTACTCCGGGATTACCTCCAGCGCCAGGAATGACAGTTCCATCAGTCCCCCGTCGTGTGAGAGTCCAATCTCGCGAGCGGCCGCCTCGACCGTCTCGAACCTCCGTTTGACGTCGGCGAGCGGTTCGTCGGACATCAGTCCGGCGACCGGAAGCGGAAGCGCCGTCAGGTCGTCCGACGCGGGATCGTACGCTGCGACCCCGCCACCGATATCTCGGAGGTGGTTGGCGACCTGCGCCATCGCATCATGGTCGGTCCCCGCGACGATGCAGTTATGCGCGTCGTGAGCTACCGTGGAGCCGACGGCACCGCGGTCGAGACCGAGCTGACGGACGAAGCCCCGACCGATACCGCCATCGCCGCCGTGCCGCTCGATGACCGCCAACGGAAGGACGTCCGCGTCCGTATCCGCCACGAGAGCGCCCTCCAACGCTCCTGGCGCGCCCCCGACGACGACCGGGACCTCGGCCGTCATCCCGGCGGTCTGGAGGCCACCTTCGGCGTCTACGACGCGGACCTCGACCGGACCGGGACCCGGGTGTTCGATCGCCAGGTCCGCGCCTGTCACACGGTCGAACTCGACGGTGTCGGTCGCCACCGCCGACGCCGGCGGTTCGCCCGCACCGGCGGTGGGGTCGAGCCGACCGTCGACGAGGACGTGCTCGACGTCCCACGACTCGAGGTCCGCAAGCAACACCAGGTCAGCCGGTGCCCCGGGTTCGATGCGGCCGAACGGGAGGTCGTAGCTCTCGGCCGTGTTGATGGTCGCCATCTGGACCGCTTCGACCGGGTCTACGCCCGATCGGATGGCCTTCTCGACGGCGAAGTCGACGCCACCTCGCTCGACCAGGTCCTCGACGTCACGGTCATCGGTACACAGGGACAGCCGGCGCGTGTCGACATCGTCGACGAGCTCGACGAGGTCCTCAAGGTTCTTGCTCGCCGAGCCCTCGCGGAGGTAGACGCGGAGGCCGGCGGCCACCTTCTCGCGGGCCTCGTCGAGCGCGATGCTCTCGTGATCGTTGTCGAGGTATCGAGCCACCTCCTGAAGGTCCGAACCGGTCACCCGCGGCGCGTGCCCGTCGACCGGCAGTCCGCGTTCGCGGGCAGCCGAAACCTTGCGGTGGATGGTCTCGTCGCCGGCCAGCACGCCCGGGATGTTCATCACCTCGCCGAGCGCGACGACCCTCTCTGCGTCGAGTAGTTCCGCCACGTCGTCGGCGTCAACGGTCGCACCGCCGTCCTGTAGGTGTGACGTCGGCACCGACGACGGAACGGTGAACCGGGCCTTCAACGGCGTGTGTCTCGCGTCCTCGATGACCTCACGAACGCCCTGTGCGCCGAGCACGTTCGCAATCTCGTGTGGGTCGTGGATGACGCTGGTCACGCCCCGCGGAACCACGGCGGCGCCGTACCGCGCGAGCGTCACCATGGACGATTCGACGTGCATGTGGGCGTCGATGAGTCCCGGCGCGACGTATCCGGTCTCGAGTTCGCGCTCTGCCGGCCGTTCCTCGAGGGCGACAACTTCACCGTCGTCGACCGCCACGGGACGGTCCTCCAGGTTGCCGGTGTTGACGTTCACCAGGGTCCCGCGGATCAGCAGGTCGACGGGGTCGGTCATCGCCAGACACCCCCGTCTCGGAACGGACGCTGTGGAATCCCATCTGTATGCCTCGGGATAACACCTGACATACGAACAGTATCATCGACGGAGGACTAATATCTTATCACGCGGTCCATAACGTCGGTCGAGTCGGAGTGTCAAGCTTGCTGCGTACGTAGGGTCGGTTAGACAGCGTGGTAGTCCACGTATGGCCTTCTGAATCCAGGATGATGCCGTCAGCGAGTCCTACACAGAGGTGATGCGTACCAGTACAGGCAGCTTCAGAGAACGATGGAACCGTCAGTGAAACACTGACAGAAAGAATCGCTGATGAACTGGGCCCTATTCGTCCAGTGCCCGCTTTATCTTCTCTGCCGTTATCGGCATCTCGTTGATGCGGACGCCAACAGCCTCACGGATCGCATTACTGAGTGCTGGGGGGACGGTGTTCGTCGGTACCTCGGCGACCGACTTCGCGCCGAACGGCCCGGTCGGTTCGTGTGTCTCGACCAGGATGGACTCTATCGGCGGCGACTCGGCCGCGGTCGGGAACTCGTAGTCGTCGAAGTCCCTGACCTCGGCGCGACCCTCGTCGTCGAACGTGATACCGTCGTTGACCGCCATCTCGTAGCTCATGTGGTTCGCGCCCTCGATCTGTCCTTCGGCCATGCCGGGGTTGATGGCGACGCCGCAGTCGACCGCCACCGCCATCTCGTTGACCTCGAACTCGCCGGTCTCCGAATCGACAGTCACGTCGACGAACTGCGCGGCGAACGGCGGCGGACTCTCCTCGGTGCAGTGGGTGCCCTTCCCGAGGATGTGTTCGCGCTCTTCGTCGCCGTAGGCGGCCTCGAACCCGACCTCCTCGAGCGAGACGCTATCGCCGGTCTCCTCGCTGTAGACCTCCCCACCGCCGGTCTCGAGGTCCTCCGCGGGCTCGTCGAGGAGCTTCGATCCCCAGTGGAGGATCCGCTCCTTCGCGTCCTCGGCCGCCTTCTTGACGGCCATCCCACTGATGTAGGTCGTCGACGACGCGTACGCGCCGTAGTCGAACGGCGTGGTGTCGGTGTCCGAGGATCGGACGACGATGTCGTCCTCGTCGACGCCGAGCACCTCCGCGGCGATCTGGATGAACGCTGTGTCGGCTCCCGTCCCGATGTCGACGCCGCCGACCTGCAGGTGGAACGAGCCGTCCTCGTTCATCATTATCTGGGCGGCGCCGAGTTCGTCGCCGGCGACGCCCGTCCCCTGTGCGGAGAGCGCCATACCGATTCCGCGGTGGAGGTGGTCGGCGTCGGGTTGGTCGATGTCGTCCCAGCCGATGGCCTCCTTGCCGCGCTCGATGCACTCGTCGAGACCGCACGACCGGATGCGACGCTTGGCGCCCTCCCCGCCCATCATGCCCGCGATCTCGTCGAGATCGCCGACCTCCATGTAGTGGCGCTGGCGGAACTCGACCGGATCGAGGTCCAGGTCGCGCGCGACCTCGTCCAGGTGGCCTTCGAGCGCGAGGGTCCCCTGCGGAGCTCCGTAGCCTCGCATCGCGCCCGTCTGGGGTGTGTTCGTGTGCACGATGTCGGCTTCGAACCGGACGTTGGGGACCTTCGAGTACAGCGGCATCGGTTTGCTCCCGACGTTGCCCGCGACCGTCATCCCGTGGCTCCCGTACGCGCCGGTGTTCGAGAGCGCGTACAGCTCGAGTGCCTCGATGGTGCCGTCGTCGGTGACCGCGGAGCGAGCTCGCACCTTCATCGGGTGGCGCGAACGCATCGCGTAGAACTCCTCGGCGCGGGACGCTTCGTACATCACCGGTCGGTCGGCCGCCAGCGACAGCGCGAGCGGGATCGGTTCGACGACCATCGCCTGCTTCCCGCCGAAGCCACCGCCGACGCGCGGCTTCTTCACCCGGATGTCCCGGATCGGGATGTCGAACAGGTGGGCCAGCTGGCGCCGCGTGTGGTTCGGGACCTGCGTGCTCGTGATGAGGACGTGTCGGTTGTCCTCGTCGGTGTACGCCAACGAGGTGTGCTTCTCGACCTGTGCGTGCGACTGGCGGATCGTCTCCCACTCGGTCTCGTGGACGTGAACGTCCTCCTGTTCCATCGCCGCCTCGACGTCGCCGATCTCCCCCTCGATGTGGGACATCCGGTTACGGTCGTAGTCGTGGCCGACGATCTTGTTCTCGACATCGTCCTCCTCGAAGAGTTGCGGGGCGTCCTCGCTGAACGCCTCCTCGGGGTCGAGGACGTAGTCGTCCTCCTCGTACTCGACCGCGATAGACTCCGCCGCGGCCGCGGCGGTCTCGGCGGATTCGGCGGCGACGGCCGCGATGGGGTCGCCGACGTAGCGGACGCGCTCGTTGAGCACGTTCATGTCCCACGGGCTCGGTTCGGGGTAGGACTGTCCTGCACTCGTGTACTTCGCGTCCGGGACCTCGTCGGACCACGGCGTGAGGACCGCGTGAACGCCGTCCATCGATTCGGCCTCGCTCGTGTCGATGTCGACCACCCTGCCGTGTGGGATCTCGCTCCGGACGACCTCGGCGTGGGCCAGGTCGGGGAACTGTTCGTCGTAGTCGGAGGTGTACTTCGCCTCGCCGGTGACGAGCTTCCGGTCGTCGTCCTTCTCGGACGGCTGGGAGACGCTCGCGCGCTCGTCGGGCGCCTTCCTGTTGTTCGCGGGTTCGTCCCACTCGAGGGGATGTTCCTCGGGTTCATCGAGTTCCTCCCCGACCGGCTGGGATGCCGCTCCGCCGTCCGCCTTCGGTTCGTTCGCGTCGTCACTCATGGGATCCACCTCCACAGCCGGATGCGGCTGGTGTACCGCCGTCGGTCACGGCGGCCTGCTCGCCGCGCAGACGTCCGGCCGCGTCGAGGATCGCCTCGACCGGTTTCTGGTAGCCCGTACAGCGACAGATGTTGTCGTCGATGGCGTCGCGGACCTCCGCCTCGGACGGATCGGGGTTGTCCGAGAGCAGCGACTTCGCCTGTAGTATCATGCCGGGGATGCAGAACCCGCACTGCACCGCGAAGTGGTCCACGAAAGCCTGCTGGATGGGGTGCAGATCGTCCTGGCTACCGAGGCCCTCGATGGTGGTGATGTCGTGGCCGTCGGCCTCCTCGGCCGACATGCCGCAGGCCATCCTCGCCTCGTCGCCGACCAGCACCTTGGACGCTCCGCAGACGCCGCCGTCACAGCCGCACTTCACGCCGGTGTATCCCTCTCGTCGCAGTACCGTCGCCAGGTCCTCCTCGCCGCCGACGTCGACAGCTTCCCGTTCGCCGTTGATTGTCAGGTCGATCTTCACGATGTTGCCTCCGTTATGTGCACTGGTGGCACACCAGTTGTACTGTAAGATGTGAGAGCGCAACACAAATATCTATGGTTGGAATTGAGAGGGATGGGTCCTTCTCGCCTCGGAAGCCGAGACGGATCGCCGGCAGAGCTACACCGCCAAGACGCTCACAGAACGGTTCCGCCGCCACGTCTCGGCGCAAATCGTGTGGCAACTCCCGGCCAACGACCGCACGTCCCGACAGAAGATTCCACACGACACGTATATTTTTCAATGTGGGTGTGATTCTCAACCGCATGGAGATAGCACTCCTCGGCGGTACCGGCGACATCGGTGAAGGACTCGCACTGCGCTGGGCGCGTGACACGGACCACACCATCCTCATCGGCTCCCGGATGCCGGAGAAAGCGAGGAGCAAGGCCGATGCCTACCAGACGCAGTTGACCGAGCGCGGCGTCGAGCACGACGTGGAGGGATACGGCAACGAGGAGGCCGCGGCCCGTGGTGAAATCGTCGTGGTGAGCGTTCCACCCCAGTACGCGTCCGACACGGTCGAAGCGGTCGTGCCGGCGCTCGACGACGGCGACGTGCTGGTGAGTCCGGCCGTCCAGATGACACGCGACGCTGACGGGTTCCACTACGACCCGCCTGCGGCGGGAACCGTCGCGGAAGCCATCGCGGCGGCCGCACCGGCCGGCATCCCCGTCGTCGGCGCGTTCCAGAACCTCGCTGCGGGCGCGCTCACCGACCTCGACAACGACCTGGCAGCCGACGTGGTCGTGACCGGAGACGACGGGGACGCCAAGGAGGTGGTCCGGTCGCTGGCCGAAGACATCACGGGAATCCGCGCCCTCGACGGCGGGCCGCTCGCCAACACGGGCGTCGTCGAGAGCATCACGCCGCTGCTCATCAACCTCGCGATGAACAACGAGGGGATGCACGACCTCACCGTTCGGTTCCAGTAGCAGTCGGAGAACGTCTACAGTTCGCAACTCGATACAGCCGCAGATGCGACTCCACTGCGACGGCCAGTTCAGCTGCTGACAGGCGGTTCGTCGACGGACGACACCGATTCGGTCACGCGAATCTGTACGGAGAACTCGTCCTCGGCGTCGCGAGGCGGACCGTCGGACACGTCGTATCCGTGCTTGTAACAGGTCCGCCTGATACTCCGCTCCGCCGGCGGATAGTCGCCGACGACGACCAGTTCGTCCCCCGGGTCCAGCTCCGCCAGACACCGGCGAACGACCAGCACCGGTTGCGGACAGACCAGGCCGCTCACGTCGATCTTCACGGGGCGATGTATGTGACCGATACCCATAATGATTCGGTCCGTCGCGGCGTTCGGGAGGTGGCGATGGGTGGCGGGTCGGGCACATCATCCATGGCAACTCGTCAATGGGGGTATGATGCGGGGAATCTGCCAACCACGGAATGAGCGTATCTCGGTGAAGTCGCCGCCGTTGCCCTCTGAGGGTGTACGGGCCGGGGTGGCGAACCGAAGCCCTCGATGGGCGTCGTGCCGAACGTGGGTCCAGTTACCGAGATACAGGAGAACACGGAATCCGCGTCGTACCTGGAGGAGGAACCCGGGGGAAGACTACCCTATGGCTTGACCTTTCGGGCAACCTTGCGCGCTTCCTCGAGGTCGAGGTCGATCTCATTCGCCCGACGGCGTACCTCGTCCGGGTCGGCGGTCATGACCTCCCCGTCCTCCATGAGGACGTTACCGTCGACCATGGTGAAAACGACATCGTCGCCGTGAGCCGCGAAGACGAGATGTGAGAGGATATCGTGCAGCGGTGTCGCACGGGTGATGTCGGTCCGGATGCCGATGATGTCGGCACGCCAGCCCTCTCGGAGTCTGCCGACTCGGTCGAACCCGGCGGCCTTCGCACCGTTGATCGTCGCCATGTCGAATATCGTCTCCGCAGGCGTCGCCGTCGGGTCGAGGTGCTCGACCTTCTGAAGCAGGCTGGCCTGGCGCATCTCGGTGAAGGGGTCGAGCGTGTTGTTGCAGGGCGGGCCGTCGCTACCGAGCGCGACGTTGATGCCTCGGTCGAGGTAGTCCGAGATGGGTGCGACGCCCGAGGCCAGTTTCATGTTCGACGACGGACAGTGGGTGACGTGGGTGCCGGTCTCTGCGAGTATCTCCCGCTCGGACTCGTCGGTCCACACGCAGTGGGCGAGTACGACATCGTCGCCGGTGAGTCCGACCTCGTCGAGCCAGCGGATGTTCCGCATCCCGGTATCCTCCTCCACGGTCTCGATCTCGCTGCGGTTCTCGCTCGCGTGTGTGTGGATACGGACATCGTCATATGCATCCGCTATCTCGCGAGCGCCTCTGAGACAGTCCTCGGTGCAGGAGACCGCGAACCGCGGTGTGACGGCGTACCGGATGCGGTCGTCGTAGGACCTGTGGTACCGCCGGATGAGTCGCTCGGTCTCGTTCAGTGCACGGTCAGTGTCCTCGAGCAGGCCGTCCGGTGACCGCCGGTCCATGAGGACCTTCCCGATGGCGCCGCGCAGCCCCATCTCGCCGGCGGCCTCGAACGCGCGGTCGGCGTGCGCGACCGAGAGGTGGTCGATGGCGGTCGTGGTCCCGGTCTCGATGAGTTCGAGGTAGCCCAGCTTCGCGGCCGACTCCATCTCGTCGGCGGTCAGGGACGCCTCCATCGGGAGGACGTAGTCGAACAACCAATCGAGGAGCTCGGTGTCGTCGGCGATGCCGCGACCGAGCGACTGGACGGAGTGGACGTGCCCGCCGACGAGCCCCGGCATGAGAACGTCGTACTCCTCCCGCCTGTGGTCGGGATACAGGTCTAGCAGTTCCTCGCGCTTGCCGACCGCCTCGATGCGCGAGTCCGAGACGACGACACTGCCGTCACGGATGACAGTCGACGAGTCGGCTACCACGGTCCCCGAAAGTATCATGTCCACCTTAGAGTCTGACGCTGCAATCTCAAAGGCTTTGCCCGTAACACCGTCCGTGAGGGGCTGTGAACCAAGTCGCGGGTGACGAGGAGTGAGAGTTCGAGGGCCTCACTCGTTCGCCTTCTTCTGCACCGCACCGAGGAGAACGTCGGTGCCGACCAGGATGTCCTCCCACTCGGTGTACTCGCTCTCGCGGTGACTGATGCCGTCGACGCTCGGGACGAATATCATGCTCGTCGGGCAGATCTTGTTGAGGTAGTTCGCGTCGTGGCCGGCACCGCTGACCAGTCGTGTGTAGTCGTAGCCGCGTTCCTCGATCGATTCGACGACGGTGTCGATGCAGTCCTGGTCGAACGGGTCTGCGTCGATGCGCATGATCTCCTCGAACTCGTACTCCAGCCCTTCGCGTTCGGCGGCCAGTTCGATCTCCCGCTGGATCTGCTGGACGGCCGTCTCGACGACGTCGTCGTCGTACGACCGGAAGTCGATGGTGAACTCGACGGTCTCCGGGATCACGTTGATCGCGTTCGGCCAGACGTCCACGCTGCCGACCGTGCCGACGAGATCCGTTCCTTCGGTGGCGGTGAGGCGGCGGACGGCCTGGACGATGTCACTGGTCGCGACCATCGCGTCGTGGCGCATGTTCATCGGCGTCGGACCGGCGTGATTGGCCTGGCCTTCGAACGTGACGTTCATCCAGGAGAAGCCGAACACCCCTTCGACGGCGGCGACCGGGAGGTCCTGCTGTTCGAGGAACGGTCCCTGCTCGACGTGCATCTCGAAGTAACAGTGCAGGTCGCGGGGCTCGCAGGGGGCCTCGCCCTTGTAGCCGATGCGTTCGAGCTCCTCGCCGAACGTGTTGCCGTCCTTGTCCTCGCGCTCGTAGGCGTACTCCAGGTCGAAGACGCCGCAGAACACCCCGCTCCCGAGCATGTCCGGTTGGAACCGGACGCCCTCCTCGTTGCTCCAGGAGACGACCTCCAACGGCCGTTCGGTCGAGACGTCGTCGTCGTTGAGTGTCTCGATGACTTCGAGGGCACCGAGGACGCCGATGACGCCGTCGAATCGCCCTCCGTTGTACTGGCTGTCGACGTGGGACCCGAACATGACCGGATCGAGGTCCGGGTTGGAGCCTTCGCGTCGACCGAAGATGTTCCCCATCTCGTCGATCGTCACCTCCAGACCCGCGTCGCGGAACCACTCGACGATCTGGTCGCGCGCTGCCTTGTTCTCGTCGGTCAGCGACGGTCGGTTGACGCCGTCGTTCTCCGTGGCGCCGATCTGGCTGAACTGTTCGAACCGTTCTCTGAACCGCTGGTCATCGATTGCAACATCCGGCATACACAAATCAACCGGGAGTACCAACTTCAACATTCCGCCGACATACCGTCTCTTCACGATCTCGCTCGCGTGGACGGTGTCTGTCCGGATTGTGGTCGCGTTGGAGTCCGCCGACGGCCGTACGTGTCAACCTACCAACCTACCGAAAGAACAAAAGTCGTGATACGCGATTTCAGCCTATGGCTCCACAGCGCAGCGACTCGCTCGAACTGCGGAACGCACGGATTCTCGACGGAAGTGGACGAGATGCGTTCGACGGACACGTGCTGGTCACCGACGGCCGGATTCAACGCATCGCCGACGACCCGATCGGCGTAGAGCACGTCATCGACCTCGACGGGGCGTACCTGGCACCGGGGTTCGTCGACATGCACGCCCATTCGGATCTGCGGCTTCTCCACAGGCCCGGGGCGGAGGAGAAACTGACCCAGGGCATCACGACCGAGGTACTCGGACAGGATGGCGTCAGCGTCGCACCGGTGCCGGCGGACCTGAAGTCCGAATGGGCCGCACGGGTCCAGTCGCTCGACGGGACCATCGACGGGGAGTGGCCGTGGGAGACGGTGGGGGAGTACTTGGACGAACTCGACGCCGCCGACCCGGCCGTCAACGCGGCCTACTACGCCCCACACGGGAACCTGCGGTCCCTCGTAGCGGGGTTCGAGGACCGCGAGCTCTCGGACACGGAGATCGACACTGTGCAGGAGGAACTGCAGATGGCTATCGATGACGGTGCGTTCGGGATGTCGAAGGGGATGATCTATCCGCCGAGCTCCTACGGGCGCGATACCGAACTCGAGGCGCTGGCGGAGACACTCGCCGAACGCGACTCGTTCATGATATCACACGTCTGGAACGAGACCGACTACGTCGTGGAATCCATCGAACGGTACATCGATATCTGCCGCCGCGGCGGCTGTCACGCGCACGTCTCCCATCTCAAGGTCGGCGGGGAACAGAACTGGGGGAGGTCCGAGGCCGTGCTCTCGCTGTTCGACGAGGCAGAAGCGGCCGACCACCGCGTCTCGTTCGACCAGTACCCGTACACGGCGGGGTCGACCATGCTGACCGCGCTCTTGCCACCGTGGGCCCGCCAAGGGGATTCCGCGGACATCCTTGAACGACTTCGGGACGACGAAACGGTCGGCCGTATCGCCGACGATATCGATTCACCCGGTGAGTGGGAGAATCTCGCCCGGGCGGCCGGCACGTGGGACAACATCCTCATCACCAGGACCGCCAGCGGTGCGCATCAGGGCGAGACCGTGGCCGACATCGCCGACGAGCGTGGCCTCGACCCCGTCGAAGCGATGTGTGAGCTACTCGTCGAAGAGGACCTCGACGTGACGATGGCCGACTTCATCATGTCCGAGGAGGATATCGAACGGTTCCTCGCTGACGAGCGGGGGACGTTCTGCACCGACGGTATCTTCGGCGGGAAGCCCCACCCCCGTGCCATCGCGACGTTCGGACGTATCCTCGAACGCTACGTGAACGAGCGCGAGGTGCTCTCGCCCGAACGCATGGTCTACAAGGCCGCCGGCCGGCCGGCCGACATCCTCGGGCTCGAGGACCGGGGGTACGTGAAGGAGGGATACGTGGCGGACCTCGTCGCGTTCGAGCTTTCGGACGTATCGGCCAACGCGACCTACGAGGACCCGTATCAGCTGACCGACGGCATGAAGTACGTGCTCGTCGGGGGCGAGATCGCCGTCAAGGATGGCGAACGGACGGCTGCCCGGAACGGGTCCGTCCTCCGTTCGACCGAGGAGTGGGACGGCGACGCTCGCCCGCATCTCGACCGCAAAGTGACCGAACAGGTTCCTTCGGAGTAAGGCGGACGCGGCCGGTGAGTGTCGCCGGTTCCCGTCCGGACAGATCGAGCTAGGAACCGCCACATACGGTGTGTCCAATCGCGTGGCAGGATGTTGTTGTTAGACACACCCATAGTTATATATGAGATGTCGGTCTACTTGAAGAAGGACTCCATGAGCGATACGAACAGAGTGAGCGATAGAGGAGACCGTGTCGGGCTTTACCTCCAGGACAAACACTCCATCCGGGAGAACATGGAACTTGTACAGTACGCCGAGGAGAACGGCTTCGACGAGGTCTGGCAAGCCGAGTCTCGCCTCGCCCGCGACGCCATCACCCCTATGGCGGCGTACGCCGCAATGACCGACGATATCAAGATAGGATCGGGCGTGATCAACAACTGGACCCGGAACACGGCACTCATCGCCCAGACGATGAGCACGCTCGAAGAACTCGCCGGACCGAACCGTATCCTCTGCGGCATCGGTGCGTGGTGGGACCCGCTCGCCGAGAAGGTCGGCATCGACCGCTCGAACCCCCTCCGAGCGATGCGCGAGTGCGTCGAGGTGACGAAACAGCTCCTCGACATGGAGAACGTCACCTACGACGGCGAGTTCGTGAACGTCCGTGACATCGAACTCGACGTCGTCCACGGCGACTCCGGGCCCCGCACGGTGCCCGTCTACGTCGGCGCAACCGGGTTCAAGATGCTGGAACTGACCGGTCACTTCGCCGACGGGGCCCTGCTCAACTACCTCGTCAGCCCAGAGTACAACCAGAAGGCGCTCGACGCCCTCGAGACGGGGGCCGAACGCTCCGACCGGAGCCTCGAGGACATCGATCGGCCGCAGTTGGTCGTCTGTTCGATGGACCACGACACCGACAAGGCGCTCGACAACGCCCGGGAACTCATCACCCAGTACCTGGGCCAGCAGCCCCACATCATGAAGGCGAGCGGCGTGAGCCAGGACCTCATCGACGAGGTCGGCGAGGCCATCGGGGGCTGGCCGGCCGACAAGGACGACATCAAGGAGGGGATGCACCTCATCCCCGACGAGGTGGTCCACAAGCTGACTGCCAGCGGCACGCCCGAACAGTGCCGGCAGAAGGTCCGCGAGTACGCAGAGAACGGCTGTCAGTGTCCCATCCTCTATCCCCTCGGCGATGATCCCCGCCTCATGATCGACGAGTTCGCAGACGGCTATATGTAGTCCGAAAGAGACGCCTCCTTTTCATCACGAGAACAGACATCCATCAGACGGGGTCTGGCATCACCAAGGACGGGTCACCGTCGGTGGCATCAACTACATCCTGTTCGCGCTCCTTGCACTACTCACTGACCGACGGAGATCGTATCGGGTAGCCGCCTGATTCGGGAAGGACGCAGAGGCCAAGACCCTTCGTCAGATCGTGCTCACATCACGAGACCACCGCCGGAGGAGATCGGAAGCAGGGATACCCGCGGTATCAGTCGTCCGCCACGGCCTCCTGGGCGTCACCGTAGAGGTTCTGGACCTCCGAGAGTTCCGGGTCGATACGTTCGACGTCGCCGGTCGCCTTCTTGGCGCTCTCGGTGTCCTTCAGTCCGAAGCCGGTGGAGTTGACGACGACAGTCTCGTCAGGCTCGACGATACCCTCCTCGAGGGCCTTCCGAACGCCAGCGACCGGCGCCGCTCCGGCGGGTTCGGAGTATATCCCCTCGGTGCTTCCGAGTAGCTTCTCGGCCTCGAGTATCTCCTCGTCGCTGACCAGGACGGACGTTCCGTCGCTCTCCTCGAGCGCGCGACACGCCTTGATGGTGTTCCGCGGGCGACCGACGGCGATGCTGTCCGCCAGCGTGTCGGCGATCTCGTCGACGTCGTCGTGTGCGTGGAACGCATCGTGGATCGCGGAGGCGCCCTCGGCCTGCACGCCGAGCATCTTCGGCGTGTCCTCCACGTAGTCGAGTTCGTAGAACTCGCGGAATCCCTTCCACGCACCCGCGATGGTACACCCGTCGCCCATCGAGAAGACGACCCAGTCCGGAACCTCACCGCGGACCTTCGACTGTTCGGCCAGTTCGTGGCCCACCGTGCGCTTGCCCTCGACCTGGAACGGATTGATCGCCGCGTTGCGGTTGTACCAGCCGTACTCGTCGGTGACCGTGACGCTGAGGTCGTAGGCCTCGTCGTAGGATCCATTGACTGCGAGCACGTCCGCACCGTACACCAACGGTTGGGCCAGTTTCCCCGCGGGGGCGTCCCCCGGGACGAAGATGCGGCAGTCGAGACCGCCGCGCGCGGCATACCCGGACAGCGAGGCGGCGGCGTTACCTGTCGATGCGCACGTGATGATGTCCCGGCCCGCGTGTCTGGCCTTCGTCACTGCGATGGAACTCGCTCGGTCCTTGAAACAGCCGGTCGGGTTGCGGCCGTCGTCTTTCACGAGCGTCGTGACGCCGAGCTCGTCGCTGAGATTCGGGGCATCGAAGAGGTCGGTGCCCCCCTCGTTGAGCGTCACGGGCTCCGCGTCGTCGTGGACCGGCAGGAACGCCTCGTACTTCCATTGTGTCGCGATATTGCCGTCGAGGTCGGCGTCGAAGTTGTCCTGGATGACATCGTAGTCGTACTTGACCTCCAGGATCCCCTTGACGCCCTCGTGTTCGGGACAGGTGTAGATGACCTGGTCCGGGTCGTACTCCGCTCCACAGATGGTACACTCTAGCGTGGTTACGTGGTCCATCGCCATGCAGGAAGAACAGAGCGGTACTACTTAAAAACCACGCCGCAGCGGCCGGCCGTCCACGTTGACACATCGATTTGGGCAATGTTAACACGCGTCTCGTTTCCGTATACACTCTGTTCCATCCTCCGTATACACTCTCGGCGGGCGGACACCGAGGATCGGCCGGTGGTCAACCTTTTTGTCAGCCGACGGTCGTAGTTCGGGTATGGCCGATATCTTCCGCGCCGAAGTTACAGGTCCATCGGGAACGACGGAGTACGAACATCGTCCCGAGACGGACCAGTCCTTCGAGAACGCTCTCGAGAAGGCGAAGCAAGGCCAACGCCTCACCGTCGCCGACGGCGTCGAGCTCCTCACGACGGGAACCGACCGACTGGGGATCGACCGAGAGCGAAAGGAGGAGGTGCTCCGGATCGCCGACCGTCGCAGGGCCGAGACGGTCGGAGAGGAGGTCACGTTCGTCGCAAACATCAACAACAACGTCACAACGGCTTGCAACACTGGTTGTCTGTTCTGTAACTTCAAGGACTCAGCAGCGAAGTTCGAGACAGAACACGCAGGAGACCACAGTGGTTTCACTAAGACGCCCGCGGAATCCCGCAAGATCGTTCGAGACGCAGTGGACCGGGGTATCTACGAGGTGTGTTCCGTCAGCGGCCTGCATCCCGCACTCGTTCTCGACGACGAGCACCGTGAGCTGCTGGAGGCGAACGACAACGGTGACCTCAACTACAAACCGACCTCCGCGTACGAGGAAGACCCAGGAACGTACTGTGAACAGCTCCGAGCGATGAGCGTGGACGACGTGCACGTTCATTCGATGACCCCAGAAGAGGCGTATCACGCCCGGCGCGGGACGGACTGGGATTACGAGGAGGTGTACGCCCGGTTGAAGGACGCCGGACTGGACAGCGTTCCAGGGACGGCGGCAGAGATCCTCGTCGACGAGGTGCGTGACGTCCTCTGTCCCGGCAAGATCGGGACTGACGAGTGGGTCACGGCCATGGAGGCCGCCGCGGACGTCGGCCTCCCCATGACCGCGACGATCATGTACGGCCACATCGAGAACGCGAAGCATCGTGTGGAACACCTGCAGGTCGTGCGCGAACTACAGGACCGGACCGGTAACATCACCGAGTTCGTTCCCCTCTCGTTCGTCCACCCGAACACGCCGCTTGCCGAGTACGGCATGGTCGACGGCGGACCGAGCCGCGAGGAGGACGAACTGATGACCGCCGTCTCGCGGCTCTTCCTCGACAACATCGACCACATCCAGTCATCCTGGGTCAAGTTCGGCGACGAGCACGGGCTCAAGATGTTGAACTGCGGCGCAGACGACTTCATGGGGACGTTGTTGTCCGAGGAGATCACCAAGCGGGCCGGCGGTGGCCACGGTGAGTTCCGGTCGTTCCAGGACTACGTCGAGATGATCACCGCTATCGGACGGACACCGGTCGAGCGGTCCACCGACTACACCGAGCGAAGGCCGATCCCGCTCACGGACGAGCCCGTCGGGCCGAAGCTCGGGCCGAAAGCCGACGGTACGCCGCTTCTTCCGGAGTAACCCGGCACCGTTTCTGCGGCGGTCTTGCCACAGACCTGTGGTGGCCACACCGGAGTGATAACGCTTGACACACGAGGTGGCAGACCTGACAACCGGCACTACGTTTATACGGAACACCTCTGTTCGTATGGTCGTACGCTAGCCGACCACGGACGGGACCGTCAGCGGCCCGGATGTACGAATACGGCTAGTACGGAGACAACCATGTACGGAAGACGGTTAGCAACGATAGAAGAGATAATCACTCTCGTGAGTCCGGATAGCGACGAAGAACTCGCCGAGATCGAAGCCTGGGCCGACGACCGCGACGTCCGGGTGAACGCCGTCCCCGTCGGCGACGACATCGAGTCGGTGTACACGCCCGGAACGGAGTACCTCGGTGTCACGCTCGGCGGCGACGGAACGTACCTCGAGGGCGTCCGGCAGTTCAGCCCCCGAGGGATCCCGATACTCGGGGTCAACGCCGGAACCCTCGCCTTCCTCGCTAGCATCGCACCCAGCGACCTCACCGAGGCCCTCGACGAAGTGATTCGGGGCAAGGCGAACGTCGACAAGCGCCAGCAGCTTCACGTGGAGGCGAACGGCGTCGACTGCACGGGCATCAACGACGTCATGATCGAACACGTCCCACCTGAGGACCCGGTGGACCGCAAGATAACTCGGTTGCAGGTGTTCGCGGACGGGGAGTTCGTCGGCGAGTACGAAGGTAGCGGTGTCGCGGTCGCCACGCCGACGGGGTCGACGGGTGTCTCGTTGTCGGCGATGGGCCCAGTCCAGTATCCGAAGAACAACGCGTCTCTCCAGATCGTGCCGCTACACACCCACCGGATGGGCGTTCGCCCGCTCGTCGTCGACGCGGGAACGACCGTCACTGTCGTGTCCGACGGGCCGGCGAACCTACAGGTCGACGGCGGTCGAGCGCATACGGAACTCGGCGAGGACGACGTTGTCAGCATCGAGGGTGCAGACACCTCCGCGCTCGTCGTGAACACGAGTTACGACGACGACTTCTTCACTTCGGTGTCGGAGAAACTCGGTTGGAGCGTCCGCGAGGACCGACACGATACGGGGAAACAAGACCTGCTCTCTGCCGACGCGGACCGGGTCGACGCGGAGGAGAGCCTGCTTCGCCGCGCGAAGGAGGTGGCCGAGGAAGCCGCGCTCGCAGCCGGCGAACCGCTGAGAGAACTCCACGGGCAGACCGAATCGATCGAGTACAAGTCGGACAAGTCGGACATCGTCACGGAGGCCGACTACAAGGCCGACAACATCATCTCGACGGTCATCGCCAACGAGTTCCCGGACCACGGCATCCGTTCCGAGGAGGGCGACGCGATAGAAGGCGACGGCAGGTTCACGTGGCTCGTCGATCCGCTCGACGGAACCGGTAACTTCGCACACGGGAATCCGAACTACTCCGTGTCCATCGCCCTTCTGGAGGACGAGACGCCGGTCGTCGGCGTCGTATACGCGCCCGAGACCGACGAGATGTTCAGCGCGGTCGAGGGCGAACAGGCGCTCCTCGACGGGTCGCCGATATCGACGACCGACCGCGACTCGCTCGACGAGTGCATGCTGCTGTCGGGGTACGATCCGGACGGCACCTTCCTCTCGCACTGCTACCGGGAGACTCGCGGCGTTCGAAGCCTCGGGTCCGCGGCACTGAACCTCTGTTATCTCGCCCGCGGGAGCGCCGACGCGGTCTGGGAGTACGACACCCATCCGTGGGACGTCGCAGCCGGCATCGTCATCGCAGAGGCCGCGGGGGCCACCATCTCGGACACCGACGGGAGCGCGTACGACCCGCTCCCGGACGACGGGTCGCGCAACGAACTGGTCGGCTCGAACGGCGCGGTCCACGAGACGCTCCTCTCGCACCTCGAGAGCGAACAGGCCCTGCAGATGACCGAGCGGGGGACGGCCGACTGATCGGCTACTACAACTCACCCTTCTTGCGTCGGTACGTCGACTATCTGCTACACGGACAGTCGACCGCCGGAAAGCGGTCGGCCATCCAAGGATGCCGTGAACCGAGCTCTGGTGGGGTCACCGCAACGGTTCGCGGGCGAGGAAATCGCCGTCGCCGGGCGAGGAGAGCACCCGGTGGTCCCGGGCCGCGACCTCGCCGTCTGCGATGACGGTGTCCACGCGTCCGGTCCACTGGCGTCCCTCGTACGGCGTCCAGCCGCCGACGAACTCGAGGTCGTCGGCAGACACCTCGTACGCTTCGCGGCGGAGCAGGACGATGTCGGCGTCGGTACCGACCCGGAGGCTGCCTTTCTTCGGATAGACACCAGCTTCCCGTGCGGGGCGGGCGGAGACGAGTTCGGCGAGCCGCGGCCACGTGAGCCGGTCCTCATGAACCCCCTCGCTCACGAGGAACTCTAGCATCGTCTCGATGCTCGGCAACCCAGCATACGGTTCCCAGATGTCCTCCCACCCGCGTTCACGTTCCTCCCGATAGGTCGGGAAATGTTCGCTGGCGATGAGATCTATCGTCCCGTCCTGGACCGCGTCCCAGAGGCGTTCGACCTCGTCGACCGACTTGAGACTCGGGTTCACCTTCAGGAAGGGGCCGAGGTCTGCCACATCATCGTCGGAGAAGGCGAGGTAGTGCGGACAGGTTTCGAGCGTGACGGGGACGTTGGCTCTGGACTTGAACCGACCGCCTTCCCGGGCACCGCTTCCGCTCGACACGTGGACGACGTGGAGCGGACAGTCGGCGTACTCGGCGAACCACCCGACCCTGTTGATGGCGTCGAGTTCCGCCTCTAGCGGCCGGGAATCCGGGTACACCTCGGGGTCGTCGCCCTCGATCTGCTCGCGGGCGTGGTCCAAGATTCCCTGCGTCTCGCAGTGGACGCGTACTTTGCCACCTGCCGCGCCGACCTCCGCCATCACCTCCACGATGGTGGCGTCGTCAGCGAGATACGGTTCCGCGGTGAACGTCTTGAAGTCCCGCGTACCCGCGGCCATGATATCCTCGACATCGATGTCCGCGTCCTCGACGTTACCTGCAACGAGACCGAAATCGACGTGGGAGAGGTCCTCACAGGCCTCTCGCTTCTCGCGGAATGCCTCGGGAGACGTCACGGGCGTCTGTGTCGGCAGTTCGATGACGGTCGTGACACCGCCGGCGACAGCACTCGCCGTCTGCGAACCGAAATCGATGCCGTCCGGGAACAGCGCCTCGTCGTGCATGTGATTGTGGATGTCCACGACACCTGGAAGCGCGACCATGTCGTCGGCGTCGATGCGGTCGTCCGCATCGTACCGCTTGGCAACATCAGGTCCGACGTCGGCTATCGTTCCGTCATCGATCGCGATATCGCCAGTCGTCACGCCAGTCGGTTCCACGATGCGAGCATCTGTGATGAGACGGTCTACCATAGCCGACTTCACACGGGACATTGGGAAAATTGTTGGCAAAAGTGTAACCAGTCTATCATTGGTTGAGGCAGATTCGACCACGGACGGGAACACGCCCTGAAGGCGAGTGGTCGGCTGAGATAGTTTTTTGTACTATGCCAACATTCTGAACGGTGTGATACTCAACGCTGGCACGCTCGTCACGATGAACGACGAGCGCGAGGTCAGGGAGGAGGTACATGTCGTCGTCGAAGACGCTGAGATAACGGCCATCGAGGACGGCTTCGAATCCGGTGATGATGTCGTCGACGCCCGGGACGAGGTCATCATCCCGGGACTCGTGAACTGCCACACGCACATGTACGCGCTCCCGATACGCGGCGCACCGCTGACGGCGTCCCCTGAGAGCTTCTACGAGGCGCTCGTGGACATCTGGTGGGAGGTCGACGAGGCGTTCACGATGGAAGATGCTCGTCTATCGTCGCTCGGGTCGTCGGTCGAGATGCTCCAGAGCGGCGTCACGGCATTCTGCGACAACTACTCCGGGCCCAACACGCTCCCGGGGGCGCTCGACGCCGTCGCGACCGGCGTGGCGCAGACGCCGATCCGGGGGATGATCACGTTCGAGACGACGGCGCGCAACTCCGAGGACGAGGCCCGAGCGGGGATCGAGGAGAACCAGCAGTTCATCCGCGAGGACGAGGACGAGTACGACCGTGTGTCGGGTCATTACTGCCTCCACACGTTGTTCACGAACACGGAGGACGTTGTCAAGCAGACCGTCGATGCAGCCGAGGCGGACGACCGTCCTATCCAGATCCACCTGGAGGAGGGACTCGTCGACGTCCACAGGTCCATCGAAGAGTACGGCAAGCGTCCCGTGCCGGCCCTGGAGGAGATGGGCTTCCTGGATGCCGAGGTCATCGCGGCCCACTGCGTCCACTCGACGGAGACGGAGATCGAGATCCTGGCGGACCACGACGTGAACGTCGCCCACAATCCGTACTCGAACATCAACAATGCCGTGGGCATCGCCAACGTCGAGAAGATGGAGGACGAGGGGATGACGATCGGCATCGGGGACGACGGATGGGACCCCGACATGTTCGAGACGATGCGGTCGGCCGTCGGGATCCACAAGCTGAAGAAGAACAACCCGAGCGGCTTCGACATGGCGAAGGCTCTCGAGTGGGCGACCATCGGTTCGGCGCGCGTCATGGGTATGGACGATAGCATCGGAAGCATCGAGCCCGGCAAGCGCGGGGACTTCGTCACGCTCGACCTCGGTCCGAATCCCGTTCTCCCAGGGAGCGCTCCCTACTATGTGGTGAGCGCTGCGAGTCGTGGTGATGTCACCCGGACCATCGTCGACGGTGATGTCGTCTACGAACGCGGCGAGGGTGTACGCGGCGTAGATGATTCGGACATGGAGGCTGTCGGCGAGGCCAGTGCCTCCCTCTGGGACCGACTCTGAGGCGACCGCTCGAACTGAACCTCCACCGGTCTTCGTTCGGCTATGACACAATCGTGTTCCACCGTCGGGAATCTTCGGCGTCTTTCGATTAACAGACTGAGTCCGTTAATCGACACGGATACTCCGCGAGTGAAGTCTGTCTCAGAGGTTGGACCAAGACTTAACAGACTAAGGGTGTTAAACACCATTGCGGAATGACGGAGGCAATCCAGCCGTCATCGATTCCGAGGAGTGGCGTGAAGGGCGAACGTGACCTATCGTACACACTCCGTCACGGTTATCAGGGTCAAGATAGAATACGTACCCGATGGAGTCAGACTCCGGTTGTAAAGTCGACCGCGTGATCGAGGAGTATGACCTCGATTCTGCGGATCCTCGCCATGACAGGATGGACGAAGGGTTGCTCGCCAGATGGCGGGGAGACAACGGCCACTCCGCAGAGGGCTATCGAACGCTGACGGAGTGGTTCAACAAGCGACTGCTGCGGCGGGTGTTCGACGAGAACGGTCGCGACGCCCTCGGCGCCCGTGTAGACCATGACTACGAGATGCTGACAGGTGACGACGACTTGCTCCGGGAAGAGACGATCGAAAGCCTCGCAGACGACGGAATCGACGGTGCACGGGTCCGTGAAGACATGGTGTCGTGGGGGACGATGCGGACGCACCTCCAGGACTGCCTCAACGGAGAGAAGGACACACGCAGCAAGGAGACCGACTGGGAGCGCAAGAGCGTAGACATGGCCACATCGTTCGCGCGCGAGAAGATCGAAACCGTGCTCAGCTCGCTGGCGTCAGATGGCGAGCTCGAGGGCGTCGAAACGTCGTCGGTGACGGTGCAGGTACAGGTGAGTTGCGACATCTGCCCGACGCGCGTACCACTCGACGTCGCGCTCGAACGAGGGTACGTCTGCGAGGAGCACGGACGAACGAGCACACAAGCGGACACACAGACCAACACATGACTTGGGAGATCGAGATCGAGAACATCGCCGGCATCCTCGACGGGACAGCAACGATAGAACCAGGGCTCAACGCCGTCCGCGCCTCGAACTGGCAAGGGAAATCGAGTTTCGTCGCGTCGATCAAGACAGCCCTCGGTGTGACGACGCCGCTGACGGAGGGGCAGGACGAGGGACGGGTGCATCTCGACACGCCAGACCGCGACATCGAGGTCGAGCTCGTCCGCGAGAACGGCTCCGTCCGTCGTCGCGGCCAGCCCTACCTCGACGATGAGTACGACATCATCCGGACGGACCTGTTCGCCTGTCTCGACGAGCGGAACGAGATCCGTCGCACGGTCCGCGAGGGGGAGAACCTCGAAGAGGTACTGATGCGCCCGCTGGATTTCCAGAACATCGACGAGCAGATCGCGGACCTCAAGCGAGAGCGCGAGCAGGTCGAGTCCGAGCTCGCGCAGGCGAACGAGGCGAAGAAGCGCCTCCCGTCGGTCCAGGAGAAGGTGACGCGGCTGGAGTCCGAGCTCGAGGACCTTCGGAAGAAGCACGAGTCGCTGACGCAGGACGCCGAGACGGACCCCCAGTCATCGACGTCGACCCAGAGCGAGTTGGCGCAAGCCCAGTCCGACCGCGACCAGGCCGAGAAACAGATCGAGCGCCTCGAACGGAGCATCGAGCGCACGGAATCTCGCCTGGAAGAGCGACGGGAGGAACTCGACGATATCGAGTTGATCGAAGATGAGAACGTGGAAGCGGAGCTTGCCGAGGCGCGGGACGAGCTGCAGGAGAGCAAGCGCGATATCGAGGTCCTACAGTCGGTGTACTCCGCGAACGAGATGGTCCTCAAGGAGAACCGTCTCGACCTGCTCACAGAGGTCCAGCGGGAGTTGACCGGCGATACGGTCGAGTGCTGGACGTGCGGTAGCGAAGTATCCCGGTCGGATATCGAGGACCACCTCGACCAGATCGGCGACAAGATAGCGAACCTGCGGGCGAAGACCGAGTCCCGGCGCGACGCGGTCGAGGAACTCGAGGCGAAACGCGAGGAGAAGAACCAGGCCCAGCGGCGCAAGCGGGACCTCGAAGCCGAGATCGCCGAACTCGAGGAGAAACTGTCCGACTACCGCCAGAGTCTGGAGGACGCCGAGGAGCGACTGGAGAGCGCCGAGCAACGGGTCGAGGAGCTCTCCGACTCTGTGAACGAAACCGTCGACGAGATCACCGACGTCGAGAGCGATATCAAGTACCGCGAAGCGGAGCTGAAGGACGCGGAGGACGAACTCAACGCCCTCGAGACGCGTGCCGACCGTGTCGATCTCCTGGAGGAAGAGCGTGAGAAGCTAGATTCGGAGATCGAGGAGCTCCGTAACCGCAAAGATGACATCAAGTACGACGCCCGGGAAGCATTCGACGAGGCGATACGCGACGTTCTCTCGCGGTTCGACACCGGATTCGAGACGGCGCGTCTGACATCCGAGTTCGACCTCGTGGTGGCCCGTGAGGGCAGGGAGGCGAGTCTCGACGCACTGAGTGAAGGGGAACTGGAACTGCTGGGATTCGTCACCGCGCTGGCCGGCTACGAGGCATTCGACGTTGGCGACGCGGTTCCGATCATGCTCATCGATGGCGTCGGCGGTCTCGCCGACGACAACCTCCACACCCTCGTCGACTACCTGCGAGAACGCACCGAGTACCTCGTGTTCACGGTCTATCCGGAGTACGGGTCGTTCGATGGGAAGGACATCAGCCCTGCGGAGTGGGAGGTGGCGACCGACCGAGAGGTGGCGGCGGACTGATCTCGCCCGACGTAACTGTTTTGTCACAAGCGCGTGTCCAACGATACGATGTACTCGCCCGGCGAGCGGCCCGGTTGGGACGGTACCGACGTTGACAGCGAGATAGATATCGAGACGGACGCAGTGGAATATGCGCTCGACGTCGAGCCGAGCGATGTGGAGTCCCCTGATACGCTCACCTTCGCGAAGAACGTCTTCCTACCGCTGACGACGGCGTGTCGGTACACCTGCACCTACTGCACGTTCTTCGACCCGCCAGGTGAGGCCTCGCTGATGCCACTCGACGACGTACGAGAGGTGCTTAGACAGGGTGCGGATGCCGGCTGTACCGAGGCGCTGTTCACGTTCGGAGATAACCCGGACGACCGATACACCGATATCCACGACCAACTGGATGAGTGGGGATACGACTCCATCCACGACTACCTTCACACTGCCTGTGAGATCGCGCTCGACGAGGGGTTGCTTCCACATAGCAATCCCGGAGATCTGACGTACGAGACGATGGAACGACTCGCATCGGTCAACGCAAGCATGGGTGTGATGCTCGAGACGACTGCCGACGTCGACGCTCACGCTGGTCCGCGGCGAAAGACCCCTGCTCAGCGGATCCGGACACTACGGAATGCGGGTGAACTTTCCGTCCCGTTCACGACCGGTATCCTCGTCGGCATCGGGGAGACCTGGCGTGACAGAGCCGAGAGCCTTCTCGTCATCAAACGGCTTCACGAGCGATACGGGCACGTGCAGGAGGTCATCGTTCAGAACGTGGTGCCGAACCAACGCTCGCGGTTCGACCGACCATCCGTCGAGACGATGCGTCGCGTGACCGCGATGGCGCGGTCAGTCCTCCCCGATGACGTCGAGGTCCAGGTCCCGCCGAATCTCTCGCCGGTGGAGGAACTTCTAGACTGTGGCGTGGGTGACCTAGGTGGCGTCTCACCGGTCACCGACGACCACATAAATCCCGAATACGAGTGGCCGGAGCTACGGTATCTCGAAGATCTCGCCGCGGATGCAGACAAGGAACTCGTCGAGCGGCTCCCCGTCTACGAACGGTACCTGGATGCAGAGACGCCGACGGACGACGGATCCGGCCGCGATCGGTGGGTATCTGACCGCGTTCAGCGAGCCATCACCGCCGATGACCGCTGGTGACGGCTGAGAGTGACCTGCGACCACTTCCGTATCGACGTACTCCACGGTTGACCGTGGGGAGAACCAGCGTCACTGTTTCTGACGGGTGATGTAGCCCGCGATGCGGTTACGCAGGTGGATCGAGTTCACGTTCGTGAGCGTCTGAACGGCCTCCTTGTTCCTGTTGAACTCCTGGGTGAACGTGTCCGGATACTGCTCTAGAAGCCGGTTCCCGATACTCATCACGTCGTTTGGGTCGACCGTCATTGAGTACGATACTATACCGTGAAAATAGATATAAGGGCTTTGGTTGGTCGCGTTCGAGACGACTGAGGCAACTCGGTTGTCATCGGATGTGTGGAGCTGTGGCGATGGAACACCGAAGCAGGACCCCCATCCGAGGGCAACCGTACCCCAATCTGTTCATCGATCGCCTGCGCTTTGCTCGGGAGGGTCGAGGTAACCGATACGGCGGCAAACCTCGGCCGGTGTCACATCCGCTTGGGGGGAGGAAAGACGCGTCATGACCAGGTCCAGAAGGTCGAAATCGGTCAGGAGTTGCCGTGTCGCATCGTAGTCGGTATCGAGCCGTTGTGCGACCTCGGTCACGGTACGAGACTCCTCGAGGATGGTGGTCAGGTCCCCGACGGTGCAGTCTCTTGGAACGCCGAGTCCATCGGCAGCACGCTTCTCTTCCGTTTCGTCCTCGTCTACGGCGGTGAACGCTTCGACGAGTTCAACATCAGCGATCTCACGCTCTCGCTCTCCGTCTGCTCCAGTAGGGACCTCGACAGGATCGTCCTCACCGTCGTCATCCGGATGAGCGTCTCCGTCTGCCGCTGGGTCATGGATATCGTACTTGACCATGTACCGACGGACAGTCTCGGAGGTGACGTCGACACCAAGAGCCTCGGTCATCTCCGTGAAGGTATCGTACTCCTCGTAGACGGCCCGTAGCGCGTCCGGGTCCTTGTACGCCGGCGTTCCGGACCGGGTGGTGTCGAGTGGTCCGACCTGTGAACCACCGATCGACGCTTCGGTCTTGTCAAGGGGTGAGGTGAACGGGGAGTCGGCCGAACGACCGTCCGTCGGTACTGTGACCGTGAGTTCGAGATCGTGCTTCTTCTTGGTGAGATCCGTCCCGTCGACCTCGATGGAGATGTCGTCAGGGACGTCGAGACCGACGAACAGTGGAACTCCGACTCGAACGTCGGCCGAGATCGTCTCGTTCTCGTCGACTGCCCGTTCGTCGAGGGTGATGTCACGTACCTCGGCGTCGGTGAGCTCCAGACATTCCAGTATCTCGGCTAACTCCCCAAACGCAGTGCTCACCACCATGCTTGAGATTATTCCACAAACCAGGGTATAAATCAACATCTACCGGCAAATTTTTCCTCTACATCCAGGCTTGCTCAGGCAAGATGATTCTGCGGGAGTTCGCCTCGTCAGAGACGATATCGACATAGGACTGAAAGCTCGTATCGGTGACGGTCCGCCTCCCTCTGCGGCGGGTCGAGAGTGGAACAAGCGCTGGAGGAATGGATACTACATATCAAGCACATCTGGGCAAGATCGTCTGTCGAACCGACCCCGTGCGTCACATGGAGCTACTGCTCCCACTGCCATCCGCTATGGGTGGATTTTTCGGCGTTACGACGAACGAGACAAGAACAGCCGGGGATACGGACTATTTTATGCGGAAACGGAGCCGTTGGTCCTCGAACCGTCGTAGGAAACTGTGATGTACTCGGTGAACTTGATGATATCGTACTGGGCAAGTTCATCTGCCGCTTCGGGTTGGACTCCGGACGTCGTCTCGTCGTGCGCGACACGTGCAAGCGCATCCTTCGCCGTCTCCGAGAGTTCATCGAAGTGGCAGACGTCACCGCCATCCGCTATCGAGGTGGTCGGACTAACCGTTATTTGCCGAGGCATGCTATGCTAACCCATGACTTGATTCAAGACCGACCCCCTTCAAAATACCGTTTGTTAACATGATGAGGGCCCCGTCTTAGATACCAACGGCACCCTCTCCAATCACTCTATTGTACTGCGTGCTCTCTCGCGTGTGTCTACTGAGCGTTCACAACATATGTACGGGGTCGAAGTCGATCTCCGTCCCTTCGCTTAATCGAACCTTGTGGAGCTGTACGGGCCCCCGTTGGAACACACCCCACGTGGCATGACCGGTGGTACGTAGTAGCAAGGACTATTTGCCACATCCACGAACGCCAAGTATGCCGATCGACGCCGACGATATCATCAGCATCGGGAACGAATTGTTACAGCGGTATCCAGACACCTTCTCTGACGATTTTGAGCGGAACAAGCGTGAGGTCGAACGGCTGACCGACCTCCAATCGCGACACATCCGCAACCGTGTTGCTGGGTACATCACCAGGAACTGCCAGGGTCAACGGGTGAAGAGGAACGATGCAGAGTCGTAATCCACGGGTAGATGTACTCTTCTGGGCAAAAGTTAATAGGTTGTGAACAATCAGTTCACACAATGGCAACAATACGGGTACGCGACTGGACGAAGGAACAAATCGAAGAGATCCGCGAGGCGGAATCGCATTCCTCACACGATTCTGTCATAAAGACACTACTGAAGGACAGAGAGTTGGCGAAGTTCGCCGGCGAGGCGGTAGTGAGCGAAGAGAGAGGAACGGATGACGAAGAGGAAACTCCCACAGAGCCGACGGACAAGCTGTTCGACGATCTCACCGTGTTGTCGGAGGTAGTCTCGGCCGACAACGGTGTTCTCTTCTTCTGGTGTCCGAACTGTAGTAACGAGATCGCGCACGTCGTAACGGAGAACCCTATCTCGATGTCCGTCTTCGAGGTGGAGTGCCAGCGGTGTCTCACCAGACTTGACCAACATGCCATCGTCTGCATCGAGATCGGCTACCCGATCGAACAGCGGACCGTCGAGGAGACACTCCACGATGACCTGAAACGATGCGTCATCGACTTCTGGGATAGAACGCTCGAACGTCTTGCCAACGGTTCGTTCGACGACGACGTTGACCCGGAATCACTGCTTTCACAGTTCGATACGTACCTGCGAGAGTTCGGCTGGGAGTGGCCGGCAGATGTGCCAGTCATCGGTCTCGAGGTTGGCCGAACGTACCAGAACGAGGCAACGGACGAACGGTTCGAGGTTCTCGAGGTGATCTCCGGTAACCACAATACACTTGATGATTATCGGGTGAAGAAACAGACTGCTGACGGGAACGAAACCGAGAAGACCGAGGTGATAGAGTCGAACACGATCACGAACCTTGTCTTGAGCAGGAACCTGTATCTGGCGGAGCATCGATGATGGCGGAAAGGATCGACTCTAGCGATGGGCTGCTGTGGTTCCTTCGTGAGAACATCCACCCTCAGGACCTGACGGTTACCGTTCTGCTGACGGTATCTGGAGGATATCTTTTCTATCTGTACTACGGCGTCGTCTCTGTCATCGTCCCGGTAGTGCTCTTCACTGTCATCACGACAGAGGTCGGGCTGTGGTACGTTCGGAACTTCGATATTGGACCGTGGGCACGCTCCTCAGACCTGTATCCACAGAAGGAAGAGGAACACACACCACTATCCGAACAGGTGAAGGGCGATTGGAGGATGATTGTCGGACTTGCTGGAGCCATATCGAGTTGGCTCGTACTATTAGGAATCATGTCCATGACACCGGGTAGTTCTCCATCCAACAGCTCTCTTCGTGAGCAGGTACTTCTCGAGACGTCTCTCGCTGGACGGGCATTCGTCGTCCTTCTGGTCTTCTTGGTCAGCGTCCATCTACTTCTTTCGGGTACGACCGTGAAAGAGGAACCCAGTTCCTTCGAGGGTTGCTGAGTGTCGGTCGTCACGAGGGTACAATCATCACGATCGGATATCTTCCAAATATCTTCCAAGTTAGTCCGACGAGCGGGAACCCACCTAGATGGTCGTGAGGGTGTACTGATTACTCGGTTGGTCAGTCATCAGGTGATGGTTATCCGTGGTGCGAACCATGCGGTTCGTTGGAATGACGGTCGCAAATCCATGTGAAGGGAGAGAGTTCTATCCGACGATGGTGGCAGCTCGTGCGGTCGGTGATGGCCATCAAGGTGTTCACCGTTCGCTGGTGGATGTTCGTTCGAAGGTATAGTAGCAATCCTCGGGCCTCTCAGCATCGTCTCTCTACACAGAGCAGTTACTAGAAGGTATCTCTGCTACGCCGACCCGGGTCGCGGTCGTCGAGACCTCTCTCCGATGTATACGAGTCTGTATTGTATATATTGTACAATTTGAGGGGAAGACGTACTGCTAGTGGTGACTGTGTTCCGTCGATATGGCATCGGTTCGGTGGGTGCTATCATCCAAGATTCCTAGGGACAATGACCCATCATAGACTGTGTTTCTAATGGAGAATATCCCTATTCGGCCTACTGACTCGCGGAAGAATCTTCAAGGTCTGTTCGGAAACGCTAGTAGGCATGATATCGAGTGGTGATTTCCTCCACATGATGAGGGTATTGACTCTGTCCGTCGAGGGTGGAGAATCGGCAAAGGGACCAGAATGATGTTGTGCAGATTCCACAATACGACTGTTCCCCAGTTACCTATCCTAGCGCTTGATGGTTGGACATCGGGGAGGAGAAGAACTAGATAAGGACCGATTCGGGTCCTCGCCGTTCGGTCGTGCTCAGCGTCGTCCTTCGTTCAGATTCAGGACGGGAATCATATCCTAGTGATGAAACGGTAGTTCCTTTCGTGTGACCATCCTGGTGGTGATGCTCCAGACTAGATTTATATCTGAGGCTCGTAGACTCTAGAGGGTGGATGAGATTGTCACCCAAACCAAGATCGAGGCTTCACCTGCCAAGGTCTGGGAGTTCCTCATCGACTTCGATAGCTATCCAGAGTGGAATCCAAGTCTAGATATCGATGGGGACGCCAAAGAGGGCTCCCAGCTAGAGGTGACGTTCAAATATCCGAACCAGTCCCCGACTACGATGAAGACGACGGTACTCGTGGTGGACGAACCCACCGAGCTCCGGTGGGACGCTCGTTTGTTCATCCCCTACCTCTATGATGGGGAGCATCGGTTCGTCCTTACACCTCTTGACGACGGCGAACGGACACGGTTGGTGCAGGCTGAGAGTTTCAAGGGGTTGCTTGTAGGATTTGTCAATCGTCGCATCGGGGATGATATCGAAGAGGGATTTAGACAGATGAACGAGAGGCTGAAGGAACATGTCGAAGGTACCACCGTAGATGGTCCCAATGATGTCATCCAAGATGCGAGGACAGAGTGATACCTCTTCCAGACTCCGTTCCTCGGCGTCAAGATCTTCGATGTCCTCTCACATCTCACAGAATCAGAAGCGATACCAGCCACTCCCACGACTGAGGTCGTGAGCTCCTTCTGTCCACAGAGCAGGCCCCGTCACAGGCGGGTATCGCAAGGACCGAGCCGTCATATCAGATATCCAACTCCTAGCTGGGTCATGATGACCTTGATCGAGAAGTGGCTTCGATGTGCTTCCTTCGGTCGCGGCGATCATGCAGAATACTGCTCAGCTTCCTGCCGGATTATCCTTCCGGATGGTTGAATCATCTGAACTGATACGATCTTCCGACTCAGGGCACTGCTGCATGCTCGCCTATCCTCCATCTCATCCGTAAAGCCTAATCAGATAGCCTAATTGAACAACCTAACTGAACGCAATGGCCTTCGTCTTGCTCCCGTGGCCTCCGACCCCGATATAGGTTCTCACACACCCTTCAACCGCATCGGTGTCGCCGTTGTTCTACTCAGGGTTGAGGATAGGATGAGACGACCATGGGAGCATCTCTTAGGGTATCCGGTCCATATCGGCACATTGGTGGCAAGGCGGACACGAACAGAGACCACTCGAGCGATAGAATCTCGTGCACTGGACGTGTCCGCTCGATTACTGTGACGATGGCCTGGCACCTGTCGATACGCACGCCTGTAACCTCCCTGCCGGCCCCGGAGGATCCCGACCTGAGTGTAGATCAAGGTGACCCGAATCTCTCCCTGCAGCTGGGTGAGGCCTGATTCCAGACCTTCCTGTTGGTCAGGTACTCAGGGTGCAGGTCGGTATTCGAAGCCATCTTCCGACAGTTGCGTGACCCAGACGGATAGGGGTTACCTGACCCTCGAATCGTAGAGATGCCCGATACGCTGTCAGGGCGATCGCGGATAGATGGGACGCGTATCGGGGTCCGCTACGTGATAGCCTTCGGTGAACAGGGCCGCAGATCCAGGGAGATCCCCTGAGGGCAGTGTCCGCAGGTGAGCGAGGACGATGCTCGGACAGCCAACGAGTGGGCCGAGGATTATCCCGCCCGGCTGGCGGAGTTTCCTCATGAGGACGAGGCCTAGGGCTCCAACACGACATCCTCCAATCGGCCATCGACGCCGGTGTCGATGCATATATCGAGAAACTGTAATCCATATTGGTCAAGCGACTGCCCAAGGAGGACATCGACCCTCTTCGCCTCTAGCGAGTCGCTTCCGTAACCGATTCGAGCAGGCGAAGGTTGGAGATTGCTATCGATACCGAGGAGAGCCGTGTGGTCATCGACATGGATGACGAGCTCGTGTATCAGCTCGATCACCTTGGCCCTGAATCGTCATCCACAGAGTGGTCGTCTGGGTCTGACCATGGTGGAACCCTTGTCCTCTTCTAACTGCCCGGCTCAAGAGCCTAACCGAACAGGCTAACTGTGTAGTCTAACAAGCCATGGGCCATCTCTGTCCTGTTCACCTGGATCGGTAGTCCTTGGAGAGGGACGTTCTTCGTTACTTCGATCACCTAGCTTCTCTGCTCATCCGTCCTGACCAGACCGATCAGACAACCTTCTCGATCGGCCTCCCCAGCTCTCCTGCCTATCTAGTCTGATATGCCAGCCTGCCCGGTCTGTCTGCTTGGACGGGCTGGTCATGCCGCTTGGTCAGGCCGACTGTCCAAGAAGCCTACTTGACACGCCCAACCATAGAGTCTGACTAGGCAGCCTAACTAGGTAGCCTAACCGTACAGTATGATGAGTCTGTCTATGTAGGATGGTCATCTATCCTTCCTAACTATCAAACATAGGAGGTTCGTCTGACGTAACTTTATAGGGTGCCTCTTTGATTAGCCTCGTATGCTGACCTACACGACATACAGCGAGGCGGGGGGCGTCGGGAAGACGACGCTCTCCGCGAACCTCGCCAGGGCGCACAGCGACCACGGCCACCGCGTCCTCGTCGTCGACCTCGACCCCCAGGACGGCTGTCTCTCGTACCTCCTCGGCGTCGACGACAACCGCAGTGACGAGGACATCGACACCATCGTCCATCACATGATCGACCGTGGCGATGACTTCGACGGGCTCGTCCGGACGGCCGAGGGCATCGACGTTGTCCCGAGCCACAACATGCTCGAACGACTCGGTGACCTGCTCGAGAAGGCCGCGTCCATCGCCGAACAGACCGGCGAGTCCTTCTCGAAGTACGCCCGTCTCCGTCACGTCCTCGCAGCGAACGACGTACCGCAGGAATACGACGTCCTCATCGTCGACCCGCCCGCGACGAGCGGACCCCACCTCTACAACGCCATCCATGCGACACGAAGCCTCGTCATCCCGGTCGAACCCAGCGGCAAGGGCGGCGAGTCCATCGCCGGGTTGGAGTCCGTCGTCGCCGGGATCGAGTCCAGCCTGGACATCGAGGTCGGCGTCCTCGCGACCGTGGTGAACCGCTTCGAGGGGACGAACGACCAGCAATCGGTCCTCGATGACGTGACCCACCTGCCGTATCCGAACCCTGTCACACTCCGGAAACGATCGAGCCTCTTCGAGGGGTGTTGGGCCAAGCAGTGCAGCGCCTTCCAGTACGTCGAGACGCATCGCGACCGTGAGCGAGAGCATGAACGAGAGACCCTCGATAAGCTCGACGAGCTCGCGACCTTCCTCGAGGAGCGTGGTGACCTATGAAGGAGGGGACCGGCGGCGATCCGTTCGGAGATGACCCGATCGACGATCAGCCACCTGAGGACGATCCTGGGCCGGACACTGGAGCAACCAGCGCTATGACCACAACTTCGACGTCGGCGGAATCGAAGAGCGGTTCCGCCTCGGCCTCTGGAGAGGATGACGACCGCGACCAGAACGATGACGGACTGCCGTGGGCGGTACAGCGGAACAGCGTGAAGAGCGGTCGGGAGATGGTGCAGTTCTACCTCCGGGAGTTCGTACAGGAACGCGAGACGGACTTCAAACGTGATGTCGAGGCTGAGACCGGCTACGAGACGTACCTGACCGACGTCCGCGAGGCTGCCTACCTCGTCGCGATGAAGCATCCCGAGGAGGTCGCCGAACTCCTGGACGAGTGGGGCTGCGAGTACGTGTAGTGAACATCGCGATATCGTCGGGGATGCTGCCGTTACGAATTCCCCCGAAAACGTTCACGGGAATTGCTACTTTTCGCTGTCTCACTCCTAAGAACCACCGGACTGATGCAAACTAACCTATCAGGAGAGCCTACTCACTATCGCCCACATTGAAAACAGCCTGGAAATTCGACGAACCAGATGTCCCAGTTACTACAGGCGAACAGGCGAGCAGGACCACCCATCACTGACGAGCAGCATTTGAGGCAATCAATTGTTCGTAACGCTCGTTTGTAACAGGGGTTTGCAACAACTGCTTTAAACAAGTGTGGGCGATGGAAAGGGAGGGTCGCCGACGGGGCACTGGTCAGAGGTACCGGTCGAAGATGTCCGCGAGTTCGGTCCGGACGAGCTCGCGCATGGCGTCGGCCCGGGCCTGTCGGCGCGTCCGCTCGTCGAGGTAGTTGCGCTCGGAGACCGAGGCGTCCCGGCTGCCCTGCGCCGACGCGACCGCCGCGGTCCCCGCCCGGATGGAGGGGCGCTGGCGGCGGTAGAGCCGGTACCACGTCCGGCGGCCCATCTTCGGCAGCGGCGACCCGCCCGCGATCCGGACGTCCGCGCGCTCGCCCAGGTCGCGGAACCACCGCCGCGCGGTCTCGGTCGTCATCGGCCGCCCGTACGACTGTCCCGGAAGGAGGTAGCCGGTCCACTCGTCGGCCTCGCCTAACGCGTCAATGCGGTCGCGGACGGCGTCGACGCCGACGAGGATCTCGACCGTGTTCCGCGTGCGCCGGGCGTTCTTCCGTTCGCCCGCGGCGAACGCCACGTGCGGGACGTCCCCGTCGCCGGGGTCGAGCACGAGCTGGTCGACGTGGAGCTCGCAGGCCTCCACGGGCCGGAGCCCCCAGCCGGCGAGCGCGAGCAGGAGGAACCGCTCGTCGGCGTCCGCCGCCTCCAGGAGGGCGGCGAGATCGTCGCGGTCGATCGCCGGGTGGTCGTAGCGGGGGTCCTCGTCCCAGCCGAACCGGTTCAGGAGGTTCGCCGCGGGGTTGTAGAGCCCGCGGCCCATCTCCTCGAGGAACGTGTACCAGTTGCGGACGGCCGAGACGTACTTCTTCTTCGAGGCGAGCGTGCCCAGCTCCTCGTCGAGGACGCGGAAGGTGTCGCGCACGCGCGCGATCTCGTCCGGCTTGGCGGTCTCGTCCAGCAGCGGCGTGAGCAGGTCGTCGGTGTCGTTCGCCTCGCGGTAGGTCGTGACGTACGTCCGGAGCCGGGACCGGCGTGGGCCGACCGTGGTCTCGGCGCGCCCGCGGTCGCGTTCGAGCTCTTCGAGGTAGTCCTCGAGCGCGCGGACGGTCGGTCCGTGGTCGATTCCCCAGTCGGTCTCGCCATCGTCGTCCCCGTTCGGCGGGAGGCCAACCGCGTCGTAGAACTCGCCGGGCGAGAGGTCGTAATCGCGCCTGAGACGCTCGACGAACCCCGAGAAGTTGCGCTTGAGCCAGGCGTAGGTCGGGGTCTCGCGGTCGGGGTCGACGTCGGCGTCCGGGTCGTCGCGGAGCGCGGGCGCGATCTCCTCGCGGTAGAACGTCTCGAAGTCGTCGAGGTCGTCGAAGTGGGCGTAGTTCGGCATGGTCAGTCGATCGAATCGCAGAGCGATTCCATCTCGGAGACGAGTCGTTCGGTCCGTCGGAGGAGCGCGTCGACGTCTTCGTCTATCGCCTCGTAGCCGTAGTCGGCCTGCCGGCGGAGTTCGGACAGTTTGTTGAGGAACCGGCCGCGCTCGCGCGGGGCGTCGCCGGCGGCGACGATCTCCGAGCCAAACAGCGAGAGCACGCCGCCGTGGGAGGTCGGTTCGTGTCCGCGGTCGTAGAGGGCGGCCTGGACGGCGTGGAAGCCCGCGTAGTAGAGGCGGTTGACGATAGCCGCGTCCGAGAGGCCGGCGTCGAGCGCCACGTCGGCGTCCGAGAGCGCCTGCCGGGCCTGCTGGAGTTCACGTTCGACCGTCGAACTGCTCGGCGACTCCTCGCCGTCGTTTGGCGGGTCGCTCGCAGAATCGTCGTCAGGCATACGACCGACCCTCGGCGACGGCGTTGCGGACGAACGGGTTGCCCTCCTCCCGATACCGAGCGAACGTCGACTCGGAGAGGACGTGGAGCTCGACGACCGGACCGTGTTCGAGCATGACGTCGTACGCGATGTCGCGGAGCGAGTCGGCGGTGGCCTTGCGATCGGTGTCGTCATCGAGGACGACGAGGACGTCGACGTCGCTCGAACGACCGCTCGCTTCGCCGCGAACTGTCGATCCAAAGACGTACAGCTCGACGAGGTCCTCGCCGTGCCGGGACCGCGCTCTGTCGACGAACGCCGCCGCCGCGTCCGCGTGGGCACCCTCCGGGAGAGGCTCGGCCGCGGGCTCGTCGCTCATGCGCGGCGATACGTTCTTCGTCGTCATTTATATTTCCCCGGCGCTGTGCTGGGACCCGAGAAGGCCGGTCGCTCGGCGTGGTGTCGATTCTAAGCCCATAGTTTCCTGTGGGTAGGACGATACAGTCAGTTGTTTTAGTGTTTGTGGTGCGTGGTTGTCTGCTCTGGACAACCAGACAACACGGTGAACCCCGGCGGAAACGCCACTAAGTGCATGAACCGTATCCCGCGATATATAATATCGGGTCGGGGAGATGCCCTCAATCACCGACCCGCCCCGAACAGTGATGGCAGGGAATGGACTAGTGGAATCAGTCAACGTATGGACGAAACAGGGTTGGACGGCCGCAGACGGGCAGTGATCTGGCTCGCGGGTGCTACTCGTGCGGCCTGCGGCGGAATGCTCACGACTGCGCTCGCGCTCGTCGTCGGTCGGATGCAGTCACCGCTCGCGGTGAGTTCACTCGCAGTCGTCTTTTTCGCCAGCACGATGATTTTCGCTCCGCTGTGGGGATCGCTCGCCGACACGACCGGCCGCCGACGTGCCTTGCTGGTCGGAACCGGAATCGCGGCGACACTCGTGCTCGTCGGACTGCAGTTCATCTCGAGTGCCTGGGGATACATCGCCGCCCGCGGCGCGTACACCGTGTTTGCGGTCGGATTCGCCCCGGTCATCCTCGCGATCGTGAACGACGTCACCGGATACACCACCCAAGGCCGATCGGCTGGACTGGTCAACAGGACGTTCGCCGTCGGCGATATCGGCGGGCAGATCGCCATCGGTGCCCTGCTCGGCCTGGCAGTGCCGTCGGTCGCGTTCGCTATCATCGCGGGCGTCAGTTTTCTCGGGACAGCAGCAGTTGCCCTCATTCACGATTCGCCCCCGGTCGCCACCAACGGGGGACTCCGCCGTGGGTTGAAGCGCTTGTTCCCCTCTGCCACCGAGTGGCGGGTACTCCGGCGAACCGGCCTCGACCGACTGTACGCCGCCTTGGTACTGCGTCACATTGCGGTCCAGGGCATCGGTGTCCTCGTCCCGATATACGTCGTCTCGCGGCTCGACGTCACCGCGTCGACGATGGGACTCTTGTTAGCGGTGAGTCCGACGACCCAACTCGCGACGTTACCCTTCATCGGGAAGATAGCCGACGCGGGCTACCGTGTCAGACTCCTCGGAGGCGGGATAGCGGCGAGCGCTGCGTATCCGCTCGCGCTCGCACTCGCAGCGATGCCGAAAGCAGTCGAGTTCCGGCTGTCGCTCGCAGTTGTCGGGTTCGTCTGCTTGGCGGTCGGATTCGCCGCGATGGACGTGGGAGCCGTAGCAGTCATCAGTGCCGTCGTCCCCCGACGTCGGACAGCAACGTTCCTGGGGCTCCGGGCAACTGCGATGGGTCTCGGCGGAATTATCGGGTCCGTCTTGGTCGGGGTGGTCGCTCTGATGGCGAGCATCCGAGTGGCCTTCATCGTCGGTAGCCTACCGGCGTTCGGTGCAGCCCTCCTCGTGATGAGTTCAGTTTCCGAGCCCGACGACGACGGCGAGACGCCGCTGCTGAACGCAGTCGAACCCGTGTTTGCGAACACTCGACTGCCCGGCCTCTGGTGGCGATGAGCCACACTCCGCTTACACTCGACGGTCGCCGACTCCACCGGCCGAACCTGCGACACGGAGCTCTCCCACGGTAGAGGACTTCTGCGGGTTCAGTTCTGCTTGTGCCGACGCAGCGGTCCGGTCGACACCGGCAATGAATTCGGACTCTCGTCAGAGTCGCTGTCGCAGTCCAGGGGTGTCGGTACTGGATCACCGACACTGAAGGGACAGACAGGCTCAAACGGTGGGACGAGCGTCGACGGACGGTCGTCTTCCTGACCGGCGACCACGCCTCGTACGTCACCGGTCACCTGCTGTCCGTCGACGGCGGTCACCTCGCGGTCTGACTACTTCGCCGCGTTCTCGTCTGCTCCGTCCTCGCCCTCTTCTTCCGAGAACGCGATAGAAAGCGCGATGGCGAGGCCGATGCCGACCCCGATGTACGCGAAGTTGTCGAGAGCGACGCTGAGGGCGACGCCGATGGGGAGGCCGACGCCCAGGCCGCGCGCCAGACCCTCGCCGGTGAACCCGGAATCGTCACGCATACCGGCCGTAGGACGGCCGGGAAATTACGTGTGTCGACGAGACGAGGGGTCGGGGTCGCGAGCGACGTCTCGATCCGGTTCGGCCCCGAGTCCCGATTTCGTTCGTCGCTACGTCTCGGTCTCGTTCGCTTCCCCCGTCTCGGACTCGCTCGCGGTCTCGGTCTCCGTCCCGTTCGCCGTCTCGGACGCGGTCGTCACCGCGGACCCCTCGACGACGACGCGCAGGTCGTCGCCGTCCTTCAGGACGTACTCGGTCGGATCGACCGGCTCGCCGTTCACCGTGATCGAGACGGTCTCGTTCGCGACGCCCCGGTTGTACGTCGTCCCGTTGTACGTGACTGCGTCCGCGGTGACGTTGATTCCGGGCAGCGTGTTCAGCCCGTACTGGAGGGTGACGCTCCACGAGTGGGCGTGCCACGGGTCGGCGTGGCCGCCCTCGAAGTGGAAGTGGCGGTGGCCCGACTGGAAGCGCGGCTCGCCGAAGTCGACGGGCTCGCCCTCGACGACGAACTCCATCTGGCCGTGGACGTGCTGCTGGGCCGCGGGGATGTACTCGCCGGGGACCGAGTAGTTCGTCGCGGCGGTCTCGACGGTGACCCACACCTGGTCGCCGTCCCGCAGCGCGTAGGACTCGGGGTCGACGGGTTCGCCGTTCACGCGGACGCTGACGGTGGTCCCGTTCGCCGCCTCGCGGTAGGTCGTCCCGTTGTAAGACAGCGCACTCGCGTTCGCGTCCACGCCGAACGCCGACAGCGCCTCGGCGAGCGTGAGCTCCGAACTCGCTCGCCAGGTGTGCTCGTCGTCCGCGGCGACGGAGACCCGGTCACCGGTCGCGAGTTCGTCGAGCGGGAGTTCGTTCCCCGCGACCACGACCGTCATCTTGCCGGAGAGCTGGGTCGACTCGTTCGTCGCCGTCTCGTTCGTCTCCGAATCGCCGGTCGGACTGTTCGCGTCGGCGTCGTTCGTCTCGCCGGCCGAACCGCCTGGGCCGGCCGATTCGTTCGACTCGTCCGACTCCGAGTCGGTCGTCGTCTCCCCGTGGGAGTGGCTGTGACCGTGACTGTGGGAGTGGCCGTCGGACGCGGTCGTTCCGGCGCCGTCGTTTGCCGCGGTCGTCTCGGCGGTGTCGTTCGTCGCGCCCGACGCCGTCGCGGCCGTCGTCGGGGAATCGGTGGTGGTTCCGTCGCCGGTCGTATCGCCGGGCGGGTTCCCGCCGAGTCCGGAGCAGCCGGCGAAGGCGAGCAGCAGTCCGACGGCGGCCACCGCGGCGATGCGGAGGACCCGCCGTCCGTCAGTCAGTGGTCCGAGCATACTCTCCGGGTCGGGACGGTCGAGGATTATTATCGGTGACCTATGCCGGACTTATCGGCGACGTAATCGCGCAGGAAACGACGCGGACGCGCCGCCGGAACCCGGCCCAGACAGTCGGTGCCGTCAGGAATCGTAGACCGATGGTGTCGGAAATCGTCGCGGAGGAGTCGGGAGTCGCCGTGGAGGAGTGGGGAGTCGCCGCGGGGGCGTCAGGAGTCGTCGCGGGGGAGCAGCGCGTTGGCGACGAGTTCGGCGGTCGCGCGCCGGAGGCGCTGGGAGACCGCCGACGTCGAGAGGTCCAGCGACTCCGCCAAGTCGGTCTGGGAGACCCGCCGCGGCACGTCGAAGTAGCCGGCCTCGTAGGCGAGCCGGAGCAGCCGCCCCTGGTCGGCGCTGAGCCCGTAGTCGTGGCGGCGGTCGAGGCCCTCGGTGTCCGTGATCCGCCGGATGGTGAGGTCGACGTCGGCCGCCCGGCACTCGCGGACGAAGCCGACCAGCGCCTCCCTGTCCGGCAGTTCCATCCGGACCGTCCAGCCGTCGCGGGTGCCGCTGGCGTCGTGGACGTAGGCGTCGGCGGACGCCAGCAGCGACAGGGGCTCGCGGGCGCGGTCCGCGACGTCGACGCGGTAGACGCGCCGATCGGCGCGCTCGCCGACCAGCGACGGGTCGACCACCGTCGGGTCGTCGACGAGGCCCGCCTCGAAGCTGGCGTGGTCGCCGCCGGTTCCGACGACGAACAGCCGGGCGGTACCGGGCAGCGCCGACCGCGGGCGGACGCGCATCTCCGGGGCGTCGCCCAGCGCGGGGACCAGTGGCAGGTCTGGATGCGAGAGCTGGGCCCGGACGAAGATGGCGTACGGGCGGTGGGGTAGATTCGGGTCGCGTCGCCGGTCGGCGTCGGAGTCCCGCGGGTCGTCGGCGTCGGAGTCCCGCGGGTCGTCGGCGTCGGAGCCGTTCGGCTCCTCGGCGTTCGAATCCGGCGCCTCGTCGTCGTGGTCCCGACTCATTGCCCGTTCATCGTTCGCGGAAGCTGGTGCACGTGTTCGTGACCTCGGCGGTCAGCGTTGGCGGTCAGCGGTGGTGGTCAGCAGTGGCGGTCAGCGGTGGCGGTCAGCGGTGGCGGTCGGCGACGGCGATCAGCGGCGGCGGTCGATGCGCGTGATCTCCACCATCCAGGCGGTGGTCTCGGCGGGTCCCGCGACGTCCATCGAACGCGGCGCGGCGAGGTCGCTCCGGGCGGCGCGCCGGAGCAGCGCCGCCAGCGTCGACTCGAACTCCTCTGGCGTCAGGTCGGCCCCTTCGACTGGTAGTTCGGCGTCCTCGGTGGACGGGTCGCCGCTCTCGGCGGGTGGTTCGTCGTCTCGGGTCGGCGGGCCGTCGGCGAAGGGCTCTGATGTGGTCACGTCGTCTCGTCCTCCCGGTGCCGGGTCGGGAGGGCGGCGAGTTAAATCGGTGCGACCGTTGTGAGCGGCGGGCGGGTTTAGCAACCGCATAGGACTCGGGAACAGGTCCGGCCGAACGTCCGCGTCGCGTCGAGATAGCGCCGGTTGAACGCCGCAACGACACCTCACACTTAAGTCCCCGCGTGCGGACGGGCGAACATGAGTCGGCCGGAGAAATCATCGGACTCAGCGGCTCGGAGCGACCGGTCCCGCGGCCCCGGACCCGCGGGGACGCCGCCGGACGAGGAGTTCTACCAGCACGTTCGGACCGTCGTCGACGAGGCCAGCACGCCCATCACCGTGAGCACGCTCGCCGAGCGACTGGACGACACCGACGACGAGAGCGCGTACGGTGACGTCCACGAGGCCCTCTACCGCGACTGCCTCCAGACCCTCGACGCGGAGGGGGCGCTCGTCTTCGACATGGAGGTGGGGCTGGTCTACGCCGCCGACTCGGGGGACGTGGCGAGCGACGGCTTCTCGGTCTAGGTCGACCGGCTCCCGCGAGACGTCCGGACGAGACGCTCCGTCCGGATTTGCCAACTGTTGCGGCGCGGTGTGAGACGTGTTATCAAGGCAATAGATAAGGGCGCGTGGCACCTTCGGACGGTCGTGCCCGGGATGACTCCGGAACCGAACGAAGCGCAGCCGGGCGTCGACCGACCGCGCGGCGACCGGGCCGCCGAACAGTGGACCGACGACCGGACGTACGAGCTGCTCGCCAACGCGCGGCGCCGCGAGTGCGTCCGCCACCTCCGGAACCGCGCGGACGGGGACGGCGTTCCGGTCCGCGAGCTCGCCGACGCGGTCGCCGACGCCCTCGCGGACGGCGACGCGGCCGGCGACCGCCTGCGCCGGAGCGTCTACACGTCGCTGTCCCAGCACCACCTCGACAGGCTCGACCGGTGCGACGTCGTCGACTACGACCGGGACGGGCGGCTGGTCGCGCGCGGGTCGAACTTCGGAACGGTCGCGCGCGCCTCGATCGACGCCGAGTCGGGGCCGCGACCCATGGGCCTGCTGCCGTGCTGGACGAGCGCGCTGACGGCCGCGATCCTCCTCCTCTCGGCGGTCGCCTACCCGGCGCTGGCGACGCCGCCGGTGCTCGTCGCGGCGGCGCTCAACCTCCTCCCCGTCGGGCTGTTCGTCAGGACGCGTTTCGGCGGCGTCCGGGCGCGTTTCGGGGGCGTCCGGACGCGCTTCGAGGGCGGACGGTAGCGCGGGTCGACCGTCCCGGGATCGGAGTTTAGGGGGCATATAAGAACGTGGGTGCGGACCGTCTCGACGTGTGGCGTTCGAGCGTCGGACGCCCGCCCGGGCGGTGCGCGCGCCGCGGGGTCCTGCCGACCCCGCAGTCCACCTCGCGCGTCGTACCGGTCCGGGGATTCCCGGTATCGAAGCCCCGTGTCAGCGTAGTCGTGGTCGGTTCGCGCCGACCCGTCTCCGGGGCCGTCGGACCGCTCGCGGTCCGGTCGGCCCGCTTCTGAATTTCCTGTCACGCGCTCCGACCCCGTTCGAGGGGGTACCGCGCCGGGACGGTGAATCCGAAGCGCCGGAGCCGCTCGGCGTTCCCGACCAGGTTCCCGTAGAACTCCCTGCCGCGGCCGGTCAGGTAGGCCGCGCCGTACCGGATCGGCTCGCCCCGGACCGTCTCGCCGTCGACCGAGACGGTCGCGCTCCGGTAGTGGTCGGCGAGTTCGGGGTCCGAGAGGTCGATGCGCTCCGGGAGGTCGACCCGCGGCAGGTCGTGGGCGACCGCCATGTTCCGGTAGGCGAACGCGGCGTCGACGCCGCCGGCCTCCAGCGTCCGGAGCAGCTGGGTCTCGGGGAACACGTCGGAGTTCTCCAGGATCGCCGTCGCGGGGACGCCCCTGCGCTCGGCGAGGTCGAGCGCGAGCAGGGTGCGATACCCCAGCGGATCGCGGGCTGGGTCGGTCCGGCCGACCGACACGTCGTCGCGCGCGAGTGCCGACCGCCAGTCGGCCTCGATCGCGTCGGCCCGCGGGGAGTCGGGGTCGTAGACCACGCTCACGGCGTTGGTGGCGAACGTCGCCCGCCAGCCCGCGAGGTCCGAGACGAGGCTCGGGTCGGCGAGGGCCAGGACGTCGGGGTCGCGGGCGCCCGACCGGACCAGTTCGGCGGCGGCCAGGCTCCCGTGGGCCTCGACCGTCGCGCCGGCGACCTCGTCGGCGACCGTCTGGAGGCTCCCGGCGACGAGCGCCCGGGCCGACTCGGCGTCGGACCCGCCGACGCTCGACCCCGTCGTCCGGACACCGAGCGCGCCGCCGGCGAGCGCACCCCCCGCCAGCAGGAGCGTTCGTCGTCGCATGGTCGGGGATGACAGCCGGTTCGTAATAAGGAGCCCGCGCGTTCTCAGCTGCTCGGAATCGCGCTGAAAACCGTCTGGCCGAAGGTGTTCGCGGGCGTTCTCACGGGACTGAAATCGCTTCGCGGGTTGAAGGGTGAGACGCCGCGAGAGACCACTGTATGACCCGAGTAGCAACGTCGGAACGACGACCGAGACGAGGTGGCCCGCCATGAGCCTGTCGCGGCGGGACTTCATCCGGGGAGCGGGGGCCGGTGCGGTCGGCGCGCTCCTCACGAGCGACTGGGGCGCGACCCAGGGCGTCGAGCCCGTGACGGAGGTGAAGAACCCCCTCGAGTCCTATCCGAACCGGGACTGGGAGCGGGTCTACCGCGACATCTACGCCTACGACGACGTCGACTGGACGGTCTGTCACCCCAACTGCACCCAGTCGTGCGCGCTCAACTTCTACATGAAGAACGGGGTGCCGATCCGGGCCGAGCAGGTCTACCACAACGAGGAGCCAAGCGTCGGGCCGTCGGGCTACGAGGACGCCGACGTGAGCCAGAACTGGAACCCCCGCGGGTGCATGAAGGGACTGACTCTCCACCGGCGGACCTTCGAGCCGAGCCGCATCAAGTACCCGATGGTCCGGAAGGGCTGGTCGCCCGACGACCCCAACCCCGAGGGTCGGGGCGAGGACGAGTTCGAGCGGGTCTCGTGGGACGAGGCGGTCGACCTCATCGCCGAGAAGATGGCGAGCCTGGACGACCACAAGCGGTTCCACGTCTTCAACGCCATCAAGGCCGACGGGCTGTTCACCCGCCACGGCGCCGGCCGGCGGCTCGCCTCGATCTTCGGGGGCTGCGAGTGGACCGAGTACGACTGGTACGCCGACCTGCCGCCGGGCCACGTGATGACCACCGGCTACCAGACCAGCGACTCCGACGCCAACGCCTGGCGGAAGGGCGACTACACCATCATCCAGGGCAAGAACCTCATTCACAACAAGCTAGCGGACAACCACTGGCTCCAGGAGGCCCGCGAGCGCGGGGGCAAGATGGTCGGCATCTACCCCGACTACTCGCCGACCGTCCAGAAGTGCGACCGGTGGCTCCCCGTCCGTCCCGGCTCGGACCCGGCCATCCCGCTCGGGTTCGCCCACGTCATCATCGAGAACGACCTCTACGACGCCGACTTCGTGCGGAAGTTCACCAGCCTCCCGCTACTGGTGCGCGAGGACAACAGCAAGTATCTCCGCGCACACGAGGTGTTCCCCGACCGCGAGCCCCCGAGCGAGGAGGACGAGCACGACTGGGGCGACTTCGTGGTCCTGAACGAGCGGGGCGACCCCGTCCCGGTCACCCGCGAGCAGGTCGGCGACGAGATGCCGGCGACTCCGAAGCTGGAGGCCGACACCGAGGTGTCGCTGGCCGACGGGTCGTCGGTCCGCGTCCGGACCGACTTCGCCCGCCAGAAGGCGAACGTGATGGAGAACTACTCGCCCGAGCAGGTCGAGGAGATCACCACGATCCCGGCCGACGCCATCCGGAAGACCGCCGAGGAGTTCGCCGCCGCCGAGCGCGGCCAGTGGTTCACCGGCGAGGGGATCAACCACTGGTTCCACTCCAACAGCGAGCTCCAGCGCTCGATCTTCTACGTGCAGGCGATGCTCGGCAACATCGGCGACGCCGGGAAGGGCTACTACAACTACTCCGGCCAGTACAAGATCGAGCTGCTGGACGGCTACCCCCACTACGTCAACCCCGACGGCCACTCGGCCCACGGGATGTATCCGGGGTACGCCTTCGCGTTCTTCGGCGGCGAGCGGCTCGACCCCCACGAGATCCGGGGCGACTTCGACCGCGAACTCGACCTCGTGCCGCAGGGCGACGCCGAGGAGCCCGTGATGCCGAAGGGCGCGAAGTCGTACACGATGTCGAGGCCGACCGTCCTGTGGACGATGAACTGCAACCTCCTGAACCAGACCAAGCATCAGGAGCACGTCGTCAACAACTTCACGAAGCACCCGGACACGTCCAACGAGCTGTTCGTCGTCTCGGACATCCACATGACCTACTCGGCCCGGCACGCCGACATCGTGCTGCCGGCCCCGTCGTGGCTGGAGTGCGACTACCCCGACATCACCGTGGGGCCCGAGAACCCCTTCGTCACGATGGACCACGGGGTGATGGACCCCATCTACGACACCAAGCAGGACGGGGAGGTGCTGGCGATGGTCGCCGAGAAGCTCGACGAGAAGATTCCGCCGGAAGAGCGCACCGTCGACTCCTACCGGGCGTACTTCGACAAGTTCCTCGACGAGGATAAGGACGTCCGCGACTACATCCAGGAGACGTTCGACCGCGGGATGACCACGCAGGGCATCGACGTCGAGGACCTCGAGGACGGCCCCGAGCGGCTCAACCTCAAGACGTACCCGCGCATCCCGTTCTACTCGCAGGTCCACGACGACCGGCCCTTCTACACCAAGACCGGCCGGATGGAGTTCCACAAGGAGGAGGACCGGCTCGTCGACCTCGGCCGCGACGACCTCGACCACATCGAGAGCGTCGAGGGGACGCCGTACGGCGTCAACAAGAAGTGGGACGAGGCCAAGGACGAGCAGAACCCCCTCTACCACGACGAGGGCTACCAGTTCTACTACAACACGCCCCACAGCAAGTACCGGACCCACTCCTCGTGGGGGATGACCGACTGGAACCTCATCTGGGCGTCCCGGGACTTCGGGTCGACCAGCGCCGACCCCGAGGGCACCGAGCGGCTGATCGAGGACTTCTCGTTCCCCGAGGCGGAGGGCGAGACCAGCGAGGTCCCGCCGCTGGGCGAGGCGTTCGTGGAGATCCACCCGAGCGACGCCGAGACGATCGGCGTCGAGAACGGCGACTACGTCCGGATCAAGGGCAAGCGCGGCGGCACCGTGGTCCGGGCGATGCTCAGCGAGCGCCAGCGCCCCGGGAAGGCCGGCGACCTGGGCCAGCTCACCCTCTGGCACGGCTGGTGGCCCCAGCACTTCCCCGACGACGAGGACGCCGGCGAGGACGACGTGAAGGGGTTCAACACCACGACCAACATCTGGCTCGACCCCGGCCAGGAGACCGACGAGCTCGTCCACAAGGCGGTGTTCGGCGACCCGAACGTCTCCGAGAAGGTCCCCGAGCACATCGCGTGGCACGGGGCCGAACTGGAGCACGGCTACGAGGAGACCGTCTGGGCGCCGACCGGGGTGAACCGCGACGACCTCGTGACCGTCGAGAAGTACCGCGAGGCCGACTGGTGGCCCGGCGACGCCCGGAAGGACGAACTGCTGCAGGACTACATCGGCGGGTCGCTCCAGTCGCGGAGCGGTTCGACGACGACCTCGTCCGCGAGGACGACGCGAGGTGACGACTGATGCCCGAAGTGTACAACCCGCAGCTCGGCCGCAAGCAGAGCTACCCCTACGAGCACCGCCAGCAGGAGCGCGACTGGCACTGGGGGATGGTCATCAACACGAACCGCTGCATCAACTGCAACACCTGCTCGTTCGCCTGCAAGTCCACCTGGACCAGCGGGAAGGGCGAGGAGTACATGTGGTGGATGAACGTCGAGACCGAGCCCTACGGCGGCTACCCGATGGGCTGGGACATGCGGCTGCTCGACGACCTGGGCCCCGACGAGACGATCTTCGAGGCCGCCGACCAGGGCGAGCGGGTCAAGGGGTACGTCGCCCGGAAGGAGGAGTGGGAGTACCCCGCGCTGGGCGACGACCAGGTCCACGGCGAGTACCCCGAGGACCAGGTGGTCGAGTCCGACCCCGAGCAGGGCAAGTACCACGACATCTGGCAGTTCTACCTGCCGCGGCTCTGCAACCACTGCAAGAACCCGGCGTGCCTGGCGGCCTGCCCCCGGAAGGCCATCTACAAGCGCTCGGAGGACGGCATCGTGCTGCTCGACCAGGAGCGGTGCCGGGGCTACCGCAAGTGCGTGAAGGCCTGTCCGTACCACAAGCCGATGTACAACCCCGAGACCGGCGTCTCCGAGAAGCCGGTCGGCTGCTTCCCTCGCATCGAGGAGGGAAACGTCCCCCGGTGCGTGAGCAGCTGCATCGGCAAGACCCGGCTCCACGGCAACATCAACCGCGGGCCGAAGGCGGGCCACCCCAACGGGAAGAAGTCGGCGGCGAAGGGCCGGAGCCCGGTCAACTACCTGGCGAAGTCCGACGAGAAGGTCGCGCTGCCGCTGTATCCGCAGTTCGGCACCCGGCCCCAGGTGTTCTACATGCCGCCGTACCACGTGCCGCCGGCGTTCCTGACCCAGATGTTCACGCCGAACACCGAGCAGAAGCGCAACGACTGGCCCGGCAGCACCTACGAGGAGTCGGTCGAGATCATCCAGCAGCGCGTCCGGGACCCGAGCCACCACCTGCTGGGCGTGCTCCAGCTGTTCGGCGCGACCACCCGGCTCATCGAGACCTACACCGTCAAGGAGAACAAGGTGAAGGGCTGGGACCGGAAGGGCAAGAAGGTCGTCGACATGCCCATCCGGGAGGAGATCGAGGTCCGCGAGGGCGAGCAGTGGACCAACCAACCGTGAGGTGACAGCATGACCGACACACCAACCGACGACGCGCATTCGGCCGACGACGTGAGGCCTCGTAACGACAAGGGGGCCGACGAACTGTCGCCCGCGGAGCGCCACGCCGCCCGCGCCGCCATCTACAGCGCGGCGGCGGGCGCGTACTGCTACCCCGACGAGGAAATCGTCGCGGAACTGACCCACGCGGAGACCGCCGATGGCCTCCGTGCGGCCGGGCGGAAGCTCGACCTGACCGACGAGGTCGAGGCCCTGCTCGGGGCGCTCGGCGCGACCGACCGCGAGGCGCTGGAGTCGGCGTACAACGACCTGTTCGGCCTGCCGAGCGACGACGGCACCTACGCGGTGGTACCCTACGAGGCCGAGTACACGGTCGGCGACGAGGTGAGCCGGAAGCAGCGCCGCATCGCCACCGTGGCCGGGCTCCTGGAGGCGTTCGGCGTCGAGCCCGCCGACGACTTCCACGAGCGCCAGGACCACGTGGTCGTCGAGCTCGAACTGCTCCAGGTGCTGGCCGCCCGTCGTGCGGTCGCCTGCGAGGAGGGCGAGGCCGACGACGCCGAGAATCTCGAACGCGCCGAGGCGACGGTGCTCGACGAGCACCTCGCGGACTTCGTACCCGCGTTCGCCCACGGCGTCCGGGACGCGACCGACGACCCGAAGGAGGCGGAGAGTTACGACGACCCCCGGCGCGCAGCCGGGGCGGTCTACAGGGCGGCCGCCGACCTCGCGGAGGCAATCGTCACCCGCGACCTCGCCGCCCACCCCGATCCAGACGTCGACGCCGACGCGGCCGCGGAGGTGAATCCCCGTGCCTGACCGCGACGCGGCGCGGCGCGCGACGATAGTGACGGCGGTCGTGGTGGCCGCGCTCGTACTCGCCCAGACTGCGGTCACCGCCGCGGTCACCGGCGGGACCCAGCCGGCGATGGCAGTCGAGACGGTGCCGACCGACCCCGGGGCCGACGAGTGGAGCGACGCGCCCGAGCGGACGGTCAAGCTGTCGAAGCAGCAGATGGCGCCGCCGTTCGGCGGCGGGAGCACCGACCGGCTGACGGTCCAGACCGTCCACAACGACACCCACACCGCGTTCCGGCTGTCGTGGACCGACCCGACCCTGGACGCGAACATCCGGGCGCCGCGCAACTACAGCGACGCCGCCGCGGTGATGCTCCGGACCGGCGACCGGCCCCCGATCACGATGGGCGCGGCCGGCAAGCCGGTCGACATCTGGTACTGGCGGGCGAGCTGGCAGTTCCGGGACCGCTCGTCGTTCGGCCGGATGTACGTCTACCCCCATCCGGACAACGAGACGATGCCGGCCCGGGCCGCCGGCAACCCCCTCTCGAAGGCCCGGTACGACCGGTACGCCCAGAACTACTACGCCAAGGGGTACGGGTCGCTGACCCACGCGCCCCGCCAGAACGTCCGGGCCCGCGCCGAGCGGACCGGGAACGGCTGGTCGGTGGTGTTCACCCGGAGGCACGGCACCAACGGCACGTACGACGCCAGCTTCGCGGGCTCGGAGAACGTCTACCTGGCGTTCGCGGTGTGGAACGGGAGCGCCGAGGAGGTCAACGGCCAGAAGTCCATCACGCTCCAGTTCACGAAGCTCGACACCGGCGAGTGGAAGCTGACCGACGCGTCCAGCGGTTCCGGGTCGAGCGGGTCGTCCGGCGGGAGCCAGTCGGGCGCCTCGGGCGGGTCGGGCTCCGGCGGCTCGGGCAGCGGCACGTGGGTGACCCACTCGGTCGGCAACTGGGTGCTCGGCCTCGTGGCGACGACGCTGCTGACGTGGTCGTTCGTCTACTGGAGGGCGAAGGAATGACCGAGTACGCCAACCGGAGCGCCCGCAACCGGTCGCCCGCCCGCGACGGCGACGAGGCCGACCTCCGGGACCTGCTCGACGACGACCGCGAACCCGTCCGCCGGGACGCCGCGCTCGCACTGGTCGACAGGGCCGACGCCGGGGGGCTCGAGCCCGCCACCGCGAACGCGCTGGCCGACCGCCTCGCCGCCGACGACAGCGCCGACGTCCGGCAGTTCGCGGTCGAGGCGCTGGGCGCGGCCCGCGGCGAGGCGCCCCCGGAGGCCGAGGCCGCGGTCCGGACCGCGCTCGAAGACGCCGACGAGTGGGTCCGGGCCGAGGCGGTGGTCGCGCTCTCGCGGCTCGCGCCCGACGACGACGTGCTCGGCGAGGCGCTCAGTGACGACAGCGGGTGGGTCCGGCGCAACGCGGTCATCGCGCTGGGCAAGACCGGCCGGGCCGCCCCCGAGCAGCTGACCGACCGCATCAAGAACGACCCCCATCCCGCGGTCCGGGAGTACGCCGCGCGGTACCTCGGCGAGCGCGCCGACGACGTGGAGGAGGCGGTCAGACTGCTGGCGGCGGTGCTGGCCCGCGACCCCGAGGCGTTCGTCCGGGCAAAGGCCGCAGAGTCGCTCGGCGACCTCGCCACCGACCGGGCCGAGCAGGCCCTGGAGGCCCACGGCATCACCGACCGGAGCGACGACGTCAAGCGGACCGCCAAGCGCGCGCTGGCGGCGGCCCGGGGCGTCGACCCCGACCGGCTCGACGTGGAGATCGACGACGGCCCGCCCGGCGGCGGCCCCCAGTCGCCCGCCGAGACGCCCCGGGGCGCGCCCGGCGACGGCGCGGGACAGGGTAGCGGATTTGAAACGAGCGGTGGCCTCGGTCCGGGCACGGGGCGCGCCCTGGGTCCGAGCGACGGACGACTCCCCGACGACCCCGGACCATCGAAACGGAGGTAGGACACATGACAGACACAGACTCCGAGAGCGGCGGAACCGCGACCGAATCGCTCGGCGTCTCCATCCCCGACGAGCACGTCGGCGCGTTCGTGGCGGAGGCGTTCGAGGACGTCGAGCGCGACACCACCTGGGAGGAGGTGGTCGACGCGCTGGTGGCCCCCGAGGCCCGCGACGCGTGGGCCGACCTCCCGCCGACCGAGCGGGTGGTCGAGGTGCTCTCGGCCGCCGCCGACTACGACCGGCGCGCGGCCGACCGGCTCGCCGCCATCCCGACCGACCGCGGTCGGCCGACGCCGGAGATTCGCGAGGAGTTCGACGAGGCGACGCGGTGCCGACGCAACGCCGACCGGTTCCGGGACGGCGTGGCCGCGGCCTACGCCGACGGCGTCGTCGACGACGACGAACTGGTGGCGGCGGTCGAGCGGGCCGGGTTCGACACCGCGGTCATCGCCGAGCGCGAGGACGAACTCGACCGCGTGGCCAGCGCTTACGACTTCGAGTTCCGGCCCTACGGCGGGACGCTGATGCACGACGGGGACGACGAGGAGGGCGAGAATCCGATGGAAGACTTCGAGGCGTGGTAACATGGACGAGGACATCTGTGAGCGCGTCGAGGAGGCGATCGCGACGGTCGAGGACCCCGACTTCGGCGCGAGCGTTGTCGACGCCGGCCTCGTGACCGACGTCGAGGTCGCGGACGGCGTCGTCACGGTCTCGATGGACCTCTCGGGCGCGGCCCCCAGAGACGCCGAGGAGATCGCGGAGGCGGTCCGCCGCAGGGCGTTCGAGGTGGCGGGCGTCGAACAGGTCCGGGTCGAGAGCGAGATGGCCGGCGGCGAAGGTGCGAGAACGGCCGAAGCGCACGGCGGGCCGGGGGGAATCCACGGTCATGGTCACGGTCACGGCCAAGACACCGACCTCTCGCTCCCCGGGGTCGACCACGTCATCGCGGTCGGGAGCGCGAAGGGCGGGGTCGGCAAGACCACCGTGGCGACCCACCTCGCCCGCGCGCTGGCCGACGAGTACGACGTCGGCCTGTTCGACGCCGACATCCACGGACCGAACGTCCCCAATTTGGTCGGCGTCGAGGGGCCGGTCGAGGCCACCGACGACGGCCGGGCCGCCCCGGCCGAGGTCGACGGCATGCAGGTGATGAGCGTCGGGCTCGTCGCCGACGACGCGCCGCTGGCCTGGCGCGGCGCGATGGCCCACGACGCGCTGACCGAACTGCTGGGCGACACCGCGTGGACGGACCGCGACGTGCTGGTGGTCGACCTGCCGCCGGGGACCGGCGACGTGGTGCTGACGACCCTCCAGGAGGTGCCGGTCTCGGGCGCGGTGCTGGTCTCCACGCCGTTCCCGACCAGCCTCGGCGACACCGGCCGGAGCGCCGCGCTGTTCGAAGAGAACGGCGTCCCGGTGATCGGCGGGGCCGTCAACATGGCGGGGTTCGCCTGCGAGAACTGCGGCCACGACCACGACCTCTACGGCGACGCAGAGCCCGAGGCGGAACTCGGCGTGGAGGTGCTGGCCGAGCTCCCGTTCGACAGGGAGCTGCAGAGTCCGGTCGTCGCTGGGTCCGACGCTGCGTCGCGTCCCGAGCCGGTCGGCGACCTCGCCGACGCGGTCGCCGACTTCCTGGAGAGCGACGACGCGGGACCGGTGTCGGTACCCGACTCTGCGCTCGACGTCCGGGGGCTCCCGCCGCGCATCCGCCACGAGCAGGTCGGCGAGGAGTTCCGGGCGCTCGACCCCGGCGAGTCCTTCTACGTCGTGAACGACCACGACCCCTCGCCGCTGGCCGAGCTGCTCGCGGGCGAACACGCCGAGGGGTCGGCCGACGAGGCGTTCGACGCCTGCGAGGTCCACCGCCGGGCGCCCGACGAGTGGGTGCTGGAGCTGCGGCGGGCGGCCTGACCGGCGGGCCGGACGGTTTCCGGTTTCCTGCTTTCCGGTTTCCTACCGCCGAACGCACCGCTCGGCGGCAGGTAGTCAACTGCGAGAAGTCCTTCGTATCTATACCTTGTCGCCAGAGCTACTTAAAGCACGCCGGGTGACGAGGTGAGGTCCTACTCCTCGACCAGCACCGGCGTCAGTTCGTAGGCGTAGCCGATTGCGCTCGGCCGGAACGCCAAGAACGTCAGGACCCCGGTCGACGCGAGCGCGAGCGTCCCGGTCACCGACAGCACGAGGCGGACGACCGGTCCGCCATCTCAGAACGGGAGGCCGGCGTCGTCGCCGGCCGACGGGCCCGTGTCGCTCCGAGTCGCGGTTTCGACGGCTCCGGAGTCCTCCTCGCGTCCGCCGCCGTCGTCGAGTCGGCCCTCCAGGTCGCGGAGCTTCTCGTTGATCGCGGTGCTCTTCTGGTGCATGGGCGCGACCGCGACCGACACCCGGTCGTACTCGTGGCGGTCGGCGAGGCCGTTCCAGGCCCGGAGCGCCCCGACGGTGAGGCTCTCGCTCTGCGGGCAGAACGCGGTCGTCGGGGTGAACTCCGCCAGCAGCGCGTCGGGGTCGTCGGGCGCGCGGGCGTACCGCCAGCCGGCATCGGGGTGGCGGGTGTCGAGATTGAGCCGCGCGAGGTTGTAACCGAACGTGGCGTCGAAGACGCCCCGCTCCTCGAAGATGTCGCGGGTGATCCGGTGGAACGCGCAGTGGTCGTCGCCGGTCAGCACGTCCGCGCCGGCGAGGAACGGGCCTGGTTCGGGCAGGTGGTCGGGTCGGAACTCGTCGTACGCGTCGAACGTCTCGTCGTCCCCGTCTCCGGTGGCGAAGGGCCGCGGGAAGCCGGACATGCGTGTAGATACCAGCGAGTGCCGGGAAACCGTGTCCCCGAATACGTTCGCGAGGCGTTTCAGTTCGCGGGAATCACGGCCACCGCCATTCGCGTGGCGTCCGAAGTCGGAACCGAGATGAACCGAGAGCGGACGACCGAGGAGGGGTTCACCCTCGCCCCGACGAACGAAGACGTGACTCCCGCCGAGGCGGACGGACCGCCGCCCCGCGTCGCGGTGGAGGGTCGTGAGCGAGTGATAATCTCGTCCGGCGGCTCGTTCCCACGCTCGACCGCGCGCTGCACGGTCGAGTGCGCGTCGGGCGAGCGCGAGACCGGCGTGTGGACCGGCGTCCCCCTCGACGCGCTCGCGACGGCGGCCGACTTCCGCGGCGAGACGACTCACCTCCGGGTCGCGGCCGCGGACTTCGCGGCCGACGTGCCGATCCGGCCCGCGCTCGACGGGATACTGGCCTTCGAGCGCCGCGGTGGCCGCGACGACGGGGAGTCGGGACTTCCGCGACTCGTGGCCGACGGCGTCGACGGCGAGCGACTCGTCAAGCGCGTGGAGTCGATCACCGCAGTGTCGCTCGACCCCGACGAGGAACCCCTGTTCGGAGCGACACCGGAATAGCGGGCCATCGGTTACGGGGACGGAACCGGTTTCTCGACCCGTACTGCCGGAATCTGCACGACGAGCACGACGGCGTCACTCGTCGGGCGGCGTTCGCCCCGACGATGTGAAGCATCGAAGCGGTGTGACCTCGCGGGCGTGCATCGCCCGACGCCGGATTCCGGACGCTCGACGTCCGGTCTGTCGACGTTCAATCGGGCTTGCCCGACGTCTGGTCTGTCGACGTCCAATTGCGGTCGCACGACGTCCGGTCTGTGAGCGCGGCCGCCGCCCGTTCGCGGTCCGCCGGAGTGTCCACGTCGAATAGGCTCCGGGCGGCGTCGCCGGCCGCGTCGTCGGCCGGCACCCGACGGACGGCGAGGCGGTCGAACAGCGCCGAGAGCCGACCCTCACCGGCGTCGAGCAGCGCGTCGCAGCCCTCGAGTGCCGGCGCGGTCCGGTAGGCCGCCGGTACGGGACGGGGACCGTCCCCGGCCCGGACCGCGACGCCATCCGCGGCCGGGTCGGCGGCCAGTCGGTCGGCGAGGTCGGCGACCAGGCGCGGGTCGAGGAACGGCGCGTCACACGCGGCCAGGACGCAGGTCTCGGCCTCGACGGTCCGGAGCGCGGTCCTGAAGCCGTACAGGGGACCGCGGTCAGGCACGGGATCCGCGGCGAACCGGACCCGGACGTCGGCGGTGCGCTCCGGGTCCGCGGGCGAGTCGAGCGCGTCGGCGAACGCGGCGCGCTGGTCGGCCCGACAGCTGACCACAACGCGGTCGGTCGCAGTGCCGAGTTGAGCCACCACCCGCGCGAGCAGGGGCCGGCCGCCGAGTCGGGCCAGCGCCTTGTCGCGGTCGCCGAACCGCCGGGAGTAGCCGCCCGCGAGGACGACGCCGACGGGGTCGCCGGACTCCGGCCCGCTCGCCGATCCAAAACTGGGAGCCGTCTCGCTGGTCCGGGTCGTCCCGCGTTCTCGGACCTCGCGGTCCTGCACCGACTCGTTCACGTCCGGCAGTTCGCTCCTGCGGACGATAGTGGTTAGGTCGAACGCGTTCGGGGCACTCGACACCGTATTTGAGGTATACTGGACGGAGTTGTATCCACAGTATCACCCGCAGTCTAGCTCGATACCGCGGTCTTGTTCGATACCGCGGTCTTGTTCGATACCGCGGTTTTATTCGATACCGCAATCTCGCTCGACACCACGGTCTCGCTCGACAGGCCCGCGCCATGAGGGATGTCAAGCCCACACTGCAGAGATGTCGTTCCTATTGAGGAATGTCGTTCCCATGAGGGACGCCGTTCCCCTTGAGGGACGTCGTTCCCCTGGAGGGATGTCGTTCGGGAGAATTCAACTCCTGCTGGACGTTCCCGTCTACTCCTGGACGTTCACGTACTTCCGCACCGAGTCGTGGACGCCGACGAAGTCGATGACGTCCGAGAGCGCGTCGATCACGACTGGGAGGTCCTGGGCGAGGTCGTGTTCGCGGTACTGTCCGCCGTCGAGGCCCTCGTTCTTCTTCTCGACGCTCACGAGGCCCAGCATCGCCAGGTCGTCCATCTGGTCGCGCATCCACCGGCTGGTGAACGAGTCGTCCTTCGCCCGCTCGGAGAGCTTCTTGTACCGCTGGTAGTGCCGGCGCGACCGGATGGGCGTCTCGCCCTCGGCGTGGAGGGTAGCGAGCGCGTAGAGGGCGATCTGCTCGTTCTCGCTCAGGTCCGTTATTCCCCGGTGGACCTCCTCGCGTTCGAGCATCTTCCGGCCCTCCCTGACGTGGTGTTCGGTGACGTTCTCCGGGTGGTCGTCGTCGGAGCGCTGGTCGCGCTCCTCGCGGGCCTTGTCGCCGGCCTTCAGCAGCAGGTCGAGCGCCTTCCGAGCGTCGCCCGACTCCTGGGCGCCGTAGGCCGCGCAGAGCGGGATGACGTCGTCGGTGAGCGCGTCGTCCTGGAACGCGACCTCGCGGCGCTGTTCGAGCACCGCCTGGAGTTCACTGGCGTCGTAGGTCGAGAACGAGATCTGCCGTTCGCACAGTGAGGAGCGGACCTTGGGCGACAGCGAGTCGCGGAACGTGAGGTCGTTGCTGATGCCGATGACGGCGACGCGGGCCGCCGCGATGTTGTCGTTCTCGCGGGCCCGCGAGAGCTGGTAGAGGATGGAGTCGTCGTTGAGGTGGTCGACCTCGTCGAGGACGATGATGTGGAGACCGCCGCGGCCGTCGAGTTCGTTCCAGAGCATGTCGTAGACCTGCGAGCGGGGGTAGCCCGACTCGCTGATCTGCTCCTCGGCCGACCGGTAGTTGTTGACGAGCTCGACCCCGACGCGGTAGGAGGTGTTCAGTCCGTCGCAGTTCAGGAACTCGGTGTGGATGGGGACGTCGTGTTCGTCGGCGTCGGCGGTGAGCCGATTGAGCAGGAACTTGGTGCTGGCGGTCTTGCCGACGCCGGCCTTGCCGTAGAGGAAGATGTTGTCGGGCTGTTCGCCGTTGATCGCCGGGAGCAGGGCGGCGTGGTACTCCTCGAGTTCGTCGTCGCGGCCGACGAGGGTGTCCGGCGTGTAGTCGTCCAGGAGCGCTTCGCGGTTCTCGTACGGGAAGGCCTGTGGACTGAATTTGTATCCGTTCATGGTTCGTCTTCGTCAATGGCGTGTGATACTGTCCACGGTGCGTGACACTGTCCATGGTGCGTGACACCGTCGGCGTGCGTTACACGATGTGTGCGATTCCGACGACATAAAACCACCGCACCACCCGTTCCAGTGCTTCCACTGCTTTGGATCGTTTAAGTGACCCCCACACCCCGTCGTTCCAGTGCTTTTCGTCGGGAAGGGGGTGGTGGGGTGAGCCGCCTCTGGGAAGCGGTAGATTTATAACGTGTTAGAAGAAACAATATCCGTACTCCAATTTATTTGCTTTATTCATTCGTTCTAGAAGGTGTTAACGAGGATTGTAGATTAATCTAATCAGCCTCTAGAAGGTTCTACTGCCGCTCTAGAAGATGTTTTGGAATGGAAGAAGAAGGATTTCTGAGGGGATCCCGTCGACTCTACGGAAGATCACTGGTTCTCGGGAAGTTTAGAGAGTACCTATCTTCCAGATAGTTGTTCACTTGAGCCTACGGTCCCTGATACTTCTATCCCTGTTCTCAAGAAAGCACTGGAACGACGGGGTGTGGGGGTTCACAACGACGGAGTGCAGAAATTTAGACGGATGGTAACAGCATCGAGGAGTCGGCAATGCGGCACCGCGGAGTCGGCACCGCGGAGCCGACAGACCATCGCGGTGCCCGGTTCCGAGAAAGCACTGGAACAGCGGGGTCCCTCCCCTATCGTGCCTCTGCACCTCGGCGGAATAGCACTGGAACGACGGGGTGAGGGCGAGCGACGGAGGAACGAACACGAGATGGCACACGGAAATCCGGAATCGGGGTGCCCGACGTCGCGGCCCGCGAAAGCACTGGAACGACGGGGTGGGACCGTTCGTTCGCCTCCTAGCAGTCGGTTTCCGTCGGCGAGCGATAGCACTGGAACGACGGGGTGGTTCTCGGAGAGCGGGGTGGTTCTCGAAGAGCGAAATCGGACGTCGGGTAACGAGCTGGCTCTGTGGGTGCCGGAATCGAATCTGGAGTGTCTAGGAAACCGTGAGAACGACAAGGAAACCGAGATCTCGACCTGAAGTGCTGAGAGGATTCTGAGGGAATTGAGTCCGTTTTCTCACGTCCTCAGAGCGAGGGAGGAGCACACTACGACGTCGCGCGACCGGTCGACGCTCCCCGCCGAAAGCACTGGAACAGCGGGGTCCCTCTCCCGTCCCGATTGTCATCCCGTCTGGAAGCACGTCTCCGGTGACGGACGGTCTACTACCGCGGCGGAACGGTCCACAGCTACGGTCCCGACAAACGGTCCACGGCTAGGGCCCCGACAAAATTTCCGCCCGGGTCGCACTTGACCGATCGAGTCTGCAATGCTCAACCTAACGGCAAGTTTTAATGCGGCTATTAACCATCTTATAAAGGATGTCAGCCGACATGTCCATCGAGGCAGACTGGAGTGCACTGTACCTGGGCGGCGAGTGGGTCGCCTCGGAGAGCGGCGAGGAGATCCCCGTCGAGGACCCCTCGACGCGCGAGGAGATCGCCCGCGTGCCAGCCGGCGTGGAGGCGGACGTCGACGCTGCGTACGACTTCGCCGCCGAGGCCCAGAAGGAGTGGGCGGAGCAGCCGCCCGCCGCGCGGAGCGAGGTCATCCAGGGCGTACTGCAGGGACTGGAGGAGCACAGCGACGACATCGTCGACCTGCTCGTCCACGAGGCCGGCGGCTCGCGCATCATGGGCGAGACGTCGGTCCACCTCGCCTCCGACCAGGCCGCGGAGGCGGCGACGCTGCCCCGACGGATGAAGGGCGAGCACGCCGACTCGAACATCCCCGGCAAGGAGAACATCGTCCAGCGCGAGCCCGAGGGCGTCGTGACGGTCATCTCGCCGTGGAACTTCCCGCTGAACCTCTCGATGCGGGCGGTCGCGCCCGCCATCGCCGCCGGCAACAGCGTCGTGCTCAAGCCCGCGACCAACACGCCCATCGTCGGCGGCCTCCTCATCGCGAAGCTGTTCGAGGAGGCCGGGCTGCCCGACGGCGTGCTCAACGTCGTCACCGGACGCGGTTCGGAGATCGGCGACCGGGTCGCGAGCCACCCCGAGAGCGACGTGGTCGCGTTCACCGGCTCGACCGAGGTCGGCCGGCGCGTCGCGGCCGCGGCCGGCGAGAACCTCGCGGTGCCCGCGATGGAGCTCGGGGGCAACAACGCCCACATCGTGACCGCCGACGCCGACGTCGACGCGGCGGTCGACGCCGCGGTCTTCGGCTCGTTCGTCCACCAGGGCCAGGTCTGCATCTCCATCAACCGCCACATCGTCCACGAGGACGTCTACGACGAGTACGTCGAGAAGCTGACCGAGCGCGCCGAATCGCTGCCCGCGGGCAGCGTCCACGACCCCGACACCGTGGTCGGGCCGATCATCGACGAGTCCCAGCGCGACGAGATGCTCGACTACGTCGAGCGCACGGTCGAGGCGGGCGCCACCCTCGAAACCGGCGGTGACACGGTCGACATCGACGGCGTCGACGACTCGCTGGTCGTCGCACCGACCGTGCTCTCGGACGCGACAAACGACATGGCGGCGGCGTGCAACGAGCACTTCGGTCCCATCGCGCCGGTCATCCCGTTCTCGGACGTCGACGAGGCCGTCGAGATGGCGAACGACACCGAGTACGGGCTCTCCGGGTCGGTCCACGCGGGCGACGTCGGCGCGGGCAAGCGCATCGCCGAGCGCATCGAGACCGGGATGATCCACGTCAACGACCAGCCGATCAACGACGAGGCCCACGTCCCGTTCAGCGGCACCGGCGCCTCCGGCGTCGGCGGGTACAACGCCGAGGACTTCCTCGACGAGGTCACCGAGAAGAAGTGGATCTCGCTCCAGCACGAGCCCCGCGAGTTCCCCTTCTGAACTAGGAATCCCCCTTCGAACTGGAAATCCTCGTTTGAACTGGGGGTGCCCCTTTCGGAACCGGGAATCCCCTCCTTCTGAACCGGGAGCGTGGACCGTCTTTCTTCGCGAGTCGCGAGCGGCCGGGTGCACCCAACCAATAGGAATTTCACCGCCCGCCGCGACACTCCGCCCATGTCAGAGTTCGGGAGTAAGCAGGACGTGTCCCCCAGAAACATCGCGATTCTGAAGGTCCGGGTCGCGAACCCGACCGCCTCGACCCGCGAGCTGAGCGACATCCTCGCCGCGGAGTACGGCATCGAGCTGTCGCACAACCGCGTCAGCGAAATCCTCCGGGAGATGGCCGAGGAGGGGCTGTACCGCGAGACGGTCATCCCCGATCAGAGCATCTTCGACCACTACCTCTTCCGGGTCGCGTTCTACTACCCCAACTTCGAGGAGTACTGGGAGGAGTGCTACTGGGCGCTCCGGGAGGACCCCCACGTGCTGATGTTCTTCAACGCCGACTCGGAGTACCACTGGCAGTTCATCACCCAGTTCCGCAACACCGACAAGATGCAGCGGTGGATCCACGAGTTCTTCAAGGAGTACGGCGACTTCATCTCCGGGTTCCACAACACCGTCCTCCACCAGGTCCACAAGTTCCAGACCGACGCCGAGGTGTTCGACAGCATGCTCCGCGAGACCGAGGAGGGCCGGCAGTACCTCCGGGCCAGTTCCGCCGACGACTGACCCTCACCGTCGGCGCGGACGGCTGACGGGCGGTCGGCGTCACCGCCGACCGAATCCCGTCACTCCAGCGCGGCGGCCAGCAGCTCCACCGGCGTCGGCGGTCCCTCGCGGTCGACCGACGGGTGGCTCTCTCGTTCGACGGCGCCCCCGTCGAGCAGGTCCCCGAGCTGCGTCCGGCAGGACGCCCCGGGCGCCGCGACGAACTCCGCCGGGCTCTCCTCGACCTGGTCGACCAGGATGTCGCCGATGGCGGTGCTCATGGCGTGGTGCTCGGCCTCGTAGCCGAACGACCCGGCCATCCCGCAGCACGTCGAGTCCAGCGGGTCGACCTCGTACCCCGCACGGCGCAGAACCCCCACGGCGTGGTGGTCCTTCTTGGTCGCCTTCTGGTGGCAGTGGCCGTGGTACGCCAGCGACGCGCCCGGCCCGTCGAACCCCGCGTTCTCGTCGAGCCCGAAGACGTCGAGGTACTCGCAGACGCCGTAGGTGTTCGCGGCCAGCGTCTCGGCGTCGGTCTCACGTGAGCCCCCGCCCAGCAGGTCCAGGTAGTCCGACTGGAACATCACCGCGTCGGAGGGCTCGACCAGCACCACGTCCCAGCCGTCGCGGACTCGGGGCGCGAGCGCGTCGACGTTCCCGCGGGCGGTCTCGCGGGCCTCGTCGAGGAACCCCTTCGAGTGGGCCGGCCGGCCGCTGTCGGTCCGGTCGGCCAGGTCGACCCGGACGCCGGCGGCCTCCAGGACGCGGACCGCCGCCCGGCCGATCTCGGGGTGGCTGTAGTTGGTGTAGGTGTCGGGGAACAGCACCGCGCGGCGCTCGGCGTCGTCCGGCGAGACCCGCGACCCGCCGCGGGCCTCGAACCAGTCCCGCAGCGTCTCGCGCTCGAAGGTCGGCAGCGAGCGCTCGCTGGCGATGCCGACCGTCCGCTCCATGACGGTGCGCGCGCCCGGCAGCTCCGCCAGCAGGTTCGACACCGGCGCGAGCGCGCTGCCGACCCGGGCCAGCGAATCGACGTTGGCGAACAGCCGGTCGCGGAGGCTCGCGCCCTCGCGCTGGTGGCGCTCGTGGACGACCTCGGCCTTGAGCTTGGCCATGTCGACCTCGCTCGGGCAGTCCTTCGCGCAGCCCTTGCAGCCGATGCAGAGGTCGAGCACTTCGGTGGCGAACTCGTCGTCGGTCGGGTCGTCCGGCAGGTCGCCGGACATGGCCTGTCGGAGCATGTTGGCCCGGCCCCGGGTGCTCGTGATCTCCTCGTCGGCCGCCCGGTAGGTCGGACACATCACCCCGCCCGTCGTCTCCTGGCCCCCGCGGCAGCCGCCGCAGCCGTGACAGAGCTCGACCATCCCCTGGAAGCCGTTCTCGTTCGCCCAGTCGAGCGCGGGGTCGAAGCCGGCGTCGAACTCGTAGCCGGGATCGAACCGGAGATTCTCGGTCAGCGAGACGTCGCCGCAGACCTGCCCGGGGTTGAGCAGCCAGTCGGGGTCGAACGCGGACTTCAGATCCCGGAACGCGCCCCACAGCTGGTCGCCGTAGAGCTTGCGGTTCCACTGGGTCCGGGCCCGGCCGTCGCCGTGCTCGCCCGAGACGCTCCCGCCGAACTCCACGACCATGTCGGTGACCGCCTCGCCGATGACCTCCATGGCGTCGAGGTCGACCTGCGACTTGGTGTTGACGAGCGGCCGGACGTGGAGCACGCCCGGGCCGGCGTGGGCGTAGAAGGAGGCGAACGTGTCGTGTTCCGCCAGCACCTCCTGGAACCCCTCGACGAACTCGGGGAGGTGCTCGGGCGGGACCGCACAGTCCTCGAGGAAGCTGATGTGCTTGGCGTCGCTGGTCCGGGACATCAGGATGGGCATCCCCGACTTCCGGAGCTTCCAGAACCGGGCGCGCTCGTCCTCGTCGTGGGCCTCCATCCCGTCGAAGGCGTACCGGTCGTCGCTTCCGACCGCGTCGGCGTCGGCACCCGCATCTCCGCCGGCGTCGGCGTCCCCGACGCCGCCGTCGGCTGCCGCGTCACCGACCCGGTCGTCGAGCAGCGCCGCGGTCTGCTCGCGGCCGTCTTCGTCGTCCTCGGCGTAGAACTCCACGAGCAGCGCCGCGCGTGTCCCGTCGGGGAGCAGCGCGACGACGTCCTCGAACTCCGCGGTGTCGGCCGCCAGGTCGATGAGCGTGTCGTCGATGAGTTCGACCGCCGCGGGGTCGTGGTCCAGCACGTGCTGGACGTCCGAGACGGCGTCGTAGACGCTCCCGTAGGTCAGCAGCGCGACCGACTTGGTCTCGGGGACCGGCTCCAGCGAGACCGTCGCCTCGGTCACGACCGCCAGCGTCCCCTCGCTGCCCGCCAGCAGCCGGGCGAGGTTCACGGTCCCGGTCTCCGCCTCGTCGACGAGCCTGTCGAGGTTGTACCCCGAGACGTTCCGCTTCAGGTCGGGGTACCGCGCCTCGACCTCGTCGGCGTGGTCGTCCAGTATCTCGACGACGCCGGCGTAGACGCGCGGAAGCAGGTCGTCGGCGTCGGGGTCGGCGGCCGCCCGGAGCTCGTCGACGTCCATCTCGCCCAGCGTCGCCACGGAGCCGTCGGCGAGGACGACCTCGCACTCCTCGACGTAGGCGTCGGTCTTGCCGTACTGCAGCGAGTGGGCGCCGGTCGAGTTGTTCCCGATGGCGCCGCCGATGGCGCTGCGGTCGCCGGCCGCGGGGTCGGGCGCGAACTTGAGGTCGCGGGGCGCGAGCCGGTCGTTCAGTTCCGCCAGCGTGGTCCCGGCCTCGACGCGGGCGGTCGGCGTGTCGGCGTCGAGGTCGAGGCCGACCACGCCGTCCATGTACCGGGTGAAGTCGAGCACGACCGCCTCGTTGACCGCCTGGCCCGCGAGGCTGGTGCCGCCGCCCCGCGGCAGGACCGGGATCTCCCGCTCGGCGCAGTAGGAGACGACGGCCGCGACGTCCGCCGTCGACGTCGGGAAGACCACGCCGACCGGCGTCACCTCGAAGGCCGAGGCGTCGGTCGCGTACAGCTGGCGGGTGTACGAGTCGAACCGCACGTCCCCGTCGACCCGCTCGCGCAGGTCGGCCACCAGACCGGGTCGTTCGACGTCCCCGCCGGCGTAGTCGTACTCCGAGCGCTCGTCGGTCGCCGGGACGCGGCCCGCACCGGAGCGTCCCGTCTCGCCGTTGGATGCCATTAGCTACGTAGTGCCTTCGGGGGGAGCTACGAGTGGTTTTCGGAAGTGGCGAGATGCCCGCGCTCGCCCTGAAAACGTTTTGTGTCTCCGGGGGACAGGTGTGAGTATGCCGAAGGACCACACGTCGGGGCGGGGGGTGAAGTCGGACGAGACGCTGTTCTCCATCTTCGCGTACCTCCGGGACGAGGGCGAGGCGGGCGTCACCGAGCTCGCGACCCAGCTCGACCTGGCCAAGAGCACGGTCCACAACCACCTCGCGACGATGACCGACCACGGCTTCGTCGTCAAGCGCGACGGGAGGTACCGGCTCGGCCTGGAGCTGTTCCGGTACGGCCAGCACGTCAGGACGGAGTTCGACGTCTACGAGGCGGCCAGACCCGTCGTCGACGACCTGGTCGCGGCCATCGACGAGATGGTCTGGCTGTTCGTCCCCGAGAACGGTCGCGTGATGGCGCTCTACGGCCGCGCCGGCCAGACCGACCTCAACGTCAGCACCATCATGGGCACCTGGGAGTACATGCACTGCACCGCCGGCGGGAAAGCGGTCCTCGCCCACTACGACGACGCCGCGGTCGAGGCCGTCGTCGAGCGCCACGGGCTCCCCGCCCGGACGACGAACACGATAACCGACACCGAGGCGCTTTTCGAGGAGCTCGCACAGATCCGCGAGCGGGGGTACGCCCTGAACCTCGGCGAGGACCTGGAGGGCATCCACGCCGTCGCGGTCCCCATCGTCTTCGAGGACGAGGTCCTCGGGTCGCTGGCGGTCGCCGGGCCGACCCACCGCGTCAGCCGCGAGCGCTGCGAGACCGACATCGCCGAGCGGCTGTTCGCGGCGACCGACGACGTGGAGCTGAACCTGGCGTACGCCTGACCGGACCCCGCGCCGCGATCCCTACGTTACAGAACGGGTAGCGCGTCGGCCGCGTACCGACCCAGCGCGCACCCCGCCGCCGCGCACTGCGCGAGCACCAGCGCGCCAGCCAGCGGGTAGACGGCGGCGATCTGGACCCCGACGGTCCGGCGCCGGCCCGCGACGACGCCGACCGCCCCGGCGGTGAGCGGGAACGGGACGGCCCACAGCGCCGGCCCCGGCAGGACGCCGGCCGCCGCGAGCCCGGCCGCGGTCGCCCCCGCGAGGACGTGGACTCCCGCCGAGACGACCGCGGCCCGCCGGTCGCCGACCAGCACCGGGACGGTGCGCTTCCCGACCGCGCGGTCGGCGTCGTAGTCCAGCCGGTCGACCGACACCTTCACGCCGGACAGCGCGACCGCGAGCACGGCGGCCACACCGAGCACGCCGGCCGGGAGCGCGCCGGTCTGGGTCAGGTAGCCGCCGACCAGCGCGAGCGCGATGCCGGCCGGGTAGTCGACCGTGACCGGAACCGGGTGGCGGTCCAGCGCCGGCGCGTGGGCGACCGCCAGCGCCCACAGCGGGACGGCCGCGAGGGCTCCGGCGCGGGCACCCGCGGTCCACAGCAGCGCGACGAGGACCCAGAACAGCACGCTTGTCGCCGCGACGGCGCGGATCAGCGTCCCCCGCGGGACCGACGGCTCGTCCTCCCCGCGGACGTGGGCGTCGACGTACTCGTCGACGAGGTGGGCGGCGTAGAGCGCGGCGCCGACCGCGAGCGCGTGGCCTGCGGCCGGCCAGGGCGCGACCCTCGGCGCGAGCAGTCCGCCCGCGACCGACGTCCCCACCGCCGGCGCCATGAACGTCGGCTTGACCTGCGTGAGGAGACCGCGGGCGCGACCCGATGCGTCGGTCATCGTCCGCGTGTTGCGCGACCCGGATGATAAATCTCGTCGGTCGACGGCGAGAACGTATATCCTTCACCTTTACTTTCACTCCGGATGGATGAATCTTATTATAGTTCTGGCCAAAACGAACGGTACAGTACGATGCCTGAAGTGACGAAAACGTTGAAGCTTCACCTCGTCGATCCCAATGCCCACAAGCGGCGGAAACTTCGGGAGACGCTAATAGCGTACCGGCAGGCACTTCAGGCCGCGTTTGATGCAAACTGTACCACTCAATCAGCCGCTAACGATGTGGTGGTTGAATACGACTTGAGCGGTTATGCAAAAAATGCCCTCAAAAAGTACGTCCCGCAACTCTGTGGCGGCAGCTACGACGCCGACGACCTTCAGGACGACCATCCGGTAAAGTTCACTAATCAGGGACCACAACTCGACCACCAACCACAGAACGCTACCGAGTGGTACGTCAAAATCCCACACCACGAGGACTACCACCTCTGGATGCCAGCCGCTCCGAACCCCGATCAACGTCCGTGGTTGGAAGCGTTACACACTGGTGACGCAGAAATGGGTGAGTGTCGGCTCCTAGAGCGCGACCGTGAGTGGTCCTTACATATCACCGCAACCCGCAAGGTCGAAGCACAGTCGGTGTCCGATTCTGTCGAACCGATGCCGGTCGGAGTGGATATCGGGGATGCAGCCTTAGCTACGGTGTGTCACCGTGACGAGCGCGGTATCCCGTCCACTCCCGACATCTTCACCGACGAAGCTGCACAGGTGCGGCATCTCCGCAAGATGTACTTCACGGCCACTCGCCGACTCCAGCGGCGCAAGAGCGAGCGGATAGCCGAGGAGTACGGCGACAATCTGTGGGAGCGCATTGACCACATTATCCACAGTGTCTCGCGGCAAGTGGTCGAATACGCCCAACAGATCGAAAATCCCGTGCTGGTGCTGGAGAACCTCAAATACATCCGCGAGAACATGGACTATGGCGCATTCATGAACCGCCGTTTACACGGGTGGGCGTTTGCCAAGCTCGACGCGCAAATCAAGTACAAGGCCGAGGAAGCCGGAATCCCCGTCAAAAGGGTCAATCCCCGGAATACATCGAAGGAGTGCCACGCCTGTGGTGAGAAGGGAACGCGTCCTGAGCAGGCGACGTTCCGATGCACGAACGACAAATGTTGGGTCAGCAAGTACCACGCTGACATGAATGCCGCGCTCAACATCGCAGATCGCTACCGTAGTGGAGAGAGCCAGTCCCAAAGCGACCGAGATTCCGGTCAGAAGGTGGCCGGCGATGACTCGGCTACGGATGGGGCCTCATTGACCGGGCCACAAGACAACCAAGCCGATGCTGAAACCCAGCAGGAGACGCTTGGTACGGATGCGTCTTGAAACCTCGAAGGGTTGGTAGCTCAGCCTGAAATCCTGTGACGGGATTCCACGGCGTAAACGCTGTGGGGGAGGTCAATAACCGACATAGTTAATAAGTGGCAACGTGCTTTCTATCACATAGCACCACCTATGGAGTACTTGGAAGCGTTCGAGCGGACCGTCCGCGTCCACGGCGACGACCGGGCCATCGTCACCGACGACGGACGGGCGTTCACCTACCGCGAGTTCGACCGCCGGAGCACCGAACTGACGAACGCGCTGGCCGAACGGGTGGGGGACGCCCCCTGCGCAGTACTCACCCTGAACAGCCCCGCGGCGGCCGAGGCGATGATCGCCGGCCACAAGCGGGGGTCGCCCACCGTCCAGCTGCCGTTCCGCGGGAAGCCGGGCGAGCTCCTCGAGATGATCGAGACGGCCGGCGCGGAGGCGCTGGTGTTCGACGACGCCAACGCCGAGACCGCGCTCGCGGTGCTCGAGGACGCCGACTTCGACGTCGGGTTCCACGCCGGGTCGAAGGACCTCGACGCCCCCGACGTCGAGTCCTACGAGTCGGTGCTCGACGCGGCGTCCTCCCAGCTCCCGGCCGACCTGCCGGCCGACGGGAAGACAAACGTCTTCTACACGAGCGGGACCACTTCCCGGCCGAAGGCCGTCCCGTTCGACGGCGAGCAGATGTGGATCGGCGCCTACCAGGTCGTGATGGAGCACGGCATCGACCAGACCGACCGGGCCATCGTCACGTCGCCGTGGTACCACATGGTCACCTCCGACGCGTGGCTCTACCCCCACTGGCTCGCCGGCGCCACCACCATCCTGCACTCGAGCTTCGAGCCCGACGAGGTGCTCGAGCTCATCGAGGAGCACGGCGCGACCGGGCTGCTCGCGGTGCCGACCCAGCTCACCACCCTCAACGAGGTCCAGGAGGAGGCCCGGTACGACACCAGCACCCTGGACTACATCCGGACCGGGGGCGCGGTCGTGACCGAGGAGCTGGTCAAGCGCACCACGGAGCTGCTCTCGGACCAGCTGTACAACACCTACGGGATGACCGAGGCCGGCCCGGACCTCACCTTCGCCCACCCAAGCGTCCAGGACGAGCACCCCGGCACCATCGGCAAGGAGTCGTTCTCCTGGGAGCTGCGGGTCGTCGAGTCGGTCCCCCTCGACGAGCACCCCGACCCCGAGGCGACGGTCGACCCGGGCGAACAGGGCGAGATCATCGCCCGCGGCCCGGGCGTCCCGGACGGCTACATCGACAACCCGGACGCCGAGGAGAAGAGCTTCTTCGGCGAGTGGCTCCGGACCCGCGACGTCGCCCGGGTCGACGAGGACGGCTTCCTCTACATCGTCGACCGGGTCGACAACATGTTCACCTCCGGCGGCGAGAACATCTACCCCGCCGAGGTCGAGCGCACCCTCCAGGACCACGAGTCGGTCACCGACGCGCTCGTGGTCGGTCTGGACGACGAGACGTGGGGCAACAAGGTCACGGCGGTCGTCGTCTGCGACGACGAGGTCACCCACGAGGAACTCGACCAGTTCTGCCAGGACCACGACTCGCTGGCCAACTACAAGCGGCCCCGGGAGTACGCGGTCCGCACCGAGCCGCTGCCCCGGACCGACACCGGGACGGTCGAGCGCGAGACGGTCGTCAGCGAGCACTTCGAGTAACCCCCGAGCGCCCCGATTCCGGTTCCGCTCTCCGCTTCTACCGCCCCGATCGGACAACCGTCAGAACAGCACCGCGAACACGGCGATCTGGATCGGCAGCAGGACGAGCAGCGTCGCGAGCGAGCAGACCGCCGCCATCTTGACGAGCTCCAGCGGCTCGACGACGTCGAGCCCGAGGATGGCCACGAGCACCGCCGACTGGTACGGGAAGAAGTAGGTGTTGAGCGCGACGGCCTCGGTCATCGCCACCGGGACGAGCGGCGCGCCCGCGCCGGCCGCGAACGAGACGAAGACGGGGGTCAGCACGCTCGCGACCGCCAGCCCCTCCATCAGGAACGTCAGCGACATGGAGGCGACCACGACGAACGCGAGCACGACCGCCAGCGAGGCGTCCGGCGGGAGGTACGAGAGGATCTGCCGGGCCGCGGCGTCGGTGAACCCCGTGCGCTGGAGTCCCTCGGCGATGGCGAAGATGGCCCCGAGGAAGAACACGATGGAGAAGTCCGCGTCAGCGAGCGCGTCGGCGTCGACGACCCCGACGCCCGGCGCGAACGCGAGCAGCACCACGACGAGCGCCCCGTACAGCGGGTGGAGGCCGTGGATCACGTCGGTCGCCCAGATGACGACCCCGACGAGCAGGAAGGCGAGCATCCGCCGGACCGCCGACCGGTCGATCTCGGGCGCGGCCGGGTCGGTCCCCGATGGCGCACCGTCGGTCGCGTCCGTAGCCCCGTCGGTCGTGTCCGTCGCCCCGTCGGTCGCGACCGCATCCCCTGTCACACGTGTGCGCGACGGTTCGATTGCATCCGCATCCCGGGGCCGGTAGAGGACGTACGCGATGGCCGCGATGACCGCCGCCCGGCCCGCGCCCATGACCGGGCCGAGCCAGACCGCCCACTCGACCCAGCCGATGGCGACGCCGGCGTTGGCCTCGACGAGCCCCGTGATGATGATGTTGGCCAGCGACCCGGTCAGCACGCCGGTCCCCGCGTAGTAGGTGACGAACAGCGGCCCGAGGAAGAGCCCGACCCGCGGCCGCCGGTCGGCGAACCGCTCGCCCGCCGAGATGAGGATGGGGCCGAGGATGAGCACCCGGACCAGCGACGAGGGGACGACCACGATGAGCCCGAGGGCCGCGGCCGAGAACGCGGCCAGCATGTAGCGGTAGGCGACCCGGGCGTCGGTCGCGGCCTCGCCGGGCAGCGCGGCCAGCACCCGGCGCTCGACCGCGGCCCCCAGCCCGCTCCGGTCGGTCGCCTCGCCGATGAGGATGCCAAGCACCACCAGCCAGGTGGCCGGCGACCGGAACCCCACGAGCGCGAGGTCGGTCGAGACCGCCGCGCCGATGAGCCCCACGCCGAGCAGCCCGGTGAACCACGGGTCGACCGGCCCGCCGACCCAGAGGCTGATGCAGAAGACGGTGATGGCGAGCATCGTCGCCATCTCGGCCCCGACGGGCGCGTAGAGGAGAACGCCGGCGCCAGCCAGCAGTCCCACGGGGACCGAGAGCCACTCGCGGTCGTACTCGTCCCGAATGCGGCCGGTGAGTCGCTGGAAGCCCGACATGTACCGTGTCGGTCGTTCCGAGGGCCGCGGCCGTGATAAATACACGGTTGGCGGTAGCTTCCCCGTGACGCGGAAAACGCTAAGGCCGACTCGGTTCGAACTCCACGGGATGATAGACGAGATCGCCACCGACGTCTACGACCTGACGCTGGCCGAGCGCAACGGCGGCCGCTACCGCGCGTTCCTGTTCGACGGCGAGACGCCCACGCTGGTCGACGCCGGGCTGCCCGACACCGTCGACGTGCTCGCCGACCGGCTCGACGAACTCGGCGTCGAGCCCGAGCGCCTCGTCGTCACCCACGGCGACGGCGACCACGTGGGGGGCCTGCCCGGAGCGGTCGAGCGCTACGGCGTCGAGACCTGGGTGCCCGAGGGGCTCGCGCTCGACGACGCGCCCGACCCGGACCACCGGTACGGCGACGGCGACGCCGTCGGCCCGTTCGAGGCGGTCCACGTCCCCGGCCACACGCCCGAACACCACGCGCTGGTCGACGAGGACGCCGGCGTCGCCGTGCTTGGCGACGCGGTGTTCGGCGCCGACTCGCGGGGCCTCCCGACGGGGTACTTCGTGCTCCCGCCCGGCTACTTCTCCGCGGACCTGGACCGGGCCGACGAGTCGCTCGGGCGATTGGTGGCGTACGACTTCGACGTGGGGCTCGTGTACCACGGGTCGAGCGTCACCGAGGACGCCGGCGAGAAGCTGACGCGGTTCGTCGAGTTCGCGGGCAAGCCCGAGTAGCCCACTCGTTCCGAACGCGTCTCGAGGTGTCAGTCGCCGGCCGCGACGCCGCCGTCGGGCTGTTCGCCGAGGTAGGCCTCGATGACCCGCTGGTCGTTCTGGATCTCCTCGGGGGTGCCGGTGGCGATGAGCTCCCCGTTGTCGAGCACGAACACGCTGTCGCTGACCGACATCAGCGCCCGCATCACGTGGTCGATGAGGAAGACCGTCTTCCCGCGCTCGCTGATGTCGTTGATGAGCTCGATGATCTCCGCGGTCTCGTCGGTGTCGAGCCCGCCGGCCACCTCGTCGAACAGCACGACCTCGGGGTCGGTCGCGAGCACGCGGGCGATCTCTAGCCGCTTGAGCGCGCCGACGCTGAGCTCGTCGGGCTCGCTCTCCGCGAGGTGGTCGAGGCCGACGAACTCCAGCGCCTCGGCGGCGCGGGCCTCGGGGTCGTCGGCGTCGCCGCCGAACTCCGCGCCGACCGCGGCGTTCTCCAGCAGCGTCAGGTTCTCGAACGGCCGGACGATCTGGTGGGTCTTGACCAGGCCCCGGTGGCAGATCTCGTGCGGCGCGAGGCCGGTGATCTCCTCGCCGTCGAGCAGCACCCGGCCCTCCGTGGGCTCGTGAACGCCGGTGATGAGCCGGAACAGCGTGGACTTGCCGGCCCCGTTGGGCCCGATGAGACCGACGGTCTCCCCACGCTCGACCGAGAAGGAGACGTCGTTGACGGCGACGATACCGCCGAAGTTCTTGGTGAGTCGCTCGCCTTCCAATAGCGGCATTTTCCCGTTGGTTTCGGGCCCGCCAGCATAAAGGTGGTCCTCGAACCGGCGCGCCGGCCGACCGGTCCGTAACCGGCCTCAGACCAGCCAGATCTGCCATCAGTTGCGAAATTGGGCCAAGGAAAACCATTTTGGTGGCGTTAGCTGTAGTTGCCGGCGTGAACCTACAGCGACTCTTCCGGCCCGAGAGTGTCGCCGTCGTCGGCGCCTCGAAGACGGAAGGCAAGATCGGCTACGAAGCGATGGCGAACGCCGTGGAGTTCGACGGTCGGGTGTACCCGGTGAACCCGTCGGGCGAGGGGACCGTGTTCGGCGAGGAGTTCGTCGGGTCGGTCACCGAGATCGACGAGGCCGTGGACCTCGCGCTGCTGGCGGTACCGGCGCCGGTCGTCCCGGACGTGCTCGCGGAGTGCGGCGAGGCCGACGTCGGCGGCGCGGTCATCTACGCCGGCGGCTTCGCCGAGGCCGGCGAGGAGGGCGAGCAGCTCCAGCGGGAGATCGTCGACATCGCCGACGAGCACGACCTCGCGCTGCTCGGCCCGAACACGAGCGGGTTCGTCGCCCCGGCGCGGAACCTGCTGGCGTCGTTCGCGGGCGGGGTCGAGCGGTTCGAGCCGGGCGAGGTGACCATCCTGGCCCAGAGCGGCGGGGTCGCCCACCAGCTCGCGTTCCACGCGCTCCGGGAGGGCCGGGGCGTCGCGACCATGGTCGGGCTGGGCAACCGGGCGAACGTCGGCTTCGAGGAGGCGATCCCGTACTTCGACTCGGACCCCGACACCGGCGCCATCGTGCTCCACGTCGAGGGGACCGACGACGGCCGAGCGCTGCTGGAGGTCTGCCGCGACGCCGACACGCCCGTGATCGCATACAAGGTCGGGCAGTCCGACGTCGGCGCGTTCGCCGAGTCCCACACCGGCGCGCTGACGGGCGACCACGAGCTCTACACCGCGGGGTTCGCCCAGTACGGCGTCCCGACCGTCGAGTCGACGACCGAGCTGTTCGACGCGGGCCAGGCGCTCGCGTCGTCGCCGACCCCCGACGGGCCGAACGTCGGCGTCGTCACCGCCCAGGCCGGCCCCGGCATCATCATCGCCGACCGCCTCCAGCGGCAGGGCGCCCGGCTCCCGGAGCTGTCCGAGGAAACCCAGGACCGGGTGGGCGAGATCCTCCCCGGCATCACCTACGCCGACAACCCGGTCGACACCGGGCGACCGATGCCGGAGTTCGGCGAGGTGGTCGCGGCGGTGGCCGAGGACGACAACGTCGACATCGTGCTGGTGTACGAGCTGTACGAGGAGGCGCTGGGCTTCCCGCTGGACGAGGTCGCGGGGCTGGCCGACCGGGTGGACAAGCCGGTGCTGTTCGCCACCGAGGGGCCGGCCGAGTCGATGGCCGACGACCTCGCCGACCTCCGGGCGGCCGGCGTGCCGACGTTCACCTCGCCCGAGCGCGGCGCCGACGCGACCGCGCTGCTGGCGCGGTACGCGGGGCTCGCCGACGAGGACCGGGAGGTGAGCGCCGATGTCTGAGGCGCCGACCTCCGAGGACCCCGTCGCTGCCGCCCGAGCGGACGGCCGGACGACGCTGACCGAGGCGGAGGCGAAGTCACTGCTCGCGGACGCGGGCGTCGAGACGCCGTCGTTCCGGGTCGCGGCCGACGCCGAGGCGGCCGCCGACGCGGCCGCGGAGCTCGGCCTCCCGGTCGTGGTCAAGGTGTCCTCGCCCGCGGTCACCCACAAGAGCGAGTGGGCCGACGGCGCGGGCGTGGCGGTCGGCCTCGACTCCCGAGAGGCGGTCCGCGAGGCCGCCGACCGCATCTTCGCGGCGGCCGACGAGCAGGACGTGGACGCCGACGTGCTGGTCGAGGAGGCCCGCGACGTCGAGGCGGGCACCGAGGTCATCGTCGGCGGGCTCCGGGACCCCTCGTTCGGGCCGGTGGTCCTCACGGGGCTGGGCGGCGTGTTCACCGAGGTGTACGAGGACACCAGCCACCGCATCGCGCCGATCGACCGGGCCGAGGCGCGCGAGGCCATCGGGGAACTGACCGCGGCCCGCCTGCTGGAGGGGTTCCGCGGCCGCGAGCCCGCCGACGTCGACGCACTGGCGGACGTCGTCGTGGCTGTCGGGGACCTCGTCGTCGAGCGCGACGAGATCGCGGAGGTGGACGTCAACCCGGTGCTGACGACCGGTGACGGGGCCGTCGCGCTGGACGCGCTGGTCGTCCTGGAGGGCGAGTGATGTACGAGCGCGTCTGGACCGTCCGGTTCTCGGACACCGACCCGTTCGGCATCGCCCACTACCCGCGGATCGTCGACGCGATCCACGAGACCTCCGACATGTTCATGCAGGAGATCGGCTTCCCGTTCTGGGAGATCTCCCGAAAGCACGGGTACGGCCTGCCGCTCGTGGAGATGGACTTCGAGTTCGAGAGCCCGGTCGAGGCCGGCGACGAGGTGACGATCGGCCTGACGCCGACGCTCGGCGACCGGAGCGTCCGGTTCGACTACGAGGCTCGCTGCGACGGCGAGGTGGCGTTCTCGGGGTACGAGCAGCGAGTCTGCGCCCGCACCGGCGGCGAGGGCGCCGTCGAGATTCCGGACGACCTCCGGGCCGCGATGGAACGGTACGCCGAGGAGTGACCTCGACTGCGGCCGGCCACCCCCGCTTTCCGCTTTCCCAACCCTGTTGCGGGGGTCGATACGCTTTTGGGGATTCCATCGCCATGTACTGACATGGCCGAGTTCGAGAACCCCTACGCCGAGGAGGACCCATTCGTCGAGGCGCACTTCGACTGCCTGGACTGCGGGGGGAAGCTCTGGGAGTACGGCATCCAGCGACAGATGGTCTGCGAGGACTGCCGGGCGGTGTTCCGCTCCGCCGAGGTCTTCGAGGCCCAGACGTAGCGCACCCGGACAGGCACAGCACTCTTCTCACCGGACTGACGGCCGGCGAGGAAGTCGGTTCGTAGCCGACGGCGCGCCGACGACCGGGGTCGGCCGTCCAGTACACTTATGCCGAATCTGTGCCACTAGCTACCTATGGCGCAGCAAGAGCCAGACGACCAGGAGTCACAGGACCCCGAGGACCTCCTCGAACTGAGCGACGACACCCGGGGGCTCCTCGAGCGGAACAGCCTCCGGCCGCTCTGGGAGGTCGAGGACGACATGGGCCACGTCTACGACGACCTCCAGCCCGACATCTGGAAGTGGGAGGACATCCAGGCCGCCATCGACGGCATCGAGGAGGACGTCCCCATCGCAGACCTGCCGCCAGGGTTCCAGCGCCGGGTCGCGGTCCCCATCAACACCGCGCTGGGCAACGCCATCTCGAACACCATCTACGTCGGCGTCCAGACGGTCTCGCCCGGCGAGACCGCGCCCTCGCACCGCCACGGCGCCAACGCCCTGCGGTTCACCATCGACGGCCACGAGGACATGAAGACCGTCGTCGCGGGCGAGGAGTTCCCGATGAAGGACAACGACCTCATCACCACGCCCCAGTGGGAGTGGCACGACCACGTCAACGACTCCGACGAGACCGCGGCGTGGCTCGACGTGCTCGACCTGCCGCTCATCCTCGACTCGCTGAACGCCCGCAACACCTTCGAGAACCACGAGCTCGAGCGCCAGCCCGTCACCAAGACCCAGGGCTACTGGGACTCCCAGTACGGCCGGGCGCGCGACGCCGACGACGCGAAGGCCGACAACATCCCCGGCCCGTTCGAGGGCATCCGGGAGGCGACACCGCCGTATCGGTTCCGGTGGGAGGACACCCTGGAGACGCTCCGCCAGCGCGCCGACAACGACAACCCCGACCCCCACGACGGCTACAGCCTCTCGTACGTCAACCCGGCGGCCGGGAAGCCGCCGCTGTTCCCCACGATGTCGTTCCGGGCCCAGCTGCTCCAGGAGGCGACCGACCCGCACTTCCACAACGCGGTGGAGGTGTACTTCGTCATCGAGGGCGAGGGCGCGACCCACGTCGACGGCGAGGCCCTCGAGTGGAGCAAGTGGGACATCTTCGTGGTGCCGCCGGACGCGACCCACCACCACGAGCCCGACGGCGAGGCCGTCCTGCTCGGGATGACCGACCGGCCGGTGTTCGAGGCGTTCAACTTCTACGCCGAGGCCCAACCGTCGTCGTAATCTCACCGGTAGCCCGCTCCCCCGCCGCGACACCGTCTCGCCCTCGTCGCAGTACCACCTCTGCCGTCGCTACTTTTGCCCGCTTCGGCTGTTTCCGCCTCTCCCGCAGTCGTGCGAGCGATACGAGACTCCCTCGCTTCGACTTTGCCGGTGACCTGCGGGACGGGTCGGTCGGCGGTTCGGAAATGCGACCGGCCGTCCTCCGCCGGATTTACTGTAGGAAATATTACAACAACCGCATCATTTATCATGCACGTGCGACTGTAATCCGGTAGAGCATGGTGGACAGTAACAGGTCACAGAGTAGACGCTCGTATATCAAGACAGTCGGCGCGCTCGGGGCGGTCGGAACGACCGGCCTGGCGGGATGCACCCGGCTCGGTACCGGCGGCGGGGGCGGCGACTCGACGGTCACCATCGCGGCGACCATCCCGGAGTCGGGCCAGTTCTCGTCGCTGGGGAAGGACGTCAAACGCGGCTACCAGCTCGGCGTCGACCTAATGAACGAGCAGCTCGACCAGGAGGTCAAGCTCATCACGAAGGACGACGAGAGCAGCGCGGACCTGGTCCGCCAGAACCTCCAGAAGATGGTGAGCAACAACGACGTCGACATGATCTGGGGGAGCTTCTCCAGCCTGCTGGTGACCGCGGGCAGCGCCTTCGCCGAGAACAAGGGGCTGCCGTTCCTCGGGGCGTTCTTCGCCTACGAGCAGCCCCACCGCAACGAGGGCTACGAGTGGACCTACTCGCCGTTCCCCAAGTCCCGGGACGTCGCCAGGTCGACGAAGGGGATGCTCGGGCTGATTCCCGAGGGCGAGCGGCCGTCGAAGGTCGGCATCTGGGAGCCCAACACCGGCTGGGGCGGCGAGCAGGCCGACGCCTGGGAGCAGACGCTCTCGGACGCCGGCTACGACGTCGTGCTCCGCGAGACGTTCCAGATCGGCTCCAAGGACTTCTCGACGCTCATCTCCCAGTCGCAGAGCGCCGGCGTCGAGGTGCTGCTGTCGAACCCCACGCCGCCGGGCGGCATCACCTCGATCAACCAGATGCAGTCGAACGGCTGGGCGCCGAAGGTGCTCAAGTACGTCCGCGGGGCCGACCCCAGCGCCTGGTGGTCGGCGCTCGGGAAGAAGGGCGCCTACGCCTGCATGTGTCCCGGGTGGGTGCCGGGGCTCACCGGCGGCGGCAACCAGCAGATGCGGTCGGCCTACGAGGAGAAGTACGGGCTGAAGGACGGCCAGCTCATCCGGACCGCGGTCGGCGGCGCCTACAACGTCGCGCAGGTGGCCGGTCAGGCGCTCGAGGCCGCCGAGTCGACCGACCCCAAGGACGTCCAGAGCGCGCTCCGGTCCGAGAAGTTCGAGACGGTCATCGGGAGCTTCAGCTTCGAGAAGAACGGTCTGCCCGCCAAGGGCGAACTGACCGCGCCGACCGGCCAGTGGTGGAACGGCAACCAGCACACGGTCTACCCCGACGTCGACGGCGAGGCCGCCATCGACTTCAAGTACCCCATCCCGTCGTGGAGCGAGCGGTAACTACTTGTCGCGGCCCCGCACTACACTCTTACATCCGCTTCACACATGGTAGCAACTGACCTCGTGTTCGAGTCGCTGTTGAACGGTCTGCTGCTCGGCGGAATCTACGCCGTCGCGGCGCTCGGGCTCTCGCTCGTGTTCGGCATCATGGACATCGTGAACCTCGCCCACGGGCACATGCTCATGGTCGGGGCCTACGTCGCCATCCTGCTGTTCACGGCCACCGGCATCACGCCGCTGGTCGGGATGGTGCTGGCCGCCGCCGTCCTGTTCGGCTTCGGCGTGCTGCTCCAGCGGTTCGTCCTCGACGAGGTGGTCGGCGAGGGCATCGAACAGCCCATCATCGTGCTGTTCGGGCTGGCGCTGGTGCTGCAGAGCGTCGGCCGCATCCTGCTCGGCACCCAGGCCCAGGCGGCGGAGCTCGGCATCCAGGCCGGCGCCATCACCGTCGGGTCGGCGACGCTGTCGTTCCCCCGGTTGGTCACGTTCGCCGTCGCGATCGTGCTCATTCTCGGCACCTGGGCGTTCCTGAAGTACACCACGACCGGGCTCGCCATCCGGGCGACCGCCCAGAGCACGTCGGCGGCCCAGTACATGGGCATCGACACCGAGAACATCTACGTGCTCACGCTGGGCATCGGGACCGCGCTGGCCGGGGCGGCCGGGGCGCTGCTCTCGATGCTGTTCCCCATCACCCCGTACGTCGGGTGGTCGTACCTGCTGAAGGCGTTCGCGGTCGTCGTCCTCGGCGGCGTCGGCAGCGTCGCTGGCACGCTGGTCGGCGGCCTCATCCTCGGGGTCTCCGAGAACGTCGGCGTGCTCTGGCTCGGCGGCGGCTTCCGGGACATCATCAGCTTCAGCATCTTCCTCGGGGTCCTGCTCGTGCGGCCCCAGGGACTGTTCGGCAAGTCCGGAGGTGGTGAGTGATGCACGAGGTCGAGGACGTCCTCACGTCCCGGCGGCAGGTCGCCGTCGCGGCGGTCGTCGTGCTGTACCTCGTCGCGGTCCCGTTCATCACCACCGCCTACGTCACCGAGATCTTCTTCACCGGGCTGGTGTTCGTGATGCTGGGCGTCTCGTGGAACCTGCTGGCCGGCTACGCGGGCCAGGTGTCGCTCGGGCACGCCGCCTTCTTCGGCATCGGCGCGTTCGTCGCGGCGTGGGTGACGACGCCGACGCGGGCGGGCCTCCCCGAAGCGCTCTCGCTACCGGGCGCGCCGGGACTCGTGACGGTGCTGTTCGCGCTGGTAGTCGGCACGCTCGCGGCCGCGCTGCTCGCCGCGGTCACCGGCCCCATCATGTTCCGGCTGACCGGCCACTACTTCGCCATCGGCACGCTGGCGCTGGCGTCCATCATCAAGCTGGTGATGGTCGACGCGCGCGGGCTGACCGGCGGCTCGACGGGCTACTACGTCAGCGGGTACGTCGGCGACGACGGGATGTTCCTCCTGACGCTGGCCGCGACGCTCGGCATCGTGGCGGTCACCTACCGCATCGTCGACAGCCCGTCCGGGCTCGGGATGCGCGCGATCCACGACGACGAGGATGCCGCCAGCAGCCTCGGCGTCAATCCCCTGAAGTACAAGCTGTACGCCTTCGTCCTCTCGTCGGGGATGGCCGGCCTCGCGGGCGGGCTGTACGCCCAGTTCACCCTCTACGTCAACCCGGACTCGACGCTCAACGTCGTCTGGATGGTCGACACGCTGGTCGTCGTCATCCTGGGCGGGATGGGGACGGTGCTCGGGCCGCTGTTCGGCGCCGGCCTGTTCGTGGGGCTCGACACGCTGCTCCGGTCGTTCGCCGGCGAGTTCGCGACGACCATCGAGGGCGCGCTCATCATCCTGTTCATGCTGTTCGCCCCGCAGGGCGTCTACGGGTTCGTCATCGACCGGTACCGCGACGAGGACGAACCGCCCGCCGCGACCGACCCCGAGGCGGCGCCCCTCGAGGGCTCGACCCCCGAACACAACGAGTAGCGCCGATTCCCCTTCTCCGAGCGCTCGATTCGCGAGAATCCGCCGTTCGCCGCGAGTTCAGCCGGTGAAGCTCCTCTTCCTCTTCTGCGAGCCGTCAGCCGCCCAGGTACGAGGCCGTGACCCGCTCGTCGTCGGCCAGTTCCTCGGCGGTGCCCGACAGCGAGATGCGGCCCGACTCGAGCACGTACCCCCTGTCCGCGATCCGGAGCGCGTGGTTGACGTCCTGCTCGACCAGCAGCACGGTGGTCCCCTCCTCGTTGATGCGCTGGATGGCGTCGAAGACGTCCTCGACCAGCACCGGCGCGAGGCCGAGGCTGGCCTCGTCGAGCAGCAGCAGGTCGGGGTCGCTCATCAGCCCGCGCCCGATGGCGAGCATCTGCTGCTCGCCGCCCGACAGCGTCCCGGCCTGCTGGCCGGTCCGCTCCTCCAGCCGCGGGAAGATGTCAAACACCCGGTCCATCCGCTCGTCCATCCCGTCCCGGTTGGCGTACGCGCCCAGCCGCAGGTTCTCCTTGACCGTGCTGTCGCCGAATATCTCCCGGCCCTCGGGGACGTGCGCGATGCCCTTCGGGACCACCTCGTCCTGGTCGAGGCCGCCGATCTCCTCGCCCTTGAAGCGGACGTGACCGGCGGTCGGCGTCAGCGGGCCGCAGATGGTCTTGAGGATGGTGGTCTTGCCCGCACCGTTGGCGCCCAGCAGCGCGACCGTCTCGCCCTCGGTGACCGAGAGGCTGGCGTCCCAGATGACCTGCACGTTCCCGTACGCCACGTCGATGCCGTCGACTTCGAGTAGTGTCATCGGTTACCGCGGAGTACAGACCACTCCGACAAAAGCCTACCCCTGCCGCGCTCGACGCGACTCGCTACTTGTTTAACACCGGCCGTGGAATGACTGCCCATGCCATCGGGTGACACCGACGACGCTGCGACGGAGAGCGAGCTCCGCGACCTGGTCGACCGCCTGCTGACCCGCGACCCCGACGTCCACCGCCGGGCGCTCGAGCGCCTCGCCGAGGTCGGCGACGAGCGGGTGGTCCCCCACCTGATCGAGGTCGAGATGATCGACGCCATCGGCAACAACTGGTCGGAGTTCGGGTTCCCCGAGGTGCTCCGGGACCGCGCGCCGCCCCGGTACCTCGAACTCCCCGAGGCGTCGTGGCCGGGCGTCGAGGAGACGCTGGCCGCGATCGCCGACCCGAGCTTCGACTCGCGGTACGCGTGGGTCGAGTGGGAGACCTGGTACTCCCAGCGGGACCTCGAGCCGCTGGCCGGCTTCGACGACTGGAAGCTCCAGCTCTACCGGTCGTTCCTCCCGCCCGTGGGCCGGCTGCTCGACGTCGAACCCCGCGAGTTCGCCCTCCAGGACGTCCGGTGGGGCAACTGCGACTCGTCGTTCCTGGCCGCGCTCAACGGGCCCGACTTCGTGCCCGGCGACGCCGTCGAGGCCGACGGGTCGGGCGGCGAGTACGAGCGCTACCTCGACGCCGACGACCTCGTCTTCGGCTTCGAGTTCGACGGGCAGGCGTACGCCGTCCCGCGGTGGGTCCTGTTCCCCCACGAGATGCTGAACGTCGAGCTCGACGGGGTCCAGCTCAGTCTCACGTTCTGCACGCTCTGCAACGCGCCCATCCTCTACGACTGCTGGGTCGGCGACCGCGACCTGACGTTCGCCAGTACGGGCATGCTGCTCGACGGCAACAAGGTGATGTTCGACGAGGAGACCGAGAGCCTCTGGAGCCAGCACCGCGGCGTCCCCATCGCGGGGGAGTTCGCGGCGAAGGGCGACGGTGACGTCCGCCTCGACGTCCTGCCGGTCACCCAGACCGACTGGGCCGACTGGAAGGCGGCCCACCCCGACACGCTCGCGCTCGACCTCGACACCGGGTACGACTACGACTACCGGTTCTACGACGGCAACATCGGGTTCTTCCGCCACTACTGGGAGGACGAGAACGCCGTCCAGCCCGGGGTCGAGGTCGGCGACGACCGACTGCCGGAGAAGGAGTCGGTGTACGGCGTCACCGGCGAGGACCCCGAGTCCGTCCTGATATTCCCGGTCGAGGCGGTCCGCGAGCGCGGCCCCGTCGTCGGCGACCTCGACGACCGGGAGCTGGTCGCGCTGGCCGACGAGACCGGCGACGTCGCGGTCTACGAGGCGCCGCCCGCACCGGTCGAGGAGGCGACGGAGGGCGGTGACCTCGTCGACGCCGAGGGCCGGCAGTGGACCGTCTCGCGCGACGCGCTGGTCGGCGGCGAAAGCGACGACCGGCTCGAACGCGTGGCCGGCCGGCACGGCCTCTGGTTCGCCTTCCGGTCGCAGTACGACGACGCCAGGGTCGCCGCGGGCGAGGAATCGGAGAACGGGGAGTAACGCGACCGCCTACTCCTGGCCGCCCTTCTGGACGTCGACGTCCTCGAAGCGGACGTCCCGCTCGGTCACGTCGACGGTCATCGAACCCACGTTCTCGATCTCGGCGTCGATGGTGTCGCCGTCCGAGAGGGCGCTGACGCCCTCGGGCGTGCCCGTGGTGATGACGTCGCCGGCCTCGACGGTCGCCCCGATGGAGGCGTACTGGACGATGTCGGCGCAGGTGTACACCATGTCGCCGGTGTTCTCCCGCTGGCGGGTCTCGCCGTTGAGCTGGAGCTCCATCTCGAGGTCCTGCGGGTCGCCGACCTCGTCGGGCGTGACCACGCACGGGCCGACCACGGTGAAGGTGTCGTAGGACTTGCGGTTCGAGCGGTCCTGGTCGCCCCGGACCGAGATGTCGAGCAGGATGGTGTAGCCGAAGATGTGGTCCCAGGCCTCGTCGGCCGAGACGTCCTTGACGTCGTCGCCCATCACGAACGCGAGCTCGATCTCGTGGTCGGTCCGGCGGTCCGAGAACGGGAGCTCGACGCCGTGGTCCGGGCCGACGACGCTCGAGGGCGCCTTCAGGAAGTAGCCCTTGTCCTCGATGGTGAACCACTCGTCGGTGGTGATGTCGCGGTCCGACAGCGCCTCCTCGATGTGGTTCTCGTAGTTGAGCGGCGCGGCGATGACCTTGCCCGGCCGGCGGACCGGCGCGCCCAGCTCGACGTCCGCGCGGTCGTGGTCGGGGTCGGCGTCGGCGTACTCGCTCGCGTCGTAGTCGCCGCGGATGTACTCGCGGAGCGGGTCGCGGGCGTCGATGCCCAGCCGATCGGTGAGGTCGACGACGCCGCTGCCGTCCTCGGTCAGGAGTCCCAGTCGGTCCTCGTTGTAGCGGACGAATCGCATGTTCACCCGTGCGTCCAGCGCACCCATAAATCATCGCCTTCCGACCGGCAAGCGTTGCCGGCTCGGGTTCGCTGCGCGCTCGAACGAATTTCATTTCCGATAACGAGGCGAACTATTAATACCGACGGGGGAAATGCGTCTGTCAATGACATCACAACCTCCGACGACGGCGCCCGACCGAGAGGGCGCGACCCTGTACGAACCCCCGGAGGACGCCGACGAACTCGAACGGCTTCGAGACGAGCGGGACTTCTGGCGCCACCTCTTCGACGACCTGGCCGAGCGGTTCCCCGAGCCGGTGCTAGTGGTCAACGACGACGGCCGGGTCACCCACTGGAACACCGAACAGGCCGAGATGCTCGGCACGCCGGCCGACGAGGCGGTCGGCGAGGTCGCGCACGACGTCATCGGCACCGAGGAGGTCACCGAGACGCTGGCCGAGGAGGTCGTCCGGACCGAGGAGACGGTCAAGGAGGACGACGTCCGGTCGGGCGTCGACGACGACGGCGAGCGCTGGCACGTCCGGGCGGCGGCCCAGCCGCTGTACGACCACCGCGGCGACCCCGTCGGCTCCTTCGAGTTCGTCTCGCGGGTGACAGAGCTCGTCGAGCAGCGCCGCGCCGTCAGGGAGGCCCAGGAGCAGGTCAGCGAGGAGGTCGACGCCACCGTCGAGGAGCTGCTCGACTCCTCGCAGTCCGTCGCCGAGAACAGCCAGTTCATCGGGGAGACCGCCAGCGAGCAGGTCGACGCGCTCGCGACCATCCACGGCGAGGTCGAGTCGCTGAGCGCCACGGTCGAGGAGATCGCCGCGCAGGCCGACGAGGTCGACGCGCGGGCCTCCACCGTCGCGGAGAACGCCGCCGAGTCGCTGGAGGCGACCGACGAGGCCGTCGACGTGCTCGACGACGTCGAGGACGCCGCGGGCGACCTCGACCGGACGAGCGGGGAGCTCGACGAGCAGGTCGACGAGATCGAGTCGGTCATCGACGTCATCAGCGACATCGTCTCCCAGATCAACCTGCTGGCGCTCAACGCCAACATCGAGGCGGCCCGCAGCGGGGCAGACAACGGCGGGTTCGCGGTGGTCGCCGACGAGATCAAGGCGCTGGCCGACCAGTCCCAGGACGAGGTCGACGCCATCGAGGAGACGATCGAGGCGGTCACCGACAGCGTCGAGCGGACGACCGACGCGGTCGAGCGCACCACCGGCGGCATCGCCGAGACCGCCGATCACATCGAGACGGTCCGCGAGCGCCAGGCCGCCATCCACGAGGCCGCCGAGGACGCTTCGGTCGGCACCCGCGAGATCGCCGAGGCGACCGACGAGCAGGCCTCCGGCACCGAGGAGGTCACGACGATGCTCGACGAGGTGCTCGCCAGCCTCCGGGAGGTCGTCGACCAGATCGACGACCTCGCCGACGAGAACGAGCGCCAGGCCGCCTCGGCCCGGCACGTCCGCGAGCGCATCCGCGAGGTCGAGGCCGACCTCGAGGCGACGATCGACGACTGACCGGCGCCGAACGACTCCGTCTCCGCGAACACTCCGGCCGTTCTCTGCGAAGACTGCAGTTACTCAGAAGTAGTTGTCCGTCCTCGTCAGGTCGACGTCGCCCGCGACGTCCTCGCGGAAGTGCTCGGTGAGCGCGTCGAGCGTCCAGCCGCCGGGGCGGACCCCGACCCGGTCGAGCGACGGTTCGGAGAAGACGCCCACCCGGTCGCCGCCCGCGTAGAGCGTACAGCCCGTGACGTCGGCCGCGTCGTCGCTCGCGAGGTACGCCGCCAGCGGGGCGACCCGCTCGGGCGGCATCTCCTCGCGGGTGTACGGCCGGTGCTCCTCGGGGACCGTCTCGGTCATCCGGGTGTAGCCGTTCGGGACGAGCGCGTTGACGCGGACGCCCGAGCGGTGCATCTCCGCGGCGACCGTCCGGACCATCCCGAGAATCCCGGCCTTCGCGGCGGCGTAGTTGACCTGCCCCGCGTTGCCCCGCGCCGACCGGGCTGACACCGTGAGGTACGACCGCTGGCTGTCGAACCCCGCGTCGCCGGCCGCCTCGCGCCAGTGCCGGCAGGCCGCCTGGAGCAGCGCGAACTGCCCGGTGAGGTTCGTCTCGACGACCGCGCGCCAGTCCTCCTCGCTCAGGTTGGTGGCGAAGTCGTCCCGGAGGATGCCCGCGAAGTTGGCGACGAAGTCCACGCGCCCGTACTCCGCGACCGCGTCGGCGATCAGTCCGCGAGCGTACTCGAAGTCGGTCAGGTCGCCGGCGTGGGCGGTCGCCTCGCCGCCCGCCTCGCGGATGTCCTCGGCGACCTCCTCGGCCACGTCGGGGTCGCTCCCCTCGCCGCGGACCGAGGTCCCGAGGTCGTTGACGACGACGCTGGCGCCGCGGTCGGCCAGTTCCCGGGCGGTCGCCGCGCCGAGGCCGTTGCCGCCCCCGCCGACGACGCACACCCTGTCGTCGAGCGCGGTCATCGGCCGGTCCTCGCGTTGGTCGCGGTCGGCTTCGCCGTCCTGCCGCCGCGCCGGCCGACTCGGTGGCTCTCGGTGCCGGTCCGTTCGCTCGCTGGTCCCGGATACATGCCTCGGGGTTCGGCGACGCGGTATTCAAATGTTTGGCCGGCGGTCCGGTCGGCGTCGGTCCGGAGTCGCGGGGTCAATTCAGAGGGTCCGACCCTGCCCCTGCTGGCCCGTCACCTCCTCGGGGACGAGCCGGTACCGCGTCCGCTCGGTCATCGGTTCGCCCTGCGGGTAGAGGCTGGCGAACTGCGCGTTGTCGAACAGCGCCTCGTCGACCGCCTCGGTCCGGTCCTCGGGGACCGGTTCGATCGGGCCGCGCACGAGGACGCTCCGCCAGCGGTGCTCGTCCTCGAAGTCGTAGGCCGCGAACGTCGCCGTCTCGGTCGCCGCGGCGAAGTCGAGCTTCTCGCTGTCCTCGCCGAACCGGAGCAGGACGAAGTACAGCTGCTCCCCGTCGTAGCCGAACGACACCGGGCAGCCGTAGGCGTCGCCGCCGTCGGCCAGCGACAGCACGCCGACCCCCCGCTCGTGCAGGAACGCGTCGACGGCCGCCTCGTCCATCGGTTCGCCCCGCAGCTCGCGTCCGTCCGTGTTCGAAACGTCCATACCGACAGGTCGCCCTTCGGACTCCTAATTCGAATCGCGAACACGTTCGCCTCGACCCCGGATCGTCGGCAGTTGGTCGGCCATCATGAAAATAGTCGAATGAAAAAATATCTATACCCCGAAGAACATTACGTTGTAATACGATGAGCGACTCCGAGCAGCAAGCCGACGCGCCAGTCGTCGTGGCCGGGGCCGGGCCGGTCGGGATGACCGCGGCGCTCGCGCTGGACGCCCGCGGAATCGACTCGACCATCCTCGAGGCCGACCCCGAGGACCGGGACCGGCCGGGGAGCCGGGCCATCTACGTCCACAAGGACACGCTCCGGACGCTGGAGCAGTCACATCCCGGACTGGGGCAGCGGCTGGTCGACAACGGCATCACGTGGTCGACCCGGCGGACGCTGTTCCGCGGCAAGGAGGTGTTCGCGCGGACCTACCCCGACCGCGGCGGCGACGGCGGCCTGCCCCACTTCACGAGCCTCCCGCAGGTCTGGACCGAGGAGTACATGCTCGACGCCATCGAGGAGTCCGACGGCATCGACCTCCACTGGGACTCGCCGGTCGACACGGTCGACGCGAGCGACGACGGCGTGACGGTCGAGACCGAGGGCGGCGACGTCTGGGAGGCGGAGTACGTCGTCGGCGCCGACGGCGCCGGCTCGACGGTCCGCAAGGAGATCGGCGCCGAGTTCGACGGCACGGAGTCGCCCAACTCCTTCATCATCGCCGACGTCGACGAGGACCCGGACAACCCCCGGAAGCAGGAGCGGGTCTTCCACTACGACCACCCCGAGCTCGGCGGGCGCAACGTCCTGTTCGTCCCGTTCCAGGGCGGGTGGCGCGTCGACATCCAGTGCCGGGAGTCCGACGACCCCGAGCGGATGGCCGAGGAGCCCAACATCAACCGGATGGTCGCCACCGTCCTGGGCGAGCGCTACCGCGACCGGGTCACCTGGGTCTCCGAGTACAAGTTCAAGCAGGTAACCGCCGACCGGATGGTCGACGACCGCAACCGCGTGCTGCTGGCGGGCGAGGCCGGCCACCTGTTCGCCCCGTTCGGCGCCCGCGGGATGAACTCGGGCGTCGCCGACGCCGACGCGGCGGCCTCGGCCATCAGCGTCGCGCTCAACGCCGACGTCCGCGAGACCGCCGACGGCGAGATCGCCGAGTACGGCATCCGGCGCCAGAAGGCGGCCGAGTACAACCGCGCCGCCGCCGGGCAGGCCCTCGAGTACCTCCAGGGCGACAGCATCGTCACCAAGACCAAGAAGCGGCTGGCGGCCGAGCTCGCCGACTACTACGAACCGGCCGGCGAGTGGCTCGACGACGCGCCGTACGGCCCCCACGAGGGGCCGCCGGTGACCATCGGGCAGTACTGACCCGTCCGCTTCCGCGACTTCTCTTCTGTTCCGTCACCTCCTCTCGCCGTCTGTGACGCCCGTCGAGCGGCGGCTGGACCTGTCTCGCCGACCGCAACTCGACCCCTGTCGGTCCGAAATTCAGATTACATGTTCCAGTCGCGTTCCACATCGGGTCCCGGAAGGTGGAAGAGAGATGTCCGTTGTATCCCGTTACGTGGAGTTCTTGTTGGTGTATTCGGTAATGGAGAACAGCTGTGCCCCTGTGTTCCATCACTGCGCTGATTGCGGACGGTTTCCGCGGTAATCAGTGACCCACGCGGAGGGCTACCGGACACCGTCGGCTTCCCTTTTAACTTCCGGCCAAATGTGTTCGCCAACAGCGAACGGTGCTTCTCAACCCCTCGCAGTCATGCGATTTCTCGTCTCGGTCGCGTCTCGGACGCGATCTCCACCCCCCGACTCTCCCGTTTCTCCGATCGGTGGCGCTCGCTCGGCCGAACCGGTCGGAGCGGCGCTAACGCAGTGAACGACCCGCGCATTCGGTCGATCTCCGGTCTCTATCGGGCGTTCTGTCCGTCCGGGGCGTTACAGCACTACCTCTGTCACGGGTCCGACGCCATCGTCGGTGATTATTGATTGAACGTCGCGAAAAATATTATCAATGTAAAATTGTGATGCTGTCGGCGACAGCGTTCGTTGTAGACGAACGTCCTGGTTTGTAATGTCGCGGTCGGTTCTCATCGTACAACTACCGACAATTCGGGGCGAAACGAGTGCTACGTAAACCTGTGGTCGTGGCGGCGTCGGAATCTCCCGCTTCGCGACCCCGAACAGCATCGCAGTCCGAACGAAGCCGACGCGGCGACCTGCATCTTTAATAAAGAACCGTCACAACCAACGAGTGGCCGGTACCTCTCATGACAACCATCGACGCGTACACCCACGTTCTGACCGAGGAGTTCTACGACACGCTGCTGGCCGAGTACGACTTCCAGGGGCTGAGCGGCGACCCGTCGTTCCTCTGGGACCTCGACCGGCGACTCGACGACATGGACGAGTTCGGCGTGGACAGGCAGGTGCTGACGCTGGCGCTCCCGCCGCTCTGGCGGGGGATGGACGACGAGACCGCGCTCGAACTCACCAGACTGGCCAACGACGAGGTCCGCAGCATCGCCGACCAGTACCCCGACCGGTTCGTCCCGGTCGGGACCATCCCGCGGGTGTCCGACGAGTTCATGGCCGAGTTCGACCGGTGCATCGAGGACCTGGACATGGCCGGCGTCCAGATGTTCTCGACCATCGAGGGCGAGCCCATCGACCGCCCGGAGTTCCGTCCGCTGTTCGAGCGCGCCGAGCGCCACGACGCCCCGCTGTGGATGCACCCCCAACTCCACGAGTGGTACGACTGGGCGAGCGAGTACATGGAGCACCGGCTGTTCGGCTGGCCGTTCGACACCACGCTGGCGCTCTCGCGGCTCGTGTTCGGCGGCGTCGTCGACGAGTACGACTTCGACCTGGTCGCCCACCACGGCGGCGGCATGGTCCCGTTCTACGGCGGTCGGATCGACTCGTTCTACCAGACCCGGCTCGACTACCCCGAGAACTACGCCGACACCGACCTGCCGGACCTCGACCAGCCGGTGAGCGACTACTTCCGGGAGTTCCACGTCGACACCGCGGTCAGCGGGTCGGTGCTCGCCCAGGAGTGTGCGACCGGCTTCTTCGGCGACGAGAAGGTGGTCTTCGGCACCGACTACCCGTTCGGGCCGGGCCGGGGCCGGGCGTGGATCGAGCAGGGACTCGACGCCGTCGCGGAGATGGACGCGAGCGACGAGACCCGCGAGCGCATCCTCGGCGGGAACCTCGAGGACCTCGTCGCGTAGCGGAACGCCCGCCGACCGCTCGGATCGTCGGAATCGCGTTCCGCGAATCTCCCATAAACTTAAGTTACATGTTGTGCCACGTTCTATCGTGACTCATCCCATGAGCGGGACAATCGACAGCAGCGAGACGAGCAGCGCGACCCGGGGCGACAGTTCGGCGGCTCCCTCCCGCGCGAAACGATGACGTCCCCGACCTCACCGCTGGCGAAACTCGGGCACGTCGCGGCCCACACGCCCGACCTCGACGAGTCGCTGTGGTTCTTCGAGGACGTGCTCGGCTTCCAGGTGACCGAGCGGGTCGGCGACACCGCCTACCTCCGCGGGATGCGCGACTGGGAGCACCACACGCTCAGCCTCACCGAGTCGGGCCGGAGGGGCGTCGACCACGTCGCGTTCCGGACCAAGACGCCGGAGGCCGTCGACGAACTGGCCGAGCAGTTCGAGGCGGAGGGCCGCGAGGTCCGCCACGTCGAGGCCGGCGAGGAGCGCGGCCAGGGACGGGCGATACGCGTCGAGGCGTTCGGCCACCCCTACGAGTTCTACTACGACGTCGAGAAGCCACAGGCCCCGGCGGAGAAGCGCTCGAAGCTCCACAACCGCAACTACAGCGAGGCGGAAGCCAACCGCATCGCGCCCCGGCGCATCGACCACTGCCACGTCCAGGACGGGGTGTCGCCCGACCACGCCGCCTGGCTGGTCGACGCGCTCGACTTCCAGACGAACGAGCGCTACCGGAAGGCCGACGGCGAGCTCTGGGGCTGGTGGCTCTCGGTGACGCCGCTGCCCCACGACATCGCCATCCACCGGGAGCCGGCGGGGTCGCCCCCGGGGTTCCACCACGTCTCGTACCACCTCGACAGCCTCCAGGACCTCTGGGAGGCGGCCGACGTCCTGGCCGAGCACGGCATCGAGCCCGACGGCGGGCCGGGCCGCCACGCCATCACCCGCGCGGACTTCCTCTACGTGAGCGACCCGGCCAGCGACTTCTGCGTGGAGTTCTTCGCCGGGCCGGGCTACCTCAACTTCGAGCCGGACTGGGAGCCCATCGAGTGGACCGAGGCGGAGATCGGCGGCGAGACGAGCCACCAGTGGATCGGGCGGGGCCCCGGCTGGGACGGCCTGCCCTACGTCGGCCTGGAGGAGTGAGCGCGACCGCCGCCGGTCAGCCGTCCGAACGCTCGTCGGGCGACGGCGCGACGGCGTCGGCCGCGACGAGTCGCTCTATCTCGTCGGGCGAGTAGCCGGTCTCCCGGAGGACCTCGTCGGTGTGCTCGCCCAGCAGCGGCGGATGCCGGCGGACGGCGGTCGGCGTCCGCGAGAAGTGCATCGGGCTGGCGGGCATCTCGACCTCGCCGGCCGTGGGGTGGTCGACCGACGTCCGCATGCCGCGGGCCTCGACCTGGGGGCTGTCGAACACCTCGGCCATGTCCCGGACGGTGCTGGCGGGGACGTCGTGCTCGCGGAGGATCTCGATGACCTCGTCGGTCCCGTAGGCCGCGAACTCCTCGGCGAGCAGCGCGTCGAGTTCGTCCCTGTTCTCCACCCGGTCGGCGTTCGCCGCGAACCGGGGGTCGTCGACGAGGTCCTCGCGGTCGAGCGCCCGGCAGAAGTCCGGCCAGATGTGCTCGGACGCGACCGCGACCACGACGTAGCCGTCGGCCGTCTCGAACGCCTGGTACGGGGCGATGGTGGGGTGCTTGCTCCCCATCCGGCCCGGCGGGTCGCCGGTCGCGAAGTAGTTCGAGGCCATGTAGGTCATCCAGGCGACCTGGCCGTCGAGCAGGCTCACGTCGATCTTCTGCCCGGTCCCGTCGCCGAGTTCGCGCTCCAGCAGCGCCGCCAGGATGGCCTGGGTGGCGTACATCCCCGCGCCGATGTCGGCGAGCGCGACGCCGACCCGGACCGGCATCCCGTCCTCGACGCCGGTGATGCTCATGAGCCCGCCCTCGGCCTGCATGATGATGTCGTAGGCGGGTCGGTCCTTCTCGGGGCCCCACTCGCCGTAGCCCGACAGCGAGCAGTAGACGAGGTCGGGGTTGCGCTCGCGGAGGTCGCCGTAGTCGAGGCCCCACTCCTCCATCTTCCCGACGCGGAAGTTCTCGACGAGGACGTCGGCCTCGGCCGCCAGGTCCCGGAACACCTCCCGGCCCTCCTCCGAGGCGAGGTTGAGCGCGACCGAGCGCTTGTTCCGGTTGACGCTGACGTAGTAGGCGCTCTCGTCGCTGTCGCCGTACGTCGGCGGGTGCCAGTGGCGGGTCTGGTCGCCGCCGTCCGGGCGCTCGACCTTGATGACGTCGGCGCCCAGATCGCCGAGCTGCATCGTGCAGAACGGGCCGACCAGGACCCGCGAGGCGTCGAGCACCGTCACGCCGTCGAGCGGGCCCGCGTCGCCGTCGGGGTCGCGTGCTTCGCCGGTCATCGTCACTGGTAGGCCGCGATGCCCGTCAGGTCCTCGCCGAGGATCAGGGTGTGGATGTCGTGGGTGCCCTCGTAGGTGTAGACCGTCTCCATGTTGGCCATGTGGCGCATCGGCGAGTAGTCGGCCGTGATGCCGTTGCCGCCCAGCATCTCGCGGGCCACGCGCGACTGGTCGCGGGCCATCCGGACGTTGTTGCGCTTGGCCATCGAGACGTGCTGGGGCCGCAGCTCGCCCCGTTCTTTCAATTCCGCGAGCCGATGGGCGAGCAGCTGCGCGAGGGTGATCTGGGTGGCCATCTCCGCGAGCTTCTGCTGCTGGAGCTGGAACCGTCCGATGGGGCCGCCGAACTGGTCGCGCTCGGTGGCGTACTCCCGGGCCGTCTCGAAGCAGTCCCGCGCCGCGCCGACCGCGCCCCACGCGATGCCGTACCGGGCCTGCGTGAGACACGACAGCGGACCCTTCATCCCTTCGACGCCCGGTAGCACCGCGTCTTCGGGGACGTAGACGTTGTTGAGCCCGATTTCCCCGGTAATCGAGGCCCGCAGCGAGAGCTTCTCGTCGATCTTGTTCGTGGTCACGCCGTCCCAGTCGGTCTCGACCAGGAATCCGCGGACGGGATCGTCCTCCGCCGACCTGTCCCGGGCCCAGACGACCGCGATGTCCGCGATGGGCGAGTTGGTGATCCAGGTCTTCGAGCCGTTCAGCACGTACTCGTCGCCCTCTTTCTCCGCGTACGTCTCCATCCCCGAGGGGTTCGACCCGTGCTCGGGCTCGGTGAGCCCGAAGCAGCCGACGGCCTCGCCCGACCCCAGCTTCGGCAGCCAGCGCTCCTTCTGCTCGTCGCTGCCGTAGGCGTGGATGGGGTACATCACGAGCGCGCCCTGGACGGAGGCCATCGACCGGAGCCCCGAGTCGCAGGCCTCAAGCTCCTGCATCAGCAGCCCGTAGGCGGTCTCGCTTACGTTCGGCAGGCCGTACCCCTCCAGATTCGGCGCGTAGAAGCCCATCTCGCCGAGGTCGGGAATAATGTCGGTGGGGAAGGTCCCCTCGATCCAGTGCTCGCCGATGTCCTCGACCTCGCCGGCCACGAAGTCGCGGGCCGACTCCAGCACGAGCCTGTCCTCCTCGGACAGTTCCGCCTCCAGGTTCACGAAGTCTAGCATCGGGTGAGACGTTGCGTCGGGCGGGTAATAACGATGGGGGTTCCGTCGGTCGACCGCGGCGGAGAACCGACGACGGGGCGAGGAACCGGCGCCTACAGGTTCGACCGGGCGTCGCCGCCGTCGATCATCACCGACTCGCCGTTGATGAAGCTCGCGCGGTCCGACAGCAGGAACGCGACGACGTTGCCGAACTCCGCGGGCGAGCCGAGGTCGCCCATCGGGATGTCGTCGGTCCAGGCCTCCTCGCTCTCCGCGTAGGTCTCGAACCGGCCCTGCTCGACCGCGTTCTCGATGAGGTAGACCATCCGGTCGGTCTCGTGGGCGCCCGGCATCACCGCGTTGACCCGGACGTCGGGGGCGAGCTCGCGCGACAGCGTCTTCTCCAGCCCGATGACGCCCATCCGAACCGAGTTCGACAGGACGAGGTCGTCGATGGCCTCCTTGACGCTGTGGGACGTCGAGCTGACGATGCTGCCGCCGTCGCCCGCCTCGAGGTGGTCGACCGACTCCCGGACGAGCCGGACGACGCTCATCACCAGCAGGTCGTACGCCTGGTACCACTCCTCGTCGGTGGTCTCGCTGAACGGCTTGCTCGGCGGGCCGCCGGCGTTGGTCACGAGGTGGTCGAGGCCGCCGAACTCGTCGACGGTCCGCTGGACCAGCCGCTCGATGTCGTCGGGGTCGGTGAGGTCGGCGGGCTGGCCGACGACCTCGCCCTCGGCGACCTCGCGGATGTCCTCGACCGCCGCGTCGAGTCGCTCCTCGTCCCGGCCGTTGACGACGACGTTCGCTCCCTCGCGCGCCAGCGCGGTCGCGGCGGCCTTGCCGAGGCCGCTGCTCGACGCCGATACCAGTGCCGCGTTGCCCTCGATTCCGAGGTCCATGGGTAGCAATCAGAGCCGACGGCCTTAGTCCCACGAATCTCGACAATTCTTTCCGCAACATCTGTCCGCTTTCGAAGTTCGCCCGCGTCCCCCAGTCCGCTCACTCGGCTGTGAACTCACTCGGCCATGAACTGGCTCGCCTGCGGTTCCAGCGGGTCGGTGCGGACCTCGACCAGCGTCGGGCCGTCGCTGCCGAGCGCGGCGTCGAGGCTGTCCCGGATGTCGGCCGGCGCGTCGGCGCGGTACGCCTCGACGCCCATCCCCTCCGCGACGGCGGCGAAGTCGACGGGGACGTCCGCCCAGCCGTACTCCCGCTCCGAGAGGCGGTAGCTCCGGCCGGCCTCCTCGCTGATGATGGCGTAGTCGTCGTTGTTGAGCACCACGACAGTGACCGGCAGGTCCTCGGCCGCGGCGGTGTGGAGCTCGTGGACGCACATCATCAGGCCGCCGTCGCCGACCAGGGCGACGACGGGCGCGTCGGGATTGGCGTACTGCGCGCCGATGGCCGACGGCAGGCTCGTCCCCATCGTGGCCCACGAACCGGGGTTGACGTACCGCTGGGGACCGGCGGCGTCGAAGACGTTGAGCGCCCAGACCCGCGACCCGCCGGCGTCCGCGGTGACGATGGCCTCCTCGGGGAGCGCGCTCCGGACCGCGCGCAGCGCCCGCACCGAGGTGATCGGCGGCGAGTCGCCGAGCAGCGGCTCGATGCGCTCGTCGTACGCCGACCGGACGGCGCTCGCGCGCTCCGTCCCCAGTTCGGGACGGTCGACGCCGGCCTCGTCGAGACCATCGGCGAGCGCCGCCAGCACCTCACGGGCATCGCCGACGACTCCGACCGTCGGCTCGTAGCCCCGGCCGATGTCACCGGCGTCGAGCGTCGCGTGGACCAGCGCGTCGGGCAGTTCGACCGACCACCCGCGGCTCGCGTGGGCGTCGAGGTCGGTCCCGACCGCGAGGCACGCGTCGGCGTCGGCGAGGCAGGAGAGCAGTTCGGGGCTGGCGCTGCCGCTCAGCGTCCCGGCACTGAGGGCGTGGCGCTCGGGGACGACGCCCTTGCCCTTGTACGTCGTCACGATCGGCGCGCCGAGGCGCTCGGCGACCGCGATCAGTTCGTCCGTCGCGCCGGCCGCGCGGACGCCGCCGCCCGCAAGCACCACGGGCTCGGCCGCGTCGGCCAGCAGGTCCCGGGCTGCCGCGACCGCGTCCGTCGGCACGCCGACGGTGGACTCGGTGTCGAACTCCGGCGGGTCGGCGAGCGCGACGTCCGCGGGGAGGAAGCTCTTCGGGATCCCGACCCGGACGGGCCCTTTCGGCGGCGTGCGGGCCACCGCGATGGCCCGCTCGAGTTCGGCGACCGTCGCCTCCGGGGTCTCGACCAGCACGTTCTCCTTCACGACGTTGTCGTAGGTGTCGGGCGGGGTCTCGTGGATGGCGTCGCCGCCGCGGAGGTCGGGGTCGGTCTCGATGGCGACGTGGAGCAGCGGGACGCAGTCGTTGAGCGCGTTCTTCAGCCCGTTCATCGCGTTCATGTCGCCGGGGCCGGGCACCACGACCGTCGCGGCCATCCGGTCGCTCGTCGCGGCGTACCCCCACGCCTGGTGGGTCACCGCGGTCTCGTGGCGGGCCACGACGAACCGGATGTCCTCGCGCTCCCCGATGGTCTCGTTCAGCGGGAGCGACTGCTTGCCCGGGATTCCGAAGACGGTGTCTACGTCGCTGTCGACGAGTGTGTCGACCACGGCCTGGTTGACGATCACGTTCTCCTCTCTGACCCGGGGTAACTTAAACGTTCGACGACCGCCCGGCGGCCGGGCTGTTCGATGGCATCAAACGTAGTATCTCGACGATTACTCCGATTTCGCGCTCGCTAACCTATCGTTACGGACGAGGGAACCGCGACCGAGCGTTTGATGTTGCCGAACGTCCGGTGGTCATTCACGAGAGCTCCGCGTTGACCTCGATCACGTTGGCGGTCCGCAGCAGTTCGTCCTTCAGTTCGGTCTCGATCTTGTCGTCGGTGATGCGGCGCGCCGGCCCGGAGATGCTGATGCCGCCGAGGACGCCGCCCTCGTCGTCGCGGAGCGGCGCGCCGATGCAGCGCACGCCCCGGACGCGCTCCTCGTCGTCGACGGCGTATCCCCGTTCGCGGACCTCCTCGAGCCGGCGCCGGAGCGCCTCGGGGTCGGTGACGGTGTTCTCGGTCCGGCGGGGGAGCCCCGACTCCTCGACGATCTCCGCGACGCGGCGCTCGGGCAGGTGGGCCATCATCGCCAGGCCGACCGAGATGCAGTGGGGATCGACGTACCTGCCGACGGGTGACGTCGTCTTGATCGCGTTCTCGCCCTCGACGCGGTGGACGACCACCGCCTTCGTCCCCTCGAGGAGCGCGAACTGCGTGCGCTCGCCGGTCATCTCCGCGAGCTTCCCGAGCTCGCTCGCGACCAGGTCGTAGATCTCGATGCGCTCCTTGACGCGCTCTGCCAGGCTGATCGGCCGGAGCCCGAGCCGGTACCCGTCCTCGGACTTGCTGACCAGCCCCTCCCGTGACAGGGTGGCCAGGTGCGTGTGGACCGTCCCCTTCGTTATCCCCAGCTCCTCGGCGAGTTCTGTGATGCCCATCGCCCCTTCGCGCTCGATGGCGCCGATGATCTCGCAGGTGCGCTCGACCGCCTGGATCGACCGCGGGGGTTCGTCGCGTTCCATGGGGCGTGTTGGCGCGCAGTGCAGTAAAAGCGTTTTGCTCTGTCAAACGCAGTCGCCCGGAACGTCGCGGGAGCGAGACCACCTCGATCGCCCTGTCCGGCCGTATCGTGCTGAATGCGGCCCTCTGGCAGCAGATCCTCGACTACCTCCGCGTTTGACAGGGTGGAACGATGGCGGGGCCGGGCTCGCGACCGGGGGTCGGGCCGCCCGGGCCTCACAGCTCCCGGCGGCGGTAGAGGTACGCGGGGATCATCAGGAACGGGAAGAGCAGCGTCCCGACGAGATGGAGGCCGGTGTCGGGCTGCCAGTTGGGGGTGACGGAGTCGAGGTAGCGCGCGTCCAGGTACATCGCGGCGGGCGCGAGCAGGAACCCGGCGAACAGGAACGGTAGCGACGACCTGACCGCTCCGACGACGAGGAAGGCGGCGGCCAGGTAGAGTCCGTAGTGCCACCGGTCCCAGTGGTCGGACTCGGCGTCGTACGCCGGCACGGATACCTCCGAGTCCTCGCCGTAGGCGAGGCTGTCCTCCCAGCCTCGGGCGTCCGTCGCCGCCTCGCCTCGCGAACTCTCCTTGGAAGACATACTCAGACATAGCGGAGCGACCGTGATATTCGTTCCGGTGTCGGTCACTCCGACAGGGTCGTCCGGCGGACGCGAACTCCGGTTCGGTGTCCGGCCTCACCGTCTGTTCGCCTGCGACGCCGACTCCGCAGAGGACCGAGCCGGAGGCTTCTCGTTCGCGGTGACTTTACGTTCCCATTACGGAACTAGAGGTGTAATGGACTACGTCGAGTTAACAACTCACTAACTTCGCCGACCGTCGCGTAAGGTCGCATGTCCACGCGACGGGTCACGAGTACTTCAGGTTCAGTTCGAGCTCGTTCACCGTCCCGAGCAGGAGGTTCGGGATCTCCTCCTCGAACCACTCGCCCTTCATCCGGTGGCTCGGCCCGGAGATGCTCAGCGACCCGATGAGCTCGCCCGTCCCGTCCGTGAGCGGGACGCCGACCGCGCGGAGTCCCTCCGTGTTCTCCTCCTTGTTCACCGCGAACCCCCGCTCGCGGGTGGCGTCGAGTTCGTCGAGCAGTTCGTCGGCGTCCGTGATCGTGTTGTCCGTGAGCGCGGGCAGCCCCCATCGGTCGAGGATCCGCTCGACCCGCTCTTCCGGGAGGGAGGCGAGCACCGCCTTCCCCGCCGCGGTCGAGTGGAGGTAGATCCGCTTCCCGAGGCCCGAATCCGTCGAGACGGCCCGCTCTCCCGTCTCGCGGTGGAGGTAGACGCCGCGGCCGTGCTCCTCGACGATGAACTGGCACCGCTCCTCGGTCTCCTCGGCCAGGTGCTTCACCTTCGGCTTAACGAGCTCGAACGCCTCTTTGCGCTCCTGTGCGGCCTCGCCCAGCTGCAGGAAGCGCGAGCCGATGAGGTACTGGTCACCCTCCTTCACGACGTATCCCATCTCGTACAGCGTCGCGAGGTGGCTGTGCACCGTGCTGTCGGCCAGCCCCAGGTGGTCGGCGAGCTCGGTCACCCGCGCGCCGTCGAGGTCCTCGAGCCCTTCGATGACCGTGAACGCCGTCTCGGTCGTCTTGACCGTCCGACCCGTCTTGTCGTGGTCTGCCATAACTTATCATCCTATTCTGGTGGGTGGTACTTATAATTCGCCCCTCGAAAACTGACATTCGGTAGCACGGACCGAAGCCGTCCGGCCGTTCGGCACCAGACCGCGGTAATCGCCCGAACGAGGCCCAAAACCGGATCGAATCGGTGTATCCCGGCACTTCCGGCGCTCTGTGAGTTCGCTGACTGCGAATCATCGCTCCGGTGGACCGTTCGTTCGTCCGACCCGTCGATCACCCTCGTCTCGGCCATAATCGTACGACGGGAGGCGTGGAACGGGGGAGTCGAAAGCGAGTAAACGGGAAGCTCGTTTCCGATAATTTGTCCCCGTGTCCCGATTCGCAGTCGCCGAACGGTCCTCAGTCGAGGTCCCCGGGCTGCGTCCCGACGCCCTCGACCCAGCCCGGCGGTTTCGCCGCGCTCGGCTCGGCGTACTCCCGTTTCAGCACCATGGGGGTCCGTTCGAGCGACAGCACCAGGTCGTCGTCCTGGTTGTACGCGCGCAGCTCCGTCGTGACGATGCCGACGTGGTCGCGCGAGTCGCTCTCGCGCTTGTCCAGCACCTCGCTCTCGGCGAAGATGGTGTCGCCGTGGAACACCGGCGCGTGGTGGCGGATGTCGTCGTACCCCAGGTTCGCGGTCGCGTTCTGGGAGACGTCGATGACGCTCATCCCGACCGCCAGCGCGATGACGAACGTGCCGTCGACGAGGCGCTCGCCGAACTCGGTCTCGGCGGCGTACGCCTCGTTGAAGTGCATCGGGTTGAGGTTCATGCTCACGTTCGTGAACCAGACGTTGTCGGTCTCGGTCACGGTCCGGCCGTACGGGTGCTTGTAGATGTCCCCGACCTCGAAGTCCTCGTAGTAGCGCCCGTCCCAGCCGGCGACGAGCCGGCGGGACTTCTCGTCGGAACTGTCGGCGTCCTCGTTCTCGGTCATCGTGCGTTCACCACTGCCGGGGAAGCGACCAAAAAAGTTCGCGGCGCGGTCAGTACGACCGGGGCAGCCCGAGCACGTTCTCGCTCACGTAGTTGAGCGCGAGCTGCTGTGTGATCGGGACAAGCCGGGTCAGCCGCGCCTCGCGGAAGTACCGCTCGACGTCGTACTCCCGGGCGACCCCGAACCCGCCGTGGGTCTGGACCGCGGCGTCGGCGGCCTCGTAGCAGGCCTCCGCGGCGAGGTACTTCGACATGTTGGCGCGGGCGCCGACGTCGGCGCTCTCCCCGTCGGTCTCGCCGGCGGCGGCGTACGTCATCTGCTTGGCGGCCTGGACGCGGGCGTGGGCCTCCGCGATAGGGTGCTGTATCGACTGGTTGGCGCCGATGGGCCCGCCGAACACCTCGCGCTCGTTGGCGTACTCGACCGCGCGCTCGACGGCCAGTTCGCCCAGGCCGATGCACTCGGCGGCCACGACCAGCCGCTCCTCGTTCAGCCCGTCGAGCACCTGGTAGAACCCCTCACCCTCCTCGCCGACGAGGTGGTCTTCCGGCACCCGGAGGTCCTCGAACCAGAGCTCGAAGGAGTGGACGAACTCGCTGACCGACTTGTCGATCTGCTCGACGTCGAGCGCGTCCTGCGCGTGCGCGTCTTCGAGGTCGACGAGGAACATCGAGATGCCCCGCGTCTTCTTCTCGACCTCCGACTTCGGCGTCGTTCGGGCGACGAGCACGAGGTAGTCGCTCTGGTCGACCCGCGAGGTCCAGATCTTCTGCCCGTTGATGACGTACTCGTCGCCGTCCCTCTCCGCGCGGGTCTCGATGGACGTCGAGTCCGAGCCGGCGTTGGGCTCGGTCAGCCCGAACGCCTGGATCGCGGTCTCGCCCGCCGCGACGTCGGGCAACAGCTCGGACTTGAGCTCCTCGCTCCCGTACTTCACGAGCGGGACGGTGTTGTAGATGCCGCCGTGGACCGCCTGCGCGGCGCTGAACCCGCCGCCGTTGGCCGCGATCTCCTCCATCATTACCACTACTTCGGCGGTGTCCATGCCCGCGCCGCCGTACTCCTCGGGGATGAGCGCGCCCAGCCACCCCCGGTCGGCCAGCTCGTCGACGAACTCGGTCGGGTACTCGCCGGTCCGGGACCGCTCGCGCCAGTACGCCCGGTCGTAGTCCTCGCAGAGTTCCCGGATGCTCCGCTGGACCAGCCGCTGCTGCTCCGTCAGCGGGACGGAGTCCCTGAAGCGATGAACCATCACCTGACGTATGTCGGGGCGGGCTATTAGTTCCGACGGTGGGTCGGCCGACGCGGTCCGAGCGGGGTCGACGCGGCCGGAGCGCGTCGGTCGGCGCGCGGACCGCTCACTCGGTCCGGACCAGCGCGTCGACCACCGAGACGCCGTCCGGGCCGACCATCACGGGGTTGAGGTCGAGTTCGGCCAGCGACTCGACCTCCACCGCGAGGTCGCCGACCCGGACCGCGAGGTCCGCGAGCGCGTCGACCCCGTCGTCCCCGTCTCCTCCGTCCTCCCCGTCCTCGCTCGCGAGCAACGTGTCGAGCCTGGTCTCCGCGATCGCCTCCCGGGCCTCCTCGGCCGTGAGCGGCGGGACCCGCAGCGCGCGCTCGTCGTACTCCTCGACGAGCGTGCCGCCCGGCCCGACCGCCACCAGCGGGCCGAACTCCGGGTCGCGGGTGACCCCGACCAGCGCCTCGACGCCCGCCGCGACCTGCGGCTGGACCAGCACGCCCTCGACGTCGGCGTCGGGGACCGCCCCGCGGACGTTCGCGACGATCTCCTCGTAGGCGTCGCGGGCCGCGGCCCGGGACTTGACGCCGACTTCCACTCCGCCGACCCGGTTCCGGTGGGGCACGTCCGGCGAGTCGACCTTGAGCACCGCCGGGAATCCGAGCTCGGCGGCGACCCGCCCGGCCTCGTCGGCGCTCTCGACGCTCCGCGTCTCCACCGGCTCGATACCGTACTCCCCGAGCAGCGCCGCCGCCTCGCCCCAGGTCAGCACGCGTCCCGTCGGAAGCTCGGGGACGGCTCGATTGCCGCCCGCAGATGCCACCGTCCCTGCCGTCCGCTCGTTCCGGTCCCGCCACGCCGGCCGGTCGGCGAGCCGGTCGCGGGCCTCGCCGACCCCGACCAGCGAGGCCAGCGCGTCCATGCACCGACCGGGGTCGTAGAACAGCGGGACCTCCTCGCGGACGCGCTCGTAGGGCTGCGGGTCGTCGAGGTCGCCCGGCTCCTTCCGGCCGGTCCAGAGGAACAGCACCGGCTCTGTCGCCGCCTCCGCTACGGCGAGCAGGTCGTCGGCGATGTCGTCGGCCCGCTCGTCGACCGCCGACAGGCCGATGGCGAACACGTAGGCGTCGTAACTGTCGTCGGCGAACACCGCCTCCGCGATCTCCGGCAGGTGGTCGGCGCCGTAGCCCCGGATGTCGATGGGGTTGTGGAGTTCGCCGAACGTCAGCAGCCCCTCCATGTCGAGCAGCGTCTGTTCGGCCTCGCCCGTCAGGTCGGGCACCGCCAGGCCGCGCTCGCTCGCCATGTCCGCCAGCAGGCTCGCCAGCCCGCCGCTGGTCGAGGCCACGCAGACCCGGTTCGAAGCCGGCGGGTCGAACGCGGCGTGGGCGCTCGCCCGGCCGAGCAGGTCCGGGATGTCGGGGACCTGCTCGACGCCGACCTGCTCGCAGACGGCGTCCCAGGCGTCGTCGCTGCCGACCAGCGACCCGGTGTGGGACATGGCCGCGTCCTCGGCCGCGGTCGAGCCGCCAATCTTGGTCGCGAGCACCGGCGTGCCGCCCCGGACCGCGGCGTCGGCGACCTCCATGAACCGCCGGGGCTGGGCGAGCCCCTCGACGTAGGTGCAGATGACCTCGACCGCGGGGTCGGCCGCCATGTACTCGACGTAGTCGGCCAGCGTCTGGTCGGCCTCGTTGCCGGTCGAGACGATGTGGGAGAACGCCAGGTCCTCGTCGGCCGCGCGCTCGAAGAAGGTGGTGAACGCCAGCGCGCCAGAGTGGCTGACGAGCCCGACGTTGCCGGGTTCGGGCTTGCGCGAGCAGGTGCTGGTCAGCACCGTCTCCTCGCGGGCGTTGGCCAGGCCGATGCAGTTCGGGCCGCACACCCGGACGTCGTGTTCGGCTGCCGCGTCGGCGAGCTCCCGCTGGCGTCGCCTCCCCTCGTCGTCGGCCTCCGCGAAGCCGGCGGTGATGACCAGCGCGGCCGGGACGCCCATCTCGCCCGCGGACTCGACGACGCCGACGACGTACTCCCGGGGCACGCTGACGACCGCGAGGTCGACGACCTCGGGCACGTCCGCGATGCTGTCGTAGCAGGGCCGGCCCCACGCCTCGTCGCGGCTCGGGTTGACGGGGTACACCTCCCCGTCGAAGCCGTAGTCGAGCAGGTTGTCCATCAGCTGCGAGGAGTACCACGAGTCGGGGCTGGCGCCCACCACGGCGACCGAGTCGGGCGCGAAGAGGGGGTCGAGGTCCGCGCGGTCGCTCGCTCCCGGGTCGCTCCGCCCGCGCTCGGCCTCGTCACTCATCGCGACCCCCGAACGCGCCCTCGGCGCGCCAGTCGTCCAGCGTCGTCTGCTCGCCCGCGACGTCCGCGAAGACCTCCTCGGTGTGCTCGCCGAGCCGCGGCGCGGGCGACCGGATGTCGGTGTCGAAGTCGGGGAAGTTGACCGGGTGGCCGGGCAGCACCACCTCGCCGGCGTCGGGGTCGTCGTGCCTCCGGACGAGTCCCCGCGCCCGGGCCTGGTCGTGGTCGACGACGTCGCCGACGTCGTTGAGCGGCCCGTTCGGGAAGCCGGCGTCGGTCAGCTCGTCGAGCCAGTAGTCGGTCGGCTCCTCCGCGAACTCCTCCTGGATGACGCCGACGACCTCCTCCTCGTGCTCGACGCGCTCGGCGTTGGTCTGGTACTGCCGGAGCTCCTCGCGGCCGAGCATGTCGACGAAGTCGTCCCACCGGTCGTCGCTCGGCACGCCCGTGACGACGTGGCCGTCGGCCGTCTCGAACAGCTGGTACGGCACCAGCGACTGGTGGGACGTCCCCTGCGGGCCGGGCACCTCGCCGGTCATCTCGTTGAAGGTGAAGTACTCGTTCATGATGCTGACGATGGCGTCGAACAGCCCGACGTCGAACTTGCCGACGAACTCGCCGTCGGCGTTTCCGTCGACGTCGCCCGACGAGTCCTCTCCCTCCGCAGAGGAGCCCAGCCGCCGGTCGCGCTCGTGGAGCCGCGCGAGTATCGCGATGGCGGCGAACATGCCCGCGCTCAGGTCGCCGATGGCCTGGCCGACCTTGACCGGCTCGCCGCCCTCCGGGCCGGTCACGCTCATGATGCCGCCCTCGGCCTGGAGGATGAGGTCGAGCCCCTTCTTCTCCTTCAGGGGACCGGTCTCGCCGTAGCCCTTGATGCTGGCGTAGATTATGCCCTCGTTGAACTCCCGGACGTCGTCGTAGCCGATGCCGAGCTTGTCGGTGACGCCGTAGCCGAAGTTCTCGATAAAGACGTCCGCGTCGGCCAGCAGGTCGCGGGTCGCCTCCCGGCCGGCGTCGGTCTTGAGGTCGACGGTCACCGACCGCTTGTTCCGGTTGTTCGCCATGAAGTAGCCCGACTTGCCCGCCGGCCCGGGGCCCTGGTCGCGGGCCGGGTCGCCGGCGCCCGGGCGCTCGATCTTGACGACCTCCGCGCCCAGATCGGCCAGCAGCGCGCCACAGAACGGGCCGGCGCGGTGGGCGGTCATCTCGACGACGGTCAGGTCCGACAGCGGTCCCTGTGACGACATACCCTACCAGTCCCGGGGCAGGGTCAAAAAATTTGGTAGCGGCGCGACGACGAATCCGCCCCTGCGGGTCGTCCGGTGGCGGATCCCAGACCCCGGCTACTCCTCGTTGAACTCGTCGACCAGCTCCCGGCGCTCGTCGGTCGCGAACTGCTCCCACCAGAGCTCGGCCTCGTACTCCCGCGCGGTCTCGATGTCAGGGGCGTTCGCGGCCTGGTTGATGGCCTTCTTGGAGTTCTTGACCGCCAGCCGGCCGGTGTCCCGGATGGCGTCGACGATCCCGTCTACCTTCTGGTCGAGCTCGTCGGGGGCGACCGCGTGGTTGATGAGGCCGATCTGCTCGGCCTCGTCGGCGCCGATGAAGCCCGCCGTCAGGACGAGTTCCTTGGCCTTGGCCTCGCCGACGAGCTGGACCGCCCGGTAGTTCGACCCGCCGGTCGGGATCTGGCCGATGTTGCAGGTCGGGACCCCGAACTGGGACTCCTCGGTCGCGACCCGCATGTCGCAGTACATCGCGAGGATCATCCCGCCGCCCGCGCAGTAGCCGTCGATCTTCGCGATGACCGGCGCGTGGAGGTCGAGCGGCGCGCGGTAGATGTCGTAGAACAGGTCCTGGCGGTCCTTCTGACGCGGGTCGTGCTCCTCGGCCGTGCCGGCGTACTGCTCGATGTCCGCCCCGGCGGAGAACGCGTCCTCGCCCTCGCCGGTGACGACCACGGCGTCGACGTCCCGGTCGAGCTGGAGCTCGGCGAACGCCCGCTGGAGGTCGAGCATCACCTCGGTGTTCAGCGCGTTGTACTTCTCGGGTCGGTGGAACTCGACGGTGGCGACGCCCTCGTCCACGTCCACCGTGATGCTCTCGTAGGCGCTGTAGAAGCCCATACACCGAACCGATACAGAACGTGTCGAGAAAGAACTTTGGGTGGGATTCACAGCCGACGGCGGCGTCCCGGGCGCCGCGGCGGGCGACGACGCCGCTCGGCGGTCTGCCGGGCGTCTCCGCGGGCAGAACTTATCACGCCGCCGGACCCACAGTGGGTATGGCACCCATCGCCGCGGAGACGCTCCGCGAGGAGACGGAGGTCCTCGCGTTCGACCTCTGGGACACGCTGCTCGACCGCGAATCGACGCTCGTCCCGGCGCTCGCCGACCTGCTCGACGCCCACGGGAGCGACTACGACCCCGACGTCCTGCTCCGGCGCTACCTGGCGATGCACTTCCGGGACTCGATGATCGACTCGCTGGTTCCGGGACCTCACACCCCGTTCAAGGAGATCAGCCGGCGCGCGCTGACCTACCGGCTCGAACAGCTCGGCCTCGACGTGCCCGACGAGGCGGTGCGCGAGCTCGTCCGGCAGTGGAAGGAGCTCGAACCGTATCCCGACGTGGACGCCGCGCTCGGCGACCTCGGCGAGGCCTACACCCTCGTCGGGCTCTCGAACGGCGACCCGGACATGCTCGCCGCGGTCCGCCCGAACTTCGAGACCGACCTCGACGGCGTCGTCTCGGTGGCCGAGGCGGGCGCGTACAAGCCCCACCGCGCCTCCTACGACCTCGTCTGCGAGCGGTTCGACGTCGCGCCCCACGAGGTGACGTTCGTGACCGCCCACACCTTCGACCTGGTCGGCGCGAAGGCGGTCGGGATGCGCGGCGCCTACCTCAACCGCCACGACAACCCGTTCGGGGGCTGGCCCCAGCGGCCGGACCTGGTCGTCGAGGACACGGTCGAACTGGCGGACGTGCTGCTGGAGGCGTAGCCGTCGTGAGCGACCGCAACTCTCCCGGCGTCGATACGGACCCCCGTCCCCTGGCCGGGGCGCGCGTCCTCGACTGCACCCAGATGCTCTCGGGACCGTTCGCCACCCAGCTGCTCGCTGATCTGGGCGCAGACGTCGTCAAGGTCGAACGCCCCGACATCGGCGACATCACCCGCGCGGTCGGGCCGACCGTCGGCGACTCGGACACCACGGCCTACTTCGCCTCGGTCAACCGGGGCAAGCGCAGCGTCGAGCTCGACCTCTCGACCGCCGCGGGCGCCGCCGCGTTCGAGCGCCTGGCCGCCGACGCCGACGTGCTGGTCGAGAACTACCGACCCGGGACGATGGCGGAGTGGGGCCTGGGCTACGACGACCTCCGCGAGGGCAACGAGGACCTGGTATACTGCTCGATTTCGGGCTTCCTGGACGGCCCCTACCGCGACCTGGCCGCGTTCGACATGGTCGTCCAGGCGCTCGCCGGCAGCATGAGCACCACGGGCGCGGAAGACGGCCCGCCGGCCCGACCCGGCATCCCGGTCGGCGACGTCTGCGCCGGGATGTACGCCGCGCTCTGCGTCGTGACCGCGCTCGGCGGCCGCGACCGCCACGGCGGCCAGCGCATCGAGGTCCCGATGTTCGAGGGGCTGGTGTCGTGGCTGACCGAGCGCGCCGGCCGGACGCTGGCCACCGGCGAGCCCTACCCGAGGATGGGCACCGCCCACCCGTCGCTCGCGCCGTACCGGGCGTTCGAGACCGCCGACGGCTGGTTCGCGGTGGCCGTCGGGAGCGAGGGGACCTGGCAGTCGCTCTGCGAGGCCGTCGACCGGCCGGACCTGGCCGACGACTCCCGCTTCGCGACCAACGCCGACCGGGTCGAGCACCGCGAGGAGCTGACCGCGGAACTGGAACCGCTGTTCGCCGGACGGTCCGCCGAGGAGTGGTTCGACCGGTTCCGGGAACACGGCGTTCCCGGCGCGCCCATCCGGGACACGGTCGAGGTGTTCGAGGACCCCCAGCTCCGGGAGAGCGCGGTGACCAGCGACCTCGAGATCGGCGGCGTCGACCTCCCGCTGGTCGAGTTCCCCGCGCAGTTCTCCGGGTTCGAGACCGGCGCCGACCGGGCGCCCCCGCGGCTCGGTGCGGACACCGACGACGTGCTCGGCGACGTCCTCTCGGCGGCCGAACTTCGGGCGGTCAGGGACGGCGAGTCGTAGCCCGGCCCGGGCTACCGCCCCGCGCTACGACCCGAACGCCGACCACCCCGCCGCGACGACGGCGACGCCCGCGAGCGCGATGCCCGTCGTCGCGAGGAACCCGGTCCCGATGCCCGTGGCGTCGGCCAGGACGCCGAGCAGGAACGGACCTGCCGCCCCGCCGAGCGCCGACGCGGTGTTGGTCACCCCGAACAGCGACCCGCTGTCGGCGTCGGTGGTGGCCGCGGCCGCGAGCGCGTTCGACGCCGGGTAGACCGCGTACATCACGACGCCGAGGACGACGAAGCCGACCGGCAGGACCAGCCGACCGACTGGCAGGAGGGTGAGCCCCGCGACGACGAGCGCGGTCAGCAGGAACGTCGTCACCGTGAACACCCGGCGGTCTGCCCGGTCGACGCCGTAGCCGGCCACGGCCGAGGTGACGCCGGCCGCGACCATCGTGAGCGCGAGCACGAAGTTGCCGTAGGCGGGGTCGGCCCCGACCGCCGAGGAGGCGAACACCGGCGTCCAGGTCTGGACCGCCCGGACCTCCGCGCCGACGACGAAGAACAGCCCGGCGAGCGCCAGCACCGAGGGCGAGAGCACGTACCGCCGGATGCGCCCCGCGAGAACGCCGAGGTCGAGGTCCTCGCCGAACGCCTCCCCGGCGGCCGACCGGAACGACCGGTCGCGGGCGTCGCGGGGGTCGACACGGGGGTAGAGCAGGTACAGCACCGCGGCGAAGCCGACCCCGAGCAGGCTCGCCGCCCGGAGCGCGGTCCGCCAGCCAGCGGTCGCCGCGATGGCGGTCATCAGCAGCGGCGCGAGCATCGACCCGAACGTCCCGAGCGCGCCGTGGATGCCCATGCTCCGGCCGTGGGTCTCGTCGGTCTCGGCGTCGCTGATGACCGCCATCCCCGTCGGGTGGTAGGTGCTGCCGCCGATCCCCGCGAGCACCATCCCGGCGACCATCAGCGGGAACGTCGGCGCGACCGAGACGGTCCCGATACCGACCGCGAGCACCGCCATGCCGAGCGCGAGCAGCAGTCGCTCGCTCCAGACGTCGGCCAGCCGGCCGACCGGGAGCTGGACGACCGAGTACGTGACGAAGAACGTCACCACGAGCAGGCTCGCGTCGGCGTACCCGATGCCCAGACTCGGGACCAGGAACGGGAACAGCGGCGGGACGACGATGCTGAAGAACTCGTTGGCCCCGTGGGTCGTGCTCACCAGCCAGACGAGCCCCGGGTTGTCGACGTCCACGAACGACCGGGCGGTGCGTGCGAACGACATGATTCGACGGTGTCGCTAACCATCGCCCATGTCCGGTTTATAGTTTATCTTCAGACTGGTCGCCCGGACCCCGCGCCCGGAGATCGGTCCGGGAGGTGAGCCGGGCCGATTCGGCGCCACCGGGAAAAGATTCAGTACGGTAGCACCTGACGTGGGGGTATGGAAGTCGCAAGCGTCGAGGCGATTCCGCTGCGTAGAGATCTGGGCGAGCGGTTCGCGAACGCCCAGAAGTGGATCGACAGCCGCGAGTACTGCCTGGTCCGCGTGGAAGCGGACGACGGGACGGTCGGCTGGGGCGAGTGCTGGGGCCCGACCGCGGGCAACCGCGAGATCGTCGAGGAGTACGTCGAACCGTGGCTCACCGGCCGGGACCCCCGGAACGTCGAGCAGATCCACGACGACCTCATCTACAAGCTCCGGTCGTCGTACCACTCCTACGTCCCCGCCAGCGTCGTCAGCGGCGTCGACATCGCGCTGTGGGACCTCTACGGCAAGGCGCTCGGCCAGCCCGTCTCGAACCTCCTCGGCGGCCGGCGGCGCGACCGGGTCCGGGCCTACGCGACGGGCCACTTCTGGGGCGACGTCGACGACTTCGAGGAGCTCCGGGCCGACGTGGTCGAGGAGGCGGAGGGCCACGTCGCGGCGGGGTTCGACGCGCTCAAGAACAAGATCGGACTCGCGCGCCTGCTCGGCTGGGGCCCCGAGAAGGACGTGGAACTCGTCCGGGCCATCCGGGAGGCGGTCGGCGACGACGTCCGCCTGATGACCGACGCCAACCACGCCTACGACGTCGCCGACGCCCGGCGGGTCGCCGAGGGGCTGGCCGACCTCGACGTCCACTTCTTCGAGGAGCCGGTGCCGCCGCGCAACATCGAGAACTACGCCGCGCTCAACGACGAGGTCGAGGTCCCGCTCGCCGGCGGGGAGTGCTGGGCGTTCCAGCACGAGTTCGACCGCGTCCTCGACGCCGACGCGGTGGGGTACGTCCAGCCCGACGTGACCAGCGCGGGCGGGCTCACCTCGACCCGCCGGGTGGCGACGATGGCCGACGCCGCGAACGTCCAGTGCCTGCCCCACGTCTTCGGCAGCGCGGTCGCGCTCGCGGCCAGCCTCCAGGTGCTGGCGACGATTCCGGGCGATCCGATGCTGGAGTTCGACCGCACGCCGAACCCGATCCGGGAGGACCTCGCGGTCGACCCCATCACGAACGACGGCAACGCGGTGCCGATTCCCGACGCGCCCGGCCTGGGCATCGAGATCGACTTGGACGTGCTGGCGGAGTTCCGGGCCGACAGGTAGCGAGGCGACGGCGCGCTCGGGCACGCCGTGCCAGCGCACCGCGCTCGCTGGCCGCGGCGCGTCGGCCGGTCGCCGTCCCCCGAAACCGACCGAGGATTTTTACTGTCGTTCTCCGATTGGTAGTTCATGGCGTACGACATAGCCACGATTCCCGGCGACGGTATCGGGCCGGAGGTCGTCGACGCGGCGCTCCCGCTGTTCGAGGACGCGGCCGACCGTGCCGGCTTCTCCTTCGAGACGACGCGGTACGACTGGGGCACCGAGCGCTACCTCGACGAGGGCGCGATGATGCCCGACGACGGGCTCGACCGACTGGAGCGACACGACTCCATCCTGCTCGGGGCGGTCGGCCACCCCGAGGTCCCCGACCACGTCACCCTCCACGGACTCCTTTTGCCCATCCGGAAGGGGTTCGACCAGGGCGTCTGCAAGCGGCCCTCCGTGCTGTTCGAGGGCATCGAGAGCCCGCTCCGGGGGTACGAGGGCGGCGACATCGACTTCGTGGTCTACCGGGAGAACACCGAGGGCGAGTACGCCGACGTCGGCGGGCGCGAGCACCGCGGGTTCGGCAACGACGTGGCGGTCCAGAGCGGCGTGTTCACCCGCGAGGCGACCGAGCGCATCGTCCGGGCCGCGTTCGAGGCCGCGACCGACCGGGAGGGGAAGCTGACCAGCATCACCAAGTCGAACGCCCAGGCGTACAGCATGGTGTTCTGGGACGATATCGTCGAGGAGATCGCCGCGGAGTACCCCGGCGTCGAGGTCGAGCGCCTGCTTGTCGACGCCGCGAGCATGGACTTCATCCGCCGGCCCGAGGAGTTCGACGTGGTCGTGGCCTCCAACCTCTTCGGCGACATCCTGACCGACATCGGCGCCATCGTCACCGGCAGCATGGGGCTGGCCCCCTCCGCGAACGTCAACCCCGACGGCGAGTACCCCTCGATGTTCGAACCGGTCCACGGGAGCGCGCCCGACATCGTCGGGCAGGGCGTCGCCAACCCCCTCGCGACCGTCCTCTCGGGGTCGATGCTGTTCGAGCACCTGGGCGAGCAGGACGCGGCCGACGCGCTCTGGGACGCGGTGACCGACCAGGTCGCGGACCCAGACGCGCCGCGGACGCCAGACCTCGGCGGGGACGCCGCGACCGAGGACGTGGTCGCCGACCTCCGCGACCGGCTGTCGGGCTGAGCGATGGTCCGAATCGACCCCGACGACCTCGAACGGTTCGCGCGCGACCTCGTCGTCGGCCTCGGCGCGCCCGAGGCGACTGCCGAACGGGTCGCCGCGTCGCTGGTGGGTGCCGACCTCCGTGGCCACGGCTCACACGGCGTGCTCAGGCTCCCCATCTACGCGGAGATGATAGAGGCTGGCCGCCTCGACCCGGCGGCGACCCCCCTCGTCGTCCGCGACGACGGAGCGACAGCGACGGTCGACGGCCGGGACGCATTCGGGCAGGTCGTCGGCGTCGAGGCCGCCGCACTCGCGGCCGCGAAGGCCCTCGACCACGGCGTGGCCGCCGTCGGCGTCAGGGACGCCACCCACCTGGGACGCGTCGGCGAGTGGGCCGAGCGCGCGACGGAGGAGGGGGTCGCGTTCGCCGCGTTCGTCAACGTCCAGGGCGGTGCCCAGACCGTCGCGCCGCCGGGGAGCGCGGACCGCCGACTCGCGACCAACCCTCTCGCGTTCGGCGTGCCGACGTTCGGCGCGCTCGACTTCCCGCTGGTCCTCGACATCGCGACGAGTCAGGTCGCCCACGGCAAGATACGCGAGCGCGCGGCGGCCGGCGAACCGCTGCCCGGCGACTGGACCGTCACGGCCTCGGGCGACCCGGAGACCGACGCCGCGGCGTTCGAGGAGGGCTCGGGCGCGCTGCTGCCGCTCGGCGGCGCGACGTCGGGGTACAAGGGGTTCGGCCTCGCGGTCGTGACCGAACTGTTCGCCGGCATCGCGGGCGACGCGGCGGTGGCCGGCCAGCGAGAGCACGGGTGGGCCGACAACGCCGCGCTGTTCCTCGCGTTCGACCCGAAGCGGTTCGCCACCGAGGCGGGGGTCCGCGAGCGAGTCGCGGCGCTGGCCGACCACGTCCGGAGCGCCGACTACTCGTCGGACATCTCCCCGGGCGACGCGGCGAAGGCCGACCGGGCGCTGCTGCCGGGCGAGGCCGAACACCGGACCGCGCGAGACCGGCGCGAGCGCGCGATTCCCGTCTCCGAGGGGGTCGCCGCGTCGCTGCGCGACCTCGCCGTCGCCCGCGGTCTCGGGGACCGCGTCCCCGACGAGTTGAGAGAGTAGGGCTCAGTCGGTGGTCCTGTCGCTCTCGCCGTCGGTGTCGCTGCCCGGTTCCGCGGCGCTCGACAGGCCGGCGTTCGGGCTGCTTCCGGGGTCCTTCTCCGGCGTTTCGCCCCGGTCGACGTCCGCGTCCGGAGTCGAGTCGGGGGACCGCTCGCCGGGTGCCGCGTCGTCGGGCCGGTCGTCCGAGATCGAGCCGGGCGACCGCCCTTTGGGGTCGGCGGGGAGGAACCGGTAGAGCACCGACGCGACCGCCGTGACGCCCGCGAGCAGCAGGAACGCCTCGTCGAACAGGCCCCGCTCGGCCAGCACGCCGACGAACAGCGAGCCGCCCGCGCCGACCGCGAGGTAGAACGTCCGGAACAGGCCGTAGCCCGCGCCCTGGATCTCGTCGGGCAGCAGCGCCGCGACGTAGCCGTTCCCGACCGGCCCGATGCCGAGCCGGGTGCCGAGCAGCGCGAGCAGGCCGGCCAGCGCGGCGGTGCCGCCGACGAACGGGAGCGCGACCAGCGTGAGCACGCCGAACCCCGCGAGCGCCGACAGCACGGTCCGCTCGCCGTACCGGTCGGCGGCGTTGCCCGCGAACCACTGGGAGGCCGCGCCGCTCGCGTAGAACAGGCCGTAGAGCGCCGAGGCGGTCCCCTGGCCCAGGTTCTTCACCTCGATGAGGTAGGTCGGCAGGAACGCCGTGATGCCCTGGTAGGTGAACAGGATCGTCGTCATCGCGAGCCACGCGAGCAGCACGTCGCGGTCGGTCACGCCCCGGACCAGCCGGGACGCGGTCTGCCTGGTGAACTGGTCGGCCGCGCGGGCCTGCTCGGCGGGCCGGGGCGGGACGTAGGCCCACAGCCCGACCCCGACGAGCGCGAGCGGAACCACCACGAAGCCGAAACCGGCGCGCCAGTGGACCCAGACCGCCAGCGCGCCCGCGACCAGCGGGAGCGCCGCCGCGCCGAGGTTGCCGACCGCGAAGGTGACGCCGAGCGCCGTCCCGTCGCGGTCGGGGTAGATGCGCGAGAGCACCGTCACCCGTGGCGGGGCGTACAGCCCCGAGCCGAGGCCGAACAGCACGCCGCCGAGCACGAACACCGGAAACGACGGGGCGAGGGTGAGCGCGGCGGCGCCGGCCGCGGTGACGAGCACGGCCGCGGTCAGCGTGGCCCGCTCGCCGATTCGGTCGGCCATCGTGCCGGCCGGGAACTGGGTCACCGCGTACGAGCCCCACAGCACCGACACCAGCAGCCCCGCGGTCGCGTTGTCGATGTCGAACGCCGCCTTGACCTGCGGGAGCAGCGCGGGGAGCACGATGCGGGTCCCCAGCACCAGCAGCCAGCCGACGGCCACGACCGTCAGGATTCGCCCGCGGCCGTCGCCCCGGAGCGTGTCGACGCCGCTCCGGACCCGCGCCGCGGCGCTACCGAGGAGGTCGCGGCTCATCGCGGGCTACGGGGTCGCGACGACCGCCCTGCGGACGGCGTCGGTCAGGTCCGACACGGGGCGGTCCTCGAACTCGCGCACGACGTCGCGGAGTTCCCGAGCGGTGTCGTCGTCGACGCCCGACGACCGCGCGAGCGCCTCGAACTTCTCGGTCACGCCGCCCCACCCGAGCGGCTTCTCGGGCTCGCCCAGCGCGGTCTCGACGAACCGCTCGTACGTCTCACCGCCCGCCTCGACGACGACCCGCGCGGCCCACTGCTCGGGGAACAGCGACTGGACCGCGTCAGTCGATACGACGTCGACCCGGTCCATCAGACCGCGGAGGGCGCGGTCGTCGAGCCGAGACTGGGCGTCGAGGAAGGCCGGTAGCCCCGCCTCGCCGGTCGACAGGGCGAGCGCCGCGGTGAAGGGCATGCTGAACTGGCAGTCGACGAAGTTCTCGGGCCGGCGCTTGCGGTCGATTGGGTCGCCGGTCAGCCGGACGCCCGGTTCCGGGAGGTCGACCCTGATCGACTCTATCGAGTCAGTATCGACCTCCTCGCTCAGATCGGTCAGCGCGTCGATGGCGGCGTGCATGTACCGACAGCACGGGTAGGGCTTGAGCGCGGTCTCCATCACGGCGTGCTCGTCGCCGAAGGCGTCGAACGCGGCGGGGTTCGGGTCGCCAGTGTAGCCGTTGAGGAAGCCGTACTCGCCCTCGATGGCGTCCGCCGCGCCCCGGAACCCCGCCCCGGCGAGCGACGCGGCGGTGACCCCGCGCCGCGCGGCGAGGCCGGGGTGGAGGCGCTTGTTCCACGCGCCGTTCTCGAGGAACTGGAGCGACCCGGCGGCCTGGCTCCCGCCGACGCCGAACGCGTCCTCGAACTCGGCCACCGAGAGCCCCTGGACCGCGCCCGCGGCCGCGATGGCGCCGAATGTCCCGCAGGTGGCCGTGCCGTGGAACCCCCGGTCGTAGTGGGCGTCCGGGTCGACCGCCCGGCCGAGCACGCAGGCCACGTCGAAGCCGGCCGACACGCCCGCCAGCAGTCGTTCGGTGGTGGCGTCCTCGCGCTCGGCGACCGCGAGCGCGGCCGGGATCACCGGCGCACCGGGGTGGAGCGACGACTCGCGGTGGGTGTCGTCGAAGTCGAGGCTGTGGGCCAGCGCGCCGTTGATCGCTGCGGCCCGGTCGGGCGCCCACTGCTCGCCCGTGGCGACCGACGTCGCCGGGCCGCTCCCGGCGTCGCCGCCGAGGCCGGCCAGCATCGCGGGCGTCGACTCGGCGTGCTCGCGCCCGGCGAGGGTCACGCCGAGCCAGTCGAGGACGTGGCGCTTGAGCTTCTCCCGGACGTCCGCCGGGAGGTCGGCGAAGCTCGTCTCCGCGCAGTGTGCCGCCAGTCGGGCGGTCGCGTCGATAGTTGACATACCGAATGCGATGCGGTCGGGAGGAATAAACGTAGGGGGCCGCGGCGGAGGTGGGCGCTAGCCGTCGTCGCCGCGGACGATGCTCATCGGCGTGTCGAAGGTGAAGTGGTACTTGCCGAGGCCGACGCACAGCAGCGCGACGGACGTGAACGGGAGCGCGACGAACGTCAGCGACCCGCCGATCGCCGCGAGCATGACCCACATCCACCGGATGCGGGCCCGGGCCCACCGGACCGCGAGCGCCTGGAACGCCGTCACGGCGGTGAACTGGACCGCGAGCATGACGACCTGGTAGGGCGCGAAGCCGTAGAACCGCCCCTGCGAGACCGAGTACCAGAGGAACAGCGACCCGATGCCGGTCAGGACGGTCGCGGCGAGCAGCGACCCCGCGCCGAGCGCGACGACCCACTCGGGCACGCGCGCGAGTAGCTTCTCTTCTTCCTCCGGGACGTGCTGGTCCGACCGGTCCTCGACGGCCTCCCGGTCCGTCTCGGGCGCGTCCTCGGCCCTCTCGGCCGCCGCGGCGCCCTCCTCGGCCGCCGCGTCGGCCGCCCCGGTCCGGTAGCGGTCGGAGGCGTCCTCGTCGTTCATACCGGCGTCCCCGTCATTCGTCCGGAATCGCCCCGGCCTCTCTGAGCGCCGCGATCTGGTCCTCGTCGTAGCCCAGCTCCCGGAGGACGGGGACGGTGTCCTCGCCGAGCAGCGGGGGCGCCTCGTCGAACCCCGACTCGGCGTTCGCGAAGTTGAGGGGGTGCTCGACTACCGGAATCTCGCCCGCCGCGGGGTGGTCGGTCGACGACACCACGCCCCGGGCCTCGACCTGCTCGTTGTGGAGCGCCTGGTCGACGTTGTACACCGGCCCGACCGGGAGCCCCCGCTCCTCGGCGAGCAGTTCGACCCACTCGTCGGTCTCGCGCCGCCGGAATGTCTCGGAGAGCTCCGCCTCGAGTTCGTCCATGTTCTCGACCCGGTCGGCGTTCGTCTCGAACCGCGGGTCGTCGGCCAGGTCCGGCCGGTCGATCGCCTCGCAGAGCTCGGTCCAGAGCTTCTGGTTGGCCGCCGCGACGCTGAGGTGGCCGTCCGCGGTGGGGTACACCTGGTACGGCGCGAGCACGGGGTCCTTCGTCCCCATCCGGGTCGGCTCCTCGCCGACGAACGCCTTGCCGGCCTGCTTGGTGAGCCACGGGAGCGCGGCGTCGAGCATCCCGAGCTCGACGCGCTCGCCCTCGCCGGTCCGCTCGCGCCGGTAGAGCGCGCCCATGATGCCGAACGCGGCCCACATCGCGGTGATGAGGTCGGTCTGGGGGAGCCCGACCTTGACCGGGTCGCCGTCCTCCGGGCCGGTGACGCTCATGATGCCGCTGGTCCCCTGGACCAGCAGGTCGTAGCCCGGCCGGTCGCGCCACGGCCCCGAGTCGCCGAACGCCGAGATGGAGCAGTACACCAGCTCGTCGTTGATCTCCCGGAGGTCGTCGTAGCCGACGCCGAGCCGCTCGGCGGTGCCCGGCCGGTAGTTCTCGACGAACACGTCTGCCTTCTCGACCAGGTCGTAGAGCAGTTCCAGGCCCTCCTCGCTCTTGAGGTTGAGCTCGACGCTCCGCTTGTCGTAGTTGACCGTCCAGAAGTACGGCGACTCGCCGCGGTCGCTGGCGGTCCTGCCCGGGCCGTCGTAGCCGTCGACGTCGACGAACGGCGGCCCCGAGTGGCGGTTGTCGTCGCCGACCTCCGGGCGCTCGACCTTGACGACCTCCGCGCCCTGGTTCGCGAGCATGAGCGAGCAGAATCCGCCGGTGACGAACGTCGAGAGGTCGAGCACCCGCACGCCGTCGAGGATACCCGATCCGCCGTCGTCCGCGTCATCGGTTGGCTGTGGCATGGCTGTGGAAAGACCGACCGGTCGGATAAGATTTTGCATCGTTCCGACCGGTAATCACGGTATGCTACGATTGACCATGCAAGAGTTTATATAACTATGTGGTATGTGTTATCCTGTATGGCGCAGACCAACCAGGCCCGCGACCAGGACGGTGGCCTCCAGTGGGTCACCGACCACTCCCTGGCGGCGGCTGTCATCGTGTACGCCCTTCTCTGCGTCCCAGCCTACATCTGGCTCGAAGGGCCGGTCGGAATCGCCGGCACGGTGGACGCGTCGGTCACGGTCGCGGGGCTCGCTCTCGGCGGAATCATGTTCGTGCCGATAATCAAAGCGGTGCTGACTAACAGGGTCGGCGCCAGCCGGGTCCGCCCCGGCGTCGAATCGGACTGAGTAACGATGCACGGGAACCTCACAGCGAACCACGAAACGACGAGAAACAGAGACGAACCCTTCAACCATGGTTGACGCAAAACTCCAGGACGTTCGGAAGACGTTCAACGACGGACAGGTCGTCGCGGTCGACGACATCGACCTCCACATCGAGGAAGGCGAACTGCTGGTACTGGTCGGGCCCTCGGGCTGCGGCAAGTCCACGACGCTGCGGTGCATCGCCGGGCTCGAAGTCCCCGACTCCGGGACCATCACCTTCGGCGGCCACGAGGTGACCGAGCTCCCGCCGAAGGACCGCGCCATCTCGATGGTGTTCCAGAACTACGCGCTGTACCCGTCGATGACGGTGTACGAGAACATGGCGTTCGGCCTGAAGATGCGGGGCGCCGACAAGGAGACCATCGACGAGCAGGTGCGGTGGGCGGCCGACATCATGGAGATCGGCGACCTGCTCGACCGGTACCCGAACCAGCTGTCGGGCGGCCAGCAGCAGCGGGTCGCGCTCGGGCGGGCTATCGTCCGGGACCCGGCGCTGTTCCTGCTCGACGAACCGCTCTCGAACCTCGACGCCAAGCTCCGGGCGGTGATGCGGACCGAGATCCAGGAGCTCCAGCAGGAGCTCGACGTGGCCTCGGTGTTCGTCACACACGACCAGGAGGAGGCGATGAGCATGGGCGACCGCATCGCGGTGATGAACGCCGGCCGCATCGAGCAGATCGCGCCGCCCGAGGAGATCTACCACGACCCCAACAGCCTGTTCGTGGCCGACTTCATCGGGAGCCCGTCGATCAACTTCTTCGAGATGCACTTCGACGGGTCGACGGTCAGCGGCGACGAGTTCAGCGTCGACCTGCCCGAGCCGGTGGCCGAGGAGCTCCGCGACGGACTCCCGGGCGACGCGGTCGTGGTCGGCATCCGGCCGGGCAACATCGACATCACCGACGCCGGCACGGGACTGGTCGACATCGAGGTCGAGGTCATCGAGCCGATGGGCGACACCAAGATCCTCTACTTCGACTTGGGCGACCAGCGGGTCAACGCGGTCGTCCCGTCGAACGCCCGGGTCGAGGAGGGCGACACCGTCGGCCTCGAGGTCGAGTGGCCCAACGTCCACTTCTTCAGCCCCGAGGGGCCGAAGGTCGTTAAGTGGATGCACGCGACCGAGGGCACCGTGCCGGGCATGCCCGGCACGGACACCGACGACGAAGTTCGCGCCGACGGCTCCTCGGAGACCGTCGGCGAGGAGGGCACCTGAGCCATGGCCACGGTCTCCGAGGAGATCGCGCAGCGCGACCGGTCGTTCAGGGACCGGCTGCTCGAGGAGTACGGCGGGCTCCAGGGCATCCTGTTCCTGCTGCCGACGCTGGTGCTGCTGTCGGCCATCGTGTTCTACCCGATGATCGTCAACGGGTTCCTGTTGAGCTTCAAGCAGTTCACGCTCAACCCCGACGCGGTCGACCCGTGGGTCGGGCTCGACAACTACCAGTACTGGCTGTTCGGCGCGGGCCAGTCGCTGTTCCTGTTCAGCCTCAAGATGACCCTGCTGTACGAGCTGGTCGTGGTCCCGTTCGACCTGGTGGTCGCGCTCGGGGCCGCGCTCGTGATGAACGAGAGCCTGCCGGCCCGCCCGTTCTGGCGCGGCCTGATGCTCGCGGGGTACGCCAGCCCCGCCATCGCCGCCGGGCTGACGTTCGGCATCATGGAGCAGGCCGCCCAGTACGGCATCATCTACAACACGCTCAACATCGTCTTCGACATCCCGGCGTCCGGGGGCATCACGTCGAACACGCCCTGGGCGTTCTGGGGCGTCGTCATCGCGAAGGTGTGGCGCGACTTCGGGTTCATGTACGTCGTGTTCCTCGCCGGCGTCCAGTCGATACCCAAGGAGCTGTACGAGATCGCGAAGGTCGACGGCGCGGGGCCGGTCCAGCGGTTCCGGTACATCACCCTGCCGCACCTCCGGACCGTCATCGTCACGGTCGTGATGATCCGGACGGTGTTCACCATCGGGAAGGTCGCCATCCCGTGGGCGGTCACGAAGGGCGGTCCGGTCAACTACACGACGTTCCTCGGGGTCGCCATCTTCAAGCGAGCGTTCCTCGACTGGAGCATGGGGCTGGCCGCGGCGCTCGGCATGCTGTTCGCGGTCGGAATCATTCCGCTCATCCTGATCTGGGTGCGCACCGAAACGGAGGACTACTGATGAACGCGAACACCGAAACGGAGGTCCGGTAATGGCCACGAAATCAGACGAGCGGTTCGAGTTCGAGACCGACCAGTCGGGCTGGAGCTGGGAGACCCACTACAAGCCCGTGGTGAAGTACATCGCGCTGGCGGTGTTCATGGTGTGGATGCTGCTGCCGGTGTACTACACCTTCGCCAACTCGCTGAAGACCCCCGAGATGATCTTCACCCAGCCGCTGGGCATCCCGTGGGTCACGTTCGACCCGGTGCCGTTCAGCGGTCGGAACGCCTGGCGGACGATGTGGGACGCGTTCCCGTTCGTGGAGTACACGCTGGCGACGTTCATCGTCAGCGTGGGCACCGCGGGACTCGCGACCGTCGCGGCGGTGTTCGCCGCCTACTCGTTCGCCCGGCTCGACTACCCGTTCAAGAACTCGCTGTTCGTGCTGAGCGTCGCCGGGTTCATGTTCCCCATCGTGCTGCTGGCGATCCCGATCTTCGTCCTGATGCAGCAGCTGGGGCTGCTGAACACCTACGTCGGCATGATCCTGGCGTTCACGGCGTTCACGTTGCCGTACAACGTCTGGCTGTTGCGGGGGTTCTTCGAGGACCTCCCGGACAACCTGGAGGAGTCGGCACGGGTGGACGGCTGCACCCAGATCGGCGCGTTCTTCCGCGTCATCCTGCCGCTGTCGCGGCCGGCGCTGGCGTCGGTGTTCCTGCTGGCGTTCCTGCTGGCGTGGCACAACTACCTGATGGCGTTCATCATCGGGAGCGACCCGCTGCACACCACGCTGGCGCCCGCGCTGCTCGAACTCAAGGGGACGTTCTTCGTCCGGAACTTCCACTACATCATGGCCGGGACGTTCCTCTCGATGATCGTCCCGATCACGATGTACATGTACCTCCAGAAGTACCTGGTCGAGGGGCTCTCGTCGGGCGGCGGCGTCAAGGGGTAGCGTCGCCCCTCGCGCCGATTCCCGTTCCGCTGCGTTGCTTCTGTTTTTTCCGCGCTGAGTGCGCCGTGTTGCTGCTGTGGCGCTCCTTCCCGCTGTAGAGTCCGCACCAGATCTGCGTGTTGTCTACCCCTCTGACTACATTCACGACGTTCTCCCCGACTGCAAACACGACGTGCCCTCGACTGCAGTCACGACGTGCCCCCGACTGCGGTCACGACAATCCGAACGTCGTCGACTGGACTCCCCGGCCGTACCTCGACCCCGCTTCTCGCGGTCTCAGGTCTCGCAGGGATTCCCAGCCGTCGGGCGCCACCGACTCCGGGCACAGGCCCGGCCGGCGTTCACCGTCGCGACGCGGAAGCGGAGCTCGACGCGATGGGCCGCACTCGGTGACGGCGCAGTCGCTGCGGGTTCGGCTCCCGGACGAAGCGAAAGAAGGTGTCGTCAGTCCTCGCTCGACCCGCCCACGTCGACCGTCCACTCCTGGGTCTGGTCGACCTCCTCGGTCTGCCACTCCACGACCTTGTCGGCCACGGTCGACAGCAGGTAGCCGACGATGAGGACGAGGATGGCCAGGATGAACAGCCCGCTGTTGGCGTTCGGTTCGTCGGCGAGCGCGAACTGCGAGATGACGATCTCGCCCTGCCGCTGCCAATCGAAGTACAGTCCGAGGAGGAACAGCACGCCCGCGGACGCGTAGACGACGTTGGCCGCCAGCTCGAGGTAGTCCGCGGTGTCTCGATTCCCGACTCCCGACCGTACGTTCTGCCCTGACATAGGGTACCATACACGCATGTCATTCATAAACGTTCCCCCGCGGTCGACCGTTCCGACACCACCTCGCGGGGTCCGGCGACCCTCCCACCCCGCTCCTACGATACGCGCGACAGGTAGGGATGAAATCGCAGTGAGAACCGGGTAATATACTGCAAAAGTTTATGATACATGCTACCGACCCCTGTAGTGGTGGGGAGTTACCGAATGACACAGAAGCGAGGCGAGGCCGATTCGGCAGCGAGTAGCACAGTCGACAGACGCGGCTTCCTGAAAGCCGCGGGAGCGGGGGCGATGGCAGGTGCCGTACCGGGGTACGTCGGGTTCCAGGGCAACGTGACGCTCGAGATCTGGCTGTCGTACTACACCGAGGGCGAGACCAAGAAGAAGTACACCGACCAGCTCGTCAAGGAGTACCAGAACCAGACCGGCACCCAGATTAACATCACGGGCGTCCCCTACACCGACGTGGTGACGAAGTTCCGGTCGGCGCGGGCGGCGGGCAACGTCCCGCACTTGGTGGAGGTGATGACCCGGCCGGGCATCCTCGCGGGCGGTGCGGGCATGGTCGTCAACGACCTGTGGCAGAGTTCGTCGCTGGCAGACAAGACGTCAGACAAGGTCATGCAGGGCCACCGGGTGTGGGGCTCGCAGTCGACGGGCGAACAGGGCAACCTGGTCACCTTCCCGCTGGGCTTCCGACCGTACCTGTCGTGCTGGCGGACGGACTGGCTCGAACAGGCCGGCATCGACCCGGGTCAGGTCAATCACGAGGCGGGGAGCCTCCACTGGTACGACGACATGCCGGGCATCTACCAGAAGCTTCAGCAGACCGAGCTGGGCCAGAAGAAGGGCGCGTTCCCCGACTCGACGGGGATGAAGCAGAGCGACGAGGAGTACATGTCGCTGTACATCCCCCAGCACGGCGGCTCGAAGTCCGGCGTGGTCAACCTGACCGGTGACAAGGCCACTATCGACTCCGAGCCGGCCAAGCGGGCCATCAAGATGCAGTTCGACTACATCGACCAGGGGTACTTCCACGAGAACTCCATCAATACGGGCGACGAGGAGTCGACCACCCGCCACTGGGCGGGTCAGCAGGCGATCAACCACCTCCAGGACTCGACCGACCTCTGGGGCGACTACCTCGAGGAACAGCCCCAGGCGATGCGCAACGGGACCTACACGTGGGGCCTCCCGATGAACGCCGGCACCAAGTCGGCGCTCGCCTGGCTGCCCGCGCTCGGCTTCATCGCCGACGGGTTCGACAACCAGCGCCAGCAGGACGCGGCGGTGAAGTTCATCGAGTGGTGGGTCGGCGATCAGCAGCGCGCGGTCCAGAACGCGAAGAACCTCGGATTCGTTCCGGTCGCGCCCCAGCAGATCCGGCAGGCCGACTTCTTCGGTCAGTCCCAGATGCACCGCGACTTCTGGCGGGGCGCCGCGATGAAGACGCTCAACCAGTTCGAGCCCGCGGTCATCCCGGCGGTGCCCGGGGCGAACGCCATCACCTACGACATCCCGCGCCAGATGCACCAGCGCATCTCCCAGATGCTCGGCCAGGGGACGAGCCTGGACCAGGCCGTCAACCAGGCGACGTCGCAGGCCGCGCAGGCGATCAACCGGCGGCTGCAGCAGGGCGCGAGCCAGTAACCGACCCGTCGCGGTCTTTTTTCGCGGTTCGACGGACAGTTACCCGTAGTAGACGGGCCGAGTCTTCCGGGATTACGGGTCGGATACCGAACACTGACACCGCAGATTCTCCGTAACGCTCGATTGAACGACGGTGGTAGGCGGCTGTTTCTTGAGTAAGATTTAATACCTGCACTATTAAACGGGTTAATGGGTTGTTAACCCGTGACAGGGAAGCAGTCGGAAGAGTCAGCTTCGGGGCATCGTTCCGTCAATCGTCGACGGTTTCTGAAAGCGGCCGGCGCCGGCGCGGCGGCGACCGGTCTCGCCGGATGTAGCGGTGGCGGTGGTGGCGGCGGCGCCGACACCACCACGGAGTCCACCGGCGGCGGCGAGACCCAGTCGGACTCGGGTACGACGGTCGGAAACACCGATAAACCGACGCTTGAGGTCTGGCTGTCGTACTACACGGAGGGCAAGACCAAGAAGCAATACACCGATAAGCTCGTCAAGCAGTTCGAGAGCGAGACCGGCATCACCATCAACATCACCGGCGTGCCGTACACGGACGTCACGACCAAGTTCCGGTCGGCGCGGGCCGCCGGCAACGTCCCCCATCTGGTGGAGGTGATGACCCGGCCGGGCATCCTCGCGGGCGGCGCGGGGATGGTCGTCAACGACCTCTGGGAGAGTTCGACGCTCGCGGACAAGACCTCCGACAAGATCATGGCGGGCCACAAGGTCTGGGGCTCGCAGTCCACCGGCAAGAAAGGGAACCTGGTGACGTTCCCGCTCGGGTTCCGGCCGTACTTCAGCGCGTGGCGGACCGACTGGCTCGAACAGGCCGGCATCGACCCGGCGGAGGTCAACTACAAGGCCGGCAGCCTCCACTGGTACGACGACATCCCGGGCATCTACGACAAGCTCAAGCAGACCAAGCTGGGCCAGAAGAAGGGCTACTTCCCGGACACGACGGGGATGAAGTCGAGCGACGAGGAGTACATGTCGCTGTACATCCCCCAGCACGGCGGGTCGATGTCCGGCGTGGTGAACAAGACGGGCGACAAGGCCACCATCGACACCAAGGAGGCCCGCAAGGCCATCAAGATGCAGAAGGACTACGTCGAGAACGGGTACTTCCACGCCAACTCGATCAACACGGGCGACGAGGAGTCGACCACTCGCCACTGGGCCGGCAAGCAGGCGGTCAACCACCTCCAGGACTCGACCGACCTCTGGGGCGACTACCTCGAGGAGCAGCCGAAGGCCATGAAGAACGGCACGTACACGTGGGGCCTCCCGATGAACGCCGGGACGAAGGCCGCGCTGGCGTGGCTGCCGTCGCTCGGGTTCATCGGCGACGGGTTCAGTAACCAGGCCGAGCAGGACGCGGCGGTGAAGTTCCTCGAGTGGTGGATCGGCGACAGCAACCGGGCGGTCCAGAACGCGAAGAACCTCGGATTCGTCCCGGTCGCGCCCGACCAGATCCAGAAAGAGGACTTCTTCGCGAAGACCGAGATGCACAAGGAGTTCTGGCGCGGTGCGGCGATGAAGACGCTCAAGAACTTCAAGCCGGCCGTCATCCCGGCGGTGCCCGGCGCGAGCGCCATCACCTACGACATCCCCCGGAAGATGCACCAGCGCATCATGCAGCAGGGCGTGAGCGTGGAGAAGGCGACCTCGCAGGCCGCCAAGGAGATCAATCGGCGACTCAAGCAGAACCAGTAAGGACTTCGACGAGCGTCTCAGTCGGCGGCGTATTCGGCAGCTTTTTCTCCGGCGATGCGACCGAACACGGCCGCGTTCGTCAGTCCGGTCCCGCCCGGGTAGTTGTCGTAGAACAGGTCGCCCACGCTGTTGCCGGCGGCGTACAGCCCCGGGACCACGCGGTCGCGGGTGTCGAGCACCTCGGCGTCGGCGGTGGTCGCCACGCCGCCGAACGCGAACGTGATGCCGCCGGTGACCGCGTAGGCGTAGAACGGCGGGTCGTCGACCGGGAGCGCCCAGTTGGACTTCGGCGGCGTCACGTCGGTGGCGTCGTTGCCGTCGAGGACCTGCGGGTCGAACTCGCCGGGGTCGCAGGCCGCGTTGTACGCCTCGACGGTGGCGACGGCCTCACCGGGGCGCTCGCAGCCGACCCGGTCGAGGACGTCCCGGAGGTCGTCGCCGACCACGGGGTCGGAGGGCCCGGTCGCGTCGACCTCGTCGATGGTCTTCGAATCCACGAGGATGAACGCCTTCCGACCCGGCTGCTCGAAGATTTTCCGGCCGAACTTGGCGTAGGTGTGGGCCCGCGCGTCCTCGCCCTCGTCGACGAACCGCTCGCCGTCGTTGTTGAGCAGCAGGCCGTACTGGTAGCCGTCGATGCGGTTCGTCCCGCCCTCGACCGGCGGGGCCGCGGCGTCGATGAGCGCCATGTGCGCCCCGCCCCACTGGCCGACCGCCTTCGCGCCGGCGTCGAGCATCATGTCGATGGCCTCGCCGGTGTTGTACCGGCTCCCCCGGACCGTCATCGCGTCGTAGTCCGAACCGTAGTAGCGGGTGCGCTTCTCGGGGCTCGACTCGTACCCGCCGCAGGCCACGATGGCGGCGCCGCAGTCGAACCGGACGAACCCCTCGTCGGTGACCGCGTCGACCGCCTCAACCCGGCCGTCGCCCGACCGCCGGAGCTCGCGGGCCTCGGCCGAGTAGTAGACGTCGGCGCCGGCGTCGGTCGCCGCCTCGACCAGCGTGTCGACCAGCTCCTCGCCGTCGAACCAGGTGCGGCCGACGGTGTACCCGGAGTTCAGCGGGGTCATGTCCCACTCGACGCCGAGGTCGGTGAGCCACTCGATCGTCTCGCCCGCGTTCTCGACCAGCGTCTCGGCCAGTTCCTCGTCGGCCCGGCCGTTGGTCTGGGCCATGATGTCGTCGTAGAACTCGGCGGTCGTGTAGTCGGGGATGTCGAACTCGTAGCCGTGGTCGGTGAGGTCGGTGTCGGCCGACGGGACCCGGAACGACTCGGTGAACCGGGTGTGGCCGCCCCGCTTCTCCGGGGGCGACTTCTCGAGCATCGCCACGTCACAGCCGCGCCGCGCGGCGCGGTTCCCGGCCGCCAGGCCGGCCATTCCACAGCCGACGACCACCACGTCGTACTGCTCGCGCTGCTCCGGGACCGTCCGGTCGCTGCCATCTTTCGCTGCCATCGACCGTGATATGTTCGACAATCGCAATCAAACTACCGCCGGAGCGCCCGGCTCGCGGAGGGTGGCGGCCGCAGGAGCGGTTCGCGGAGCGGGCTACTCCCGCGGGTCGCTGCCGTACCGCTCGGCGAGTAGCTGCTTGTAGCCCTGGAGCTGGTCGACCGGGTGGCGGCCCTCCGGCGGGCTCCCGACCGCGACGAGCTTGCAGGGGTCGTCGTACGGGTTGTGCAGCATGTGGGGCGCGCCGGCCTCGAACCGGACGACGTCGTCGGTCTCGGCGTCGAACGACCCGTCCTCGGCCTCGACGCGGCAACGGCCCTCGACCACGTAGTAGAACTCCTCCTGGTCCGGGTGGACGTGGTAGGCGTTCTGCGACAGGCGCTCGCCGGGCGCCAGCACCGCGACGTTGAAGTTGTAGTCCTCGATGCCCAGCTGGGGCGACACCTCCCACCGCCGGCCGGGCTTCTCGGGGTTGGTCTCCAGGTCGTCGAGCGACCGGTGGACGTGGTCGTCGCTCATGGCGCCTCTCCGTCTCCGTCGGTGGTCGCGTTCGCCAGCAGCCGGTCGAGCGCGCCCTCCGTTTCGAGGTCAGCGACGGCCGAGGCGACGGCCTCCGCGCGCTCTCGCCCGACGATGGGCTCGGCGCACTCGAAGAACTTCGCGTCGAGCCGCTCGTCCGAGACCGGGTTGTTGGGGCTGCCCGGCGCGTACTTCTCGACCGCCTCGAACTCGTCGCCGTCCCTGGTCGTCACGGTGACCCGCGCGCCGTAGCCCGCGAACTCGCCGCCGAAGAGGTTCTCCTCGAAGTCGCGCTCGACCTTCGCCGTCACCTCGCGCGTGCGCGGGTCGGTCACGTACTCGTCGGAGAACTCCCGGACGCCGGCGTCGCCCTCCCGGAGGACGGCGGCCAGGCAGAACTCGATGGAGAACTTCGCCTGGAGCGCGTCGTCGGGGTCGGCGTGGATGAGCATCTCGGAGGCGGCCTGGTCGAGCGCGACCCGGACCGACTCGACGTCCGCCGGCTCCAGCCCCTCGCGCTCGACCAGTTCGCGCAGCGCGTCCATCGCGGCGTGGGTGATGACGCCAGAGGGGTACGGCTTGAACCCGATGTCGTGGACCGCCCACGTCTCGCCGAGGTCCTCGGTGATCTCGGCCGGGTCGTAGTCGCCGCCGGGGGTCATCACCTCGCCGTAGCCGATGTCGCCCTCGAACACGGCGTCGTCGGCCGTGAACCCGGCCTCGGCCAGCGACGCCGCCCGGACGCCCATCTGGGCGGCGTGGCCCGCGTGGAGCGGCTTGGTCATCGTGCCGAAGTTCTTCTTGAGCGACGACGAGCACGACGCCGCGATGCCGAACGCCCGGGCGGTCTCCTCGGCGTCGAGACCCAGCGCCGACGCCGCGGCCGCCGCCGCGCCGAAGGTGCCGACGGTCCCCGTGCTGTGCCACCCGTTATCGTAGTGGCTCGGGTAGGTGGCGTGGCCGGTCCGGAACGCGGCCTCGGCGCCCACGACGTAGGCCGTCAGGACGTCGCGCCCGGAGCCGCCGGCAACCTGCGCCCCGGCGAGCGCGGCCGGGAACACCGGCGACGTCGGGTGGATGACGATGGACTCGAACGTGTCGTCGTAGTCGATGGCGTGGCCGAACGCGCCGTTCGCGAGCGCCGCGCCCGGCGGACTCGCGGCGCCGCGGCCGAGCACGGCCGCCTCCTCGCCCGGCAGGCACCGGTCGACGTACGCCGAGATGCGCTCGCCGACGCCGTGCTCCGAGCCGTACAGCGCGACGCCGAGGTAGTCCTGGATCGCTCGCTTCGCCTTCTCGACCGCGTCGGTCGGGATGTCGTCGTACGTCGTCGTCGCTGCGAACTCGGCTAACGCGGAAGTCTCCTCCATGTGATGCGGTATCGGGCCACCCGATTAAAGTCGTACCGACGCGCCACCGAATATTTATAAGACGTCCGGGCATGGGTTGGGATGACACACCGATGCGCCACGTCGGAATACGCTTCCACGGACCATGAACCGAAACGACCGGGCCATCGTCGGGTTCACGATGCTCGCCCACGCGATGTTCCACACCTACGAGCTCGCCATCCCAATCTTCGTCACGGTGTGGCTCGACGCGTTCGCCGCCACGGAGGCCACGCTGGGCCTCGTCGTCGGCGCGGGCTACGCCCTCATCGGGCTGGGCGCGCTCCCGAGCGGCGTGCTCGCCGACGCCTACGGCTCGAAGACGCTGGTGCTCGGCTCGGCCGCCGGGATGGGCGGCGGCTTCCTGCTGGTGAGCGTCGCCCCGAACGTGATCGTCCTCAGCGCGGCGCTCGTGCTGTGGGGCGCGGGCGCGAGCCTCTACCACCCGGCGGGGCTCTCGCTGCTCAGCCGGGGCACCGAGGAGCGGGGCACCGCCTTCGCCTACCACGGCGCGGCGGGCAACGTCGGGACCGTCGTGGGCCCGCTGGCCGCGGCGGTGCTGCTGGCGGTCGTGGAGTGGCGGCTCGTCGCCGCGCTGTTCGTCCTGCCCGCGCTGGTCGCGAGCGCCATCGCCGTCCGGCTCTCGTTCGACGAGCGGGCGGCCGCCGACGAGCGCGCGGAGGAGGTCTCCGCGGACGGTCATGGCGACGCCGACGACGATCCGGAGGTGGCCGCCGACGGCGACCCCGGCCGGGCGGACGAGATCGACGCCGACGCCGACCCGGACGTCGGCGCCGACCGCGCGTCGGAGACCGACGACGGCCTCGGCTCGTTCCGCGACCTGGTCCGGGACTCCCGGGCGCTGTTCACGCCCGGCTTCGTCGTCCTGTTCGCCATCATCATGCTGTACGGCCTCTACTACCGCGGCGTGCTGACGTTCCTGCCCGAGATCCTGGGCGGGCTCCCGATGTTCGAGCCAGTCACCCTGTTCGACCGGTCGTTCTCGCCCAGCCGGTACGTCTACGCCGGCCTGCTGTCGGTGGGCGTCGCCGGCCAGTACGCCGGCGGGAAGGTCAGCGACATGATCGAGACCGAGTACGCGCTGGTCGCGACGTTCGCGGCGCTGGTCGTCGCCGCCCTCCTCTTCGTCCCCGCGTCGAACGCCGGCGTCGCGCCCCTGCTCGCGGTGTGCGTGCTGCTGGGGTTCTTCGTCTACGTGGCCGCGCCGGTGTACCAGGCCACCATCGCCGACTACGTCGCCGACGACAGCCACGGCCTCTCGTACGGGTTCACCTACCTCGCGATGTTCGGCGTCGGCGCGCTGGGGGCCGCGATGGCGGGGACCGTCCTGACCTACGCCGGGTCGAGCGCGCTGTTCGTCCTGCTCGCCGGCCTCGTCGCGCTCGCCGGCATGCTCAGCGTCTACCTCCTCGTGCGGGACTGATTCGCTTTCCGTCGGTCCCTACTCCAGCGACCGGACCACTTCCTCGCGGAGGTCCTCGCCGACGTCCCGCGGATTCGTCTTGATGCGGCGCTCCTGGAGGAGCGTGTTCTCGACGATCTCGTCGGCGTCGTCCGGCCCCAGCCCGAGGTCGGCGAACGACCCCGGCAGGCCGACGCTGTCTCGGAGTCGCTCGCACTCCGCGAGCAGCGCCTCGGCGGCCTCGTCGGTGTCGTCGTCGACCTGTGCCACGCCGAGGGTCCGCGCGACGTCGGCGTACTGCTCGCGCCGCGCGGGGAGGTTGTAGTGCAGCCCGGCGGTCAGCGACGCCGCGAGACACTCCCCGTGGGGCCGGCCGGTCATCCCGCCGACGGTGCTCGCCAGCGCGTGGACCGCGCCGAGCCCGGCGTTCGAGAACGCGACCCCCGCGAGGTGGGCGCCGAGGCTCAGGTCGCGCCTCGCCTCGCGATCGTCGTCCTCGGGGTCACCGGCAGCGGCGACCGCCCGCTCGTACGACCCGTGGACGAGTTCGAGCGCCTGCCGCGACAGGGGCCGCGAGACGGGATTCGCCCCCTGGTAGTTGATGGGCCGGGGAGCGACCTCCAGGTAGTCCCGGGCGGTCAGCGACTCCAGCGCGTGGACGAACGCGTCGAACCCCGACCGGGCGGTCACGGCCCGCGGGAGGCCGTGCGTGAGCGCCGGGTCGACCAGCGCGACGTCGGGTCGCAGCAGCTCGTCGCTGATTCCGCGCTTCACCCCGTCGTACGCGACGACCGCGGTCTGGGTCGCCTGCGACCCGGTGCCGCTGGTCGTCGGGATCGCGACCGCGGGCGCCACCGGCCCGGGGACGCTGTCGACGCCGAGGTAGTCGGCGGCCGACCCGCCGTGGGCCAGCAGCGCGGCCGCGACCTTCGCGGTGTCCAGACACGACCCGCCGCCGACCGCGACGACGCCGTCGACGTCCTCGTCGGGCAGGTCCTCGAAGTCGTCGACGCTGGGCTCGGTCGTCGCGTAGTGGACGGTCGGCTCTGCGTCGAGACCGGCGAGCGCGGCGTCGAGCACGCCCGCGGCCTCGACGCCCTCGTCGGTCACCACGAGCGGCGATTCGACGCCCAGCTCTGCGAGCGTCTCGGGGAGGCGGTCGACCGCCCCCTCGCCGAACTCGGTCTCGGGCGTGGCGAAGGCTATCCGGTCGGCTGTCGGGTCGCTTCGGTCGTCCATACTCTCTCGGGCGACCGGCGAACGGATAACAGTAGGTGGTGCTCCGACTTCCTTCTCCAGTAGTGAGTGCGGATACTAGTAGCTCTCTACAGATACACCGTCAAGTGACTCGAAGTCGTCTGTATTCTCCGTCACGACTGTCGCACCGGTCTCTTTGGCGACGGCGGCAATCAACACATCTCCAGCGAGGGAGTTTATTCTGTCCCGATTGACGCTCTCGTCTCGGTGTAGTTCCGCTTCCAACTGTCCGGCGATGAAGGCGTGTTCGGTCCGAAAGGGGACGATACGCAGCCACTCGAACTTCGACAGGATTTCGTGTCGGTCGAATTTGCCTTGGAGCTCTCGCCCGACGGCAATCTCCTTGATGTTCAGCGTCGTCGTGGTGAATTCGACCTCTTCGTTCCGTTCGAGGTAGTCTCTCACTTCCTCGCGCCCGGCCCAATAATGGATCAGGAACGTCGTGTCAAGCAGTTTCATCGGCGTCCTCGGTGTCGGCTAGCTCCTCGACCGCCTCTCGCTGTCGTTCTGCGAGTCCGCCACTCGTCCGCTTGCGGGACGTTTCGACCGCTTCTTCGAGCTCTTCGGCCGCTTCTGCGTCGAGCGATCCGAACCCCTCGCGCCAGTCGGCTTTCGTCTCGTCCAGAAGCCGGTCCATAAGGTCCGTGAAGCTCTCGTCCTCCCGTTTTCGGGCTTTCAGACGTTCGTACACGTCGTCCCTGACACCGATGGTCTTCGTTCCCATAGTCTGTGTTTACAAACACAAGCACAAGAATCTGCCGATTGTTTCTACTCTTCAATACGGTAAATAACTGACTGCATTCTCGTTACGGATCCGGACCCCGGCCGGATGTCGGTCCGACCCGGTCACCACCGTCGTCCGACTACGACTCCCGGTCGGTCGCGTACCGCGCTTCGAGGTCGTTGATCTCGTCGAGGCCGGTCACCTCGTCGCGGCCCTCCCACGTGACGACCTCGTCCATGATCTCCTGCTGCGTCCCCTTCTCGACGATCTCGGCGTACACGTCCTGGAGCGCCTTGAGCGCGGCCTTGAACCCGGTCGTGGGGAACAGCGCGATGTCGAACCCGAGGTCCTCGAGCTCGTCGGCCGTCAGCATCGGCGTCTTTCCGCCCTCGGTCATGTTCGCCAGCAGCGGCGCGTCGATGCGCTCGGCCGCCTCCTCGAGTTCGGCGACCGACTCTGGCGCCTCGAAGAAGATGACGTCCGCGCCGGCTTCGAGGTACGCCCGGGAGCGCTCGACCGCCGCGTCGAACCCCTCGACCGCGCGGGCGTCAGTCCGGGCGACGAGCACGAAGTCGCCGTTCTCGCGGGCGTCGACGGCGGCCCGGAGCTTCGCGACCATCTCGTCGGTCGGGATCACGTCCTTGCCCTCGAAGTGGCCGCACCGCTTCGGGAACGTCTGGTCTTCGAGGTGGATGCCCGCGACGCCGGCGGCCTCGTACTCCTCGACGGTCCGGCGCACGTTGATGGGATTGCCGTACCCGGTGTCGGCGTCGGCGAACACCGGCACGTCGACCGCGGTCGCCATCCGGCGGGCGCGGTCGGTCATCTCGGTCAGCGTCGTGAGCCCGACGTCGGGGTAGCCGTGGACCGACGTCGAGACGCTCGACCCCGACATGTAGACGACGTCGGCGCCGGCCTGCTCGACCACCTTCGCGCTCATGGCGTCGAAAGCGCCCGGCGCCACGAGAATCTCGTCGCTCTCGACCGATTCGCGGAACTCGGCTGGCGAGTCTGCCATGGTCGTGGTTCGTCATCGCACACCATAACGTTAAGTGCGCTCGCGCGGACATTCTGCCCGGATTCCGTCGCACGGCGACGCCGCGGAGGTCACAACGACGATGCGCGAACGGACCAGGGCGCTCGCGGTCGCGAGCACCGTCCTCCTGCTGTCGGTGCTGGTGTGGTTCAACTACTCGGCGCTGCTGCCCCAGATCGTCGACGCCTGGTCGCTCTCGGGCGTCCAGGCGGGGGCGCTGTTCGCGGCGTTCCAGGCGGGCTACGTCGTCGCCATCGTCCCCGCGGGGCTGGCGGCCGACCGGTTCTCGACCCGCCGCGTCGTCGCGATCGGCGCGACCGGCACCGGGCTGGCGAGCCTCGCGTTCGCCGCGGTCGCCGGCGGATTCTGGACCGGGGTCGGCCTGCGGTTCCTCGCCGGGGCGTGCATGGCCGGCGTGTACGTGCCGGGGATGCGGTTCCTGAGCGAGTGGTACCCCGAGTCGGTGCGCGGGAAGGCGCTCGGCGTCTACACCGGCGCGTTCTCGCTGAGCACCGGCCTCTCGTTCCTGCTCTCGTCGTCGATCGCCGCCGCGGTCAACTGGCGGATCGGCATCGGCGCCACGAGCGTCGGCGCGGTGGTCGCCGGTCCCCTGATGCTGGCGTTCGCTCGCGACCACCCCGACGCCGCGGTCGGCGACCTCCGGTTCGACCGGAGCTTCCTCTCGAACCGGGCGTACCGGTACGCCGTGGGCGTCTACGCCGGCCACACGTGGGAGGTGTTCGGCGTCCGCAACTGGATGCCGGCGTTCCTCGTGGTCACGCCCGCGGTCGCCGGGGCGTCGAACTCCCAGGTGCTCGCCGGCCTCCTGACCGGCGCGATGATGTCGCTGGGCGGCGTCGGCAACCTGCTGGGCGGGTGGGCCAGCGACTCGGTCGGCCGGATCCCGACCGTCCTGGTCGTGCTCGGCGCCACCGCGTGCATCAGCGCGGTCATCGGCGGCCTCGGCGGGATGCTGTCGCTGCCAGCGCTGACCGCGCTCCTGCTGGTCTACGGTGCGCTGCTGACCGCCGACAGCTCGCCCACCTCGACCGCGGTCACCGAGGTGGTCGCCGACGAGCACGTCGGCGTCGCGCTCTCGGTTCAGACTCTTGTGGGGTTCAGCGCGACGGTCGTCTCGCCGGTGGTCTTCGGGGCGGCCCTCGACGCCGCGGGCTACGCCTGGGCGTTCCCGACGCTCGCGCTCGGGGCGGTGTTCGGTCTCGCCTCGCTGGGGCTGCTCTCGCGGCGGCTCCGGCGGGCCTCGCCCGGGCCGGACGACCCCGCGGTGGCGGGCGAGTGAGAACGGGATGGGAAGGGTGATCCCGACGAAGCTATTTGTACCTGGCCGCGCCAGCTATTCGATACCACATGACGCACGTCGTCGCATGCCTCGACGGTTTCGACCCCGAGTACCTCGCCGCCACCGAGACCCCCGGCTGGGACCGCATCGCCGACGAGGGGAGCGGCGGCACCTGCGAGGGGCTGGTGCCGAGCCTCACCAACGTGAACAACGTCGGCATCGTCACCGCCGCGTTCCCGGCGGAGAACGGCCTGACGGGCAACACCTACTACGACCCCGAGCGCGACGAGCAGGCGTTCATGAACGACCCGTCGCACCTGCGCTGCGAGACCGTGCTCCAGCGCCGGGCCGCGGCCGGCGAGACGGTCGCCGCCTTGGTCGCGAAGGACAAGCTGGTCGAGATGGTCGGCCAGGACTGCGAGGTCGCGGCCAGCGCCGAGAACCCGCCCGACTGGCTCGCGGACGCCGTCGGGGAGCCGCCGGGCATCTACTCCGGCGGGGCGAGCGCCTGGCTGCTGGACGCCGCGGTCCACCTGCTCGATACCCGCGACCTCGACGCGCTCTACGTCTCCACGACGGACGTCATCCCCCACAAGCACGGTCCCGGCGAGCCGGCGGCCGAGGAGTGGGTCCGCGAGATGGACGACGGCGTGGCCGCGCTCGCCGAGCGCGGCGACGCGCTGGTGGCCACCGCCGACCACGGCATGAACCACAAGTCGGTCTGCGTCGACCTCGACGCCGCGCTCGACCGCGAGGGGCTCGACGCCGAGGTCGTCCGCCTCATCACCGACGAGCACACCTATCACCACCAGAACCTCGGCGGAGCGGCGTACGTCTACCTCCGCGACGGGGACGCGGCCGACCTCGACTGGCTCCGCGACGTCGACGGCGTCGAGGAGGTCCTCCCCACGGACGAGGCGGCCGAGCGGTTCCGGCTGCCGGCCGACGCCGTCGGCGACGCGCTCGTGCTGGGCACCGAGTCGTCGGTGTTCGGCCCGGTCGACGACGGCGTCCGGGGCGAGGTCGACCTGCGGTCGCACGGCTCGCACCACGAGCGCGAGGTGCCCTACGTCACGACCACGGGCGCGACGCTCGAGTACAACGTCGACGCGTTCCCGGCGCTCGAATAGCCCGTGACACCGGAACGATGCACGAGCGACCACTGCGCCGGAGAAAACGGGACGAGCCGCGGCCCGACGTCAACGGGAGCGTCGTAACGTGCGGCTTCGCAACGCCGACAGCATGACGGTGCGTCTGCGCGCGGTCCACCGCGACCTCCGCGACCGGCGGGCGTTCGTCGCCTGTCTCGTCGGCACGTGGCTGCTGACCGCGGCGACCCACCACTACATCATCGCGCCGGCCAGCGTGCTCCCCACCGTCGCCGCCGGGCTCGGAGTCACGACGACGAGGGCGGTCTGGCTGGTGAGCGCGGTCCCCGCCTCGTGGGCGGTCACGAACTTCGCGCTCGGGGTCTGGATAGACCGGCTCGGCGACTATCGCATGATCGCCGCCGGGACCGGCATCGTCGTGCTCGCCGGCGGCTGGAGCTGGTGGGCCGCTCGTGAGGGCGCGTTCGCGTCGCTGCTGGCCGCGCGGCTCGTCGCGGGCGTCGCCGTGGGCGTCATCTGGACGGCGTCGACGAACCTGGTCGGCGGGGCCGTCTCGGACGCCAACCGCGGCACGGCCATCGGCGTCTTCATCACGAGCGCTCCGGCCGGGTTCGCACTCGGTCAGCTCTCGGGGCCGCTCGTCGCGGCGCGGTTCGGCTGGCACGCGAACTTCCCGGTGATGATTCTCGGTTCGCTCGTCGCGTTCGCGCTGCTCACGGCGGGCAGACGCGGTCTCGCGGTGGACCCGGAGACGAACACCGCGTCGGTGCGGGCCAACTTCGCCGCCGTCCTCAAACGCCCGGTGGTGTGGTACGGCTGCGCCATGGCGTTCGCCGCCTACTCCTGTTACCTGTTCCTGAACAGCTGGCTGCCGTCGTACCTCGCCCGGGAGTTCGCGCTCTCGACCCAGCTGAGCGGGCTGCTGACGGCGTTGTTCCCGGCGATGGGCGTCCTCTCGCGGGCCGGCGGGGGCGTCATCTCGGACCGGCTGCTGGACCGGCGGCGGCTGCCGGTCCTCCGGGCGGCGTTCCTGGTGTCGCTCCCGCTGGTCGTCCTCATCGCGGTGACGAGGGTGCTCGCGGTGATCGTCGCGGCGCTGGTGGTCGCGGGATTCGTCGTTCAGCTCACGTTCGGCGTCGTGTACAGCTACGTCCAGGAGGTCGTGGAAGCGGAGATCACGGGCACCGCGCTGGCGTTCCTGACGACGGCGGGCATCTCCGGCGCGTTCTCGGCCCCGCTGGTCGCGGGCGCCCTCATCGAAGCCACCGACGCGTACCTGTTCGCGTTCGCCTACGCGACCGCGCTGACCGGACTCGGCCTCCTCCTCTCGTGGTTCGCGCCGGAGTCGGGGGCATCGTCGAAGTGCTTCGGCTCGGACTAACTGTTCGCCCTAAGCCCGTTCGAGTGCGGTTCGGGCCGACCGGACAGTGACCCCAGTTGGTGGCCCGCCAGCTAGATGTCGAACACGTCGAGCCCGGTCCGCTCGTCGAGCTGGTGGGTGAGCGGCGTCTCGCCCAGCGTCACGATGATCTCGAAGGTGCCCGAGACCCGCGCGCCCGAGCAGTGGCCGCCCAGCGACTCGAAGGAGTCGTCGGCGACCTGGATGTGGGTGTGGATCTTGTCCGGGCCGATGTTGCCGAGGAAGCTGGTCACCTCGAACTGGCCGGTGAACTCCTCCTCGCTGTACTCCTGGTCCTCGGTGTCGTAGTGGCCCAGCGTGACCCGGTCGACCGCGCCGATGGCCGACAGGAACCCGTTCTCGATGTCGTACTCCTCGCGGAGCTCCTCGAGCGAGTCGAGGACCTCCTCGCCGGGGTCGAGCCGGACGACGATCCGGTCGCCTTCGCGTACGTGGTCCATGTGTGCGTTCGTCACGACGGCTACGCCCTACTTCGTTTTTCCGCTCGTCCGGAAAACGAGAGCGCGAGCTACCCGGGACTCACTCCAGGTCCGGCCGGGAGAGCTCGGTCTCCTCGGCGGTGATGAACTCCAGCAGCACCGGCGTCCCCTCCTCGGTCTTCTCGACGCCGCGCTCGATGGCGTCGGCGATCTCGTCGGGGTCCTCGACGCGCTCGGCGTGGGCGCCCAGCCCCTCGGCCACGGCCGCCCAGTCGCCGCCGAACGGCGTGTCGTAGCTCGCCATCTCGTAGTTGTTCAGCAGGATCGAGAGGATCGGGATGTCGTACCGGACCGCGGTCTCGATGTCCAGGCCAGTCATGCCGATGGCGCCGTCGCCCCAGACGTTGATGCAGAGCTTGTCGGGGTGGGCGAGCTTCGCGCCCATCGCCAGCCCGAGCCCGTAGCCGAGCTGGGTCGTCTTCCCCCAGCCGACGTAGCTCAGGGGTTCGGTCGACTCCCAGAACGGCGCGAGGAAGTCCCGCGCGTTGCCGGCGTCGTGGGTGACGATGGCGTCCTCGGCGTCGACGACCTCGGTGAGCTCGTTGATGACCCGGTACGGGTTGATCGGCGTCTCGTCGGACTCGAGCTTCGGTCGCCACACGTCGAGCCACTCGGACTCGACCTCCTCGATCTCGGCGACGACGTCGCCGCGCCGGCCGCGCGGCCCGTCGAGGCGGCGGTCGGCTTCTTCGACCATCGCTTCGAGCGTCAGCCTCGCGTCGCCGACGATCGCGTGGTCGCTCTCGACCTCCTTGTCGATATCCGTCGGGTCCAGCGTCGAGTGGACGATCTGGTTGTCCTCCGGTACGGTGATACCGTAGGCGGTGGTCGAGAGGCTGGTGCCGACCCCGAACAGCAGGTCGCACTCGTCGAGGAAGTGCGCGAGCTGGCCGGGCTCGCTCTTCGAGCCCGCGCCGAGCGACAGCGGGTGGTCCTCGGGGAACGCGCTCTTGCCGTTGAGGCTGGTGGCGACCGGCGCCTCGACGAGTTCGGCGAGCTCGCGCAGGGGGTCCCACGCCTCCGCGTAGTGGACGCCCTGCCCGGCGTAGATGACCGGCCGCTCGGCGTCGAGCAGCATGTCGACCGCGGGCGGGACGTCGCCGGGGTCGGGACCGGTCTTCGACGACTCCGCCGGCGTGTAGTCGAAGTCCTCGACCTCCTCGTCCCAGACGTCCATCGGCACCTCGACCAGCGCCGGGCGCGGCCGGCCGTTCCGGGTCGCGCTGAACGCGCGCCGGACGGTGTCGGCGACCGCCTCCGGGTCGGTGAGCTGCTCGCAGGACTTGGTGACGTGCTGGTAGTTGAGGAACGAGTTGAACTTCGGATCGACGTCGGTCGTCGCCCGGTCGTAGCCCCGCGGGAACGCCACCAGCGGGACCGACTCGGCGTACGCCTGCGCGACGCCGCCGAAGGAGTTCTCCGTGCCAGGGCCGTGCTGGCAGGCGAAGACGCCGACCTCGTCGCCCGCGGTGACCCGGCTCACCGCGTCGGCCATGTGCACGCCGGTCCGCTCCTGGCGGACGACGATCGGCTGGATGCCCACCTCCTCGACGGCGTCGGTGTCGAACAGGGGGTTCGACGGGAAGCCGAAGAGGTAGTCGACGCCCTCGGCAGCGAGGATCTCTGCGATCGCTTCTGTCACGTCCATGTCGCTCTCACGCCCATGCCAATGACTCGCGTGCCGCGGTGTTGTAAAGTTAATTATCATCGTTTATGGTTACGAATGCGGCCGCGTCGGGCGACGAGCGGCGAAAACCTCAAAGCGGTTGCGCGTGACGGGTACGGTATGTCAAAGCGTGACGATATCGAGCGGCTCTACGTCCACGAGACGGTCGAGAACGTCGTACCCAAGGAAGCCTTCGTCGAGGCGTTCGCCGACCTCGACGTGCCCGCCGAACTCGTCGGCGACGGCGAGCGGTACGGCCCGACGGACGTCGTCGTCACCTACCGGCCCCGCCCGGAGTTCCTCGACGCGGGCTGGGTCCACTGCGCTCGCGCCGGCTACGACGAGTTCGACGTCGCCGCCTACGAGGCGGCGGGCGTCCCGCTGACCAACTCCAGCGGCATCCACGGCGAGACCGTCGGCGAACTCGCGCTCGACTTCATGCTGTCGTTCGCCCGACTGCTCCACATCTACCGCGACCACCAGAACGAGCACCACTGGTACGAGCCCGACTACGAGCGCCCGTTCACCCTCGGCGGCGAGCGCCTCTGCGTGGTGGGGCTCGGTGCCATCGGGAAGGGCATCGCCGAGCGCGCCGACGCGCTCGGGATGGACGTCGTGGGCGTCCGGCGCTCCGACGAGTCCGTGCCGGGCGTCTCGCGCATCTACGACCCCGACGACCTCCACGAGGCCGTCGGCGACGCCCGATTCGTCGCCATCGCGGCGCCCCACACCCCGGAGACCGAGGGGATGTTCGGGGGCCCGGAGTTCCGACGCATGCGCGAGGACGCCTACATCATCAACGTCGCCCGGGGCCCCATCGTCGACGAGGAGGCGCTGATCGACGCCCTCGACGCCGGCGAGATCGCGGGCGCGGGCCTCGACGTCTTCGAGGAGGAGCCGCTGCCCGAGGACTCGCCGCTCTGGGACTTCGAGGAGGTCATCATCTCGCCCCACAAGGGATCGGCGACCAACCGCTACCACCTCGACATCGCCGACCTCGTGAAGGAGAACGTCCGGCGCTACCGGTCGGGCGAGCGCCTGCGGAACAGAGTGGCGTGAGAGACCGACGCGGGACGGTGAGAGCGACGCGGTCCGTCCGGGTTCCGGGAGACGAACGTCGAGACGCGCTGACACGTCCGCTCCCGGCGAAGGGTTTACACCCGTGCCGCCAATTGATACGTGACAACACACATCTATGGCCAAGCGTGACCTGCCCGTAGACCCCGGGCCAGCCGGCGACCGGCGCGCGAACTACGACTACCAGTCCGGCGAGGTCGAGCGGCCCGGCCTGCGCGAGGACCTCGAATCGCTCGTGGACGGCGACGTCCGCCTCGACAACTACTCCCGACAGCTCTACGCCACCGACGCCAGCGCCTACGAGGTGACCCCCGTCGGCGTCGTCTTCCCGACCGACACCGACGACGTCAGCGCGGTGGTCGAGTACTGCGCCGACCGCGAGATCCCGGTGCTGCCGCGGGGCGGCGGCACCAGCCTCGCGGGCCAGACCGTCAACGAGGCCATCGTGCTCGACTTCACCCGCTACATGACCGACGTGCTCGACGTCCGGCCCGACGACCGCGAGGTGCGCGTCGAACCCGGGGCGGTCCTCGCGGACGTCAACGAGCGCCTGGCGCCCCACGACCTCAAGTTCGCGCCCGACCCCTCGACCGCGAACCGGAGCGCCATCGGCGGCGCCATCGGCAACAACACCACGGGCGCTCACTCGCTCCAGTACGGCAAGACCGACGCCTACGTCGAGGAACTGGAGGTCGTCCTCGCCGACGGGACGGTGACGACGCTCGGCGAGACGCCGGTCGACGAACTCCGCGAGGGGGCCGACCCCGACGGCGACCTCGAAGCGCGGCTGTACGCCGAGGCGGTGCGGATCATCGACGAGGAGTCCGAGACCGTCCGGGAGGCGTACCCGAGCCTCAAGCGGAACGTCTCGGGGTACAACCTGGACGTGCTCGTCGAGGAGGCGGAGTCCGGAAGCGTGAATCTGGCCCGGCTGATGGTCGGCAGCGAGGGGACGCTCTGCGTCGTCACCGAGGCGACGCTCTCGCTCGAACCGGTACCGAACACGACCGCCATCGGCCTGCTGACCTACGACAGTCTGGTCGAGGCGATGGAGGACGTCGGCCCCATCCTCGAGCACGACCCGGCCGCGGTCGAGGTGCTCGACGGCGTGCTGCTCGATCTCGCGCGCGACCTGGAGGACTTCAGGGACGTGGTGGGCATCCTGCCCGACCGGACCGACACGTTCCTGCTCGTGGAGTTCTACGCCGACGACGACGCGGCGGCCGAGGCGAAGGTCGAGGCGCTGCTCGACGACCGGGTCGGCGACGTCGCGTTCGACGGGCTGACGGCGTTCTCCCAGGAGAAGCAGCAGAAGTTCTGGAAGATGCGGAAGGCCTCGACGCCCATCCTGCTCTCCCGGACGTCCGACGCCAAGCACATCGCCTTCATCGAGGACATCGCGGTCCCGCCCGAGAACCTCCCCGCCTACATCGCCGACTTCCAGGACGTGTTCGAGGCCCACGACACGTTCGGCAGCTTCTACGCCCACGCCGGCCCGGGCTGCATCCACGTCCGCCCGCTGATCAACACCAAGAACGCGGAGGGCGTCGAGACCATGGAGTCGATCGCGGACGCCGCGACCGACCTCGCGGTGAAGTACGGCGGGTCGGTGTCCGGGGAACACGGCGACGGCCGGGCCCGGACCCAGTGGAACCGCAAGCTCTACGGCGAGCACGTCTGGGAGCTGTTCCGGGACCTCAAGACCGCGGTCGACCCCGACTGGCTGCTCAACCCGGGCAACGTCTGCGGCGACCACGACATGACCGAGCACCTCCGGTTCGACCCCGACTACGAGTTCGACGCCGGCTTCGACTCCGAACTGAACTGGGCGAACGAGAACGGCTTCCAGGGGATGGCCGAACTCTGTCACGGCTGCGGGGACTGCCGCGGCGGCCAGGACACCACGGGAGGAGTGATGTGTCCGACCTACCGGGCGGCCGACGAGGAGATCACCAGCACCCGGGGCCGGGCCAACATGCTCCGGCAGGCCATGTCCGGCGACCTCGACGAGATGGGAGACGCGACCTCGGGGTCCGCGAAGGCGAACGGAGCGGAGGCCGACGAGGCCCAGTTCGACGTCGAGTTCATGGCCGAGGTGATGGACCTCTGCATCGGCTGCAAGGGGTGTTCGGTCGACTGCCCGAGCGAGGTCGACATGGCCAAGCTGAAGGTCGAGGTCGACCACGCGTACAAGGAGCGCCACGGGGCCTCCCTCCGGGACCACGCCTTCGCCAACATCGACGCGCTGTCGAGGCTGGGGAGCGCGCTGGCGCCGCTCGCCAACGCCGGCCAGAAACTCCCGGGAGCCCGGACGCTTCTGGAGAAGACCGTCGGCATCGCCCGCGAGCGCTCGCTGCCCGAGTTCAAGCAGGAGACGCTCCGGGACTGGTTCGACGAGCGCGGCGGGTCGCAGGTGCCGGCGAGCGAGGCCGAGCGGCGGGCCGTCCTCTTCCCCGACACCTACACCAACTACAACAAGCCCGCGGCCGGCAAGGCCGCCGTCCGGGTGCTGGAGGCCGCCGGCGTCCGCGTCGCCATGCCGGACGTGACCGGGAGCGGCCGGCCGCCGTACTCGAAGGGGTTCGTCGAGAAGGCCCGCGGCATCGCCGAGCGCAACGTCGACGCCCTCGCGTCGTCCGTCGACGAGGGCTGGGACGTGGTCGTGGTCGAGCCCTCCGACGCCGTGATGTTCCAGTCGGACTATCTGGACCTGCTGGGCGGCGGCCCCCGTGCGGCGGACGCCGAGGCGCTGGCCGCGAACACCTACGGCGTCTGCGAGTACCTCGACGCGTTCCGGCTCGACGAGAACGCGGCGTGGAGCGCGCCCGCGGAGGCGCTCACCTACCACGGCCACTGCCACCAGAAGGCGACCAAGAAGGACCACCACGCGGTCGGCGTGCTCCGCCGAGCGGGCTACGAGGTCGACCCGCTGGACTCGGGCTGCTGCGGCATGGCCGGCACCTTCGGCTACGAGGCCGAGCACTACTCGATGTCCCAGGCCGTCGGTAGTATCCTCTTCGAGCAGGTCGACGACAGCGAGGGCGACGTCGTGACCGCGCCGGGCGCGTCCTGCCGGACCCAGCTCGGCGACGAGTACGACGCCGACGTGCCCCATCCCGTCGAGAAGCTGGCGGCGGCGTTGGAGTGATCGGGCTCCGCAACGCTGGGCTCGGACCCACCGATGTCAATGAGGTTTCACCATGGGGGCCGGCAGTAGAACCGCACACGGCGACAGAGAACACGTGGTACCCGCGAATCGTTGCGAGGGAGCGCCAGCCGCGTCGAGAGACCAACGCGATCGCCTCGTCGCTCCGGGGCTGACAGTACCGCCGCTCGTCGGGCCTGCAATCGGCGCCTGCAGAGCGAGCCACCGAGAACCGTCGCTCGGGGCGGTGCCCCGTTCGACTAGTCCGCCGAGAGCTGTTCCCTCGTGTGCGGAAGCTTCCCACCGGCAGCGAGCAGCTCTCGTTCCCGGTCGTTCACCCGGAGGGTGGCCGGGAACTCCCACTCGTCGTTCACCCGCACGGTGAGCGTCGTCCGTCCGTCCCGCACTGCACTCGCGACATCGTCGACGATCTCGATGTCGTCGCCCTGCTCGATTCTGTCGTAGGTCCCGTCGTCGATGGTCAGCGGCAGCAGTCCGAAGTTGATGAGGTTGGCCTTGTGGATGCGGGCGAAGCTCCGCGCGAGGACGCCGTGGACGCCGAGGTACATCGGGCAGAGGGCGGCGTGTTCGCGCGAGGAGCCCTGCCCGTAGTTCTCGCCGGCGACGAGGAAGCCACCGTCGGCCGCCTCCGCGCGCGCTGCGAAGCTCTCGTCGACCCGCGAGAGAGTGAACTCCGAGAGCTTCGGGACGTTCGAGCGGTACATCGACACCTCCTTGGTCGCCGGGATGACGTGGTCGGTGGTGATGTTGTCGCCCATCTTCAGGAGGGCCGATCCACTGAGGTCGGGCCCCAGCCGGTCCTTGAGCGGGACGTCGCCGATGTTCGGGCCCTTGACGAGCTCGTCGTCGGGCGCCTCGTCGGGCATGATGATGTCGGTCTCGGTCCTCCCGCCGTACGCCTCGGGCATCTCTCGGTCGGGTGCCGCCAGACCGAGGTCGTCGGCGAGGTCGCGCGGGTCGACGATCTCGCCGGCGATAGCCGACGCGGCGGCTACCTCCGGTGAGCAGAGGTAGACCTCGTCCTCCTCCATCCCGGACCGGCCCTCGAAGTTCCGGTTGAACGTCCGCAGGCTCACCGAGTCGCTCGCCGGAACGTGACCGGCACCGATGCAGGCGCCGCACGTCGCCTCGGAGAGGCTGGCGCCCGCAGCCATCAGTTCTGCCGTCCACCCCTCGCGGGTCAGCAGCTCGGAGGCCTGCTTGGACCCGGGCGCGACGATCATCTCGGTCGTCGTGTCGATTTCGTGGCCCTCCAGCATCTTGGCGACCGGGAGGATGTCCTCGTACGCGCCGTTGGTGCACGAGCCGATGACGACCTGGTCGACGTCCGTGCCGGCGACCTCGCTGACGGGCACGACGTTGTCGGGCATCGACGGCTCGGCGATCAGCGGGCGGATAGCCGAGAGGTCGACCGCGAGTTCGTCGTCGTAGTCGGCGTCGTCGCTGGGGGCGAGGGCCTGGAAGTCGTCCTCGCGGTTCAACCGACGGAAGTACTCCTCGGTGCGCTCGTCGGCCGGGAAGATGGAAGTCGTCGCTCCGAGCTCCGTCCCCATGTTAGCGATAACCGTTCGTTCGTGCGCCGAGAGGGTCTCGACGCCGGGGCCCGTGTACTCGAACACCTTGCCGACGCCGCCCTTCACGCTGAGGCGACGGAGCAACTCGAGGATGACGTCCTTCGCAGTGGCCCACTCCGGGAGCTCGCCCTCGAGTCTGACGTTGACGATCTCCGGCATCTCGATGTAGTAGGGGGCTCCGCCCATCGTCGTGGCGATGTCCAGGCCGCCGGTGCCGATGCCGAGCTGGCCGAGACCGCCCGCCGTCGGCGTGTGCGAGTCCGCACCGAGCAGGGTCTTGCCGGGCGCGACGAAGTTCTCCTTGTGGACCTGGTGGAGGATTCCGGTCCCCGGTCGGGCGAAGTACGCCCCGAACGAGCCGGCCGCGCTCTGGAGGAACCGATGGTCGTCGGAGACCTTGAAGTCCGGCTGGTAGGTCTGGTGGTCGCAGTGCTGTCCGGCGATCTCTACCTGGACCTCGTCGAGGTCGAGGGCCTCGAACTGGAGCCAGACCATCGTCCCCGTCAGGTCGTGTGCGATGACCTGGTCGATCTCGATGCCGATCTCCTCGCCGGTCTCGAGCTTCCCGTCGACGAGATGATCGGCGAGTATCTTCTCCGTGAGGGTCCGTCCCATGATCTCTTCCTATTTCAGGGGCCCTCGTTAAAGGTGTTTGTCCGAGCAGCCGTCCCGCAGGTTCGGCACTCCCGGACCGTTCTCATCCCGTTTCCCGCCGGGCGATCGGAGTCGAGCGTGACGGGGCCGGCGAGCTCGCACGCGCAAGAACCGACTGACCGTGCGTGAACATTTAACACGATATAGGTCGGACGTCGAGTCGCACATGTCGACAGAGCAGACCGACAGGACCTTCGTCCGGTCGTTCTTCACGTCACCGACCGCCGTCGAGGGCGACGACACCGCCGAGATGCTGCGCAAGGCCGCCCAGTTAGAGGGAATGCAGGCGCCCGACGTCTGGGTGCCCGACAACGAGGACGCGACCGCCCCGAACATGCGCGACGAGGGTGTCGAGAACATCCTGGACGTGATCTCCGAGTACGGCGCCGACTTCCCCGGCGAGATCCACCCGCGGGTCGTCTGGCACCGCGACGACCCCGGGACGCGGCGGCGCGGGTTCGAGCACATGATGCGGCTGGCCGACCCCGACGCGGGGGCGATCGAGCACATCGACGGGTTCGTGGTCCCGGAGGTCGGCGGCATCGACGACTGGAAGAAGGCCGACGAGTTCATCACCATCGTCGAGTCCGAGAGCGGCCTCGAGGAGGGGAGCCTGTCGATGTCGCCCATCGTCGAGAGCGGCGAGGCCGAACTCGCGATGTCCCGCATCGACCGCGAGATCGGCAAGCGCTCGAACAACTTGGAGCGGCTCTTCATGCTGGTCGACGGCGAGGTCGACTACACCAAGGACATGCGGGCCCAGACCCCGGCGGGCGACCTGCCGCCGTGGCCCGAACTGCGCCACAACACCTCGCGGGCGGCGAGCGCGAACGACCTGATCGCGGTCGACGGGCCGTACGACGACATCCGGGACGTCGAGGGGTACCGCCAGCGGATGACCGACAACCGGGCGAAGGGGATGACCGGCATCTGGTCGCTGACGCCCGGCCAGGTCGTCGAGGCGAACACCGCGCCCCTCCCGCCCCAGGAGGGAAGCTACCTGCTGGAGGTCGGCGACGACACCGTCGAGCTGGAGCGGACCGGCGACGACGCCCACGCCTACGACGGCGACGACGTCGAACTCGAAGAACTCGGGGACGGGCGGTACCGACTCCGGATCGGACGCGAGGAGCGCGAACTCGACGAGGACGAGCTCCACGACGAGCTCCGCGACCGGCTCCGGTACGTCATGGCGATGGACGACTACGTCGAGTCGATGACCGAGTTCGAGGAGGCCAAGGCGTCGGGCAAGGGCGCAATCTCGATGTCGCGGACCGCGCGGCTGGTCCTCGACGGCACCGAGTTCGAGGTCACGCGCGACCGGATGTGGGACGAGGCCACCTACCAGGCGGCGAAGACGCCGATCACGCTGTTCCAGGAGGTGTACGAGGCCCGGCCGGACCAGCGCGAGGACCTCGACGAGCGGTACGGGCGGGAGGTCGTGGACCGCGCGATGGACGTCGGATGACCCCGAACGCCGATCGGTGAACGCCGGATGACCTCGCAACGCCGATAAGACGGGGTCGCGGGGCTACCACCAATGGGACGGCGTTTCGGTGGAAGGACATCAATTCGCGCCGGGACTATCTTAAGTACTTCTGGCGATAATAAATGACCGCAAGGCGCTCGCAGTTTTGGCTTAAGGGTCAGCGCGTCCCCCGACCACAGGCCGAGCGCGTGCAGTCCGATCTCCCTCGCCGGCGGACTCGCGCCGTATTACTGCATCGAATACGCTACCGCCCGAGTATGCCCTATTCCCTATGGAACGTTTTTACGGGTTCGCGTCCTTGCTTCTGGTATGGCAGCGAGCGACTCGCCGCCGATCGGTCTCGCCCACCCGACAGTGAACCCCGAGTCGGCGGTCGGCCCGGCGGACCGCCGGACCGACCGCTGCGCGTGCGCCGACTGCGACTACACCGTCGAGACGGGCGACGACCTGCCGCCGAAGTGCCCCGACTGCGGCGGCGCGCTGGTCCGGCTCGCGTCCTGAGCGCCGACTCCGACTCGTCTCCACGCCGCCTCGGTAAGTTGTGCGGCGGTCAGTCGTGTACCCGTCTTCTCGATGCGGTCAGTCACCTTCGAGCCCGTCCGCGAGGTCCCCGGCGACGTCCGCGATGGCCTCGCGGGCGCGGTCGACGCCGCGGAGCGTCACGAAGCCGTGGACCATGTCCTCGTAGTTCTCGTAGCGCGTGGGGACGCCGTCGCGGACCAGCTGTTCGGCGTAGGCCCTCCCGCCGTCGCGGAGCGGGTCGAACCCGGCGGTGACGACGGTCGCGGGCGCGACCCCGGAGACGTCGCCGGCGTTCGTCGGGTCGGCGTACGGGTTGCGCTCGTGGATCTCGTTCGCGTAGTAGCACTCGCGGAACCACTCGAGGTCGGCCTCGTCGAGGACGATGCCGGCGTGCTCCCGGACGGACGGCTGGTCCCTCTCGACGCCGACGCCGGGGTACAGCAGCGCCTGGTAGGCGATCTCGGGACCGTCGCGCTCGGCGGCCATGAGGGCGGCGACGGCGGCGAGGGTCCCGCCGGCCGAGTCGCCCGCGACCGCGACGTCCCCCGTGCCGCGGATCGCGCCGGGGTTCGCGGCCGCCCACTCGACGGCGGCGTAGGCGTCCTCGACCGCCGAGGGGAAGGGGTGTTCGGGCGCGAGCCGGTAGCCGACCGAGAGGACGGCGCAGCCGCTCTCCCGCGTGAGGTGGCGACAGAGCCGGTCGTGGGTCGCGATGCTGCCCAGGACGAACCCGCCCCCGTGGAAGAACACGATCGTGGGGAACCGCCCGTCCGCGTCCGGCAGGTAGAGGCGGACGTCGAGGTCGCCCGCGGGACCGGGAATCGTCCGGTCGACGGTCGCCCCGACGCTCGGCGGGTTCCGGTTCTGGAGCCACATCGCGGGCCGGGTGGCGAGTCGGAGCAGCTTCAGACCGAGGCGGTTGTGGGGCATCGGGAACCGGTCCTGGCGTTCGACTGCCGCCCGCGCCTGCGGGTCGATCTCGTCGGCGTGCATCACCGACAGTTCGGGTCGTCGACACTAAACCGCTTGCGCTCCGCAGGTCGCCCCGACGACCGCCGCCGCCAGTCGTCGCGGACGCTCGTCCGGCACACCCGCCTTCGCCTCCTGAACCTGAGGCCTGCCGGATGCCGATACCGCGGGGCGTTTCCGGAAGAGCATTTACGGTTCTCTCCCGTAGCCACCGCTATGTACGGAATCCTCACCGCCAGTCCCGACCTGGCTCGGGAGGGCGTCGGCGACTTCGTCCACTTCGTCGCCGACGACGTGAGCGGACGGCGCAGCGACCCGCACGGGGGCGCGATCAACTCCGTCGCCTGCTGGGGGGACACGTTGGCCGTCCGCGACGACCCGGACCGGGCCGCAGTCGCCGCCGACGGGACGCGGGCGACGCCCGGCGCCGAGGGCCACCACTGGGGCACCGTCTGCCCGACCGACCCAGACTACCGCGCGGGGCTGCTCGACCGGATCGAGGCGGTCGGCGCCGCGGGCGACGTCCGGCTCACCACCGTCGGGTTCCCCGGCGCCGAGTTCTGCCGGTGCAGTCGGTGCGAGCGGCGGTTCGCGGCGAGCGACCGCGACGACAGGGTCGCGTGGCGGACCGAGGCGATCACGCGGTTCGTCCGGGAGGCGTCCGATCGGGCGGCGGGCGACCTGCTCGTCACGCTGTATCCGGACCCGTACCCCGGGAACCTCCGCGAGCGGGCCGGGCTGGACCCGACGTCGCTCGACCCCCACGTCGACGGCTTCCTCGTCCCGCTCTGCGGCATCGGCTACGAGACGACGTACTGGGTCGAGTCGCTGGCCCGCGGGTTCGCCCGCGAGCTCGGCGAACTCGACGCGTCGCTCACCGTCCAGCTCTCGGCCGCCGAGGCCGACGCCGACCGGCTCGTCGACGTGACCCGCCAGATCGACCCGCACGCCGACGCGGTCGTCTTCGGGACCGACGAGGAGAGCGCCGACACCGCTCGGGAGGTCCTCGACCGGTGTGAGACGGCGGGTGCCCCGCCGTCGCCGACCGCCTGAACGCGCCTCGCCGCCCGTCCGGTGGCGCCAGCGGTCGCGGCGATTGTCCGCCGCGCGCCATCGCCCACCTTTCACCCTGCGAGCGAAGGGCGGAACGACCCGGAGACGTCAGTACTCGGTGCCCCTGCGGGCGCGCTGCCCGTCGTTGATGGGGTGGCGCTCCTTCCGGACGTTCGTGACCAGGTCGGCGTGGTCGAGGAGGTACGACGGCCGCTCGTGGCCGCCGGTGAGGACGAGCTCGAGGTCGTCGGGCTTCGCCTCCACGAGGTCGACCACCGATTCGGGGGCGAGCAGGTCGCGGCTCACCGCGTAGAGGATCTCGTCGAGGATCAGCATGTGCACGCCCTCGTCGGCCGGCGCGTCCGGCGGCCGGGGCGCGGTGAGGTCGGCGTCCCCGGCCGCCGCCAGCAGCTCCTCGGCCCGGGCGAGTCCGCCCTTCGCCTTGGCCGCGTGCTCGTCGTCGTCCGAGCCGTCGAGGAAGCCGTGCCAGCCGTAGTGGCCGGTGTTCTCGTAGCTGAAGCCCGGGAAGTGCTCGATGGCGTTGTACTCGCCGCGGACCGCCTCGACGCTCGACGCGCCGCCCTTCATGAACTGGAGCATGTGGACCCGGAAGCCGTGGCCCGCGGCCCGGAACCCCATCCCCATCGCGGCGGTGGTCTTGCCCTTGCCGTCGCCCCACCAGACCTGGACGAGGCCGAACTCCTCCGGTGCGGACGGTTCGATGGACTCGGCCTCCGGGGTCGCGCCGCCGCCCGGCGTCCGTTCGAGCAGTTCCTCGCGGTCGTCGGGCGATCCGGCTGCCGGTTCCTCGGCCGGCGCGTCGTCGGGTGCGTCTCGTGTCATGGTCAGAGCCTGTCGATGAATCGGTCGAACGCGCCGCTCTCGGCGTGGACGTGGGCGTAGGTGCCGAGCGTCCGGTACTCGGTGAGCCCGTCGCGGTCGCCGTCGATCCCCGACCCCCGCTCGACGTCGAACGCGAATCGGGCGTCGGCGCCGACGTCGGCGCTGGAGTAGTGGAACTCGTGGCCCCGGACGGCGTCGCCCGTCCCGGCGGTGAGCGTCGGCTCGCGGGCGCGGAGTTCGACGTGGTCCAGCGCCTGGTACCGGTCGCGCATCCGGACGTCGGCGGGCAGCACGCCCGCCATCTCGTGGGTCTCCCCGTCGGTCGTCGTCAGCGACTCGGCCAGCGCCATCAGCCCGCCGCACTCGCCCAGGACGGGAACTCCGTCCTCGGCGCGACGGCGCAGCGACGACAGCGCCGGCGATTCGGCGAGACGGTCGGCGTGTAGCTCCGGATAGCCGCCGGGGAGGTAGACGCCGTCGGCGTCGGGCAGGTCGTCCCCGTCCGTCGGGGCGAACGTGACCACCTCGGCCCGCGACCGGAGTCGCTCCAGGACGGCCGGGTAGACGAACCGGAACGCGTCGTCGCGCGCCACGGCGACGCGCACGTCACGGGCCGACCGCGACCCGTCGCTGTCGGAGGCCGCCTGCGAGTCGTCTGCCGGCTGGGGGCGCGGCGGTTCCCTGGCGAGCGCGGCGAGCCCCTCGGCGTCGAGGTGCTCGGCGACCTCGTCGAGCGTCTCCGGGTCGAGCGGCGCCTCCTCGCCCGCGTGGAGGCCGAGGTGGCGGTCCGGAATCTCGAGGTCGGAAGTCGGCGGAATCCGGCCGAAGTAGGTCAGCCCCTCGGGCAGGGCGTCGACGATGCCGGCTTCGTGTCGACCGCCGTGCGCGCGCTGGGCGATGACCCCCGCGACCTCGACGTCCCGGTCCGCGGCGGCGGCGAACTCCCGGAAGCCCAGCGCGGTCGCGGCCACGCTCTCCATCCCGGCGCTGGCGTCGACGACGAGGACCACCGGGAGGTCGAGCGCCTCGGCGACCATCGCGGTGCTCGACCCGTCGCCGTCGTACAGCCCCATCACGCCCTCGACGACGCAGACGTCGCCGTCGCCACGGTAGTAGTTCCGCCGGAGCCCGTCCTCGCCCTCGAGCCAGACGTCGAGGGTGCGCGACGGCCGGCCGGCGACGACCGCGTGGTGACTGGGGTCGATGAAGTCGGGGCCGGCCTTCGCGGGCTGGACCGAGCGGCCCGCCGCCTCCAGGGCCCGGACGACCGCGAGCGCGGCGACCGTCTTGCCGACGCCCGAGCGCGTTCCGCCGACGACGAGGCCCTTCACGGTCTCACCACGGGCTCGACCCGTCCCGCGTTCGACTCCGGTTCGTACATCTAGTTTGTAGTTAGTGCAAACCAACTTTAATCGTTTGGTGCGACTCCACGCCCTCGCAGTGAAGGCAACCCAGTTTGTGCTGGCGGCCCAGAAAGACAACCAAGATTGAAGTATTGCAAGCTTGTTTTCCCTCCCATGGACGACGACGCAACTGAGGGTGCTCGGCCGGACCGCGACGACGCCGACCGGATCGGTGACCTCTCCTTCTCGGTGCGAGCACCGGTCCCGACGAAGGACGCCGCGACGAGGCGCGGACCGGGTTCCGAGAGTGAGGCGACGAAGGACGCGCCGGGGGAGGACCCGGCACCGACGGTCGCGCCGGCCGAGAGTACACCGGTCAGGAACGCCACGACCGACGACCGGGACCGGTCGGCGACGCGGGCCGACGAGCAGGGAGACGCCACCGCGTTCCTGGTCGGCGCGGGCCCGGGCGACCCCGACCTGCTCACGCGGCGGGCGTGGCAACTGCTCCGGGAGGCCGACGTCGTCCTGCACGACTCGCTGACCGGCGACGCCATCGTCGACCAGCTCCCGGCGTCGGCGGAGGTCCTCGACGTCGGGAAGCGCCCGCCGGAACGGACGTCGCAGGACGAGATCAACGAGCTGCTGGTCGAGCGATCCCGGACGGCGGAGACCGTCGTCCGCCTCAAGGGCGGCGATCCGAACGTCTTCGGCCGGGGCGGCGAGGAGGCCGAGCACCTGGCGGCCGAGGGCGTCCCGTTCGAGATCGTGCCCGGGGTCTCCAGCGTCCTCGCCGCCCCGCGGGCGAGCGGGATTCCGCTGACGCACAGGGACTGCTCGTCGAGCCTGACCGTCATCACCGGCCACCAGACGCCGGACAAGGACGAGAGCGCCATCGACTGGCACTCGCTCGCCGACTCGATTCAGGCAGGCGGGACGCTCGTCGTCCTGATGGGCGTCAACCGGTTGCCGGAGAACGTCCGGGCGCTCCGGGACCACGGGGTCCCCTCTCGGACGTCCGTGGCGATGGTACAGAAAGCGACGTGGGGCGACGAGCGGACCGTCACGGGAACGCTGGACGACATCGTCGAGCGGAGCCGCGACGCCGGGATAGAGCCGCCCGCAGTCACGATTATCGGCGACGTCGTCGACGTTCGGGACGACGTGGCGGAGTGGTTACGGCGATAGAAGCGTCCCCGTCCGTCCTTTCGGTTTCCGATTGGCTCGCTCGGGCCATCACCACCAGATATTAGTCGGTGGTAATCGCTGGTTGTATCATGGCAGTACTCGTCACAGGTGCGAGTCGCGGAATCGGTAAAGCCGTCGCGTTACGACTGGCGGAACAGCACGACGTCGCCGTCAACTACCGCGATTCGGCCGACGCAGCCGACGAGGTCGTCCGCCGGGCGGAGGAGAAGGGAGCGACAGTCGAGGCCGTTCGTGCGGACGTCCGGGACTCCGAGGCGGTGGCGAACATGGTCGACGACGTCGCCCGCACGTTCGACGGACTCGACGCCGTCGTCAACAACGCGGGCATCGTCCGACCGGACAGGGCGACCGATATCGGCGACGAGCAGTGGCAGAACGTGCTGGACACGAATCTGACCGGTGCGTTCTACGTGGCGCGCGCCGCCGTCCCGCACCTGACCCCAGACGGGGACGTGGTGAACATCTCCAGTATCGGCGGCACCGGCGGGACGGTCGACGCGAGCTACGCGGCCAGTAAGGCCGGCCTCCACGGGCTCACCCGGGCGTTGGCCCGCGAGTTCGGCTCCGAAGGCGTCCAGGTGAACGCGATCGCGCCCGGGCCGGTCGAGACGGAACTGAACGACGACATCGTCTCGTACCTCGAGTCGGTGGACTTCCGCGGACACGAGAACGTCGACACCCACCTCCCGACCTACGCCTGCGACCCCGACGAGGTCGCCCACACCGTCGAGTACGTCCTGGAGAACGACTTCCTCCAGGGCGAGATCGTGAACGTCAACGGCGGGATGCAGTTCCGGTAGCGCGAGCGAACCTCACGCCCGCCGGAAATTTTTCCGCACCGTCCAAAACTTATATGGCGGTCGCCCCCGACGTGCGAATCAAGCATACTTGGTGTAACTAAAGCCAAGTTGTACATACGGGATTCCAAAATGACGAACGAGTCACTCCTACTCATCGGCCGGAACGCCCCGAACGCCCGCGACGTGTACGAGACCCACGCCGACCGGCTCGCGAGCAGGGCCGGCGTCGGCGACGTGCACGTGGCGACGTACGACACCGAACCGGTCCGAGAGCTGCGCGAGACGTTCGCCGAGATCGACGGCGAGCGGGTCTACGCCGTGCCGCTGACGGCGGCACACACCTTCGAGACGACCGACGGGGTCCCCGCCGCGCTCTCGTACGTCCCCGGCGAGGTGCGCTACTGCGAGCCGGTCGGCCGGAGTCCCGCCGTCACCGACGCGCTCGCCCAGCGGGCCGCGGACGCCGCCCGGGCGGGCGACGACGCGTCGCTCGTGCTCGTGGGCTTCGGCAGCAGCTCGCGGCCGTACCAGCGCCAGACGGCCGAGTACCACGCGGCGCGGCTGAGCGACCGGTCGGAGTACGGCGAGGTGCTCACCTGCTACCTCCTGCAGAACCCCGCTGTCGAGTGCGTCCGCTACAACACCTCGACCCGCCGGACCGTCGCCGTGCCGCTGTTCCTGACCGAGTGCGAGGCGACCGAGGAGGAGATCCCGGCGAAACTCGAACTCGACAGGGGCGGCATCGAGTACGCCGACCCGCTCGGCGACCACGCGCGGGTGACCGACGCCATTCACGCCGAGGTCGAACGCCAGCGCGTCCTCGCGACCGGCGGTGACGCGGCGGCGTCGTTCGAGACGGAACTCGTCCGGAATCAGCGACCGGTCGCGACCGACGGCGAAGGCGTCCGGCAGTAGACGGGGCGAGACGACGAAAAAGCAGCGAACGGAGTTCAGTTCTTCCGAACCGCCAGGACGGACAGGTCCGAGAACGGGGTGGCGTCGGGGCCGGTTCCGCCGGCGTGGGCCTCGAGTTCGCCCAGCGTCGTCCGGGTGATCGTCTCGTCCTCGTGGGACAGTCGCTCCAGGACCAGCGCGTCGAGCGACGGCGACGCGCCCGCGTCGAGGAGGTCGGCCGCGACGTCGCCCGGCATCCAGTCGTACGGTCGGGGGAGCACGAGCAGGTGGCGCTCGCCGACGGCTTCCCGGAGGCGCCGGAGGTCGGGAGCGACGTCGCCGCTCTTGTGGAGGGTCACGAACGTCGTCTCCTCCATGGGGGTCCGCGCCCGACTCGCGGCCACCTGGAGCGACGAGATGCCCGGGATGACGCGCACCGGGCGGTCGACCGCGGCCTGGACCTTGCCGACGAACTGATAGCCCGAGTGGTTGGGGTCGCCCATCAGCACGGCCGTCCCGGCCGCGCCGTCCTCGATCCGACTCGCGAACGCCGCCAGCGTCTCGCCCTCGTCTGCGTAGCCGCAGGTCAGCAGGTCGGCGTCGGTCACGTCGCGAACGAAGTCGACGACCGTCTCGAACCCGACGACGACGTCCGCCTCCCGAATCGCTCGCTCTCCCCGCGGCGTCAGGTACTCGGGATTGCCAGGGCCGATGCCGACGGCGTAGACGGGATTCGGACTCACCGTCGCCGGCTCGGCCGCCGCAGCGGCGACCGCCGCCGGGTCCGGGCCCGACTCTAGGTCGTACTCCCCGGTCATTCGAGCGCGACGTCTCCCTTCCGCGCGTCGCTCGCGACGTGGACCAGTTCGTTGGTCAGCCCCGCCGCGAGCCCGCTCCCGCCCCGGCGCCCGACGTTGGTGACGGCGGGGACGCCGTGCTCGCGGGCGACCTCTCGCAGGCGCTCGCGGCTCTCGGCGGCCTTCACGAACCCGACCGGGGTGGCGACGACGACCGCGGGTCGGGTGCCGTCTTCGATGCAGTCGGCCAGCGCCAGCGCCGCCGTGGGAGCGTTTCCGACCACTGCGACCGCCCCGTCGTAGACGCCCTCGCGGTCGAGTTCGAGCACCGAGGCGGCCGTTCGAGTCATCCCGGTCCGCTCCGCGAGGTCGGCGCCGTTCCCGATGGCCTTCCGGACCGGACAGCTGTGGCCGCGTCCCGTGATCCCCGCTTTCACCATCGTGATGTCGGTGACGATGGGGCGCTCGTCGAGCACCGCCTCGGCGCCCGCCCTGACGGGCTCGTCGTCGGTCTCGCCGGTGAACCGCACGAGGTGCTGGAACTCGGGGTCGCCGGTCGCGTGGACCGCCTTCTGGCGGACTCTGTCGGCGAGGGTCTCGTCGGGGACGAGTTCCCGGACGCGGTCCATGCTCGTCTCGGCGATCGCCATGGCGTTCTCGGTGGTCGCGCCGAGGTCGGCGTAGGCTTCGGTGTCGTCGTCCGGCGCCCTGGCGCTCGTCTGCCCGTCGTCTGCTCCGTCGCGGTCCGCAGACGACTCGACGTCCGAATCAGTCGTCATCGCTCGCCACCTCCGCGGCGTCGGCGCCGCCGGCCCGCGCCTCGATGTCGCCGTCGACCCGGAGGTTGAGGTCCCGCAGGCGGTCGGCCGTCTCGTCGTCGGCGTCCCACAGGTCGCGGTCGATGGCCTCGAGGAGGGTGTCGGTGATGCTCTCCAGCGCCCAGGGGTTGACGTCGCGCAGCCACTCCTGTCGGTCCTCGTCGAACGCGTACTTCTCGGCGACGTCCGCCCAGAGCGCGTCGCTGACGACCCCGGTGGTCGCGTCCCAGCCGAGGACGACGTCGACCGTCGTCGAGAGGTCGCCCGCGCCCTTGTAGTCGTGGTCCGCCATGCTGTCGAGCCACTCGGGGTTGAGCACCCGGGCGCGCATCGCCTTCCGGACCTTCTCCTCGTTGGTGTAGACGTCGACGTTGTCCGGGTCCGACGAGTCGCCGACGTACGAGGCGGGCTCCTCGCCCGCGATCTCGGCGACGGCGGTGATGAACCCGCCGTGGAACGCGTACCAGTCGGAGCTGTCGAACTCGTCCTGCTCGGCGGTGTCCTCGATCTTGACGGTGGCCTCGACGCTGCCGAGCCGGCGCTCGAAGGCCTCGCGGGCCGCCGAGACCCGGCCGCGCTTGCCCAGCGCGTAGCCGCCCCACTGGACGTACACGTCCGCGAGGTCCGAGCGGTCGTCCCAGTTGCCCTCGTCGACCGCCTTGTTCGTCCCGGCGCCGTAGCCGCCGGGCCGGGTGGTGAACACGCGGTGTTTTGCGGCCTCCTCGGGCTTCTCGACGCCCTGCGCGTCGAGTTCCTCGGTCTCCTCCTCGACGTGCTTCTTGACGTAGTTCAGCTCGTGGGGCTCGTCGAGGTCGACCACGGCGTCGACCGCGTCGTGGATGACCCCGGCGGCCTGGGGGAAGGCGTCGCGGAACAGGCCGGAGACCCGCGTCGTCACGTCGATGCGCGGCCGGTCCAGTTCGTCCAGCGGAATCGGGTGGACGTCGTCGATGCGGCCGGCGTCGGTCCATTCGGGCTCGACGCCCATCAGCGCGAGTACCTGCGCGACCGTCTCGCCCCGAGTCCGGACCGTCGGCGTGCCCCACGCGACGACGCCGATCTCCTCGGGGTAGTCGCCCCGCTCGTCGGCGTGGCGCTCCGCGACGCCCTCGGCGACCTCGCGGCCCACCTCCCACGCGGACTTGGCGGGGACCTTCCGCGGGTCGAGCGTGTAGAAGTTGCGGGCGGTGGGGAGCAGGTCGACCCCGCCCCGGGTCGGCGCGCCGCTCCCGCCGGGCGGGACGTACTCGCCGGCCAGGGCGTCGGCGGTCCGCGGGACCTCGTCCTCGGCTCCCGCGACGCGGGGCGCGGCCTCCTCGCAGATGTAGGCCAGCGCCTCCCGGAGGTCGTCGTGGGCGCCCGATTTCGCGCGGGCGTCGCCCAGCGGATCGATGTCGACCACGAGCAGGTTCATGTTCACCTCGTCGTCGGGGCCCGCGTCCGCCTCCGAGGCCGGGACGTCGAAGCCGTGCTCGGCCAGCGTCTCGACCAGGTCGAGGCTGGTCCGGTACACCTCGTCGGCGGCCTCGGCGTAGGTCATCCCGAGGTCGTCGTCGTACGCTCCCGGTTCGTCGAGCATCCGGCGGTAGTCGACGCCGAGCACGCCGGCGACGCTCTCCCGGAGGCTGGGCGCACCGGGGTTCTCCAGTCGGGTGAGCGCGACCAGGTACTCGACCAGGCGCTCGCCGGCGGGCGGCTCGCTCATCGTGTGGAGCCCCATCCGGATCTGGGTGGTCTTGACGTCGGTGAGGTACTCGTGGACGCGCTCGACGAGTTCGTCGACCGGGACGTCGTCGCCGGCCACCTCGCCCTCCGCGAGCGTGGAACCGGCCGCTTCGGGGCCCCGGACATCGGCCTTCTCGTCGATCTCCCCCTCGATGCCGAGTTCGACCGCGAGGTCGAGCTCGTCGACCTTCTCGCGGAGCAGGCGTTCGAGGTGCTCGCCGTCGTCGGTCCGGGCGTCCTCCATGCCCGCCTCGCGGTACCGGTCGGCGAGCTCCTCCAGCTCGGCCAGCTCGTCGTAGGTCCCCGCGTTGCGCATCACCGGCGTGAGGTAGTCGACGACGGCCGCGTACGAGCGACGCTTGGCCTGGGTCCCCTCGCCGGGGTTGTTGATGATGTACGGGTAGACGTTCGGGAGGTCGTCGACCAGCTGGTCGGGCGCGCTCTCGCCGTTCAGCCCCACGGTCTTGCCGGGGAGCCACTCCAGGCTGCCGTGGGTGCCGAGGTGGACGACCGCGTCGGCCGCGAAGGCGTCGCGGAGCCACGCGTAGAACGCCACGTAGTCGTGTGGCGGCTGGAGGTCCGAGTCGTGGTACACCTTCGAGGGGTCCATGCCGAACCCGCGGGGCGGCTGGACGGTCACGAGGACGTTGCCGAACTCGACGCCCGGGATGGCGAACGGGCGGTCGGGCGGGTCGCCCCACTCCCCGACGACGTTCTCGCGGAAGCGCTCGTCGAGCCCCTCGAACCACTCGGCGTACTGGTCGGGCGCGACGGTGTCGACCGACAGCTCCCGGACGTCCTCGGGGGCGACCCACCGGTCGTCGAGCGTGAGCTGTGCCGTGAGTCGGTCGATCAGCGACTGGCCGCCGCTCGGCAATTCGCCGCCGAGGTCGTACCCCCGCGCGTCCAGTTCCTCGAGCAGGTTGACGGTGCTCTCCGGCGTGTCGAGCCCGAACGCGGTCCCGATGCCGTCGTCGCTCGGCGGGTAGTTGTGCAGGACGACCGCCACGCGCTTCTCGTCGTTGGGGAGGTGGCGGAGCCGCGCCCAGTTGACCGCCAGGCGGGCCGCGTGGTCGACCCGGTCGTCGATGGGGAAGTGCTGCTTAGGCGCGCTCCCGATGCCGGCGGCGTCCTCCGTGCGCTCCTTCCCGCTGATCGGGTGGGTGATGACGTTCCCGTCGAACTCCGGGAGCGCGACCGACAGCGCGAGCTCGAAGCCCATCACGCCGGTGTCGCTGCTCTCGTACCGGGAGCGCGACCGCATCGTCGTGACGGTCTGGAGGACGGGCACGCCCAGCCGGTCGAGGAACACGTCCTCCGCGGAGTCGCCCTCGTCGCTGGCGCTCCGCCCGCGCTCGTCCATCGACAGCGAGAACATGAACGACGAGAGCACGGCGTCGACGACCGGCTCGCCGTCCTCGACGAGCCACTCGTCGGTGACCCACTCGGCGTCCTCCTGCTCGTCGGTGTCCGTCGCCGGGTTGCAGAAGACGGGCAGCGCGTCCGCCCCGTTCGCTTCGATGGCCCGCACGAGACCGTCGACGTACCGGGTGTTCTCGTGGGTCCAGTGGGACTCGTAGAACCAGACCGCGACGGTCGGGGTCTCCGGGTCGAGTCTGGCGCGCAGGTCCTCGTACTCCGCGCTTGGGACGTCCGGGTGGTACACCCCCTCGGTCGGGAGCGCCACCGGGTCGTCGTACTCCCGGTCGGCGTCGGAATACGCGTCGACGAGGAAGCGGACGCAGTTCGCGATGTTGGCGGTCCCGCCGCGGTCGAGGTACTCGCAGACGGTCTCGCGGTCCTCGCCGCCGACCGTCGTGTCCTCGACGGCGTAGGCGTCGCCGGTCGACTTCACGACCAGCGGGACCCCCGCGTCGGCGAGCCGGTCGACCGCGCGGTCGTAGCCGGGCATGCTGTCCTCCGCGCCGTGGAGCCAGAAGACGGCCGCGTCGGCGTCGACCGCCGCGTCCAGGAACGCCTCGACGTCGGTCCGCTCGTCGAGGTCTCCCTCCGAGCGGACGACGAGGTCGGCGTCGACCCGCTCGGCCGCGGCCTGGACGGCGCCGAGCTCGTTCTCCGTGGCCGTGTACAGGGCAAGTTCAGGCATAACTCTATTAAACTCCTATTGCACTATTGCAAGTATGGTTGATTTGCGAGAGGCCAAAAAGGTGTCGCAGCCCGCGCGGTCGGGGGTGCCGTTCCCCGCCGTCGTGGGCCAGGAGGCGCTGAAGGAGGCCCTCCTGGTCGTCGGGGCGAACGACGACCTCGACGGCCTGCTGGTTCGCGGCGAGAAGGGGACGGCGAAGTCCACCGCGACCCGCGCGCTCGCGGACCTGCTGCCCGACCAGCGCGCCGTCGCCGACTGCCCGTACGGCTGTCCGCCCGACCATAGGACCCGGCAGTGCGAGACGTGCCGGTCGCGGGACGACCCGCCCGTCGAGACCAGACCGGTCCCGTTCGTGACGCTACCGCTCGGCGCGTCGCGGGAGCGCGTCGTCGGCTCGCTGTCGGTCGCCGACGCGCTCGACGGGGAGCCGGAGTTCGACCCGGGGCTGCTCGCGCGGGCCAACCGCGGGTTCCTCTACGTCGACGAGGTGAACCTGCTGGACGACCACCTGGTCGACGTCCTGCTCGACGCCGCGGCCGGCGGCGTCAACCGGGTCGAGCGCGACGGCGTCAGCGTCACCCATCCCGCGAACTTCACGCTCGTCGGGACGATGAACCCCGAGGAGGGCGACCTCCGCCCGCAGTTCCGCGACCGGTTCGCGCTCCAGGTCGAGGTGGCCGGCGCCGAGGACTTAGACCGGCGGGTCGCGGTCGTCGAGCGCGCCCTCTCGGGGTTTGACGGCGACTACGCCGCCGAGACCGCGACCGTCCGCGAGCGGCTCCGCGAGGCCCGCGAGCGCCTCCCCGACGTGACGATTCCGGAGTCGCTCACCCGCGATCTGGTGGAGCTCTGCCGGGACGCGGGGGTCGACGGCCACCGCGCGGACATCGCCGCGGCGCGGGGCGCGCGCACCCTGGCCGCCCTCGACGGGCGGGACAAGGTGATCGAGCCAGACGTCCGCCGCGCCGCCGAATTCGCGCTGCCCCATCGGCTCCGGAGCCGACCCTTCGAGGACGGGCCTGACTTCGAGGACGTCGTTGACGACCACTTCGACGACGGAGAGGCCGACGAACACGGCGGCGAGGAACGCCCCGGAGACGGCGAGGAGCAGTCCGGCTCCGAGCCCGCAGGGTCGACTGACGACCGCGACTCCGGCGGGTCAGATTCCGAGCCCGAAGGCGGCGACGGCGACGACAGTGCCGAGGGAGAAGACGACCGCGCAGACTCCGCGGCGGAGGGCGACCCCAGCGACACCGGGAACGGGGGCGATTCACCCGAGTCACAGCCGAAATCGCGCGACGGTTCCCAACCCGACCGCCCCGACGCATCCAGCGACGACGCGCCGACGGAACGTGACGGAGGCGGTGCGTCGAGCGACGGGGACGGTAGGGATACTGGAGATGACGGGGACGAGCAAGCGACGCCCCTCGTTCCCGGACAACCGCCCGCGGACGTGGCCGACCCCGGCGACGGTGCGGCGCCCGACGTGACCGCACCGACCGCCGAACGCGCCGACGGGAGCGGCCGGGCCAGCGCACGTCCGAGCGACCGCGGCCGCGGTGCACGGGTCCGGATCGAGCGCGCGGGGCTCGGCGACTCAGTCGACCCGGCGGCGTCGGTCCGCGCGGCCGCCGCTCGCGGCGGGGATCGCGTGGAGTCGCGGGACCTCCGTCAGTCCGTCCGCGAGGGAGAGAGTTCCGCGCTCGTCGTGTTCGCGGTGGACGCAAGCGCCTCGATGCGCGGGCCGATGCGGGCCGCGAAGGGCGTCGCGCTCGACCTGCTCCGGGACGCCTACCAGCACCGCGACGAGGTGGCGGTCGTCACCTTCGCCGGCGAGAGCGCCGACGTCGTCCTGCCGCCGACCGACAGCGTCGACCTGGCGGCGCGACACCTCAAGTCGCTCCCGACGGGCGAGCGCACGCCGCTGCCCGACGGCCTCCGCACCGCCGGCGAGGTGGTCGCGCGGGCGGACCCGGACGAGGCTGTGGTCGTCGTCGTCACCGACGGGCGGGCGAACGCCGGGAGCGACTCCCCGACCGCGGACACGCGGACCGCCGCGTCCGCCCTCGCCGACGTCGGTGCGAACGTGCTCGTCGTCGACGCGGGCGACGACAGTCGGTCCGGTTTGGTCGACCTGGTAGTCGACCGGGCGGAGGGCGAACGCGTACCGCTCTCGGCGCTGACGGCCGACCGGATCGACGCGGCCGCCGGGAGCCCTCGTGCAACCGAACTTTAGCGCTCTCGAAAGTTTTACAACCGTGCTTGTTTTACTGCAAACGTAGTTTACAATGGCGACTGCAAACGACACCGTTCACGGTCGACTCGAGCGCGCTCGCATCGAACTGTCGGCGACCGAGCTGGCGGTCGGACTCGCCCTGATCGCCGCTATCGGCGCCGCGCTGCTGTTCGTCCAGGATCCGATGGTGCACGACTCGCTCCACAACTTCAGGCACGCGGCGGGCATCACCTGCCACTGACGCCCATGTTCGCGAGATACGTCGTCCGCGGCGCGAAGGCGGGCCTCGTCGGGGGGCTGGCGTTCGCCGCGTTCGTCGCGCTGGTCGCGAACCCGCTCGTCGGGTACGCCGAGACGTTCGAGCACAGCCACGGCGGCGGGCCGGTCGTCTCCGGGGCGGTGACCGCGGCGGTCAGCGTCGCGGGCGGCGTCCTGCTGGGAGTGCTGTTCGGGGCCGTCGCGTTCGGCGCCGCGTTCTACTTCCTCGAACCGGCCGTCCCCGGCAGCGACGAGACGAAGAGCTACGTCCTCGCGGCCGCCGGGTTCGTCACCGTCTCGGGCGCGCCGTGGCTCGTCCTGCCGCCCCAGCCGCCGGGGGTTGAGCAGGCGCTGGCGACCGACGTCAGGCTCGCCTGGTACCTGGGCATGATGGTCGTCGGGGCGGTCGCGTGCGGCCTGTCGCTGTACGCCTTCGCGCGACTTCGGCCGCGGCACGGCCGGCTCCCGGCGCTCGCCGGCGGCTGCGTCCCGCTCGCGCTGATACCCCTGGCTGCCTCCGCGGCCGCGGCGAATCCCGCCTCGGGGGCGGTCCCCGCCCGCCTCGCGACCGTGTTCCGGGCGGTCACCGCCTCGGGCCAGCTCGGCCTCTGGTTCGTCATCGCGACCGCACACGTGTGGTTCGTCCGCCGGGAGCGTGCCGGCGACCCGGACGCCGAGACGACCGAGGTCGCGGACACGCCCGGTTCGGTGCTCTCCGACTGATGGAACGGCGCACCGACGACGTGCTGGAACGCGGATTCTCCGATCACGTGCTGGTCTGCACGCACCGGCGCGACACCGAGCACGCCTGCTGCGCGGGGGCCGACGGGGACGCGGTCTACGACGCCGCGGCCCGCTGGCTCCGCGAGCGGGACGTCCTCTGGTCGCGGGTCCACCTCGCCGAGACGAGCTGTCTCGGGCTGTGCAGCGAGTGCGGGGCGGCGATAGCGATCCACCCGCGCGGGCAGTGGTTCTCCGACGTCCGCCCGGACGACGTCCCGGACCTGCTCCGCGGGGAGTTCGGCCGCGAGGCGTCCCGGCTCGGCGTCGGCACCGAGACGGGCCCCGGCGACGCTGGATTCAGCACCGACTAGTACCGGTACGCCCGCTGCGGCCGCCCGGTCCCCCTGCTGCAACCGCACCGGTCGCGCTTCGGTCGGCGCACGCGTTCCGACGGCGAGTCGCGACGGACGGAACTGGGGTGGCCGGGCCGACTCCTCGATCTGACCCGGGCACCCCGCCGCCACGTGTCAGCCTCGATTCTTATCCCGTTTGCGAAAACGGATTTAAGTCGCCGAGACGCCAAACGCCCACGTGAATAAGAACTCCCTCCTCTCTCCCCGCGACGAGGAGACGGTCGGCGTCGAGACCGGCCTCGACGCCCTCCGGGAGAGCCCCACCTTCCGCGGCCCGGTCGAACCCCACGACGACGACCGCGAGTCGAACGACCACCTCGCGCTGCTCTACGAGACGACTGCCGAGCAGTTCGGGGCCGCCATCCCCTTCATCAGGCAGGGCCTCGAGCGCGGCGAGCGGTGCCTGTACGTCGCCGACGAGAACTCCAGGGACGAGGTCCTCGACGCGATGCGGGCGGCCGACTTCGACGCGGACGCCGCCCGCGAGTCGGGCGCGCTGACGCTCCACACGTCCCAGGACACCTACTGCCGGAACGGCGGGTTCGACCCGGACGAGACGGTCGAGTTCCTGGCCGAGCAGATCGAAGCGGCCCGCGAGGAGTACTCCGCCCTCCGGATCGCCGCCGAGATGACCTGGATCTTCGGCGCCGACCCCGAGATCGACGCGCTCATCGAGTACGAGGAGAAGGTGAACCGCCTGCTCGGCAGCGAGAACTCGATCGCGCTCTGCCAGTACAACCGGGACCGGTTCCCGGCCGACGCCCTCGCCGACGTGGTCCGGGCCCACCCGCACCTCGTCTACGAGCAGACCGTCTGCCAGAACTACTACTACACGCCGCCCGAGGAGTTCTTCGGCCCCGACCAGCCCGAGCGCGAGGTCGAGCGGATGGTCGAGACGCTGCGCGAGCGCACGGAGGCGACCGTCCGACTGCGGGACCGCGAGCGACAGCTCCGGCGGCAGAACGACCGGCTGGAGAGCTTCGCGACGCTGGTCGCCCACGAGCTCCGGAACCCCGTCGCCATCGGCCAGATATACAGCCAGCAGCTCCCCGAGGCGGCCGACGCCGACTCGGTCGAGCACGTCGCGGACGCGTTCGACCGCATCGAGGACATGGTCGACATCCTCCTGGTGGTGACCCGGGGCCGGGACGCCGTCACCGACGAGACGTCGGTCCGGCTGGACGACGCGGTGCACGCGGCGTGGGCGAAGTCCGAGACGGACGCGGCGACGCTCGATGTGGCGGTGAGCGGGACGATCCGGACGGACGAGACGTACCTCGAACACCTCTTCCGCAACCTGTTCGAGAACGCGGTCGAGCACGGCGACGCCGACACGGTCACGGTCGGCGACCTGCCCACCGGATTCTACGTCGCCGACGACGGGAGCGGCATCCCCGTCGAGGCGCGCGAGAGGGTCTTCGACGTCGGGTACACGACCGCCGCCGACCACGGCGGCACGGGGGTCGGCCTGGCGTTCGTCAGCGCGCTCGCCGACGTGTACGGCTGGGAGTACTCGGTGACCGAGAGCGAGGCGGGCGGCGCCCGCTTCGAGTTTGAGAACGTGACCCGGGCGTAGGTTCCGAATCGAACACCCGGTGCGATTAATTCGCACCACGTACTGAACATCCCCATCGATCTTTAAGTGACTCTGGCGACAACGGGTAGATACGAAGGACTTCTCCCGGACCACTTGACCTCGAGAGCCGTGCTGTCCCCCCTCTACTGCCTCGTCTATACGGTAAATCCTGCGTCTATCCGGTTCACTAGATACGTCCGGGTGCCTCTTCTCTCACGTCCCTACGACAGAGGAACCGGTTGACAGGTCCTCCTGAGCTCTGGTAGAGGGTAACGCATCCGCGTCTGTGTACTGAGCCGCCGTGTACGTGCCGGAGTCAATCTTTCCGATCTTCACTCCGCGTCGAGGTCTTCGGTTTGGTACAGGTACTTGTGGGAGAGGGTCAAAATTTACGGGAAGATTTTAGCTCCTTCCCGTGCAAGTGGCACGTATCCATGTCGAAATCCACGGACGAACGGGGGCGCATCTACCTCCCGAAGGACGTGCGGGAGCGCTTCGGCGAGCAGTATCGCATCGTCGAACTGCCGAGCCACGTCGCGCTGTTCCCCGTCGACGAGGACCCTCTCGACGGGATCCGGGAGGCAGTCGGTGACGCTTTCGAGGGAACCGACGCAGACGGGCTGAAGGCGGACGCCCGCGAGGCCATCTCCCGCGAGGTCCGGGAGGAGACCGAGGACCGGTCGCGGGAACGAGACGAGTGACCGTGTACGTCGAAACCGACTTCCTCACCGCGCTGGTGAAGGACGACGACTGGCTTCGCGAGTCCGCCATCCGGGCTCTCGAGGAGCACGACGACCTCCACACGTCGATTCTCGCCTACGCCGAGGTGCTGGTCCTGTTTTACGACCGGGAGGCCGCCGAGTACGAGATCGACGCGCCGAAGGCGGTCGCCAATCTCCTCGAACTCGTGCCCATCGTCCCGCAGCATCACGAAGACGCGGTGCTGGCGGCTGCGGCCTTCCTCGACGAGTACGAGATGACGCCGTTCGACGCACTCCACGCGGGCGTGATTGCGACGAGCGAGGACCGGGTCCTCTCGACCGAGCGGGACTACGACACGGTGGGGTTAGACCGCGTCCCCCTGGAGCCCAACACCGGGGAGTGACGAGCGATCGAACAGCTGTTTCGCATCGCGGCGGAACGCTCAGCGGTGAATCCGATACGCGCCCCGAACACCGTCCCCGTCGTGATACGCGACGGGCTCTTCCACGACCGCGACGCGACCGTCCCCAATCGCGGCCGCGGTGGCGACGCCCGCTACCGACCGGGTCGCGATTCGGCCGTCGACGACGTCGAACTCGTGTAGCGCGTGCGCGTCCGAATTTCGGTCGCGGAAGTGCTGCGCCGCGGGGACCGCGAGCCGGTCGCCCTCGGCCGCGATCTCGTGGACGAACCCGCCCACCGACGACTCCCAGCGAACCGCGCCGTCCGGCGCGACGCCGACCGCCGCGTGTTCGGTCGGATGGCGGGCGTCCGTCTCGCGGCCGTCCTCGGGGTACGTGTTGCCGGTGACGAAGACGACGCCGTCACCGGTCGCGTGGACGTGGTTCGGATACGCGTACACCGTCTCGTCGCCACGGTCGACTGGGCGGCCCAGGTCGACCGCCCAGTGGACCGACCCGTCCTCGGAGTCGGGACCGTCGTCCCCGGTGTCGAGCAGGTATCCCCGGTAGTCGGCGTGGCTCGTCACCCCAACGCCGCCGTCGATGAGCGAGACGTCGCCGACGCGGCGGTCCCCGTCGCCCGGCGGGTCCCAGCGGCGCGTCACCGCGCCGGTCTCGGCGTCGAGAACGACGAGCCCGTCGGCATCGGTGCCCGGACACCGGTTGTACCCCGCGGCGACGCGTCCGTCCCGGACGTCGAGAGCGATCGGCGACGCGCCGGTCTCGTACCGCCACGCGACGGTCCCGTCGGCCTCGAACGCGTACACGACGCTCTCGAAGTACCGGCCCCCGTCGGTCCCGCGCTCGTAGCGGCGGGCGGCGACGTACGCCCGCCGGTCGTCCGCGACCGCGTCGACGACGAACGGCAGGAAGAACCGGGTCCGCTTCGCCGGTTCGCCGACGTCGTCCGCGGTGCGGTAGCGCCACCGCTCCGCTCCGGTGTCGGCGTCGAGCAGGCGGACCGCGCCGTCGGGACCGCGCTCGCCGACGAGGACGCCGTCCGCGAACGGGAGCAGCGTGACGGCGCTCCCCGGGGCGTCGTCGTTCCGTGAGGCGCCTCCGCCGTCCCGGACTCCTTCGTCCCGCCAGCGCTCGTCGAGGGTGTCGGCGTCGAGCGCGACAACCGACCCGTCGGCGAGGCCCGCGACGACGGCGTCCCCCCGGAAGCAGACCGCGGACCGGCGGCCGAGCTGACGGGAGCCGGCGGGGTCGACGGCTCCGAGGTCGACGGAGCGGTCGCCAGTCGTCGGTAGCCCCGCAGAGTCACTCATCGGCGGGGAACGCCTCGTGGAGGACGTCGTGGGACGCCCCGAGGTCGTCCAGCAGCGCGTCGCCGTGGTCGGTCAGCCGGGCGAGCGACCGCTCGGCGTCCCGGACCGCGACGAGCCGGCCCCGGAGGTAGTCGTACTCCGGGTCCTGTTCGTCGGCGGCGGCGATCTGCTCCTCCAGGTCGACGAGGGCCGCGTCGAGGTGCCGCCGCAGCTCCGAGAGGCTCTCGGCGTTCGCCAGCCCCTCGACGGGGCCCTCCAGGTGCCCCTCCAGTTCCTTCTCGGCGTGCTCCCGGGCGCTCCGGTCGCTCGTGCCGAGGACGTTCATCAGGCCGAGTCGCAGTGCTTCGATCTCGTAGCAGCTCATGGGTATCGTTGATTCAGGTGGCTTCGTTCACAGCGTCTGGTCGACGATGTCCGAAACGATGCGGTCCCGGTCGAGGTGGGACGAGACGATGCGCTCCGCGTCGCCGGCGTCGACGCCGCCGTACCAGACGCCGTCGGGGTAGACGGCGACCATCGGCCCGTCGCCGCACCGGCCGAGACACGACGACCGGGTGACCCGGGCGTCGCACGCCTCGGAGTCCCGGACCGACTGGCGGAGTCGTTCGAGGACCGCCGGCGCGCCGTCCGCCGCGCACGTCTGGTTCGTGCAGACCGCGACGTGCTTCTCCGGGGCGTCGTGGGCGTGGGGGTCGTCGTCGACGTCCTCGCGGTCGGCGTGGGCCTCCTGATGGGTCAGCGCCCGCAGCACGGCCCGGGCGCCGCCGACGTCCTCCTCGTAGCCGTCGAGTTCGACCTTGTACTTGCAGGTGTCGCAGGACATCCGGACGCTGTCGGTGCGGGCCTCCTGCCACCGGTCGCCGAGCACGTCCAGGAGCCGCGAGTCGGTCCCGAGCGGGTCGCCGGCCACGGCGTCGACGTACGGGTACTCCTCGTCGAAATCGTCGGTGCGGTCCCGAATCCGCTGGGTGAGCACGCCGTCGCCCAGCATGTACGGGAGGACGACGACGGCGTCGGGCCGGTGCTTCGCCGCGTCGTGGAGCGCGTCCCGCAGGCGGGGCTCGGTGACTCCGATGAAGCAGGCCTCGACGCGGTCGAACGCCCGGCCCTCGTAGAGGAGCCGGGCCAGCTTGTGGACGTCGCCGTTGGCGTCCGGGTCGCTCGACCCCCGGGCGCACAGCACCACCGCGACGTCGTCGGCCTCGCGGTCGACGCCCAGTTCCGCCTCGACCGCGGCGGCCCGGTCGTCGAGCAGGTCGACGAGCGCCGGGTGGACGCCGAGGTGCGACCCGGCGTGGAGCGTCAGGTCGGCGTGCTCCGACCGCGCCCGCTGGACCGCCAGCGGGACGTCGTTCTTGACGTGGCTGGCGGCGAACAGCGAGAGCGGGACGACGGTTATCTCCGACACCGCGGACGCGAGGCCTCCGATAGCCTCGGGTATCGTCGGCGCCGCCAGCTCCAGGAAGCCGACGTCGACCGGGACGCCCAGCCGGGATTCGAGGCCGGCCGCGAGCTCCCGGACCTGGTCGTTGGACTTCTCCCGGCGCGACCCGTGGCCGACGAGCACCACGGCCTCGTCGTCGAACGCGCCGGCGGCGTCTCCGGGCCGGACCTCGCCTCCTCGGTCCGCCCCCTCGCCGTCGGTGCTCCGGCTCATCGCTCTCCGGCGCGTTCGAGGCTCTTGAGCAGTTTCCGCCGGCGCGACGGGGCGAACAGGCCGGTCTCCTCGCAGCCCTCGTACAGCCAGGGGCCGACTTCCGGAGCGGCCTCGTCGGCGAGCCCGAACCAGTAGCGCCCGGAGGACGCCTCCGCGACGTCGCCGGTGGGTGCTTCCGGCGGAACCTCCCCGAGGAGACCCCGGACGCGTTCGAGCAGCGCCCGGTGCTCGTGGACGAACGAGATTCCGACCGTCCCGGCGTCGCTCTTGAAGCAGACCGTGCCGCAGCCCTCGAGCAGCCCGCGGAGCAGCTGGCGCTTGTGGCCGTCGAAGGCGTCGAGCCGGTAGCCGCCGGGGTCGCCGTTCACCGGGAGCCCGAAGGCGGCGGCCGCGCGGTCGGCCACGTCGCCGAACACCTGTATCGTGAACTCGTCCTCGGTGCGGGTGACCGCGGTGTCGTGGGCGTACTCGCGCTCGACGATGCGGTGGTCGACCTGCTCGTCGCCCGCCACGGCCGCGAGCCGACGGGCGGCGGTCTCGTCGTTCGCCCGGACGGTCAGCGCGCCCGGCTCGACGTCGCCGTCGCCGACGGCCCGGCCCCAGAAGTACGCCGTCTCCGGGTGGCTCGCGAGCAGGTCCGCCGGCGTGCCGGTCTCCATCGACATCAGCGCTCCTCCACGGTGATGGCGCCCGGCGGGCAGGCCGCGGCCGCCTGTCGGGCCTCATCGGCCCGGTCGTCGTCGAACTCCGCGACGACGCGGCCGTCCTCCTCGCAGATGCTCCCGCCGTCGCTTCCTTCGGGCGGGACGGGGTCGGCGGCCGGGTCGACGGTCGCCAGTCCGTCCTCGCCCTCGACGAACCGGGGGTCGCGCGTGAGGCAGGCGAAGATGCCCTCGCAGGCGTCCTTGTCGACGATGATGCGGTAGCCAGTCATCGTTCAGTAGTCGTACTTGCTCTCGTACCCGCGCGGGGTGACCATCCGGTCGTCCCAGACGTAGGTGTCCTCGTTGCCGACCAGGATCGTGGTCGTCATGTCGATCAGGTCGGTCTCGCCGAGCTCCTCGAGGTCGCCGAGCTCGACGATGCGGACCTGCTCGTCCTCGCGGCCCGCGCCGTGGACGACGCCGACCGGCGTCTCGGGGTCGCGGTGCTCCAGCAGGATCTCGCAGCACTTCTCGAAGTTCTCGCGGCGCTTGCGGCTCCACGGGTTGTAGATGGTGATGGTGAACCCCTCCTTGGCGGCCGCGTGGAGCCGCGACTCGATGGTCGGCATCGGCGTCAGGTGGTCCGACAGCGAGATGCTCACCGTGTCGTTGACGAGGGGCGCGCCGACCCGCGCCGCGCAGGACTGGGCCGCGGGGACGCCGGGCACGACCTCGAAGTCGAGCGCGCTCGCTGTCGCCCCCTTCGACTCGACGATCTCGAGCGCGAGGCCGCCCAGCGCGTAGACGTTCGGGTCGCCGCTGCCGACGATGGCGACGTGGTTCCCGGCCAGCGCGCGGTCGACGGCCTCCTCGGTGCGCGAGACCTCCCCGCACATCGGGGTGTCGTACAGTTCGTCGGCGTTCTCGGTGATCTCGTCGGGCAGCAGGTCGATGTAGGTCGTGTAGCCGACGATGTGCTCGGCCTCGTGGAGCGCCGCCCGGGCGCGCTGGGTCATCCCCTCCGCGTGGCCCGGGCCGAGCCCGACCGCGACGAGGCTGCCGGGGTCGGCGTCGAAGTCGTCGGCGGTCGCGCCGACCTTCTCGTCGGTCGATTCCGTCGACGCGCCGCACCCGGAACTCGACGAGGCGGTCGCGTCCGACGTCAAGGCCCCGCACTCGGACTCGGTCGTCTCCGCCTCCGACCCGGGGGACTCGGTCCTCGACGCGCCGCACTTCGATTCGGCCGATTCCGCGTTCGATGCGTTCGTCTCCGTGCTCGATGCTCCGCACTCGGATTCGGTGGTGTCGTCCGTGCTCATGGTCAGAAGTCCTCCACGTCACGCCCGCCGCGCGGGGTGACGAGGTGTTCGCCGTGGTCGTTCTCCCAGACCGTCGTCTCGTGGTTGCCGACGAGGATGGAGGTGCCCATCCCGCCGACCTCGTCGTCGTGGTCGGTCGCCTCTCGCAGCGTCGTGACGGTGTGGGTCTCGCCGTCCCGGTTCCGCCCGGTGTCGCCCCGGCCGGCGTCGTTGAAGATGGCGACCGGCACGTCGTCGGCCCGCTCCTCGCGGATCACGTCGATGGCGCGCTCGTAGTCCCGCCAGCAGTTGTACAGGACGATGACGAACCCGCTGATGGCGGCCGCGCGCAGCTTCTCCTCGATCTCGTCCCAGCCGCGCCACTTGTCCGACAGCGATACCGTGCAGAAGTCGTTGCTGAGCGGCGCGCCGAGGTTGGCCGCACCGCCGAGCGCCGCGGTGACGCCCGGCACGACCTCGATGGGGACGTCGTAGGCCCCGTCCTCCTCGGCCATGAGGTAGAGCAGGTCGCTCTTGCCGTACACGTTCGGGTCGCCGCCCGAGACGTGGGCGACGTCCTCGCCGTCGCGGACCCGCTCGAACGCCTCGCGGGCGAGTTCGACCTGCCGGCCCATCGTCGACCGGACGATCTCCTGGTCGGGGCGGGCGGCGGGCGAGGCGGTGGCCGTCCCGCCGTCGGTGACGGCGTCCTCCGGCGGCAGCGTCCCGTCGCGCCGGAGGAACTCCTGGTAGAGGTTCGAGGCGATGACGCAGTCGGCGTTGGCGACGACGTCCTTCGCGCGCTGGGTCATCGCGTGGGGGAGGCCGGGCCCGATGCCGACGACGTAGAGGGTGCCCACGTCGTCAGTCGGCCTGTCGTCGCTCGCGTCCGCGTTTTGCTGGCCACCCATTCTATCGCCCCACTGCGACGGTTACGGCGTCGTCGTAGCGCTCTTTCTCCCGGGCGAGGTCGTGGTCGCGGCCGCCCGCGATGGCCGACGCCTCGGCGATGCCCGGCCAGCCGATGAGCTCCTTCGAGCGCGACGTCGAGGGGCCCTCGAACCCCTCCAGCGTCTCCTTCTCGAACAGGACGACCCCGAGGTCGGCCCGCTCGGCGGCCTCGTAGAGCCCCTCCTCGCCCTCCTTTCTCGTCCCGGTGGCGACGAAGTCGACGTCCGCGAAATCGAGGTCCAGGTCGTCGAGTGCTTCCTTCCAGGCGTCGAGCACCTGGTCGGCGTCGACGCCAGAGACGGTGCCCGTCCCGAGCACGACGCCGTCGTCGCCGTTGCGCTTGAGGACGGTCACGTCGTCGCCGACCAGCACGGCCCGCGGGCCGTCGAGGCGTGCGACCGGGCCGAGCTCGTCGTTCAGCACCGCGAGATTGGTCGCGACCGTCGAGTCGCCGTTGACGACGTGGGCGTCCAGCGCCTTCGCCCTGCTCTCGACGCCCTGCTCGCCGGCGACCTCGCTGGCCGTGGTCATCGCCGGCACCGCGCCCAGCTCCGAGAGGTCGCCCGCGACCTGGTTGGCGCCGTGGTGGCCGCCCGTGATGGGGATGGCCCACGTCAGCTCCTCGTCGACGACGACGATGGCGGGGTCGTCCCACTTGTCGTCGAGCAGGGGTGCGGTCTTGCGCATCGCGATGCCCGAGGCCATCAGGCCGACGAAGCAGTCGTACTCGCCCCAGTGCTCGGCGAACACGTCGCCGTGGTACTCCAGAACGTCGATCCGGTCGTACCCGTCGCCGATGCCCTCAACGATCTCGCGGGCCGTGTCGAGCTTGCGCTCGAAGCTGATGATGGCGATCTCCTCGGCCACCTCGCCGTCCGAATCCGGCGTGGAGCAGTGGCCGCCCGAGTCGTCCGTCTGCGTTCCCGTCTCCGTGTCTGTGTCCGTACTCATAGCTAATCGTCCGCCTCGCTCTCGTTCGACCCGCCGTTCGCCCAGTCGCCGTAGAGGTACGAGCGCTCGTAGCCGGTCCCCCGCGCCGCCTCGCCGATGACGACCAGCGCGGAGGCCCGATAGCCGGCCGCCTCGACCTTCTCGCCGATAGTCTCGACGGTCCCCTCGATGACGTCCTCGTCGGGCCAGGACGCGTGGTAGACGACCGCGACCGGCGTGTCCGGGTCGTGACCGGCCGCGAGCAGCCGGTCCATCGTCTCGCCGACCGCGTGGGTTCCGAGGTAGATGCAGGTCGTCACGTCGCCCATCTCGACGAACTCGCCGATGTGGTCCTCGTCGGGGTCCAGCGTCTTGCCCTGCGGCCGGGTGAACGCGACGTGGTTCGCCACGCCGTTCAGCGTGAGCTGGGTCCGGAGCGTCGCGCTCGCGGCGAACGCCGACGTCACGCCCGGCACGAGGTAGGTCGGCACGCCCTCGTGTTCCAGCGCGTCCATCTGTTCGAGCGCCGCCCCGTACACCGCGGGGTCGCCGCTGTGGAGGCGGACGACGTCGCGCCCGTCCTCGTAGGCGTCCCGCATCAGCGGAATCAGCTCTTCGAGGTCCTTCCCGACGCTCGACACCTGCTCGGCGTCCGCGCAGTACTCCGCGAGGAGTTCGCTGTTCACCAGCGACCCCGCGTGGACGACGAGGTCCGCCGCTTCGACCAGTTCGCGGCCCGTGACCGTCAGCAGCCCGGGGTCGCCCGGACCGGCGCCGATGAACGGGATTCCGTCCTGAACTTCACCCGCTGTGCGCTCGGCGATTCTCGGATCCCGCTGCCCGGCCCGGGCTGCCGACTCCGCGTCGATGGCCTCCTGCGGGTCAGTCATCCGACGTCACCTCCGGCGGTTCGTCGCCCTGCGCCTCGGCTTCGGCGCGTTCCAGGGTCGTCGGGTCGCCGGGTCCGCCGTCTGTCGTCGCATCGTCGCCCGATCCGGCGTCGCCGGACCCGGAGTCGTCCGTCTCGAACGCCGCGGTGGCCGGTTCGTGCTCGACGCCGCGCTTCTCGGCGTAGGCCAGCGTGTAGTAGTCCCGGTCGGCGACCGCGTCCGGGTCCTCGGTCACGACCGTCTCGCCCTGCTCCATGAACAGCCGGCGGCCGTAGACGACGTCGTAGCCGGCGTCGACGAGCCGCTCGTGGGTCGCCGGCGCGTCGGTGACCTTGAACAGGACCATCCGGTCGGGACCCGTCGGGGCCGACCCCCGGGCGGCCTCGCGGAGCGCGAGGCTCGTCCCCGACGCGATCTCGACGCCGAGGGCGGTCGCGAACGCGGTGACCGCGCTCACGCCCGGCACGATCTCGACGTCGACGTCCGGGTGGAACGCCGCCATCGTGCGCCGGAGGTGACCGAACGTCGAGTAGACGTTGGGGTCGCCCAGCGTGACGAACGCCGCGGTCTCCTCGCGGGCCCGCGACGCGATCTCGTCGGCGGCCGCCTTCCAGGCCCGCCGGAGCTCGTCCTCGTCGCGGGTCATGGGGAAGTCGACGTCGCCGATGCGCTCCTCGGGGACGTGCTCGGTCGCAACCGACCGGGAGAGCCGCCCCGGCGAGTAGACGACGTCGGCATCGTCGAGGACCTGCCGGCCCCTGACGGTGACGAGGCCGGCATCGCCGGGACCGAGCCCGACGCCGTAGAGGCTCATCGTCGGCCCCCGTCGGCGGTCCGGTCCGTAGCCCGCGGCTCCGGATCGGTCGGTCGGCCGCCGTCCGCGGCGACCTCGCCCGCGCCGCCGACCAGCATGTACACCGGGTTGTCCGAGTCGAAGCTGGTCGCCCCCGCGAGCCGGTAGCCGCGGCTCACCTGGAACTGGACGACCTCGTCGAGGAGGTCCCGTTCGCGGAACGCCTCGGTCGCCGCGCCGGCGACCTCGAGCCGCGAGACGTTCATCACGACGCGGTCGACGCCGGTCTCGACCGCGTGGTCGAGCACCGACTCGTAGTTCCGGCTCCCGCCGACGAACAGCGCGTCGGCGTCCGCCGGCAGTCCGTCCGGGGCTTCGGCCTCCCGGAGGGTGACGTCCGCGGAGACGTCGTTCGCCGCTAGGTTCTTCCTGGTCGTCTCCAGTCGTTCGGGCTTGCGTTCGAGCGCGGTCACCCGGCCGGCGCGGCGCGCGGCCTCGATGGTGACCGCGCCGGTGCAGGCGCCGACCTCGGCGAAGTGGTCGGTCGGCGCCAGGTCGAGCTTGGCCTGGACGATCGCCCGGACCTCGGGCTTGGTCGGGCCCGCCTTCGCGTCGTGGGGCAGTGCTGTTCTGGCCATCACCGAACACAACTCGCGTGGCGCCTAAAACAATTTTGGTTGTTTTATTCCAAGTGAGCTTTTCTACGAGAGGCCAGTTCCGCCGTCGAGGGAAACTTCACCGTTACTAGGGCAAAGATACTTGAGTTACCGGGACTCAACGGTCGATAATGACGATACAACGGGATGCAGCCGACGACTCGGGCGTTCTACGGAGTAAACGGAACGCCACCCGATATCAGATCCTGGTCCAGATCGCCGAGCGCCAGCCGGCGGTGAGCCAGCAGGAGGTCGCCGACGACATCGGCATCACGTCCCAGGCCGTCAGCGACTACCTCCGGGACCTGATCGAACAGGGGTACGTCCGGAAGCACGGCCGCGGGCGCTACGAGGTCACCAAGGAGGGCGTCGACTGGCTCATCTCCCAGACCGACGAGCTCCGGGACTTCGTCCGGCACGTCTCCGAGGACGTCATCGACCAGGTCGAGATCGAGACCGCGCTCGCCACGACCGCCATCTCCGAGGGGCAGACGGTGTCGCTCTCGATGCGGGACGGAGTCCTCCGGGCGACGCCGGGCGAGGCCGGGAACGCAACTGCGGTTGCGGTCACGGACGCCGAGCAGGGACGCGACGTCGGCGTCACCGACTTCGAGGGCGTCCTCGACTACGAGGTGGGGAAGGTCACCGCGATCTCGGTGCCGCGAGTGCAGGACGGGGGCAGCGCGGCGGTCGACCGGTCGACGGTCGCCGAACACGCCGAGGCCCACGACCTGCTCGCGACCGCCGGCACCGAGGCGCTGGCGGTCGCCGAGTCGACCGACCGCGAGCCCGACGTCCGGTTCGGCACGCCGCTCGCGGTCCGGGAGGCCGCCACGAAGGGGCTCGACGTGCTGCTGCTCGCCGCGACGGACGATCTGTCGACGCACACCGACCGGCTCCGCGAGCAGAACATCAGCTACGAGGTCGTCGACGCCGCGGAGTAGTCCGGTCGGCCGGCGGCTAGACGGGACGCTCTCTGGAATAGTACGGGTGGAGGTAACACCAGAATTCCAGTGAACGCAATCTATCTCTACAACTGGAGGTTGCCTTTTCTATCTCCCCATTTCACTGGAAACGTGGTGTGTGATGAGAACACTGGAAATCGCGGTATCCTTTTATTTAATCGTAGTCATATAATCTATCAAATGCACAAACCGTAATTTGTAAACGCCCCGCTATAGCGGGGCGCTACTCCATTCTCGTCTCGCCCTAGTCAGTCATGACTCATCAACCACCCAACCTGCATGACGACACCAGCACAGACTACAAACGGTTCGAGCGCCGGCAGATCACTCACGACCAAGACTGCAACAACCGGCAGTCCACCGAAACGTTCGACGCCATTGACGAAAGCCAAGCACGCCAGATCGTTCTCGAACTCCTCGAGTGCGATATCGCGATTCCCGTCGAGGAAGAACAAGTCCTCTATCACGAGCCCTCGGGGAAGAGTTTCAAATCAGACCTCCAACTCGCCGTCTTCCACAAGGGCTGGACTGCTCGTGAGGCCGCCGACGAGTAACCCCGGTATGTTTTCTCTTCCCCTCAAGAGGTGAGGGGATTCCTACAAGCTGCCCCTGGTGATTTCCGTGTCTACACAGGCGACTCCCACCCCCGACCACGACGAACAGGACGCCAACCAGACTCTGTCGCGTGCCTCGTTCACCGAGACAGATTCTCGGAAGGACGAGATGCACGACACCATCGAGGACTGGATACAGGACCTCATCGACGCCACCGAGGAAGCACGATCGAACGAAGAGTTCCAAGAGTGGCTTACCGTTCAAAGCAAGTTCCACGACTACTCCTACCGGAACACGGTGCTCATCAAACTCCAGAAACCCGATGCGACCCAGGTCGCCGGCTACCACACCTGGAAGAACGACTTCGACCGCTACGTCCAAAAGGGTGAATCCGGCATCTGGATCTGGGCGCCCATCATCACGAAGAAATGTCCCGACTGCGGGACCGCTCCTAGCTACCACAACAGCATCGACTGCGACTACGAGGACACAGACCCCGATTCCTGGGAGCGCGGTCTGGTCGGGTTCAAGCCGACCACGGTCTTCGACATCAGCCAGACCGAGGGCGAGCCCCTCCCCGAGCCGGATATCTCCGCAGAGACTCACGGCGACGGTACCGAGCTCGTCGACGCCTTCCTCAACGCCGGCGAACTGCTGGAACTCGATGTCACGGTCGTCCCGGAAGACGACTGGGCGTACGAGGGCAAGAAGGGTGTCTGTAAGGGCCGGTCGATATACGACCTCTACCCCATCATCGAAGTGGTCGACCGAGAGAACAAGGCCGATCTCGTCCGGACGCTCGCTCACGAGTACGCTCACGCGAAGCTCCACTTCGGCGTCGACGACCGTGGAGAGAAGCGCAAGCGCGAGGTTGAGGCCGAGAGCGTCGCCTACGCAGTCGCACGCCACTTCGGGCTCGACCCCGAGAACTCGGGGTTCTATCTCGCGTCATGGGCGGACGACGAGGAAGACATTCTTCGAGAGCGCCTCCAGCGGATCAGTTCGACCATCCAGACCATCATCGAAGCAATCGAGACCGCGGGCAACCGGGCCGAGTAGCGTACTCCGCCGTCAGATAATTCCTGGGTTGTACCCTTCCGAAGGAACCAAGACAACCGGCTGAAATTCTCACGTATCATGCACAAAGACGGTCATACTGGCGCTGCCTTGCTTCTGACCGCACCCCTGAGCTACTGGCTCATCACCTACGCGGGCCTTCCCTGGGGCGCACTCCTGTTGGTCGTCGCAAGCGGAGTGGCGAGTCTCCCTGATATCGACCAGAAAACGCCGTTCCTTGACCACCGCGGATTCACCCACACCATCTGGTTCTGTCTCGCCGTCAGCATCATCGCCGGCGCCGGAGCCTATCTGGTCTTCCTCCAGGGGGCGACACTCGGCAGTTCTCTCGGAATCGACTCCGTCCGAGCGACGAGTCAGGCGGTGCCAGTTAGTCTAGTTGTATTCGCGGGTGCTCTGCTGAGTCTGCTCAGCCACCTCCTCGCCGACGCGATCACCGTTGGGAACGGCAAGATGGCAGTCCGACCGTTCTGGCCGATGAACTACAAGAAGCTCCGATTCGGCCTCGTGAAGTCGGACTCGTCACTCAACGCGGTGCTCATCGCGGCCGGCGGACTTGCCCAGGTGGGCATGTTCGTTGCGGCGGTTTCTCCCTAACTGCGGTCTTTTCCGGTGTTTGTCTGCCCCGCTCCGAGCGAGGGGCGGGTTGCGACCGTCCAAGCCAGTAAGTGACTACTTATGTCAGCAAAATCAGAATCCGTATCGATCGAACAGCAGACGCAATTCACGACCGATGGAAGTCTCGAGGTAAAAGAAGAGAACGTCGGAACCACCCTCGACCAGTGGGGAGTCGACGTCGATCATCGCGAGCGACCGACCCGGATCGACCGGCCCGAAGCCAGCGAGTTCGGCGTCGACGACCGCCCGAACATCCAGAAGGGCGGTGAGTCAGGTGAACAGGCCAATCTGTTCGCCGATACAGCTGAAGACCAGCGGACGCTCGACGGTGAAGACGCACAGGACCAGTTCCAATTCGACCAGCGGCAAGCAAGCGACTAATCCCGGCTTCCAGAGCATTCAACTGCGAACTCGCATCTTTCCTACGAGTTAGCTTTTAGCACTCACACTACTAACTTGCATACTGAGACCGATGCCCGATCCTTCTGACCACTCGAATACTCTCCCTGAGGATAGCAGAGACCCTCCTGCTATATCATCTACCAGCGGTTACGAGCGGGATGCACCAGATAGCTTCGAGGACGACCCTGCTGCACCCCATCGGCACGACGCCGAGTTGTATCGCGACGACGAACCGTCGCAGAGTTGGGATCTCTCGCACCTGATGTTCGCGGCAGTCCCCGCTGTAGTGGAGCTCGCAGGGGTTGCGAAGGCTGCAGCAGCGTTCAGTCACCGCGACGACCGTCCGACCGGGACGTTCCCCGCTCACGAAACCTTCGAGATGGTGTCCGAGTTCGATGACAACGCCGCCGAAATGCTCGAGCAGAAGTGGGGAGCCCTCACACCGATCGAACGCCTCGATTCTGATGCAGGCCAGCGCTGGCTGAGCGTCCTCGAGGAGTCGACCGGTTGGAACGAGTCGGACAGTACTGACGGGAATAATCGCCTCTATAGCGAGTTTGGTGACCCAATTTCGGACCGAGACCAGTTGAACGAGGTCACCGCGGCGAGTGACACGCCGATCTGGCTGGTGCCTGCACTCGCGCTGGAGCCGGGTGAAGACTCAAAGCCGGTTGGCCGGACGACCTTCCGTGGACCCAACCGAGCACTGCTTCCGTGTCGGTCCTGTGACGAGGAAACCGAGCACTCGTTCGATTCCTACGAAGAGGTCCCAGTGGAGGAACATTCCGGCCAGCCAATATGGGGATGCAAGCAGTGTGGAGGGAATCGGTACGGGCCCGACCCAAGCCAGTCTCGCGAATAGATCACTCGACAGAACACGAACCACAGGATAGCCGCGTACGAACTCCAAGAAGCCCGAACCCAAGCATGCCATCCGAACACATTTCCTCGCTCGATGAGGCAAATCACTCAGTCTTCGACCAAGACAAAGCGCTCCGTATTCAGCCACCTGCACCAGCGCCGACTCAGTACTACTTCCACGAGGACGGTGAATGGCGCCTCCAAAAGTGCGGCCAATCGCACTCGTCCAGCGTCGACGTCGAGGTTGTCCGGAAGGCAGTCAAGCGAGCGATTCCGAAGAACAACCAGGCCGGTGGTGGGGGAGTTCGAGCAGTCGAGAAGTCGAAGAAGGACAAGTACGCCTAACGGATACGGCCACGGGGTGATTGAATTAGTGGCTATCCCCGTCTCAGGAGGGTGTGAGGCGGTGTCTGGTCCGACACCGCCTTGACAGTGACCGATTTGTTGACAGGGAGAGTGAATGCGGCCAGCTGTGTTTTTCACTCCCCCTCGCAGTGAGGGAGTTCTCATGTCTGCCGACAACCAGCATCCTCCGAACGGTCAGCCCGTTCCCGGCGATGAAGAGCACGATTCGATAACTGACGAACACCGAGCGGCCCAAGAGTCCGGCGAGGTTTTCGAGTCCGAAGTCCTCTACCCTATCGAACGCAATCCCAACGAGGGACTCCGACTGTGACCGCGGTTGGTCTCCCAGAGGAGAAACCCTCCCGACGTTAGAGCATCCCGCTAACGACCTTCCTATTTCAGATACCAACGAGCAGCGAGACCCGCTTTCCCTTTGTCGTCAATGTCGATAGAGAGTACACTCAACGTCGGCCGAATCGGGTCGACGCGACCGCCAGAGCCGGCCAGCATCGAGTATACTCCCCCGGCAACCATCGAGGAAGCTCGAGAAGCGAAGTACATTGGATTCCTGCATCGCCATCCGTTCGCGACGGACGCTTACGAACTCGGTTTTGTCACAGGAGTTCGGGAAGACTACGAACTCCAAACGGACAACCTCCAGAACGTCAATTTGCCGGTCCTGATGCTCGACAACGACTATCGGGACGCCGACGTCGAGAGGTACATCCAGTCGTTCAGGACGTACGAACCTGAAATCGGCGTACTCGGCGACGCATACACGAAAGAAGAAGCAATCGAGTACAACGAACTTGCTCGGGAACTGAAAGACGAGTTCGACACCGAGATCATCGTCGTTCCAAAATGCCGGGAAGCTATCGAGGCTCTTGACCAGGATATCGTGCTCGGCTACGCGATGGGGTATTCCGACATCCACGCGACTGATTTTAGTGACGTTGCCGAGTGGCGAGGTCGGCGAGTTCACCTGCTCGGTGCGAGTCCGCCAAAACAATGGAAGGTAATTCAGCAGCTGACCCAACCCACGATCTCGGGTGACCCGCCTGCTGATATCGTCGGCGCAGACTGGAACGGAATCCAGAAGATCGCGTACAAGGGAGAATACTGGACTCGAGACGGCTGGGAATCAGCCGACCGATTCTCTATCCGGGAGACCGTCCAGAAGGGGCTTCAGGAAATCAAGAAGTTCTGGCAGGAACGAGGGGTCTGGCCGGAAGAGAATCTCGTCGACGAGTATGACCCAGCCGTCATGGAACCCGACGAGTTGATTTTCGCAGACAATGGCAGCCACATCACGCAACAGGAGACGCTTGAGGACACCATCGTCGTCGAATACGAGTGCGAGAAGACCGGGGCATACAGTAGTGAGATACAGCGGAAGTTCATCGAGTACCGGGAGGGGCTGACCCCGTCTAATCGGCCTCTGTGGTTCTGTTGAGTACTATCTAAGCTGACAGAAACCGCGTGATGGATACCGAGTGTGTATGCAGCAATCGACAACTCCAGGGCCTGTCGTTATCAGTTGCTCGGTGGTCGAATAACTAGCCCACTGAATCACCTGGCCGAACCAGAGCGATCACCAGCATTCCGAGAAGTGAAACGACTACTGCGGTCGCATACATTAGCTCTAATCCGACATGATTTCTAAGGACACCGAACCCGATCGCCCCCACACCAATCCCGATGTCCATCCCGATGAGGACGGTTGCGGTCGCGCTTCCATTCTGGGTGTCCCGTGTGGCAACAAACGGCGAGCCTCTGTAGTAGTGGGAACACGAGTGCAAATCCGGCCCCGAACAGCCCGGCACCTGCGAGCGACCCGAGAGGGTGCCCAGAGACGACAAGGAGGCGAGGCGCGAGCGCGAGAAGTACCAGCCCAGCGGCTTGACAGATGAACGACGCCGAGAGTACGGCCGGTACCGACTCTGGAAGTTGGCCCCGGACTGCGCGCGCTAGGATAATCGCCCCGCCCATCACCGTGAAAAAGAACCCTCGAGTTTCCGAGGCCGACGGTGGGGGCATAGAGCGGGATGAGTGCGTTGATGGTGCGGACAGGACCACTCGCGAGTGCGACCAGTAATGCGGCAGGCAACGCTTCCGACGCATAGAACTCACCGGTGCCGGTCGCGGGCGGTGTTGTTTCCTCAAGCGCGACCAGCGGGCCCAACACGAGAAGCGCAAGCAGTGCTGCGAACGCAAATTGCATCGGAAATCCGTACTGGTGCGCTATCCAGAGTCCGGCCGGTGGAAGCACCATCAGCGCGATGTTCGGGACAATACCGAAATACGCGAACCCCTCGGACTGACGGGCGTCTGGTACCACGTCGGCAGCAATCATCGGTGTCGCGGTACTGCTGGCGCCCCAGGCGAGCCCGTGGAGTACCCGAAGCCCGATTGCGATCCAGATGACGGTCGCCCACGCGAACGAGAGAGTCGTACCTGCGAGTGCGATGGCAGCGATGGCTTGGACACCCCGGCGACCAACCCGATCGAGTAGCCACCCAGCGACTGGTCGCGCGACAACGGCTGTGAACGTGAACACGCCAAGGCAGCGCCAATGAGCGACTCGCTGTGCGTTAACGTCTCCAGGTAGACGGCGAAAATCGGGTGAACCACTGTATAGCTGCTGTACGCGAGCAACTGCGCCCCGCAAACGAGGAGGGACGAGCGCGTCCATAACGGCGGCTCCTCGTCGGTGACGAATGCGTTCTGGAGCCACCGTGTGACCGCGCCGATCATCCCTTAGTCGTCAGCGGGACTCGGTTGTTCAGCAGCATCCGGTGCGTCGTCAGCGACCAGGTGAAGCGGATTCGTCACCGTGCTGTGTTCGGAAGCGTGGGGACGACCAGGCGTGTCGTCGTAGCCGTAGTCGAAGATGCGGTTTCGGTTGAGACTGAGCTTCGTGAACTCCGGCTGGAGCAGGTCGAACAGTTCGAACCGCGACTCCAGTTCGGGGAACGCCGCCTGATAGTCGAGAATCGTATCACGTGCGTGTGTCCAGAATTGCTCTTCAGGGTAGTCCTCGTGTTCTTCGAGGAGGTCCGCGACATATCGAAGGACACAGACGAATAGTCCACAGAAGATGAACTGGCAAAGCCCCTCCGGTGGCTCGTTTCGGAGCACGTCGTGCATCTCATCGGAGAGTGCTTCCAGCTCGGAGAGTGGCTGATCACTCACGTTCACGTCGTCGACGAAGTCCTTGACCGCCAGGCGGGACGGAGCGCCATCTTCGACGGCGAGAATCGTGTTCTGCCCGTGCGGGGAGAAAACCGTCCCGTACTGGTAGAGGAAGTGGAGGAGGGGCGGCAGTATCGTGTCGAAGAATTCCGCGAGCCACTCATCGAGTGTGAGGCCCGACTGCTCGACGAGCTGAGAGATGTAGGGTTCGCCATCGCTGTCGACGTGCATCAACGACGAGAGCGTGATGGCTTCCTCACCCTCCTCGAGGAAGGTGTAGATGGACTCACGCCAGATTGCCCCCAGCAGTTCGTGATACTGGTAGGGCGACCGGTCGATGTCGGTGAAATCGGCGTGGTCGTAGTTGACACCAGCGATCTCCCCTGGGAGGATGAGTCCCTGTTCTTGGAGGAATTCGTCCTGTTCGTAGATGCCTTTGATGTACTCGGTGACGGTCGGGGCGAGTTCGGTCCGCTCGCTGGGGAGCCCCCGCCAGACCAGCGTGTTGAGAATCCGCATCGGGACTTTCACGTGGTGTTTCTCTTCGTTATCGACGTTGACGAAGGTGCGAACCGACTGCTGTGGCAGGTATTCATCGGGGCCCTCGCCGAGTGGGACGATATCGTCCGCGGCGATGTGGTCGGGGAACAGCGGGACGATGCTGTTCTCCCACTGCCAGTCGTGGACCGGCATGAAGTAGTAGGCGTCCGGTTCGAGATTCTTGGATGCGAGCCGGTCAATGAACTCGTCATAATACTCGCCCAGTTCGCGCTGCACGAGCGAATCGTGGTCGACCTGCTCGGTCCCGACGAACGTCGAGTTCTCCTTGCGAACGGCGACCCACGAGAGCGTCACCGACTCTTTGCGCTCGGGCGCGTACTGCTTGTAGTCGTCATAGCCCCAGCCGAGCCGGCCCTTGTTGTAGGTGATCCAGGGATGGCCTTCCATCTCGCCTTCGAGATGGGCGTAATCGAGGTCCAGGGGGTCGAATTCATCGCGGTCCCGCCTGCGCGCCTCGATATGAGCATCAGCGAGTAGCGTTCGCTTGTACTCGCGAACGAGGTTCCCTTCAGTGAGTCCGTCAAGGTCGGCCGTCTCACCGAGGTCGCGCAATAGTTGAAGAGGGTCGCCGATGGACGTCCACGTTCCATCCGCGTTGCGTTCGACGGTGGTGCCGTGGACGTGCAGGCTGTCCATCAGCCGCTCGGTCGCCTCGAAGCGATAGCTCGTGTCTCCGAGTTCGAAGCGGTAACTCGCGCGGTCGTCGCCTGCTTCGACCTTCCGGGGTCTGATAATCTCCTCGTAGGCGAACTCTTCGAGCATCTTCGTCAGGAGACGGCGTTCGACGGTCTCCCAGATCTCAGCGTCCAGTGCGTCCTGCAGGGTGGTGTCGTTCGGATTCATGGTTAGTCGTTCTGCGGCAGTGGTTCACTCCCGCGTTCGCGGAAGGCGCCGGGCGCGTGTTCGACGAACTGGTCGAGCGAGAAGTCCTGATAGACCGTGTCGGTGTCCTCGGGGTAGGCCTCGCGGCCGACGAGTCGATTGACGAATTTCGTGTTGCGATAGCAGCCGAGACCGAGGTCGGGCACGCCGACGCCGTGGGTGTGGAGTTCGGCGTTCTGGAGGAAGACGTCGCCCTCGACCGCGATATCGAGACGGTGGTCCTCGGTCACTTCGAACCGGCCCTTGTCGTCCCAGTTGATCGCGTCTTCGAGCGGTTCGAGGAAGCCAGGGATGGGCCGTTCATAGCCGGTCCCGAGGATGACGACCTCGCTTTCGTGGGCGAACGACTCCTCTGTCTGCCACTGGTGACAGTCGAGTGCGTAGGCATCGCCCACGGACTCGATGTCCTGCACGTCGGTCATCGCGAAGAGTCCCACGTCGGGGTCGTGATCGCCGATGGAACGGCGATATAGCAGGTCGTAGATCTCCGCGCTCGTGTCCGGGTCGACGCCCTTGTAGAGTAGGTCCTGATTCGGAATGAGGTCGTCTTTGACTTCCTGAGGAAGGTCGTAGACGTACTGCTCGTATTCGGGAGTGAAATGCTGGAGTCCCAGCTTCGAGTACTCCATCGGGAAGAAACCGTCCGAGCGCGTCAGCCAATCGAGCCGATAGTCGTTGGCTTTCTGGCGCTGAAGCAGGTCCTGGAACACCTCCGCAGCGCTCTGACCGGACCCGACGACGGTGACTGAATCGGCCGTCAGCACGCGCTCGCGGTTGTAGCGGTACCGGGCGGTGTGGAAGACGTCTTCCTCGGGATGGCCCTGGAGTTGCTCTGGGATCTGTGGTCTGGAACCGATACCCAGCGCGAGGTTCTCGCCGCGGTACTCGAAGCGTTCACCGGTCTCGGGGTTCCGAGCGGCGACGACATAGTGTTCGCAGTCGTCGTCCCAGCGAACGCCAGTGACCTCTCGACTGAACCGAGAGGTATCGAGGTTCTCGGCGACCCATTGCAGGTAGTCGTTGTACTCGCGGCGGGGGACTTGGAACGTCTCGTAGAAGTAAAACTCGTAGATGCGGCCCATCTCCCGCAGGTAGTTGAGATAGCTGTTGGGGTTCGTCGGGTCCGCGAGCGTGACCAGGTCCGCGAGGAACGGGACTTCAAGCGTCGTTCCGTTGAGGAGCATTCCCTCGTGCCAGTGGAACTCGGAATCGCGTTCGAGAAAGGCAGCGTCGACGTCTTCCTCGACACCATCGAGCATGGCTGCGAGGCCGAGGTTGAACGGACCGAGGCCGACGCCGACGATGTCGTGGACGTTCTGTTCAGTCATCGGCACTCACCCCCTGAGTCGGCGCTGCAGTGGCGTTGGCGAGCACGTCAATCTCGAACCGCTCGCGTTCACAGACCATCAGCAGCGCGTCCTTCTCGGCCTCCTCGAAGTAGAACTCCTGGCGGGGTTCGAACCCACACTGTTCGAAGACGTAGATGACGCGCTCGTTGCGGGCGTCCGGTTCCGCGATTACCCGCTCCGTCTCGGGATGACGGAACTGCATCGCGACCACCGCTCGCATCAGCGGGAGCGCGTAGCCGTGGCCCAGATATTCCTCCGGACCGATGAGCAGGTGGACGCCCTGGTCGGCCGGGTCGGCGTCGTAGTGGTTCGCCACGTCGTCCTCGGCCGCCCAGTAGCACCCCCAGTAGCTCATCGGCACGTGGTCCAGACACCCGATGTAGGGCGTCAGGTGGTCATCGGCGAGCTTTTCAGCCAACCGGTCGCGGAACGCCGGCAGGGGCAAGTCGAGCTGCCAGTAGGGTTTCACGTGGTCGCTCCCGAGCCAGGCGTGGAGCCGGCCGAGGTCACGTTCGAGAGACGCTTGTCGGAGCGAGATCGTCTGCTCGATACTCCTGTTGTAGGTCTGGTAGTCGTAGTCCGTTGCGATGGTGGCGTCAGGTCCTGTCATGTGTCGAGTTCGGTCACGAACGGGTTCTTTACGTCCGTGTAGACGGACTGGTTCTCGAGGTCGTTCTCCAGTTCGTCCAGTCCCCGGAAGCGCGTCAGCAGATTGGCCTTGCAGGGGACGGTGGGCGATTCTAGCAGCGGCGTGAGAAAGTCCGACGAGGGGCGGTCGTAACGCTCGCGAGCGCGTTCGAGTTCCTCCCGGAGGAGCGCCAGCAGGCGGCGCTCCGGGACCAAACCTGCGCTCCCGAACGCGTTGATGACGTCGAGTGCGTTGTTCAGGATGACGTAGTAGCGCAGTCGCTCGTCGGCGATGGCGTCTGCACAGACGGTCTCGGCCCGGGCGCCGACGCCGGGCAGGTAGTCATCGACATCGGGGTACTGCGACTCGGGGAAGTAGAAGCCCTGGTTGTCGCGGTAGCGGAACTCGCTCGGATAGCCGTCCTCGTCGAGCGTGAGTACCGAGTTCTGCTGGTGGGCTTCCACGCCAACGCCCTGGACGAGATAGAGCCACAACACCGGCCGGATCGCGGTTTCGAGATAGCGACGGAACCAGTCCTCACTAACCCGCTGAGTTTCGCGCCCCTCGCGTTCGGCGATGGCGGTGACGATTCGACCGAGGCGTGACTGGCCCGCGATTGCGTCCTGACAGAGCGAGACCAGCGGCGTGGAGCGCTCGGCCAACTCACCACGGAACGGATTGCTCCGAAGGACCGTCTCCACTCCCGATTCCTGCTCCTCGCCGATATCGAGGGCGAGGAAGGCGGGGTCACGGACGATGTCGAAACTTGGGAACGCCTCGGCGAGTTCGTCGCCGAACGCGGTGTCGAGCAGTTCCGCGACGGCCACACCGCGCTCCAATTCTGGACGCTTGTTCGTCCGGACGGAGTTCGTGATTTTCACGTTGAGCGACGACTTCACCATGAACGGCACGTCGGGGCTGTAGAGCGTCCGGACGGAGGTAGTCGGATAGAATTCCCGTCCGGTAGCGCCGAGGTGTTCGAGGCCGTCGCCGAGGTGTCGCTGGATGTGTGGCTGGTCGAGGAGATACGCCGCCTGCCACGGGTGGACGGGCAGGAGCACGTCCTCGCTGTCGACGTGGTCGGCGATGAAGGAGTCCGGGACCTCGGGGTCGTCGCGCAGGGCGTCTTTCACCCACGTCGCGGCCTGTTGGTCGTCTGCTGAACCCGCAACGACCAAGTCGGGGTCGGCACGGAAGTAGTGAAGCGAGAATGACCCCTGAAGTTCCGGGGCGTACGTGTCCCGGTTCCGAGGGGCGATGCCCTGTCGGCTCTTGGGCGTGGGGTGTCGGTGGTGACCGAAGACGAGGGCTTGCTCGGCGTCGCGGAACGACAGTTGCTCGGCGTAGAGCCGTTCCTCGTCGCCCACCCGATTCGCGACGAACGATTCGACGTTCCGCTTGCTCCGGAGCACGCGCTCCAGTAGTTCGTCCGGAACGGACTCGCCATCACGTGCTCGTGAGAGGTCTTTGATGACGAGCGAGGCGAGTGTCGCGGCGTCGATCGGGTTGACCGCGCCATCGGGGAGCCGATATCGCACCGGCGTGTCGAAGAGATGTCGCTCGGTAGGCGAGCGGTATTCGAGGGGTGCGAGCAGGTCGATGCCCTGGGCGGGGAGTTGCTTGTAGAGCAGTCCGTCCGTTCCAGGTTCGACCCCCGCCACAGGCTCATCGCGGACCTCGTAGTCTCCGGTTTCACGGAGATAGCAGTTGAGGAACGCATGCACGGTGGCGTCGTCGGCACGGCTGGCAGGGTCGACGTCCCGACTCGAACGGTGGTCGAAATCGAGGCTCATCTCGTTCATGCGACCACCTCCTGTTCCTGGGTGGTTGCCATCCCACAGTCACGGACGACGTCCAGTATCGTGGCGACGTCATCAAGCGTGGCAGTCGGGTTCAACAGCGTGAACTTCAGACTCGTCACACCCGAAACCTCCGTTCTGGCGACGATGGCGCGACCATCCTGAAGCAACTGCTCCCGAATCGCGGCGTTCAACCGACTCACCGCGCGGTCGCTCATATCGGTGCGTGGCCGATAGCGGAAGACGACCGCGTTCAGCGTCGGCTCGTGTACCAACTCGAAGTCGTCGGCGTCTCCGATGAGCGATGCCGCACCATCAGCCAGTGCGAGGGTGCTCTCGACGAGCTCTGCGACTCCTTCACGGCCGAGCGCACGGAAGGCGACGTAGGGTTTCAGCGCATCGAATCGGCGTGTCGTCTGCACGGATTTCGCGACGAGGTTCGGAACCCCCGCCTCGTCGTGTGCCTCCGGGTTGAGATAGGCCGAGTTGCGCGCCATCCATTCGAAGTCCGCACCCTCGCGGAGCAGGAAGGCGCCGCAACTGATGGGCTGGTAGAACAGTTTGTGGAAATCCACGGCGATGGAGTCAGCCCGCGCGATGCCGGCTAGCAGGCTATCGTAGTCGTCGGAAAGTGCGAGTGCACCGCCGTATGCGGCGTCGACGTGGAACCAGAGGTCGTGTTCGGCAGCCCGGTCGGCAAGTGCATCGAGGGGGTCGATGCTGCCGAAATCGGTGGTTCCCGCGGTTCCGACGAGTGCGAAGGGCTCCGCGCCGTTGGTTTCGACCCCGGCCAGCACCGCGTCGAGTGCGTCCGGGTCCATCCGGCGTTTCTCGTCGGTAGGGGCCGTGACGACGGCATCTTCGCCGAGTCCGAGGTGATGTGCTGCCTGTTCACCCGTAAAATGGGCTTCCTCGGAACAGAGGATGCGAAGTGACTCGGCCTCGAGCGGAAGCCCACTCGCTTGCACGTCGCGGCCGAACTGCTGACTGCAGTATTTGTCGCGGGCGAGCAGGAGGGCCTGGAAGTTCGACTGCGTTCCACCGCTCGTGAAGACGCCATCTGCGGCGTCCGGAAGGTCGAACAGTTCGCAGAGTGCGCTGATGACCTCCTGTTCGAGGACGGTCGCGGCGGGTGCCTGGTCGAAGGAATCGAGCGACTGGTTCGTCGCGGTGAGCATCGCTTCGGCCGCGAGTCCCGGAATCATCGGCGGACACTGGAGATGTGCCGCACACCGCGCGTTCGAGGTCCCAACCGAGTGGGGAAGCACCTTCGTTGCCACCTCGTCGATGGCAGTGTCGAGGTCTGTCCCTGTTTCAGGGATAATGGGCTCCTCGAATTGCTCGGCCAGTGCGTCGGGTGATTTCCCCGAATACGGCTCATCGGTGTCTGCGAAGTGTCCGATGACGGCTTCGGTTGCCCGTTGCATGGCCTCGCGGTAGGCGGCGTTCCCCGTCTCAGAACCGAGGAACAGTTTGTCTGCGCTCATGGAGCCACCTCCACCGGGTCTTCCTCGGCGTTCGCCACGGCCGCGACCGCTTCCTCGAAGATGGTGGCGATATCGTCGACCTGTGTCTTCGATACGATCAGTGGTGGGAGGAACCGGGCAGTCGCGCTTTCGCGGCCGCCGAGTTCGATGATGAGCCCCCGGTCGAAGCACTCGGCCTGCACCGCCTCTGCAAAGTTACTGTCCGGGGCGTGGGGACCTGCACCTTGCCAGTCGACATCGGGGTCGACGAACTCGACACCCAGCATCAGACCACGGCCGCGGACGTCCCCGACTGCGCTGAAACGGTCGGCCATGGTTTCGAGGTGGTCGCGGAGGCGTCCACCGACGTCGGCAGCGTGGTCGTCGAGGTCGTGTTCGAGCACGTAGTCGATGGTCGCTTCGCCGGCCGCCATCGCGAGCTGGTTGCCACGGAAGGTCCCTGCGTGAGCGCCAGGCTCCCAGACGTCGAGCTCCTTGTCGTACACCACGACGGCGAGTGGGAGGCCACCGCCAATCGCCTTCGAGAGCGTGAGGACGTCAGGTGTGATTCCCGCGTGCTCGAACGCATAGGTCTCCCCCGTCCGACCGAGCGCCGCCTGAATCTCATCCAGTATCAAAGGAATGTCGCGCTCGCGCGTGATGCGACGCATCTCCTGGAGCCAGCGGTCCGGCGCAGGAATCGCACCACCTTCTCCCTGCACGGGTTCGAGAATCATCCCAGCTGGATCGGTAATACCGCCTTCTTCGTCGTCGAGGAGGTTCTCCACGTAGTTGCTCCCGATTCGCTGACCGTCCTCGCCACCGACGCCGAACGGACACCGGTAGTCATACGGGAATGGAAGATGGTGGACGTCGTTCATCAGCCCCGAAATGGGCTCTTTGGCATCGGTGTCACCCATCAACGAGAGGGCGCCGCTCGTCATTCCGTGATACGCGCCCTGGAATCCCAGGATGCTCCGGTTGCCAGTCGCAGTTTTGACGAGTTTCAGCGCTGCCTCGACGGCATCGGTTCCAGCCGGGCTACAGAACTGTATTTTCGCTCGCTCACTGAATTCGTCAGGGAGGCTTTCGAATAGCGAGTCGATGAACCGCTCTTTCGCAGGCGTGGAGAGATCGAGCGTATGGAGCGGTCGCCCGGTATCGAGTGCCTGCTCCATTGCCTCGATCACGCGCGGGTGATTGTGCCCCAGTGCAAGCGTCCCTGCCCCTGCGAGACAATCGTAGTATTCGTTCCCGTCCATGTCCGTGACGGTGACTCCCTTCGCCTCGCGGATGGCCAACGGAAGATGTCGCGGATACGTTCGCGCATTCGACTCCCGACTGGCCTGCTGGGAGAGGATGGCGCCGTTCCCCTGGTCGAGATAGCTCATCGTACGCCACCTCCACGACAGCTCAGAACCGTCGTATGGAGTGCCCGTACTCGCGTCCTTGGTTGCTGCATGCGTAATTTAGGTCCACCTAAACCACCATAAAGCCCACGGATTTTAGGTCGACCTAAAACAACTCGTCGCCGGTCTCCCAACGGAAGTGGGTCGGAGCAGAAATACCCCACTCAAGGGGAGAAGAGTGGACGCTTTGGCTATTTATTAGGCCAGCCTAAAAGAATATTGGAAACCGCTACCGGCGGGAGGAGCCGTACAAGGTGGCATCGAAGATCACCGAGCAGGGTGACATGATCTACCATTTCCCGGCTGGCTGCTTGGCGAAAATCCCGTGACAGGCGGCGAATAACGCTTAGAAGGGCAGTTCGGTCTCCTTCTCGCAGACGACCTCCGTTCGCTCCTTGGGAACGAGATTCGACTGTCCGGTCGCGACCACCTTCTTACACCGCCATGCGGAATAAGGAAAGCACTCCGAATCTGTCCCTAGCTTCCGGACGAGGGCTTCCTGCTGCATTCGCGCCATCTATGCAGCAGGACTGCTAAGAACTCCTCGTTTCCAGTTAGAACGCTCTTGACCGATGTAGAGGATAAGTTCAGTACATAAGTCACGTTTGATTCACGCTGAAACCAGTGAACCACCCGCTAAGTGGAGTGGCGCAGCTATCTCTCGTGTTCGCTATTGGTCGTTCAGTCGTCGGTCCGGGATTTTGGTTATGTCTCTGGTGTTTTGGTCGGATTCCACTCGCCGTAATGAACAAGTTTGTCTCCATCGATACGTTCACGCCAGCCCTGTTGCTGAAGCACCGGTTCATCAGGGAATCCGTTCTCAGGATAGCCGACACAGAGGTAAGCGACAGGTTGGACATGGTGTGGGATATTCAGCACTTCACGGAGTTCGTGGGGATAGAGAAAAGATACCCACCCCACACCGACGCCTTCGGCACGAGCAGCCAGCCAGAGATTCTGGATAGCTAGACACGTCGAATAGACATCCATCTCCTGCATAGTGTTGCGCCCAAGGACATGCGGTGCATCACGGGTGGGGTCACAAGTGATACAGATATTCACTGGAGCGTCGGTAATCCCCTCCAGTTTCAATTGGCCGAAATCCGACTTCCGAGGCTCCTGATACCCTTCGCGTGCAGCGGCGATTGCCCGCTCAGCGATTGATGCGATCTCTGATTTGGTTTCGTCATCTTTGACAACCACGAAGTCCCACGGCTGAGAGAATCCCACACTAGGAGCGTGGTGTGCGGCGTCCAGAATCCGCGCTATCACCTCCTCAGAGACGGGTTCAGCACGGAACTGTCTAATATCTCGGCGTGTATAGATGGATTTATAGACGGCTTCCCGTTCGTCCGCCTCAAACTCAACCATACTTGTTCTAAGTAACACTAAATTGTATATCGTTTTTGGTATCGGGTGTCACGATAGTTGTATCCTCTGTACTTAGCGATCCCCTGCCAGCAGTTTCAGCGGTAATGACGTGACCGATTCACGCCCTCTATTCAGCACGGTCTCTGAAACATGTTACTTCTTAAGGGTTTCGGCGAGGCCGCATTTGTTGTCTTCCAGCACGCCGAGAAGAGCTCTTATGTCAAAGTTGAGTACTCAGTCATCGTCCGGTATCAGCACGGCCACTGGGTCAAGCGCGCAGACCGGGGAGAACATCAGGACCCGCGTTCTCTCGGCAGTCGAGTCAACTACGGAGACCGAGTGTAGTGTAGCAGATCGAACGCTTCGAGCGCTGTACGAGGAGCATCCCTGGGTCACGCTCGAGGATGTGCTCGAACTAAAGGTCTTAGTCACGGTTTCCGACGACCCGCCTGTCGAGGAGTGTGTCGATCGGACTCTCGCGCTGGCCGACGAAATCCTCGACCTCTAACGGCCGTCCGGCCGGTATCCAGCGGCCCGGTTCGTTTGTGTCTCCCCGTCGGGAGTGAGGGAGTATTGATGACTTCAAGCGAAAATCCAGAATATAGCCCGTCTGCTGGCGGACAGATCGAAGTTCTCGCAGAGGACCGGTGCCCGCTCTGCGGTGGCGAGCTCTCGCAAACGAGTGGGTACGCAGCCGACCACCGAATCGAAGATGTCTATATCTGTACCGACTGCAGTCTGGGCGAACTCAGCCAAATCGAGTTGACGAGTGACCAAATTGCCGAGTCTGTAGAAAAGCAACTCGCTCTTGCAAGAGTAGCCCTCGATAAGGGACTGCTGTTGTCTCGAATTGGCGGGTTCATCACGGCGGGTGCTCCGGACGGCCACTACGAGATCAGGCGGGCCGGCGAACACACGTACATCATCGACCTCGTCGATCCAGAAGCCGAGTACACCGACCGGCTCGTCACAGGGCTCCGAAATGCAGCCGAGTTCATCCAGGCGAAACACGAAGGGCAGTCGGTCGTGGTCACCGACTCGCGATGGGGGAGTATCGACAAAGTGAGCCGGCCGAGTACGGGGAGTTTTCGTCAGGAAAAGTCGGTACCAATGACTGACGGGGGTGTACCTGTGGCTGTGTCGCCGCAGAGCGATCTCGGTCAGGCGCCTTCCATTCAGCAGCCGCGGAGCCCTGAAAAGGACGTCGCCCCTCGGACGAAGCGAGCGCTCGAGGAAGACATGGACGTCTCACTGTACGAGAAGGGTGGAACGTACGAGGTGCACTCCGAGTCCGGGAACACCTATCGGGTCGATATCGTCGCAACGTCCTGTCCGTGTCCGGACTGGCAGCAGCGGGAGCCCGAGGGTGGGTGTAAGCATCTGCGCCGGGTCGACCACGAGGTGACGAATGGATTGGTTCCGCGTCCAGACGGCCAACTCCCCTGACAGCGTGAGTACCCCATTTGGGTGATCTGTTGTATTGCGAATTTTGAGGGTACTGAACTCTATAGCAGAAACGTTCGAGATGGCCGATTCCCTGGGAAACGAAAGTGTTTCAGGGAGATTCTTTAGAGTCTCTCTGCTCCTGAACTGCCGCCGTATTATCACGAGAGATAATTAGGGGATTGATACCATTGATTTTTTATATGTATGGGTGATTGATTCTCCCGAATGAACGTTCATACCGCTATAATCCGCAATACAACTACATATACTACGCTCAAATAAATATGGTGACGAAGTACCCTGACGGTGATGCCAGTGACCGCTCGGAGATGAAGTGCCCCTCCTGTTTCACAACTGGGCTTGAAGAAAAAGAGAAGATCACGAAGTTCTACGATTCGACTGAAGAGCAAATCATCTACGGGAGTAAGTGCCCGAACGACGGCTGCGACATCGACCAGGTGCCACCCGAAGAAGCTCGAGCCCAGCTGGATACCGGATTTAGCCTGTCAACCGAGACATTCGCTTCCATTTTCCGTGAATTGAGCTTCCGGACACTCGCCGCCTTCTTCGGACTGTTTCTCTTGGCCGGCGTTTTCATGCTTGCGACCGCAGGAATCCCAATCGACCTCGGCAACAGCGGTGCCGCCAGTGCGTCCGAAGGCCCCTATAGCAATCTCTCGAGTGCTGACAGTCCACAGAACGCTTCCTTCGAGGTGTATCAAGAGACAGATAACTGGACGATCTACACCTACTCGAACAGTTACATTGTCGCCGGACAAATCAACGGGACAGTCACATACTTAGAACCTCAGGGAGAGACAAATACAGAACCGTACTACTTCAGCAACATCACCGCAGCCAGAAACGCAATTCTCGCTTGGGGATCGAAACACCAAGAGCAGCCCAACCAGTACCCCTCCCCCACCCAACCAAATAACACCGCCGACCAAACGACCCCTTGGCAGATTTTCGAACACAACAGTTCCTATGTCGTTGCTGGAGAACTCAACGGCTCAATCGTCTATCTCCATCCGAACCGAACTCATCTCGAAACCCCGTTCGTGTACGGGAACTACAGTGATGCTCGTAATGCGATATTAGAGTGGGAAAGTAACCAGCTCAATGATAGCGATCTTCCGAACGTCGACCAAGCAAACGAAACCGAAGTAGCGTCTGACTTGAATGAGTGGGACCCAGACGGCGGTAACTGGACCCCAGACGACTGGGGCGAAAAACACGAGACGCTTGACGATACGAACACCTCGAGCGTCAAACAGACGCACACAATTCAAGGAGCAGTCTACGACTCCGATGAGAACCCAGTCTCGGGTGCAACGGTCTACTTGCACAGCACGCCACGGAGTACGACGACGAATCAGGACGGCAAATATTCCTTCGAGAACGTGGCCGTCGGATCGCACACGATTTACTTCGAGCCACCAGAAGGCACTGACCTTGCGGTCTCCGATGAAGTGCAATTCCAGATGTATAGTAACGGCTCGATCTCGGTCAAGAATGGGTCGGACTACGCGATGTTCTTCGAGAACTCGGACGGGACCGTCGCGAAGAACCACCTCCAGTTGCTGACCTATGAGAACCAGCAAATCCATATCGAGGGGCAGGGGTCGAATATCGCCTCGACCGTCACGTTCCAACAGCCACAGAACGCGAAATCGATACAAGTCCGGTTACAGGGGCTTCACGCTGATAGTAAGAAGACGAGCTACTTCAGCGGGTCCTCTATCGATGAGCTACTATCTATCGACGGGAATCAGCAGCCCACAAACCAGACACTCCAAATAGCGGCTCAAATCCAATCAGCGACGTTCACCGAGAGCGGAACGTTCACTGGAACCGACCCAACTCTCTCGATTAAGGGGAACAAGAAGCCCTCGGACGTCTCGCTAAAACTTGAAGGGTCATATTCCGAGTCCTCGCACCGGCAATCATTCAACTCGCTGCATAGCTATGCCGGGGATCGCGTCTACAAGTCCACCTACCTCGGCGGAAATCTCCCACCGACCGATGCACAACTCCGAGTCACGGCAAACAAATGGTATGAACCGAGAGAAGGCAGCTACCACAAGAGCATCCTCTGTAAGCGGGTGTGGAACGACCACATTGAAGACTGGACGTGGCGGAGTAAATCGAAGAGCGGCAGTAAAGACCTTGTCACGGCCCAGTCCGACGGAGTGTACAAGATCAAGGTAAAGTATCGGTTCGAAGCGTACCAAGGTTACTGTGGTCGGCGAGATTTCGCAGGGGATCTCTCTGCCAACATTAAGGCGAATGGAACTGGATTCGGGAGTGCGTATCTCAGTGCCAGCTGGACTACCGGCGAGGGAGAAGAAAAGAAAGACTCTGTTACGAAAACAGTCGTTCTCGAGGAAGGTCAGTCAGTCAAGCTCGACTATGATATGACCGGCGGTGCGGTGGTCGATGTTGAAGCGACAGCGACGAAACTAGCATCTGACCCAGAAACGGCAACCTACGAGATCAACGGTGAGTCGTTCCAAATCGCTGGGTTAGACCGCGGCGAGACGAAGACAATCCCCGTCAGCAACCTGCAGACCGGGCATAATTCGATTCGGATTCGTGCTGGGCAGGGTGACGTGAATCTCGATACCAGGCTCACATGGACTGAACGTGTCGGAACCGAAAACCCCCGGGTCATGGTAGACGGGATGTCGCTCTGTAACAAGGACGGCATCCTGACAGGCGAGATGACGTGTGACATCCCGTCATCTGCAGTCACTCCCGGCCAGTACACGTTCAATATCGCGACCAATAGAGGATCAGTCAACTACACGCTCACCTACGACGCAAGAGCAGTCCCGACAGATGCGACCATCAACGTCGGCGATCACCGGTATAAGTACCCCACTGACTTCGGTATAGATGGACCCTTGCCGGTCGAGGTTGGGAAGGCTCCGCAGAAGAATATCAGCTCACTCTCGCTGGGAGAAACCGGTATCGAGGTCCAGGCTGGGAAGGTTGATGGTATCCAGACAGCCCTTAATGCGTCTCTTACTTACAAGGGAGAGTCGCGCCGGACAAAGCAACCGACGGTTATCGTCGAGAATGCAGACGGAGAGGTGAACTCTAAAGCGGTCCCTTCGGCAGAATTGACGAACGGGAAACTCTATGGCAACGCCACGTTGCACCTCCCAGCGGAGTGGTTCAGCGAGGGGAAGAACACGATCCGGGTAAAGACCGCTGACGCATCCCAGATTTACGCGGTCGTGGAAGGCTCTGGATTGACCTACCAGTACAACCAGTTTAAGACGTCAACGGAGGGAAGCGGCGATGGCTGACGCGTCTCAGGTTAATGCGGAGAATACGGTTGGCGGATGGGTTTCGCCAGAAGCGTTGGCAACCGAGTACTCCGCCGAGCATCTTGAAGACCTGTACGACCAGCAGTTCGAGGATTGGTGGCAGATGAGTAATTCTGCAGGGGATCAATCAGAACTATCTCAGATTGGACTTGAGGGTTTGGACCTCATTCGGGATGCGGTATTCGTAAATCCGGAGGCGTCGTTCTGGTAGCGGGTGTCCGCCTTCTGCTTTCTTTTGATTATCAAGTTCTATAATTGGTAAGGTATTTCCAGAAACTTTATGTTAGGGCGCTATCCAGATTAAATTGGCACAGGCATAGACCCACATTGAATCCGAAAACTGACACAATGGAAACACGGAATTCAACCATACGGCCCTATCACAAGGTCTTCCTCGAACTCAACACCACGGTCAACGCCTCAGCACTCTTCCGCGAATCCATCGACAACCGGATACAACAACTGGGGTACGACCCTCAGGCTCTCGAGCGCTCGATCGAAGCAATCCAGAACTGCGATCGGAGTCTCCAAGCCGTCCTCGAGGACGTGACCAGTATCGAAGAGTTCCACGAACAAGCAGACCATCTTGAACCCACCACGCATGAATGATATCGACTACATGAACCACCAACGAATCGAAACGGCTGCTCGCGTCCTAGCAATCGCGACTATCGTAGCAATCCTGTTCTCAGCTCCAACTCTCGCGCAAGGTACATCGGATAATCCCGTCTGCCAGACAAACTTCCTATCCGGCATCGCGAACACCGTCATCAAGCTCTGCATTTACGGTGCAGGCGCAGGCATGTTCGTAACCTACATCGGGACGAACGCCCTGGAAGGCTTCCCGTTCGTGAGCCAGGAACAAGAACAGAAACTGAAGAAAGTCCGGGGCCGAGCAATCCGATCGGGCTTCAAGGCGTTCATCGCCGGCCCGGTTCTCGTGGTCCTCATCAACGGTGCTGGCCTGCCGTGGGCGAGCTGCATCAACCTCGTGCCCTTCTAAGCAAGATCCACCATGAACCGTCTTCTCCTGTCTAGCGTCGGGCTCCTAATCCTCACCGCGACCGTCGGAGCCACCATTACAGATACCCAGACAGGAGACGAAACCCCACTTCCTGCGAACGAGACGAAGAAACTCTGGTCACTTGACGACGACAACTACGTCAACGAGTCAGCGTACCGAGCGCAGACCGGCCAAAACCAGACGGATATCGGTGCCTACCTCAACGTCACTGACTGGGTGTGGAGTCGGCCACCAGTGACCGCAGCGATCTGGAACCGGAACGACTTCGCCAGCTTCGCGGATTCGTTCTCACCATCCCCGACGGAATCAGTCTATCCGGAGAACGCAGTCCTCGTCGAGGGAGACCGTGGCTGGATCGAAGACGCGCACGCGACCATCTACAGGGCGCAGCCGACAACTCGCGTCCATCTCAACCAGTCCACGACTCGCCATTACATCCGCCCGGAAGGGCGGCTGTTCGGGCTAGTCGACTACCGGCTGAACCTTCCCGCCGAAGACGACAATGGTGCAGACGGAAAGAAGGTTCTCTGGGAACTCTCGGACCACGGTATCACAAAAACGTGCGTCTTGCAGGGGCGGACTGTCGGGCCGGATGCGTCGTCAACGTGCGGGCGGTCCGGGGCGCGAATCGGCACTGGAAGCGGCTCGCACACGGCGAATATCTCGTACGACGTTCGCGGGACTGGCTCGTTCACGACGTCGCTGACGTTCGCAGCCGTCATCGAGTACTCGGTGGTGAAGACGGTCAAGACGCGGCACAGTGGGACGTACGAAGAGTGCCGGACCGTTCACGTCGACGGTGAATCGAGGTTCGATTGCGACCAGGAGACACGGACTTGGTGGGAAACGGCCGAGAAGGTCATCACCGACCGAGTGGTCGTCAGCGACACCCTCGACCCCGTCACGGTCTATGATCTCAAGGCTGCCGTCCAAACCGCGAAAACAGCTGAGGGGACGACGTCGTTCATTATCCAGACCCAGCAACTCTGGGCCGGCGCAACGATCGATAACCGAGCTCAGATTTCGACTCAATGGCGGTTCTACACCGCCCGAGACCCCGACTGGGACTCGTTCATCGTCGAGTCCAACAGTGACCCAGAGCGGAAAGAGTCGTCGCTGCGGCCTGCTCGTGTCTTTGCGTTCCCGTCGTCGCGAGGGATGTCGACGAATACAACGGGGAACACACCGCATTCAGCGTCGATTCTGAAGCGGCTCGAGGGTCAGAACCGGACGAGTCCGAACGGGACGCTCGCGAACTCGCTTGACCTGCCGGTCGCCGCGGACACGTACAATGATTCGCGGAGCGTCGCAATCGAGTACCAAAACGAGAGTGGCGAAGTCGAAGCGGACGGGATTGTGCGTGGCGTGACCAGCGGCGGGATGGAGATCGGCGGGACGGCTGAGATTCGGCAGACGAATTTGACGTTGGACGTGGTCGCGTCCAACTCGTCGCATGTGACTGTTCGAGCAGTACTACAAGAGAAGAACACGAGTGATTCTATCGACCTGCGTTCGCGGAGTGGGTATCTGTTCATCGAGGGTCACAAGGTGAACACGAACGCGAGTGGTATCGTTCTCGTTACGCTCGAGAAGAAAACGACGATCCAAGCGAAATTCAGGCCAGGAGAGTGGTGGGAAGCGCAGCCAGGCTATACCGAGTCTCAAGCACGAGCGGTGACGAACTCGGACTTCCTCACCGTGGACACCCAGGCGGAGTTCTGGGTGCGAGTGTTCGTGTACTCGCTACCGATTATCGTCCCGTTCTACTTCCTCGACCAGCTTCCTGGTGTGAGTGCTTGGCCGCCTTGGAAACCATGGAAGTAGGCATGTGTGAGTGTTTGTCGGCCCCCGCTGGTGTGAAGGCCGGTGAATTAGCAACACTAAAGCAACAGAAATAAAATAATACCAAACATAAAATAACTGGAATTAACAATAATCTTGGTCGGCGGAAGTACCTGCACGCAATTACCGGCGCGAGCAGTCTCCTGCTCGCAGGCTGTTCGTCGTCTAACACGACTCCGACGACGGGCCAAGAGCCGGACAAGTCGGAGACAAAGACGACGACGGCCACAGAAACGAATCCAATTAAAGAGGTATTCGTCGAAGACGCCAAACTGAAGGTTGAACTCGCGTCGGAGAACGATGCCGAGAAGCTCAACGTCATTGATCCAAATGGAACGCAGTTCAAATCCAAGTCACTTGCAGCGGGAGTGACATCGGTCTCGTTTAATCTAGTCCAGGGATACGTACCAGGGGAGCAGAAAGTCATCGCAGCTTCCGGTGGCGAAGCACTCCAGACAGAAACCATCTCTATTAAACCCAAGTTGGAGATTGTCAAACTCTACGCCGCAAAGAACAATCCTGGTCTTGACTGGGACAAGGACTCAAGCAATTGGAAGCACAATGCTAGCGTCAAAGTTGAGAACACAGGAAGTGGGCCTGTTACCATCACGAACTTGCTCTTCCTGAACACTCCCAATCCGACACCGGCCAATGATGAGAACCTTCGAGACCACGAACAAGTCACGCTTAGTCCCGGCGCAAAGACAACTCTCTACGCGGACCGGGAACCATTCATCGGCGTTGTTGAGGGTCACATCAAGTGCGGTTCAGAAGCCAAAGGGAAGGTGACCCTTACGACCACCGTGGGAGATGACTTGACGGAAACCTTCTCGTGGAGTTCCAGTGGCGATTATGAATATATCCACGTTGAGGGTTGTAGCATCTCGATTGAGAGGGAATAACGATGGGATGGTGGGATGGCCTTGAGGACGCGCTTTTTGGTATATTCGCTACGATAAGCGACGTCATCTCAGATTTCCTTGAAGACAAGTTCATTAACCCATTCCTTGACCTTCTCCTCTATACGCCTAAGCCCATGCGGTGTGCGTCTGCTGATGCTGCGCAGTATCCGAATTGCGAGCAGACTCCTGCGATCTTCTCGAAACCTCATAATGGGATGTGGACAGACATCTATAACGCAGCATGGGGGGACATGATGATCGTCTCAGTCGTTATATTGGCCATCCTCTACCTCGCTTCGAATCTTCTCTCGTCGCTTCCCATCGGGTCATATGAGGCCCAACAATCACGAAACAACATCGTTACCACGTTATTGCTCCTTCCCAGTGGCTGGATCGGTGGAGCAATTCTTCTTCATGTGATGGATGGAATAGCTCGCTCAATAGCTGGTTCTGCGAATTTGACAGGGATATTCAGCGGGCTTATAGGTGCAATCGGCGCAGGAGTTGCGACACCCGGTCTGAATGTTCTTTCAACTCTCATGGGAGCTATTGACTTAATCGTCCTCCTGATTGCCATGCTCCTCTATCTCGGCCGCGTCATGCTGCTGGTTGGTGTAATGTACGGGATGCCGCTGCTCATTACCTTCCGATTTACCGGTATTCCTGTGCTCACGGGTATCGCAGATACGATTCTCAAAATGTTCATTAAAATGTCGTTTCTGCCGATACTCACTGCCGTCGGAATCAAACTCACCGCTATCATGTTCAACGGCGGAGACCTCACCCTGACTGGCGGCCCGTCCTTCGGTGGGTTGTTACGGATTATCCTTGTGATCCTGCTTCCCATCGCGTCGATCGCCGGGTTCTATCTGGTGATGCAGTCGTCGCTCGGTCGAGGTGCGGCGTTAGCAACGTATGCGACCAAGCAGAAGTTAGGAAGTAAATCTGCAGCCAGTCTCGGTGAAGGAGTCGGTGACACCGATACGTCGCTTGGAGACTACGCTGCTTCTGGAGAAGACCGAATCAGTGACCTCACTCGCTCAGCACCTTCCGCCGTTCAGCAGGGCTACGGGGCTACAAAGCACCGGGCCCAGACTGGCTCGTGGTCGGCCGAACCTACGAATGCGGATCAGCCGAGCGTATCCTTCAGTCCGTGGGAAGACTACGAGTATCTCGCAGAGCAAGGCCAAGACCCCCGATTCGATGGCCCGAACGATCCTGATACGTTCGAATTGAGAAATAGCGGATCAGGACCACCGATTCGATGGACCGATAATCCAGCCCGGGGCTCCGTGTTAGAACAGGCATCACAGGCCGCCCGCAGGGCTGGTTACTCGTCTTTGGAGTCGAAGGCTCGACTCTCCAAGGGTGACCAGTCTCAGAGTGGGCGTGCAGCTCGCAGAAAGGCACTCAGAGAAAAATACGGGAAGTAACAACCATGTCGACGACTAATTCAGGCGGACGAACGACGCTCGAATCGCTACAACAGCCGAATGAAATACCCTATCTTGGAATCGAAGCGCCCGACTTCTGGGCAGTCGCCGGATCAGCAGGCGTCGGCATCACCCTGACCGCGCTGCTCGAACTCGGAGCCTTCGGGGTTGCGCTCACAATCTTCCTCACCGTCGCTGGTGGGACATTGGTGTATGTGACGCCTAGCTATCTCAACGTCCGGCAATGGATCAAGACCGCCGCATACTACGTGAAGCAACCCGGCGAAATCAATAATGTCTCGAATGCCACACTCGAGGCGAACGATAACATCATCCGGCAGTACCAACTGGATAAGGCCACACGAGACACGACGCACATCAAGCGGTTCTATCCCGCACGCGATGCGTTGGAACGTGACGACGGACAGCTTGTCGGCGCCGTGAAGCTCGAACCGCCGAATATGGACTTTGCCGAGGCCGAAGACTGGGCCCAGGTCACTAGGACGTGTGCTGACTGGGTGAACAAAAACCTCGATTTCGATGTGCAGGTGTACGTGACCACACGGTCGTTCCCGATCGGCGATTACATCAACTCGCTCATTGACCGACTTCGCGACCCCGACGTCAACGACAACCCAGTTCTCCAGGCTCTCATCCAAGAACAGATCGAAACCCGGCCCCAACAGCTCGCAGACTCTGGTACGGAACTCGTTCACTTCTACATCATCATCCCAGTGGACAGAGCCGAAGTCATCAACCCCGAAGGCGGAGACAAAACCGCGCTCGAAAAGCTCGCTGAGATTCCATTCCTCGGTATTCTATTCGCGGCATTCGCGAGTTACCGCGAGGACCTCACCGAACAGAAGCGTCGAGCCCGTATGTTCGACAAACTCAACCATCGCACCCAGTCAATCGAATCAAACCTCGTCCAAGAAATCTCGGGCTTCGACAGTCGCCGAGTACCGGTCGAAGAATGGATCGCGATGAACGAACACTTCTGGGAAGGTATCGAACCCGACTTTGAAGACCCCGAGAACGGCTTGCAGGTCCGCCAACAGCCCGCCGTCTCACGAAACCCCGATGGGGTAGTGGCAGAATGAATCCACTTGTTACGGTCCCACCGGGTATCTGGGACATGCTCTTCGGGTGGCTGCCATCGACACCGAACAAGTGTACGACTGCGGGTGGGTGTCCTGCCCCGCTCCAGGGGATTGGCATCTATCTGCTCTTGTTCGGAACAGTCGGTCTCATTGGAGCAGTTGGTATCCATTTCAAGCTCAATAACGACTTTGAGGACGGTCTTATCACTGAGCTCGTTCGGAGTCTCTTCGACGACCAAGCATCCACCGCGGGTGTCGACGAGAACGAGCAGCCAGAAGATTTCACGGAAGAAGCAGCCGTCGCGGAACCGTCTCTGAATGACGGAGCCGATGAATCTGAACCCGAACAGGAGGCCGTCTCAGATAGCGAGACAGCGCCTGTGGAAGGAGTCGGATACTCACTCGATGATGAGTATCTCGACCGGATGGACGACCTCCACCAGGAAACGGTTGCCCCGAGTGGGATTCGGCCGCAGTACGGCAAGATCAAGTCCGGTCAAAAGTGGCGGAAGGCGATGTTTGCTGATACGTGGCCTGATGAAGTCCCCGATGCGGTGTTCAAGCGCCTCTTTACGAAGCCCGACCTCTCGTTCGACCTCTCGATACACATCAAACCCCGAGACCGGAAACGGGCCCTCCGCAAGGCCGAGAGTCGAGCCGAGTCCCTTCAGGCCGACGCCGAAATCTTCGGCGAGAACACCAACGAGTTCGCTGCCGGCGATAAAAAAGAAGAAGCCCGCAAGACAGCCAACGTTCGCGATCAGATTAAGAACGGCCAGCGTCCATCTGACGTCACCCTCTACACGTCAGTTCGTGGAGATAGCGAAGAGGTACTCCAGAGCCAATCGGAAGCTATCCGGAAAGTCATGGGTGATGCCCCGGCGAATATCGGGCTGAAGACCGTTCGCGGCAAGCAGCTATGCACGCTCGAAAGTATTGCTCCAGTTGCGAAAGACGTGCTCGCTGACGAACCCGAAATGGACCCCTCACAAGTAATCCTCGGGGAAGGAGTCGGTGCAATACTGGGGTCAGCGACGAAAAGTACGCTCATCGATGACACCGGGGTCGAGATGGGCGAACACGCCTTCAACGGGTCGCCGATCATCAAAGACCCGTTTGAGAGCGAGACGAACTATAACTGGGTCGTGATTGGTGACTCCGGGTCGGGCAAATCCTACGACACCAAACTCAATGCTGCCCGGACGGTCGCCAAGAAGGAGGATACGATGCTGATTATCCTCGACCCACTGGAAGGATTCGTTGGCGTGTCGAAGGCACTTGGTGCCGAACGAATCACCATTGGTGGGTCGCGAGGGCTCAACCCGCTCGAAATCCGCCAGCCACCCGAACACTTGCAAGAGTCTGCCGCTGCTGATCAGGATCCGCTCTCGTCCAAGATCAAGGACGTAATGAGCTTCTTCGATAACTTTGCTCACAACCAGGGATTAGAACTTGGCGCGGCCAGAACCCAGCTGAATAGTGCAGTCAAGGAAGCATACACCGAGAGAGGGATAACACACGACGTCGAGACGCACGGGAAGGAGAGTCCGACGATCTTGGACGTCGTCGATATCCTCGAGGACATGGCCGACAACCCTGGCGAGTACACTGTCCGGACGGACGAGGAAATCGAGACCGTCCGAGAACATGCGACGACACTCATTAGCTATCTCCGGCCATTCGTAGACGGTCAGTACGAGAACCTTGCCCGGCCTTCCGAGTTCGACCTCCGCGGTGAGGATGTCGTCTACCTTGACTTGAGCCAGCAGGAGGGATCCGGCGGTGGGAGCGGGCTCATGATGCAGTTGATGTTCTCGCTGGTCTACGAGCGAGCGAAGGAGACTGAGAAGAACGTCATCTTCGCGATTGACGAGGCCCGCTACCTGATGCGGGAAGCAAAGAGTCTCGAGTTTCTTGGCCAGCGTGTCCGGCACAGTCGCCACTACGACACATCGATTCGATTTATCACGCAGAACATTCGAGACTTCTTCGACCACGAGGAAGCCGAGTCGATCATCAACAACTCGTTCATCAAGGTGCTCCACCGGACGGAGGAAATCGAAGACTGGCAGGATACATTCGATTTGAACGATGCGCAGGTGGGCTTTGTGAAGGGTGCACGGACCGGAGAAGGCGGGTATTCGGAGGCGTTGGTCGAAATCGACAGTCAGTGGTATCCGATGCAGGTATACTCGCTGGAGGGCGAGAACGCCGTTGTCGACTTCGACGAGCGGAATGATAGTCGCCGAGATTTGCCTGGAGTCCAGCAGCAGGGTCGATCTGTCTACCTGTCGGAACTACAGCGACGGCTTGAGGAAGATTCTCAGGAGCAACATATTATTGACTCTGGAGGGCCGCCGATACTGGCTTTACCTGATGATGAGGAAGATATCGAACTTGAGGACGGATACGAAGAGTTGCTCGATCTGCTGAACAACGATGAGATAGAAGCAGTCCTCGATGACGTGAGAGGTGGCGCGGACCCAGAAGCGACTATCGAAGAAGCTGCTAAGCAGAGACTCAAATCGGTCGAGGAAGTCATCGCCGAGGATTGTAGGGTTACCAATGAATGCTGATACTCTTGACTCTCGAGAGTCGCCTACCAAAGATACTCATCGCGAATACATTCGCGTCACCCCATCGACCGAAACACTCGACCAACAGAAAGCCAGCGACCAGATTGCCTCTCTACATGGGCTCCAAACCAAGACTGACTCTACCACCGGGGGTTTCCTCGGGAAACTCCAGCCCGAAAGCTGGAGTCAAGAGCCTATCGAGTTCGAATTCCTCGCGTTCAGCCAGGGTGAAGAAGAGCCAGTTGAACTCTTCTACGGAGCTACCGCCCGTCTCCAAACGCTGGAGAATCGGCTGCTCGAAATCTACCCGTCGTCGTTCACCATCGAGCGAGTCGAATTTGATATCGGGAAACGGCTTGTCAAACCCGTCAAGTTCTCTCGCTACGACTTCCAGCAGCACCTCCGTAACGGCAACCTCTGGATGGACTACGACGATCTCGTCGAAGCGGAAGACCTCCCAGACCGCAGTCCGGACGACTCTGAGAAAGATACTACAGAGAGCGACGGGTCCAAGTCCGAATCCGAAGCTTCTGACGGCCAACCGACCTCGAGAGTGAGACCGTCCGGTACAACCAGTCCGCCCAGTGGGGAGTTAGAGCGCAATGTTCCGAGTGCAATTCAGGCTCGCCGAAAACAGGAGCTCTTAGATACCGAAGCGTCGAATCTGCCCGAGCTAAGGAGTCCTCAAAGCAGTTTACCTGAGACGCCGGAGAAGAACCTGCCGGACACCTACGACGACCCAGAGAAAGCGATTGACCCGGCTCGGAAAGTCCGTTTCGAGGATGGAGTTGTCATTCTTGACCCGCCGGAGAAGATTCCAGACGACGAGCCGATAGCGACGCTCGACCGCCCAACCCTCGCAGAGGACGGAAATATCTACGCCCGGCCAGCAGCGAGCGAGACGTATCCCCACGGCGCCCGATGGCGGGGGAAAGGTGCACGGAAACACGACTGGATGACCACTCTCCGGACGGCGAATCTCACTCAGGAAGAATCCGGACGCGCCAATACGGGCAACACCGACGAGGCTGCGCCAGTTCTCAGTTCAGTGTTCAACCATCTCATGCGCGCGAAGAAACCCATGGCGTTCCAGGTGTTGTTCCGGCCGAAGCCGGACTGGTCCGGGGATGCGGACTCGCGGAAGCACGACCTGAAGAACGGTCGTGACACGTTAGGGCAATCGGTCATGACCGATCTTCTCGGCACGGACCGTGACGTCGACGACGATGCGGAACTCCCCGACGACGTTTCCGAGCGCATCGACCAACTCTCGAACAAACTCCCCCGGCGCACGTTCGACGTCAATATCCGCGCGGTCTCGGTCGCCTCCCTCTCCCAGATCGGCGAGCGGCAGTTGCCAACGGGAGAGCCTCGGACGGACGACGAAGAGACCATGATTCGGTCTCTTGACGAATTACTCCCAACGTTGGACCAGCTCGACGGCAAGTTCTATGAGATCGACGGCGTTCGCGTCGATCGGCAGAACGCCCGACTCTCACAGACACCGTCGTCGCACCGGCTGTTCGAGCGAGTCCTTAATCGTGAACTCGTGACTCGCGACTCGGAAGGGTCGGTCATCACGCGGTCGGTGTCGAGCGGTCGGGTTCGGCCTGAAGTCGTGGCCAACCCCTCGGAACTCTGCGCGCTCGCAGTCACTCCAAGCGGGAGCGAGATGCAGATTGATGCCTTCCGGGGGACGCACACGAAGCAGCAGGCTGACTCGCCGCTCACGCTGCCGGAGCCCGAACTGCTCCAGAAGTACGACGTCGGGATGAACGTCGGCATTCCGCTCGACAACCAGGGCGAACCGGTTGAAGAACCTGTTTCGCTTCCCGAACGACTGCTGCCGCTGCACTACGCTCGATTCGCGAGTACGGGGGCGGGGAAGTCGGTGGCGATCATCCAGGATATGCTGTCGCTCAACGAGAATGTTGGTGGGCCAACGATTCTTATCGACCCGAAAGGGGACGGCATGAGTCACGACTACATGCAGTCACACTACGCCCAAGAGGGCGACCTCGACGACGTCTACTTCTTCCGCGTCCCCGAGATGATTCCGGGGGTCCCCTTCTTCGATATTCGACCGGCATTGGAGGCAGGGAAGGACCGACAGACGGCTATCCAGAACAAGATCAACCACTTCCACGCCATCATGGAGATGGTGATGGGCGAAGAGGAGTACAACGCGGCGTACGTCGCGCTCGATATCCTCTCGTTCCTCATCACCTCTCTGTTCGACGGCGAACACGGCTACGACGCCTTCCGGTTGGACGATCTTTACGAGGCGGCGCGGAAGATGCAGCAGGAAGAGCGCATCCCACGGTCGTCGGACCCGAACCGGGATATCGAAGCAACCCTCTCGCGCCACTCCGAGAAACCGGACAAGGACTTCCAGCAGTCGATGAGCGCAGTCCTGAGCCGGTTGGAGAAGGTCAAGCAGAACGCCCATCTCTACCGGATGCTGAACTACGTTCCCGAGTGGGACGCAGAGAAAGGGACTTACGCGGAGGACTCGCCGGTGCTATCATTTCAAGACTTCCTCGAGGAGGATGTCGTCCTCTTGGTGGACCTGGGTGAGCTCCGGGACGTCTCGAAACACGCGGTGACGATGGTATTGTTGAGCCAGCTGTGGGACAGCGTTCAGGAGCGGCGTCGCGACGGGAAGACGGACTACGAGGGAGTCGTGAATCTCATCATCGAGGAAGCCGCGCCGGTCGCAGCCACCGAACTCGTGTACAATCAGTTGTTGCCGAAGGCTCGGTCGTTCGGGTTGTCGATGGGGTTGGTGATGCAGTACCCGAGCCAGGTTCGCGAGGAGAGCAATCGAGCATACAACGAAATCCTGAACGAGATCCACACGAAGCTCATTGGGCCAATCGAGTCCGAGCCCGACCTCGGAGAGGTGCTGGAGTTCGAGGGCCAGACCGCCCAGGAGATGCGGAATCGGATTACATCACTCCCACGAGGGCAATGGGTGGTGAGTCTGCCCAGCCCACTGTTTGGTGATCGAAGCCCGGTTCCGTTCTCGTTGCAGGCGATGCCCATTCCGCAGGGCCATCCGGAAAGCGAGGCTCAATTGAAGGAGGCAGCGAAGCAGCGGTTCGAGCGGGCGGAGATGCCTCGGTGTAAGAAGCGCACCCAACGTCATCTCGCCATCGACGACCAGTTGAATACTCAGCCTGTGAAATCGACCGCCGAACAATCCACTCAGCCTACCGAGCCTATATCTGAATCCCCCGACTCGGCTTCCAGTGAGAGTAGGGAAACAGGGCCGTCCATCGCTGCAACATCATCCGACTCAGACTCATCCAACGATAGCGACAACGCGAGCCTCTTCCAGAACTCCAAGGACCTCACATTCGGTGAAGAAGATAGAGAAGTGGAAGGAACAAACGACGAGGCCGCCGAGACTGGTGCTTCGGAGGGTGAAATTGCCGACGAAACTCCTAGCTCACCACCCGAACTCCCGGAACACGTCACCACGACCGAAGGCGGAGCCTACCGCTGCACGATCTGTGGCCGAGATTACAGCGACGACGAAGTCGGACGGGCTGATGCAAGTTCCTGCTGTACATACGACAACGTGGAAGGGTTACTCGCAAGCGCTCGCGGTCTCGTCTTAGAGTCCGACGAAGAATATTACCAGCGCCTCGGTCGGTTCTCCGACCATGCCGACACACGCGGTGTCGACGTCGAGATGGGGGAACTGAAAGAGGCGTTAAACGCGGACCCAGATCCCAATGTCAGTTCCTCCGAACCGGAAGATGATGACAGTAGCGACTCAGATGTAGCCACCGAAGAGTCGCTAGATGTGGGTCTGAAAGCGAACGACGATATTCCGGACGACGTGTTGGAAGAGAAGGGGCTATCCCAAGACGACGTGGAGTTCCTCCGAACAGTCGTGAAGGCGATGAATGGTAGACTTGAGGGGTATTCGCTCCATGAGAGTATGCGGTCACTCAAAAGCGACTTTACCGACATTCACCTCGACCAACTGACCGAGCTCGGATTCCTTGAGAAAAGTCGGGCGGCAAGAAAGGTGTACTACACGGTGCTCCCCGAAGGACGAGAGTTCGTGAATGCCTCTCTCGCTGTTGGAGAGGGCCAAGGTGACCTCGGCGAGAAGACACCCCACAAGGTCGGCGTTGAACTACTATACCAATACCTGTCAAACAAGAAACTGAACAACGACGCAAAGAAATACTACGAACAGGACGAGAAGACGGTCTTCGACGTGGCTGCGTTCAGCACTAAAGGAGATATCCAGAAAGTGGCAGAGGTAGAGACCGAGAGCAACAATCCAGAAGCCGTGGTTGAAGATTACGAGAAAATGGCCGAGTCAGATGCACCGATCGCTATCTGGGTGTTCGACAATCGGGATACTGCAGCGCACGTCGTCGAAGCCCTGCATACGCATGGGCTAATTGAGGACGAAATCCCCTCATCAGCAACCCAGAATTCGACCGTGCTGAAAGAATATATCTCCGACCACGACCTCCCCGGAATGACCGAGATATGGACGCTCACCCAGCTCTACGACGAGGTGAAAGATGACTTGGCGTGAAGCGACCCGCGACGAAATTCATCAATTCTACACCCAGGAGTTCCCCAACTGGATAGACGAACTACCATCGTTCATCTCATCCGATGGGCCGAAAGAGTACGCCATCGCGTTTAGAGACAGCCATCCTATCAAAAAAGACGAGGCGCCTGCTCGAGAGTTTATTCGACGAGGGACTCGGGACGAATACGAAAGTCGAAGGCGTGGCAAGAACTTCAAATCGTTCGACCACATCGTCAACTTCATCCAACGTCCAGCGCGCCACGACCCGTTCGAGAACTCAGACTACGCGCTTGTCGACCCTGATCTTCTCGACAAACCCGACCCGTTACCAGCGGGCGTTTACTACTCGCTCGACCATTGGGAACGGTCGTGGATCATCCTGGTAGATATTGATGCCAAAGATATCGCGCTTGAACGGGGCCGCCGTCTCGTCAGTAACGACTCGGAGCTCTCTGATGAAGAAATCCGGTCGAAGGCCGGAATTCTCGATGCTGCGCCCGAAGGATACCCGTACGCATTCGAAGATATTGAGCAAGCGCTCGAGTACGGATTCACGGTACGGGATATCTTCGAAGATGACTTCGACGCGGAGGAAACGATGGTCGTCTACAGTGGGCAGGGCTGTCACGTCTATCTATTAGACGACGACCGCGACCACCAGTACGATACGAAAAGTCGGGAAGTCTTGGTTGACTATCTCACGAAGCGCCGGGAGATACCGATTGATTCTGTTGTGACCGCCGACCGGAAGCGTGTCGCCCGGCTCCCCTACACGCTCCATACGGACGTCAGTCGTATCGTTCAACCAATCGAGAGTCCTACGTTTGACTTTCGTCGGGCACCAACCCCGGAGTTCCTCAGCGACTGTTCTGAGCGCTCCATGGAGGTGTCAGAATGAACTTTGATCCGCGCGAAAGTCTCGATGCCGCATATCGAATCGCAGTTCTCCCCAGCGAATACAGCACCAGTAAACACCGGCAGCTACTGGAAAGGGGCTTCAAAGCATGGGGAAGAGACGGTGAGTTAGATTACGGCCAGCTCGTGGAAGACATAGAAACGTTCGGTACCGTTGCGTTAGATGAAAGCTCTAACAGGGACCACGCGGCTAACCCCGTCGTCCAAGACCCAGCCGTACTTGCCGTCCTCGCGACACTCAGTGCCGCCTGCATCAAGCGGCACGAGAAATTGACCAGTACCCCTCCCGAGAACCTCGTCCCCCTGCAGAACATCCGCGAACTCTACAGCAACACCATCATTGGGCTGGTGCAATCCTACGAAAATCAGGCAACGATCCTCGAGGACGTCACCGACGTTCTGTATAAGAAACCGCCAGGGGAGGATGGTCCCCATCCCGGTCGCGTCTGTACCGGAGTGACGACCCTCGATGATGGGAACACGTATCTGAAAATCCCAATGCCAGCTGCATCTCGGAAGTGCATGGTTCGAGTTACTGAGGATGGAACACTCGGTGGTGGGTACGATGATGAAACGAAAGCCGCAACGGGTGAGTTCGTCTCAAAAATCGAAGACAACATCGTCCATGTCCCGGTCCAAGATTGCGACCAAAAACTCCAGAAGTGGCATAAATCGGGATTCCCTGCTCTACTCGACAATGCTGAAGAGATGCTACCCGACGATGAACTGGATTACCTTGCAGAAACCCAGACTGCAATCAGCGAGAAGATTGACCACTTCATGCAGATTGGGCATAAAGAACTCATCTGGGATACCTGGAACCCCCAGCAGGCCAAGTACGACGCAATTCGTCAAGCGATTCTCGAGAGTGGAGACGTGACCTTTGACGAGTTCTATTCGGCAGAAGATATCTTCGATGCGATTCAAGAATTTGACCCCGACGACCGATGGAAAGCTTCTCAACTGGCGAAGATAGCCAGTAGGCGAAGTCTTGGGAATAGCCTCACGAAACTGAGCGACGACTACCCCGTTGAAGTCAAGGTGACAGAGACAGGCTACCCGAACGAGTACAAATTCACTCGATCGTCAGCGAGCAGTGAACTCGAAATCGAAGAAATCGAGGATCTCTTTGAGCTCCCATGTTTAGCAAACATGGACGAACGGCTACAGAAGAAAGGACCAGTCCGAAAGGATCTCTACAGCTTCACGCGGCTCGTGATGTGGCTTCCCCAGTACCGGGATGCATCTCTGGACGAGATCGTCGAGGACCTGAAAGAAGTTTTCCAACGGTGGCCATGGTACGACGAACAAGAGACCGAGTACCAGATTCGCTACGAGTTCACCAACACCATCGAAGGGAACACTCCCCTTCCGATGAACTGTGACAACGATGATATGCAACGGTACTGCATCGGGAAAGAAGAGTGTCCATTCTCCATCTACGGCAGCCTTCCATTCCCCGAGGAAATGTATGAACAAATCTCCGACCAAGACGACCGTGAGTTCTAATCGCGCTGTCAAACTGGCCTGATGTATTGCAGACAATAGAAATACTCCACCCGGAGAACTCGACTTTACTTCGCCGCTTATCTCATACGAGCCTGATTAAACCGCTGACATATACCCAGTCTAGTTTTTACGCCCTTCCGTCTGCCCAAGGCTCTCAGATAGACAACAGGTTTGCCGAGAAAATATCTCTAGTGTTTTGGCGAAATCAACATGGGTTTGTGACCGAACCATTGTATAGAACTAATTATATGTTCTTGGCGGTGGGACATAACCCCCCAACCTGAAGCTCCGTTAGACATAATTCCATTGACCTTTTCGGGGGTAAGCCACTTGCAGATCAAACTACCCATTCAGCAACCTCTGGTCGGCAACAGAATTGGCCAGAACACCAAAATTATACTGAAAACGTAAAAACAATACGGTTGTCATCAATGGGGGAGGGGTAGCAGGAATACCCACAATGAGGGTCTCTAACCTCCAAAATTCGGCAAATCGACCGTTCACGAAAGTCTCTATTGATGCCAGACACCGCTCCTAAGCGTTTTACTCTAACTTTAGCGCACTTTCAGGAGAACAGGTTAGTGATTAGACACTCCGGGCCTCTGAACACGGGAAATTCTGGACTCTCAGGGTACTGAATGGCCCCTTAGCGGTCTATTAGGTCGGTCATTCGAGCGGCTACAGGTGCGAAATTGGTGGATTCTTCCGAATGAGGGCCTGAATTCCCGGTTAGCGCTCTATTAGTGTCTGAATACGAGTGCTCAAGGACCATTCGATAAATTTGAGGGCGAAAATTTCTGCCTAGATGGGGTAAGACCATCCTTAGCGCTCTATTAGGGAAGTTGAGGACGGCCGAATATTCGTAGCGGTCTTTTTCACGCACTCTAATCTGCCTAAAGACATTATAATCGGATTTAATTCAGTTAGAGGTCGGATTATACCTGGTTTTTCGTCCAAAGGAAACACCCAGGTATAACGGAATGAGGAGGTATAATGAGATGGTGGTGGTTGCGGGGGCGCTCAGGGGGCGTGGAGAGGGGGAGGGCCAATGGTTAGGAAGCGGATGTATCAGAAGTATGGTAGTGGGGATTGGGGTGTTGGCCGGGCGCGATCAGGTGGGGGTTGAGTGGAGAGCGAGGTCGGGGGTTGGAGTGGTCGAGTCAGTGGGAGTGGTGATTGAGATGGAGATGGTGGGGGAGTGAGAGTAGTCGGCTGAGTGAGATGTTCTGGTGTTGGTGGCGATCGCGATGGAGGGGGTGGCAGGGCGAACTCGAGGTCGAGGAGGAGGGGTGGTGTTCAGTTGAGCCCAGGAGGGAGTGGGAGCAAATCGGTGCCGGTTGGGCCAGTTGGCGGGGTGGAGATGAACGGGGGTTGCCCCCCTCGACTAATCCCGGCGGACACCGGAAACCGAGGAGTGGAGTATTGCATCTTGTAAGCAAGACCATCGTGTGGGTAGGAACGTCGACGACGGGGTCGACCAGCTGGGAAGACGGTCGCGACCAGACGTTGTTCGAGCAGCATCTCGACAGCGACGACGTCGAGGTCGAGGTCGAGGTCAACCGCTACCTCGAAAGCCCCTCGCCGCGGGCGCGGTCGCTCAGCGACATATCCTTCCGTAGGATGATAGGGGTCGCTGAGACGACCAAGCGTTGCGCGCCGCGGCGAGCCCCTTTCAGTCCCACCCGCCGGCTGGTCGGCCAGCTCGCGACCGGCGGCGAGTCCAGATGGAGCGATCGAGAAGCAAAGCCGGCCGAGCTCGGAAGCCAGAAGACCGATGTGAAGCAGCCTACACGAAGCGCGGTGCTCCTCGGTCTGCGCGCGTCCGGCCGTGCTTTACGTTCCTGCCGGGCCCGGGCTTTCGCGCATTCCGTTGCGTCGCCTCTCCGCACCGCCCGGCGACGGACGGGGCACGGTCACGGGACCGGGTCGGGCCAAGTACAGCCACCCGATACCGGGACTCACCCGACGGCGGGGGTTGCGAGCACTCACCCCCGCATCCGGGTTCGCCCGGCGCCGGGCTGGCTGTATCTTCACCTGCGTTGCGTCGCCTCTCCGCACTGCCCGGCGACGGACGCAGGTTCAGACGCGGCCTCATTGCGCGTTCCGGGCGGGCCTCCGTTGCGTCGCCTCTCCGCACCGCCCGGCGACGGACGGAGACTGCTCGCTTTCCGGGCCCACGGGCCCTCCACCCCCGACTGCCTCCGGGCTTCCCGGATAAAGGGGGTTCGCCGTGCTCACCCCCTTTATCACGGGTTCCGGGAGTTCCTCGGGGGCCGCTGCGCTGCCTGCCGGGCATGCGCTCATAACTCGACCGACTACGACTTCGCTTCCGCGGGCTGCTGTTGCGCGCCGGGCAGGCCGCGCGAGGCGTTTCCGTTGCGTCGCCTCTCCGCACCGCCCGGCGACGGACGGGACAAGCTCGCGCGGCCTGCCGGGCCCGGACAGGTCCGGCGGGGCAGGGCTTCCGTTGCGTCGCCTCTCTGCACCGCCCGGCGACGGACGGCTTCCTGCCTTCTCGTCTCCGCTGGTCTCGCGTCGGCCTTATCCGCGGCCGTTCAGCACCTTATACCCCCCGGCCTTGCCGTCTCCTGCTTCCGTTGCGTCGCCTCTCCGCACCGCCCGGCGACGGACGGATCAGGACCCGCGGATGCGCGGAGGGTATAAGGCGCTGACCCGCGCTCGACTCGACCTGCACCGCGCTTCGCTCGTGAGTTTCACCGGCAGTCAGACGTCGCGGCGCGCCTCCAGGTGAACTGAGAGGCGCGCCGCAGACGTCCCTCTGACCAGACAGCAGCGGTCGGAGGAACCAGTAGATTTTGTTGACCCAGATAGGTGGCGGATGAAGAAGCCTCTCAAAGCGAGTAGGGTTGGGCGCGGTGGAGCGCGCCCGTGCAGCAATTCGGTGAACGCAAATGATTGGTAACAACGACAGCGGTAAGAAGGTTTCGTACAGTACGAACGACCACGTGGCGGCGGCGGAGACGGGCGCGCAAGCCCGAAGTGAAGAGCAGGATATCGACGGCCTGTACCAGACGCCGGACCTCGAGAAGACCCCGGTGGCGTCCCAGATAGACAACGCGAACGCGCTAATTGTCGAAGCAGCCGAAACCGAGCAGGGCGACGAGATGTGGCCGTACTGGAAGAAGGCCGGTAACCACCGGCAGGACCTGAAAGGAGTCTCGGGTCCAGACGAGGACGTCTACGAGGGCAAGACGCTCGCGACCGAAGAGCGAATGCGGGGAGAACAGAAGGAGCGCGAGCGGCAGCGTGAGAAGGCCATAGCAGCCGCCGAGGCAGGCATCGACCGAGCGGCGCGGTGCCGGGACGAGGTCGAGAGCGAAGCAGCTGTGGAACACGCAGACTTCGAGGCGCGGGCGGCGTCAGCCGGGAACGGTGCAGACCCCGAGGAGCCGGACGTGCGCGAGCGGTTGGAAGGAGAGAAGCTCGCGGCGGTGAACGAACAGGCGCGGAAACTCGAACGGAAGGTCGCGAACGCGCCCAAGCGGTCGGCGATTAGCCGGATACTCGCCGAAAAGGTGGATGAAGGGAAGTCGATGATGGCAGCCGTGATAGCGACGAAAGAAGAACTCCAAGAGGAAAGCGGGTGCCCGCAGCCGATTGAAACGCTCGAGGCGTGGATGGCCGAATACGAGATGGGCGTCACGGTCCAGGGTGAAGTGACGACGCTGTGGGAGCCGGCGTCGGTCAACCAGCAGCAGGTCGGTATCATCGAAGACGAGCACGGTGGAACGGTGAAGTTCACGGTGTGGGAGAACTCCATGCAGACTACAGTTCTCCACGAAGGCGACACAGTGCGAGTGACCGGAGCGAAAGTCGGCTGGTACAACGGACGAGCGACGCTCGCGGCGGATAGCGAGACGGACATCCAGATTCTCGAACAGGGTGATGGACCGGCACCCCTGCACGGACTCCACTATCAGGTGAGCTTCGACACGGACGGGGCGAGCGGGAGCATCGACGAAGAGAAGGATGAAGAGGTGACGCGGCTGCCGAACAAGCGCTACCGGCGCATCTCGGAAGATGACGACCTGGGAGTCGTGATGGAGAAGGAGTGGTGGACGAATACTCAGACGGTGTTCCCGGAGGTCAGTTGGATGAGCGAAGCGTGGAAGAACAGCGAGCGCGTCGAGCGGCGGCCGGTCGAATAGCCGG